>NZ_JAPSHJ010000108.1 GCF_031179985.1 Arthrobacter sp. | reverse complement strand
GTGGACTTACCCGATCCCGTCGGCCCAACGATGGAAACGAACCGTCCCGGCTCAACCTTGAGGTCGATGTCCCGGACAGCGAAGTACGATCCACCGCCGGGAGTTGAAAACTCCTTGGTGCATGCGTTGAGTTCAACCGCATACTTCGAAGATTCAGGCTGTGAGGGCTGCGTCATTGCTATTCTCCCGCTAACCACATTGTGAGTTGATTATCATATAGTGAGCGCCATGCTAGCAGTAAGCTTCGTCACACTACAAGCGGTTTACAAACAGTCGGGCGCCCCGTCCTGAGAGAAGAAGGAACCTAGGATCGAGTCATGAGCCCTACCGAAAATGCCGCCGCCCCGTTGCTGGTGCTGAAGAAGATCACGTCCATCCTGGATGCCTTCTCGCTGGTGCGGCCTGAGATGAGCCTTGCCGAGATACGAGCGGAGACCGGGCTGCCGCACTCTACCGTGCAGCGCCTGGTGACCAATATGGTGCAGGAGGGAATGCTCGACCGACGTGATGACCAGTTCAGGATCGGAATACGTATGACCCACTGGGCAGCGCCCGCCCGGCAGGGCCTCGACTTCCTGGAATTGCTGACTCCCCTGGTGCGGCGGTTGCGGGATGAGCTGGGTGAAACGGTCTGCATCTTCAGGGAATCGCAAGGGAGCAGGGTGTGTGTCGCCTTGGCTGAGACCCGGCGGGTTCTTCGAAGGGCGGTCGACGTTGGCCATATCATGCCGCTCCATGCCGGTTCGGCGGGCCGGGTGTTGCTCGCCTGGAATCCCGACCTGGCGGAGAGGGTCTACGGGTCAGGGCTCCAGTCGATGACCGACCAGACCATCACGGACGCAGCAAGCCTTGATGCTGCCGTCGCGAAGACCCGTGCAGACGGTTTTGCCATCACCATCGGAGAGCGGGTTTCCGGGGCCAGCGGGTTGTCCGCTCCGATCTTCGGCCCGCAGGCTGAGCTCTACGGTGCGCTCACCGTGATGGGGCCGACCATGAGGATGCCCTACGACGTGTGCGCTTCCTGGATAGAGCCCGTGGTTGCTGCGGCTGCTGAGGCGACGCGGTTGATCGGAGGGAGTCTTCCCTCCGAAGCGGTACCCATATCGTGATTTGAGGTTCACAATATGAATCCGCGAGTGCATACTGGTTCCTGTACGACGGGGAGCTCTTCGACCTCGATAGGTGTGTACGGCGCCTGCTGGGTCCGCCGTCAGGAATCAGGAGTTGAGATTGATGAAGGTTTTCGAAACCGGCAAAGTGAACCGTGGCAAGGACGCCGCGGACGAGAACGGCCACGGGAACGCTGAAGAAACGCAATCAGGCAACGCAACCAGGACAGAAGCCTCAGGCGATGGCGCCGGTCCGCTGTCCGGCGTGCGCGTCCTCGAACTGGGATCTCTTATCGCCGGCCCGTTCGCGGGACGGCAGATGGCGGACTTCGGTGCCGAAGTCATCAAGGTCGAATCCCCGAACCGGCCGGATCCCATGCGCGAATGGGGCCGGGCGCGGGTCAACGACCGCCCTCTGTGGTGGTCGGTCCAGTCCCGCGGCAAAAAGTGCGTCACGATGGACCTGAAAGCCCCACGCGGCCGGGAACTTTTTCTTGAGCTCTGCAAGGAAGCCGACGTCATTCTCGAGAACTTCCGCCCGGGCACCATGGAGAAGCTTGGCTTCGGCCCTGAAGAGCTGTGGAAGATCAATCCCGGCCTCATCATTGCGCGGGTCTCCGGCTACGGGCAGACCGGTCCGGAAGCGTCAAAACCGGGTTATGCCTCCGTCGCCGAGGCACGCAGCGGTTTGCGACACCTGAACGGCTACCCCGATCAGCCGCCTCCCCGCACCGGTATCTCCCTGGGAGACAGCCTTGGTTCGCTGTATGCCCTGCAGGGGATCCTGCTGGCACTGTACTGGAGGGATGCCCGCGGGGGGACCGGACAGGTGGTCGATGTGTCGCTCGTTGAGGCGTGCTTCTCACTGCTGGAGAGCACCGTGCCCGACTACGCCGCGACCGGTATTGTCCCCGGACCCAGCGGCTCGGGGCTCAAGGGGATAGCGCCGTCGAACATCTTCCGTTCCAGCGATGGCAAGTGGGTGGTCATAGCGGCCAATCAGGACTCGGTCTTCGTGCGCCTGGCCACAGCGATGGGCATGCCCGGCCTCGCGGCGGACCCGAAATATCGCGATCATGCGCAGCGGGGTCGCAACCAAGAGGAGCTTGAAGGCATCATCGCCGACTGGGCGGTCCACTACTCCGCCGGCGAGCTGGTTCGCCTGCTCGATGAACACGGTGTTCCGAACAGCACGGTGAGCACCGTTGAAGATATCTTCGAGGACCCGCAGCTCAAAGCACGGGACATGCTCGTGGAAGTGGCTGACGACGAGCTGGGCACCGTGGTCCAGCCGGGAATCGTCCCCAAGCTCACGCGCTCTGCCGGCCGGATTGGCTGGAACGGGCCGCTGGTGCATGGATCCCACAACGCCGATGTGTACCAGGGCCTCCTGAACCTCACCGAGGAAGAGTTGCAGAAGGCGCGAAGCGAAGGAGCAATCTGATGGCTTTTGCCAATGGAACCAGGCCGGTCTCGATCGTGGACGTTAGCCCGCGCGACGGCTTGCAGAACGAGAAGACCCCTGTGAGTACCGAGGACAAGGTCCGGCTCATCAAAGAGCTGATCCAGATGGGTGCTCAGCGGATCGAAGCCGTCAGCTTTGTGAATCCCAAAGCGGTTCCCCAAATGGCCGATGCCGACGCCGTGATGGCGGCGGTGCCGCGCACCGACGTCGTGAGCTATATCGGCCTGGTACTGAACACCAGGGGTGCCGTACGCGCTGTCGACGCCGGGGTGGACGAGATGAACTATGTGCTCCCGGTGACCGATGCGTTCGCCACAGCCAACCAGAACACCACTGTTTCCGCAGCGCTCGCGGCTCTGGAGGAAGTTTCGGACATCGCTGCCTCGGCATCCATTCCGCTCAGTGTCACAGCGGCTGTCGCTTTTGGCTGCCCCTATCAGGGTGACGTCCCGATCGAACAGACCCTCGACGTCGTCCGCAGTGCAATTGGTCGCGCGAACCTGGCGGAGGTGGCGTTGGCGGATACGATCGGCTGCGCCGTGCCGTGGCAGGTGGGCGAGACTTTCGCCAAGCTGCGCGAGGAAACCGACCTGCAGTTGAGGGCGCACCTTCACGAGACCCGCCATACTGCGCTGGCCAACACTTATGCGGCGATGGCATCGGGCGTCGATGTGTTTGACAGTAGCGTCGGTGG
>NZ_JAPSHJ010000069.1:8303-12134 GCF_031179985.1 Arthrobacter sp. | reverse complement strand
CGCCTTCGACCCGTCCGCGTCCTGATCCTTGCGGCCGCCCTCGCCGTCCCGGGATGCGCCGCCCCTTTGGACCTGGACACCGGTACAGGCGCCGCCTTGCAGGAGCAGGTAGTAGCCGTCCGCGCAGCCCTGGCCGCCGGCGACTACGCTGGTGCCCTGACAGGGCTGGACACCCTTGCAGCTGACGTGCAACGGGCAGCATCGGAAGGCAAAATCAGCACGGAACGCAAGGCCCGCATCCTCCACGCCGTCACCCTCGTCCGCAGCGACGCGCTGGCCGCGATTCCGCCAGGGCCTGCCGCCCCTGCCCCGACTGAAGTACCCGGTCCGCTGCCGTCACAGTCGCAGCAGGACGGCGAAGAAGACAAGCCCCAAGACGACAAGCCACAGGACGAGGGTAAAAAGAAGGACGGGGAACTCGGCAAGGGCAAAGCCGAAGAAGAGAAGGCCAAGGGGAAGGACTAGGAGGCGGCCCTCGCCCGTTGCCGCCGTTGTAGAACTGAGCCCCGGCCAGCGGCTCATGTCCAGAGCTGCCCCCCCACTTCGGGCCCCCTGAAAAACGGCGCGCAGGAGATCCTCGCTTGCCGGCTCTTCCTTATCCACATCATCGTGGACGCGTCGGGCGTTCTGCACTGCCTGCTGTTGACGGCCCCGTCTCTTTGAACGCGGCCACCCCGTGAGTCCCACTCGTCCCAACGTCGCCAAAGGTTTCCCCAACGGGGGAAACGAATACTGATTGCCATCCACATCCCCCTTCCTAGGAGACGACATGGCAGCCAGCCCACCCAACGGTTCCGTGCATCACCCACACGGGCGACGCAGAGCCTCAGCAACTCGTCTTGGCCGCAGCCTGTTCGAACGCCGAAATGTGGCGGCGGCAGTCGCCGTCCTGCTGACGGCCACCGGCGTCGGGTCCGCGGTTGCGGCTACCCAGGTAACGCAAACTAATCCCGGCGGTATCATCGCCGTCGGCCCCGTCAACTCGGCCTACGGCTTCCCCTCCTGGTACGAAGACAAGAACCACACGCGCCTCGAACTGTGCCTGGAGGCCCAAAACCCGCTCTGTGGCTTCCTCCCCGGCGATGTTCCAAACGAAGCGGCAGAAATCTCATTCCCGGACAACTTCCCCGACGAGGCCTTCTACATGCTGGCCGGATCCGAACTGGAGCTGCCAAACGGTGGCCAGGCGGTCCTGGTGCTCGGCCTGGAAGCCGCGTTCTCGAATTCTGTGACGGACGGCGACCAAGTCGTGTTCGGGCGCCAGCGCATCGTCGTCAAGGGCGGTCCGGCCAACCAGACCCTGACCTTCCAGCATCCGTACGGCACCATCACCATAGATACCGACGGAGCCGGCGACGGAAAACTTGTGGAAGACATCTCGCCGGCCATTGGAAACTTCACCACCGCTTTGAAGAGCAACATCGGGCCCTTCCTCAAATGGGACACCGGCGCTCCTGAGGGGTACCTGGGCGACCCAAACCAGGACCACACGGTGACGGGCAGCCCCTTCGGCTACAACAAGTTCTCCGTCAGTGGCGGCGGGCTGAACGTTGAGACTGACCAGTTCTCACTGATGGGCAAGATCGCCACGAACAGTGGTGTCAGCGCGGATTCGGCAGTGCTCAACGGCGGCATGATAGACGTCTTCGCCAGCAGCAGCAACTCCGCGCAGCTGCAGGTTGAGGGCCAGGACGGGAAGTTCAAGCTGACCCCGATGGTCACGGACCCGGACTCGGGACGCTACTACGCCCGGATCCAGTTCACCGGGGACGCTCCGACGTCCGTCAAGATCACCAACATCGCGGATAAGCCGGCCAGCAGCAGCACCATCAACGTGAGCAAGCCAAGCGGCATCTCCATCACCAAAGCTGTCTTCGACGGCTCAAAGCTGGAGGTCGCGGCAACGTCATCGGTCGGATACCCGCTCGAGGTCGTCGGTCTGGGCACGCTCGCGGCTCCGGCGACGGAGGGCGCACCTGCTGAAGCCTCGATCCCGGTGAAGGCGCCACCGGCGACCATTACCGTGAAGCATGATGCAGGCAACGCCGCAACTCTTGCTGTCACTGTAGCCGGCGGCAGTGCTACGGAGCCCGGGCTCGATCCCCTGACTCCGGCACCGGATCCGGGGCCCGTCACTGAGACCGGGCCAGGCGGCGGCTCCACGGGAGGTACGGAACCGTTGACCGCAGCGGTCACCGCATCATCGACCACTGCGGCCCGCGGCACGAGCGTCCAGCTCGACGGGCGCTCGTCAACAGGCGAGGTCGGGTATCAGTGGAGCCAGGAAACCGGGCCAACAGTAACGCTCTCCAGCACCACCGCACCCAATCCCACAGTCGCTGTTCCATTGTGGGCCAGCACCCAAGATTCGGCGCCGAAGGCTCCCCCGACGCAAGGCCCAGCCCGAATCAAGCTGGTGACGACAGGGGCAGACGGCACTACCAAGGAAGCTTGGGTTGACCTGACGATTCAGAATGACTCAGTAACCATTGACGCCGCCTCACGCCACCGCAGGGGCAGCGAACTCCGGATATCGGGAACCTCCACCCTGGCGGGCAATACCGCCATCCTGACTCCCGCAACGTCCATCGTGATCTGGGACGTCTCCAACGCCGCCACGCCGGTGAAGATCGGCACCGCTCAGGTGGACACCCTGGGTGCCTGGTCCTACAAGATCAAACCGGGCCCCGCCCAGCAGGTTACCCGCGTCATGGTCCAGTCCAGCAGGGGAGGTAGCGCGACGGCGTCCATCGCCACCCGCTGACTCAGCCGTAGAACCAAGAAGCAACGCCAGCAACAGCCTTGGGGCCCCGACCGCAACGCGGACGGGGCCCCAAGGCATGGCCCCCCAAGGCATCACCTCCGGGGCTTAGCCAACTACAGGCAGAAAGAGACAGAAAAATAGCCCCAGCCTGGGGCTGGGACTAGGCGCCTCGGCCGGACCCATGGACTACCTCCCCGGCGGCCACACCACTGTAGCCTGTACGTTTTCCAGCGGGACACTGCCGTAGCTGCGGGAATCGATGGAGCCCGAACGATTGTCACCAAGGACGAAGACGTGACCGGACGGCACGGTGACCGGGCCAAAGTACGTGCCGTCGATGCGGCTGTGATCGATGCTCGGTTCAGGCTGCGGGGCGCCGTCCACCACAAGGACGGAGTCTTCAATGGCGACAGTCTGCCCCTCCAGCCCCACGGCACGCTTCAGCGTGGGGCGTCCGTCCTCGGGACTGCTGAAGACGACCAGTCCCCCAGCTGGGACGCCGGCCAACTGGGGCCCGGGTTTGTAGAGCAGGATGATGCTGCCACGCGGGACAGCGGGTTCCATGCTTTCGGAGCTGACCGTCATGGGCTCAAGGACCCACAAACGGGTGACGAGCAAACCCCCGGCCAGAACCGCCGCCGCCGTGGTTTTCCTGTTCCAGAAGCCCTTCCGGGGCCCTCCGGCATGGCCTGGTCCCCTTGCCGCGCGGGCTTCCCGTCGCGTCAGGAACGCACCGCCTCCAGGAGCTGTTTTGAGTGGGCCACCGGTAAGGAGGATTTGCCGCCGGAAAACGGACACGACCGGATCTCCTTTCAAAGGCATGCCACGAGCATGTCGCCGTGTTCTTGGGAAATTCTGGAGCGGACAAGCCTGCCGGAGGGTCAGCCCGTGCCGCACCCCCATATGGGCCCCCACAAATCGATGGTTTAAGTGCTCTGCGGGCCGTAATTCCGGCGCTTTAGGCCTCAGCAGAAACTTCAACCCCATGCATCACGGTCCACTTCATAGGCCTCTTTGGACACTTTTGAGGCAAAACCCGGGCTTTGCAAGCACTAAGTGGGAGCCGG
>NZ_JAPSHJ010000069.1:0-8203 GCF_031179985.1 Arthrobacter sp. | reverse complement strand
GCAGAGGCCGGAACCATCGGGTCCATCGACACGGCACGGACTGTCACGGGAGCCCCCTCAGGCAATAACTTCGTCCGGGTGGTCGGACCGAACGCCGGCGGTCCCGGCGTCAACACGGTGACGACGAACCTGTTCACGGTGCAGGGCCTGATCTCCACGGCCACGGACGGTGCGCCTTCGACGCCGGACCTGGCAGCCGCCAGTGACAGCGGCCGCTCCTCCGCGGACAACGTAACGAATGTGACCACCCCCACTCTTACCGGCACGCTGCCGGCCGGTACGACCGGACCAGTCCAACTGGTCGTCGACGGCGCACCGCGCGCTGCCACGGTCACGGGTTCCACATACTCCCTGAAGCTGGCGCCGCTGGCCCAGGGCCGCCACACGGTCCAGGCGCGCGCAGGTGCGCTGACCTCCGCTGAGCTCACGTTCACCGTAGACACCACGGCACCGACTGTTTCCGTCACTGCACCGTTCCCGTCCACACCCAGCCTGGACAACACGCCCACGCTGAACTTCAGCAGCGCCGACGCGCAGGCACAGTACGAATGCCGGCTGCTTCCCACCAACGGCGCCTGGGATCCGACGTGCGCCTCACCGAAGACCTGGGACGCGCAGACCAACGGCTACCACACCTTCAGTGTCCGAGCCACGGACATGGCCGGAAACATCGGTGTCGTTGCCAACCGGAACATCCGCATCGGCACGGGCACGGGAGTCACCAGCGTCATGCAGGACTTCAACGGTGACGGACGTGCTGACATCGTGGCACGCGACTCCAGTGGCGTGCTGTGGACGTACCTCGGTAACGGCTCAGGCAGTTTCCCGAACCGGATCAGGGTTGGTGCAGGCTGGAACGTCATGAACTCCATCAGCGGGACCGGAGACCTCACCGGAGACGGCCGCGCTGACATCGTGGCCCGTGACTCCGCCGGAGTCCTCTGGACCTATCGCGGCAACGGCTCCGGCGCCTTTCCCACCCGGGTCCGGGTTGGGGCAGGCTGGAACACGATGAAGAGCATCAGCGCTGCCAGCGATGTCACCGGCGACGGACGGAGTGACCTGCTCGCCGTTGACTCCCAGGGCGTCCTGTGGAGCTACGCCGGCAACAACACCGGCACCTTCCCAAGCCGGGTCCGCGTCGGCGCAGGCTGGGGCACCATGGCCATCAGCGCAGCCGGTGACATCAACCGCGACGGCAAGGCCGACCTGGTCGCACGGGATGCCAGTGGAGTCCTGTGGTCATACATGGGCAACGCCGCTGGCGCCTTCCCCACCAGGGTCAGGGCAGGCGCAGGCTGGAATGCCATGAACGCCATAAGCGGCGCCGCAGACCTCAATAGCGACGGACGTGATGACCTCGTGGCACGCGACCGCAGCGGTGTCCTCTGGTCCTACCTGGGCAGCGGCACAGGCACCTTCCCGAACAGGGTCCGGGTTGGCGGAGGCTGGAACATCATGAACGTCCTCGGCTAGGCCTTCAACAGTCCAGTCAGCAAAAGCACCGCCCGCGTACACCCAGTACGCGGGCAGTGCTTTTGCTCTGTCCGGACAGTGAACAGGGCTAGCGGACCACAGCCAGCGCGAAACCGTCCCAGCCCTTGGACCCCACCGTCTGGATGACAGTGGCGTCCAAACGGCTGTCTTCCCCCATCATTTTCAGGGCACTGATAATCCCCGGCGCGTTGACCTCGTCCAGGGCAGGGTCCAGCACCGCACCCTCCCACACCACGTTGTCCATGACGATGGTGGTACCGGGCCGGCCCAGGCGAACGGCCCACTGCAAGTACTGGGGGTCGTTCTCCTTGTCCGCGTCAATAAAGACAAAATCGAAGGGACCCGCGTCCTCATCTTCCAATGCGGGCAGTGTATCGAGCGCCGCACCGATCCGGATTTCCACTTTGTGGCCGACTCCGGCGGCGTCCACATTCTTCCGGGCAACGTCGGCATGCTTGGTCAGGTATTCGCACGTCACCAGCCGGCCGTCGTCGGGAAGCCCCTGAGCCATCCAAATGGTGCTGAACCCGGCCAGGGTGCCGATTTCCAGCACCCGTTTCGCGCCCGATGCTCTGACCAGTAACTTCAGCAGCTTGCCGGCGTTCGGGGTCACCTCGATGGCCGGCATCCCTGCGTCGGCGGCGGACTGCACCGCGCGCTGCAGGTCGGTCCCCTGATGCACGACGGCGTCCGACAGAAACTCTTCTACGGCCACCCACTCCGGCCGGGACTTATGCTCGATCATGGCCTTCTCATGCCTCCTCGTCGAGCCTGACACCCGCTCCTTCGAGCGCCCGCTCCAGGCGCTCGACCTTCCCCGTCAGCTCGCCCTCATGGCCTGGCCGAATGTCTGCCTTTAGCACGAGGGACACGCGGGGCCCATACTCACCCACAGCTTCAGTTGCCCGCTTGACGACATCCATCACCTCGTCCCAGTCACCTTCTATCTCTGTAAACATGGAACTGGTCCGGTTCGGCAGGCCCGACTCCCTCACGACCTTGACTGCCGCCGCAACGGCGTCATGAACCGAGTCGCCGACGGTACCCGAGGGAGCTACTGAAAACGCTACGATCACTGGAATCTCCTATGTACTCTTTGGGCACAAAAGCATGCTCATGGGCGGAGGCTGCATCGCCAGATCTTCCTTGGTGCGGCCTGAGGATGCAAGCACTGTGGGTTCAGTCTGGCACGGCCGAAAAAGGCAGCCGAACGTGTGCTGCGTCATATTGCCGGGCTACCAATCGGTAACGAAGTAGGCCGAACGCTGCGTTGCTAACCTGAAGACATGAACCTCGCAGTAGAGCGCAAGCCCCTTCGTGCCGACGCTGCCCGCAATGTGGACAAGATCATCAATGCGGCCCGCGAGTGTTTCAGGGAGTATGGCCCGGATGTTCCCCTGCAGACCATCGCTGCAACTGCAGGAGTAGGGCCGGCAACACTCTTCCGCAACTTCTCGGACAAGGAGCAGCTGGTCTTGGCTGCGCTGAACCGCCAACTCCGGCTGACCGTCGACCCGGTCATAGATATCGCATTGGCCGGCCAGGACGCCGCCGATGGCCTTTTCCGCGTCATCGATTCCGTGATGGCCGCGGCAAGCGAGAATGCCAATTTGCTCGGCGCCGTGGCGGGGCGCCGCGATCTCCTGACAGGCATCACCGGGAGCCTCATCGAATCCGTTGGGATCCTCCTCGGCCGGGGCCAAGGGCAAGGCACGCTCCGCACAGACATCTCACTGACCGACATGGTGCGACTGCTTGCCATGCTCATCGGAGTGGTGGACACGATGGAGCCGGGCTCTGATGCCTGGCGCCGGCCTGCTGCCCTGGTTGAGGACGCCATACGCTCCGAGCGGCCGGAGCGGTCACTGCCGCCGCAGGTGCCGATGCCTGGAATGCAGCTCGACTAGCACAGTTCCGCCAGCACGGGATATTCCGCTGAACTAAACTCCACAGTAAGCTGGGCAGACCAGTGGTTAGGCAGCCAGCCTCGGGTACGTTTCCATTGCACGGAGCAAAACATGGCACTTTCACGAGTGAATAAGTCCGCGGCTGGGTTAGCATGAACCGCTCCCAACTCGCCCATTTCATGAAAAGTTCCGGTGATCCGGAAGAGACCCTCACTGCGGCCACCACAGATGAGCTGGGAATTATCGTGGATGCGCTGTACCGCAACCTGGACACTCCCAAGCCCGTGTTCGGAGCCCAGGACTGGTATGACCTCGCCACCGAGGAACTGGCCAGGCGCTCCGCACCGTCCTCGCCGGACGCCTACGGAGCGGCTTAACCCGGCGGCAGGTCATGTGCGGGATCAGTTCCAGCCCGCGAGCCGGAGCAGAGCCGCGGTTCCAGCGCCCGCCAGGACAACCACCAGGAATGGAGCGCGGAACAGCAGCGCGACACCGGCCGCCGCGAGCGCTCCGAGCCGGGCGTCCAGAAGGAGCTCCTGGCCCGATGCTGCGGCGTTGACTACCGTCAGGGAGGCAAGCAGGCCGATAGTCATTGTTCCGGCTATGCGCGACGTCCTCGCATTTTTCAGCAGCGTGGCGGGGACGAGGTAACCCACAAGCTTCCATGCGTAGGCAAGCAGGCAGGACAGCAGCAGCCACAACCAAAGATTCATGCGGAATCACCGGCTGTACTTCCGCCTCTCGGATGGGATCCGTGCTGCCTGCGTTCATCGTAGGGATTGATGTCGGGCTCCAGCCCTTCATCCCTGGGCCCGTGGCTGAACCAGCCAAAGAGCGCCGCAACAGCCGCAGCCACCAGGATCGGCACACCTGCCGGAACGAACGGAACCGCCAGGACGGTGGCAAGCGCGCACAAGATCGCGATGGCCACCGGCTCCTTGCCTTTAAGTCTTGGCCAGAGCAGCGCCAAAAACGCCGCCACTGCGGCGCCGTCGAGCCCCCACTGTTTGGGATCGCCCAAGGCGCTGCCCGCGAGCGCCCCTACGGCCGTGAAGACGTTCCACAGGATGAAGATGCCAAGCCCCGCGGTCCAGAATCCGCGCTGCTGTTCCAGAGGATCGGTCTGTCCCGTGCTCGTGGCGGTGGATTCATCAATGGTCAGCTGGGCGGCCGCGTACTTGCGCCAGCCTTTCGGATGCAGCAGCACATTCAGCTGCATGCCGTAAATGCCGTTGCGCATCCCCAGCAGAGTAGCGGCTCCCATCGCGGCAAGTCCCGATCCTCCTCCGGCAACCACGCCAATGAAGGCAAACTGCGAGCCGCCGCTGAAAAGCAGCAGGCTCAGTGCCATCGTCTGCCAGAAATCCAGTCCGGACGTCACGGAGAGGGCACCAAAGGAAACGCCGTAGAGGCCAGTTGCCACGCTGATGGACAGGCCCACCCGCACCGCCGGGGACTGCAGGAGGTGGGAAGGGAAAGTGAGGGGCATGGCACCACTCAATCACAGCTTGCAGGAGCGGTTACACAGGCTGCAGTTGGGCCAACACCTGCGCCGGCCGGTTGGTGGTAATCTCCTGGAACCCCATCCCCAGGCACAACGCCACGTCCTCGGCCGTGTCCACCGTCCACACCCTGAACCTGCGGCCGGAATCCAGCCAGCGGCGGACAGTGGCGGCATGCTCCCGGACATAGGCGATGCCGGGACCTGCCATCCCCACATCGCAGGCGTTGAGGATCCGCTCGCCCTCAAGCTGGGCAGCCTTCATAACGTTGGCAACGGCACCGCCGGTCAGTGGACCAAGGCCAAGGTCCCGGCGGATTTCCACCACGTTGATGTCGTCTACAAGCTGGCAAATGAACTCAGCAGGGACGGACTTACGCAAATGCCGCACGGCATCGGGACTGAAGCTCATGAAAGTGACCCTGATGTTGTCCAGCCGGGACGTCCGCAGGTTCCATCCCTGCGCCCGGAGGACATCCAGCACCCGGTCTTCGAGTTTGAGCTGATAGGGGCTGGGGTGTTTCAGCTCGATGGCCAGGCCGATCTCGCGCCCTGCGCCACGGAGCAGATCCAACAGATCGGTCAAAGTCAGAAACTGGTCCGAGCGTGGGCCGAAGGCTTCCGGAATCCGGACGCCCTTCCACGACGAGAAATCCAGCTGGCGCAGCTCCTTGAGGGTCCGCTCGGCCACGGGACCTGTACCATCCGAGGTGCGGTCGAGATTGGCATCGTGCAGCAGCACCACATGCTGGTCCCGGCTTAGCTGCACATCGCACTCCACACCGTCGGCACCGTCGGCGAGGGCCTGAAGATACGCCGCCCTGGTGTGCTCCGCGAAATCCGCGCTGGCGCCCCGATGGGCATACACCAAGGGACGGAGTGAAGCGGACGCGTCGGTTGTCATGCTGACACGTTAGCCGACGGCCCCGGTGAAAGCGGGACTAGGCTGGGCACATGCAGGTGAACTCTGAGACAACCACCAAGCCCGCCGCCCCCCACGCCGGCCCGCTCCGCCGGACGCCGCCGGCTGCCACGCCAAACCAGTTCGCAGAGGGTGATGCTGAGAAGGCCGCTGCGCTTCGGAAGATGAAGCTCCTGGCGCTCTCCCTGCTGATCGCCATGGCCGTTGTGTTCACCATCGCCTTTGCCCTGCAAAAGCAGTACCCCTGGCTGGAATACGTGCGGGCTGCTGCAGAGGGCGGGATGGTGGGGGCACTCGCTGACTGGTTTGCGGTAACTGCACTGTTCAAGTATCCGATGGGCGTGAAAATCCCGCACACCGCCATCATTCCCCGGCGCAAGGACCAAATCGGAGCATCACTCGGCGAGTTCGTGGAGACCAATTTCCTCTCCGAGCAGGTGGTTCAGGACAAACTGGCCAGCATCAACATCGCCGGCAAGGCGGGCCAGTGGCTGTCCGCCCCGGGTGGTGCCGAGCGCGTAGCGAAGGAGGGCGGTGCTGCCATCCGCGGTGCGTTCAAGGTCCTCAATGACGACGACGTCCAGGCAGTAATCGAGGGCATGGTCCGCCGGCATCTGCTGGCTCCCCCGTGGGGACCACCGGTAGGTCGGATGGCCGAACGTATCTTCGCCGAAGGCCACCACCACACGCTGGTTGACCTCCTGGTGGACCGCGCCGCGGACTGGGTGGCAGCCAACCACGAGACGGTCAGCCGCCTGGTCACGGACCGCTCCCCGCAGTGGGTGCCCAAGATCGTGGACGGCCTAGTGGGCGACAAAGTTTACCTCGAAATCCTCAAGTTCACGAGGGCCGTCCAGGCAGACCAGAACCACGAGGTGCGCCGGTCGATCGACAAGTACCTCACAGACCTGGCCCACGATCTGCAGTACGATCCTGCGATGATAGCCCGTGCAGAAGGCATGAAAGCCCAGATCCTGGGAGACCCCGAAGTCCGTGAACTCGCCTCGCGGACCTGGTCGACCATCAAGAGTGCGCTGCTGACCGCCGTCGACGATCCCGACAGCGAACTGACGGTCAGGTTCAAGGCGGCCGTGCGTGACTTCGGAGCACGGCTGGTCAATGACGAAGAACTGGCGGGCAAGGTGAACACCTGGATCGGTGACGCCGCGGGCTATCTTGTCCGCACGTACCGTTCCGACATTGCCGGCGTCATCACCGACACGGTGGCCCGCTGGGATGCGGAAGAGACCTCGCGGAAGATTGAACTGCAGGTGGGCAAGGACCTTCAGTTCATCCGGATCAATGGCACCGTGGTGGGTTCGATGGCCGGCCTGGCGATCTTCACCGTTGCGCATCTGGCCTTCGGCTGACACTCGTCCTGGCACCCGGGACTGCACAGGAGGCGCATTTTTAGCCTACAGTCCGCCCCGGCCTCGAGTCGGCGATCGACCGGCCCCGGTACGTCCGGTGCCCGTACCGTATGTCGTGCGAGAAGTTCCCAAACGAGGAGCTATGGATTCCCTACCCTCGATCTCTGCAGCGGGCCGGCAGGCCCGTCCAGGCCGGGCGTTCCCACGCACCGGCCTTTTGCTTGTCTGCCTGCTTGCCGTGGCAGCCCTCTCTGCTCCTGCCACGATAGCCAGCCCGGTGAATTTGGCAGCTGTGGGCGATAACTTCCAGCCAGGTGCGCCGAGCCTGGGCGATCCGTACTATCCTCTCGACGGCAACGGCGGCTACGACGTGGCTCGCTACATCCTGGACCTCAGCTATCACCCCGCCACTGATGTCTTGGCCGGCACCGCCACTATCCGTGCCCAGGCAACCCACAGTCTTTCGTCCTTCAATCTGGATCTGGTCGGCCTGAACGTACGTTCCGTCACCGTCGACGGTGAGAAGGCCTCCTTCATCCGTAGTGGTAAGGAGCTCACAGTCACGCCGGCCAACGGCGTCACAAACGGAACGGTCTTCGAGACCAAGGTGAAGTACGACGGCGTGCCCATCCTTTTGAACGAACAGCTCGGCCCGCTGGGCTTCTTCCATACAGACGATGGGTCGCTGGTGATCGGGCAGCCGCACGTTGCCGCCACCTGGTTCCCGGTGAATGACCACCCACTGGACAAGGCCGCGTTCACGTTCCGGATCACGGTGCCGAAGGGCCTGGAAGCGGTTGCCAACGGATTGCTGGAGGAACACGGCTCGAAGGACGGCAAGGCCACCTGGACGTGGCGGGCGGACGAACCGATGCCCGCCTATCTCGCGACGGCGAGCGTGGGGCAGTTTGAACTGAACAAATACAAAAAGAACGGGATCAGTTACATCGATGTGATCGATCCCGACCTCTTCACCCCAGTGGTGCAGGCGAAAACAGGTAAGAAC
>NZ_JAPSHJ010000032.1 GCF_031179985.1 Arthrobacter sp. | reverse complement strand
GGCTGGTCGCCGCCGCCCGGCCGGAACCCGGACATCCGGCCCGGGCCGTGCTGAATCCTCCGCTCATGCGGCCGGTGTCTTAGGCGCCAGTACCTTCAGGGCCGTGCTCCCGACCCCGTCGGGACCCGTTATTGCTGCTCCGCTGCCATCGGCGAACAAGGTCAGCTGCTGCCAGCCCTCCAACAATGGGCGTGATGGCGACTGCCGAATAAACGAAGATCAGCCAGGCAAGGGTGGCCAGGGGTGGTTTGGGTGCACTGAGGAACGACAAGTTCCCCAGTACTGCTGCCGCCCAGAAAAGCAGGACACCGCCCAGAACGGCAGCGCCCGGAATGAATTCCTTCCGCATGTCAGCCCCTTGGTCTCATGCCAGGCCGTGGCCAAGGAAGGGCATGGAGCGGACAGAGGCGGTGGATTTTGCGGCGGTGAATCCGGCAGCGGCGGTTGAATTCGCTGGCGGCCGATCCGGCGCGGTGCAGTGTGCAGGTCATGGCAATCCTCAGAGGAAACGGAGGCCACTGCTCAACCGAGACCATAGTAGGCAGACAGCGGTCAACGGCCCTCAACTGCCGCGCCTGACACGCCGGAAGTGCTGCGGAAGCCCTCGACCGGGCCGAAAGCACAGCCGTAATATTGAAGCCACGAGGTGCATGAAAATGTCTGTGGCAATGGCCGTGGTGCTCATCCTCCTCGGCCTGGTTTCCTTGGCGGCCATGATCGGCACGGTCGTCCTGGTGATCCGCGACGGCCGGGGGCACACTCCCGTGGAGCCTTCCGTGCGTCCATGGATGGCGGGGAACCTTCCCAGCCGGCCGTATTCCACCGTCCGCTTGTAGCCCTGCTGGCCGCAACTGCGGCCGGGCAGCTGTTTTCGAAACGAGGCAATCCGATGAGATCCCGGCCCCGCCGGCTGCACCATGTAGCCGGATTCAGTATCGACACAGTAGCCGCGGCGGCAGGGGACGACCCCGCCATCCTCAGGCTGGAAAATCTTGACACTGACCTCCTGCCGCCCTTGGCTGCAATAGAGGCAACCCGTGCGGCAGTCGGAATGGATTCCGCGAACTCATACCTTCCTTTTACCGGGCAGCTTGCTGCCAAACAGGCGGTAGCCGCGCAAATAGCCGAGCGGACGGGCATCGCTTATGACCCGTCGTCCGAAGTGATCCTGACATCCAGCGACGGTGATTGCCTGCTTAATGCACTCCTGGCAGTGACGGATCCAGAGGACGAAATCCTGATGACGGACCCGACCTACGCCGGCATGCTGAATCGCGTATATCTGGCCGGAGGAGTGCCCGTGCTCGTGCCGATGAGGGTGTCCGACAACGCATGGCGGCTGGATCTTGAGGCGTTGGAAGCCGCCGTCTCGCCACGGACACGAGCTGTTTTCCTCCAAAATCCATCCTTCCCTTCGGGCTACCGGCTCAACGAAGAGGAGTGGAGGGCCCTTACTCACTTATGTGTTGATCAGGACCTTTGGCTGATCTACTGGTCATTCATGGAAGGGGTTATCTATGATGGGCAGCCGATCCTGAGCCCGGTAACGTACCCCGGAATGCGGGAGCGGACAGTAATTATTGGCGCAGCCTCCATCGAGCAGCGGATGATCGGTTGGCGCATCGGCTGGATCGTGGCGCCGGCTGAAGTCATGTCGGATCTCGCCGTCGTCCACATCTATAACGGCATCACGCCGGGCGGCATAGCCCAAGCCGGCCTGATCGCCGCATTGAACGACGGCGACGGCGGTCTTGCGCAGTGCGTCGAGGAGTGGCAGCGGCGCCGCGATGCCCTCACTGCTGCCCTCGACGGTTTTGCCATGATCCCGGCAGCCGGCGGCTGGTCCCAGATCCTGGATACCGTGGAACACGGCGTCGACCCTGGCGATCTTTCCCGCGTCCTTTTACGCCACGGCGTGGCTGCCACGGCCATGACAGGCTGGGGCGGAGAAGTTGCAAACCGTCACCTCCGGCTCGTGTTCAGCAACGAGCCCGTGGAACGGCTGCAACTGCTCGGTGACCGCTTCAGGGCGGCAATGCGCGAAGCCGGTGGTGACGTTTAGGCTACGCAATCAGGCAGGTATCCCCGGGGCCCAGGTCTGCAGCCTTCCGCACATTCCGAACAGCCGCTCTGCGCTCCGGGGGTTGGCCCGCGCCACCGATGCCTTGGCAAGGTGTGAGCCCTCACCTTGCTCCAGGTCAGTAAGCCAGGTGTCTGTTTCTTGGGCCTCAGCCAGGACCTTATCGGCCCACAGCTTCCGCCACTCCGGAACCCGCCTCCGCACCACGTTCACTGCCGCCTTGTGGAATTCCTCCAACGCCGCATAGCCACGGTGTTCGACGTCGGCCCTTAGCTCCGCATAGCCGGCCAAAGCGGCGTCCCGCCGGGCCAGGGCAGCTGCGGCAACCACCTCTTCGCCGGCGTCCGGCGACGGCAAGGTGGCCAGCCGCCGGTACCGTTCGGGGTCTGCGAGGACCTCCGGCCCGAAGGTGAGGACGGCGTCTCCGGCTTCGGGGAGCCCTGCGTTTTGCATCACCACCAGAAGGTCAAGGTCTCCGCCGTTGATGAGCCGGTGAACAGTTCCGGGGCTGAACCACAACAGGTTTCCGGCGGTCAGATCGTGGGCTGCATAACCGTGGCTGCTGAGGGTCTCCACCTGTCCTGTCCCGCCGATGACCAGGTAGGCCTCGGTGGATGCGGTGTGCAGATGCGGCGAACCGCCGCAGACCCCATCTTCAGCAGCCCAATCGTAAACGGCGAGCCGCGTCACTGCGGTCCCACCAGGGAAAAACGGCAGTTCCTGCACAATGCTCATCGCGTGCTGCCCACTTTCAGGTTTTCGAGTGCCTGCCGTCCGGCTTCCGCGAGGTCGGCAAGCCTTTCTTCGGTGGACTCACCGTTGGCCGCGACGAAGGAGTAGCGGCTGGTCAGGGTGGCTCCGCTGCTAAAGAGGACCTCTTCGCTGAAGAACGGTGCCGGCCCCATGCAGGCAAAGGGCTCGCTGCGCGTGAACCATTCGGGTGGATGCTGCGCGTTGCGGTGATCGTCCACCATCATCACAGTGGAGTGGTTGCCCGTGCCGTCATGCTGCCCTACGAAGGCGAGCCATTCTCCACGGCCGCCGCGCAGTTCTTCTCCGGAGCGCCCGTCCGGCCCCAGAATCCGGCCGCCGGTGAAATCCCGCGGTCCCCGCCAGAAGAGACCCCCGTAACCCGCATTCTCGCGTCCCTCCGTGGTGGGTGAACCGATCCTGATGTCATGGCCGGACACGTTCTGCATGGACGTTTCGAAGGCGATGGCCCAGGAACCGTCATCCGGGGACTTCGAGATTTCCAACGTGCGAAGCTCATCAACCACGTGTTCCCGGGACTGGCTCCACCATGCGAGCGAATGGCTGAAACGGAAGCGATCCTCAACCATGCCTGCATCAATAAGGTCCTGGTGTTCCATGGAACCGTTGTTTGGCAACCACCGATAATCCTTGCCCCGGCGATAACTGGGGCCGCCCCAGAAGTTGTCTTCGCCCAGGTGCGGCAGCGACCAAGCGAGGCCCTTGTGCCAGGTGTGGTCGTGAGGGCGGAAAACACTCAGTGCGTCTCCGGCAAGCGTCCGCAGTGTTTGGAAACCTGGCCGCGGTGATTCGCGCTGCGCGTCGTCCGGAATGTAGGTATAGCCGGCAATTTCGACGCCGCCGACGCGCACCGATATTGCCCTGCCGCTGTCCTCCCATTCAATCCCGGCGCTCATACGTTTGCGCTCTCTTTTTCGGGAACTTCCCCGGACAATTCGGCGGGCTGCTGCTTCCACGGTTCCCTGTGGCCGTCCATCCGGGTGAAAAACGCGTGCCCTTTATTAATTTCACCTTTGCGGATTGTTTTTTCTGTGATGCTGGAGGCATAGATCGCGGCGGCCAGTTCCATGGTGGGGTACGCTCCGGCCAGCGAGACTGGCGGTACTTCTCCACCTTTAAGCTGGTCCAGAATCACGCTGTACTGCGCGCTGTGACCGCTGGGGATGTTGGTTTCAGCAGCCGCCCACAATTCTGCGAGTTCCTCCGATCCGGGTGCCGGCGTCAGCGTCCAGTGATCGTTGTCGTAGCCGTAGAGATGCTCCAGCTCCAGGGTGGCGTGCTCAAAGTCCAGCCGAAGCTGGGAGGTTTCGCGCGGGGAAATTACCGAGTTCATGATGGTGGCGATTGCTCCCGACTGGAACCGGACCACACCGGCTGACACATCCTCGGTGTCCGTTTTCCTTGCAAGCTTGGAGGCGAAGGCTGTGACTTCCTGCCAGGGGCCGAAAAGGTGCACCAACAGATCGAACTGGTGGATTCCGTGCCCCATGGTGGGGCCGCCGCCTTCCACATCCCAGAGTCCCCGCCAAGGCACATCAAAGTACGCCTGGTTCCTGAACCACAATGTGTTGCACGTTCCCACGAGCGGCCGGCCCAGCCGGCCTGCGCCGTGCAGGGCCAGAACGCGCTGGGCACCGGAGCCGAACCGGTGCTGGAAGACGCAGCTGACAGATCCGCGGGATGCAGCCTCCGCCTTTATCAGGGTGCTCATTTGTTCCAGCGAAAGAGCAGGAGGTTTTTCGATGACCACATGCAGGTCCATGGCGAGGGCCTCCAGGGCAAGGCCCATGTGGCTTGCCGGGGGAGTGCAGATGACTACGAGGTCCAGCTCTCCATTGGCAGCAGCTGTGCGGAGATCGGGCGCCGTCCTCTGCATGCCCCATTTAGCGGCGAATTCCCTGCACCGGCCAGGATCAAGATCAACTGCCACGGCTAGCTCAACGTTCTCCTGCGTGGAAAGGGCGTCGGCATGCGCGTGGGCAATGCCTCCCGTCCCTATGATTCCTATGCGCAGCGGGCCAGCGTGCGGATTCCACATAATTTGCTCCTTGGGTTTGTCCTTTGGCGGCCCTGCTGGTTCCGTACCCCTGCACCGAAAGTGATCGATAACAAACGATTATGTTATCGATCACTTTAGCTGTCAATGGAACGGGGCAAGTTACGGCAGTGCCAGGAAATGACCCCTCAACTCAGGGCTTCGCAGGCAGCCCCAACCTAGTGGTCGAAGGCTGCCAGTCGTGTGGGGTTGGGAGCTGCCGTGGACTCGCGGATCACCAGTTCGATCAGGCCTGGCCTGGTGTCATCAGGCGACGACTGGACCGGAGTCTTGCTGGCCGTGTTCCCTTGGATGATGCCCACGAGCTCGCTCATTGCCTGCCGGCCCTGGGCTTCAAGGTCCATGCTCACCGTGGTGAGTGAGGGAACCAGATAGCGGGATTCGGGAAGGTCGTCCCAGCCACAGACGCTGATGTCTCCAGGCACCTTGAGGCCACGTTCATGAAGGGCCCTCATCAGGCCGCTTGCCATCTGGTCGTTGGCTGCGAACACGGCCGTCACCCCGGCGTCCATCGGGAGTTTTAGTCCGGCCTGGTAGCCCGAGGCGGCGGACCAGTCGCCTTGGGATTCACCAACAGAGGTCAGGCCCAGCCGGGCAATCGCCTCCCGGTAGACGGCCCGCCTGTTCCTGGCGGAAGGCCATTGCTCCGGTCCCGCCACATGAAAAAACCGGCGGTGACCCAGTGTTGCGAGATGTTCCACGATCTGCGCTGCCGCGGAGCCGTCGGCAAGGGTACCGCGGGCCCGCATCTTGTCGTCATATTCTCCGGCCACCACAATGGGAACGCCGGAGTGCGCGGCATCGAGGTGCTGCTGCATGCCGCCCAATGGGACAAATGACAGGACTCCCGCCGGTTGCTCGCTCCCGAGAAGTCCCAGGAGGCGGCTTGAGCGGGTGTCTCCCATGCCTTCAAGCGCGATCACATCCACCAGGTAGCCAGCCTCATGGGCAGCCGCCGAAGCCCCATTGAGCATCCTCACCGGGACAAATTGAGTGGCTTCCGGAACGATGATGACTATCCGGTAGACCTGCCTGGTCCTCAGGGAACGCGCAGCCATGTTCGGGCTGTAATTCAGCTCCACGATGGCCTGCTGGACTTTGGAAACCGTGGCGGGTCTGAGTCCTCCGCTGCCCCGTAAATGCCTGGACACCGTCTGATGTGAAACGCCGGCCAGCCGCGCCACCTCATAGATCGTGGCAGGTTTGGCCGCAGCCTCGCCACCCGCGGTCTTGTCAGTTTCCACAGCAATGCCTCCGCAGCAGGACGTCTGAGTTTGTCTGATTTTCGGTTGGTGTCAGGATAGCCCGGGACCAGGGACGCGAGTGGCCAACCATGCCCAATACGACGGGAACCCCGCCTGAACCGGACGGTCCTGACGGGGCTCCCGCTATTGCTGCCGGCCCTACTTTTCAGTGGCGAAGTAGCTGACGCATTCTCCTTCACCCTTGAAACCAGGTTCCACGTTGGTGGCCCAGCCTCCGTTCAGGCATTCCTGCTTGCCAGTAACGAAGGCCACCCGGTACTCCTTGAACGCGCCGTTCGGTGCTTTTACCGTGACTATAGCAAGGGGATTCTGCACTGTAGCCTGAGCGACTGAGACGTTTGCGTTCGTGTCCAGGGCATAGCCCGCGACGGTGGGAACCTCCGTCGACGCCGTCAGCACCTTGTATTCAGTGGTTCCGGAGTCGAAGCCGACGACGGATCTTTGATCCACGAGCAGGCGGCCAAGTTCCGCAGCTCCCGCATCAGCCAGCCGTGTTCCCGAAATCGCAACCTCGGCAACCTTGGTGTAAGAACCGGGAGTGGCCAGCGAGACGCGGATGCCGCGGGTGGTCACGGGGTTGAAGGTCACCTTCACGGGGGACGTCGTGGTGAGGCCGGTAATCACACCTGCCGAGGTTTCCTGCCAGCCTCCCTGTCTGTCCTGGAACTGGACGCTCAGGCTTTGGGCTGCGTGTTCGGCAAGGGTCACAGTGACCGAATCCACCGTGTAGTTGCGGGTGAAGGCGTAGCTCAGGCTGTCAGCATTCCGGCCGCCGCCCACCCAGTTGGACCACCGCGTGGTGGTGTTGCCGTCGCACGTGTTTTTCGGTGCATAGGAGGCTTCCGAGTAACTGGCGGTCGCCGTCGTCGAGGTGTCCTCCTTGCAGATATGGGTGCTGGCTACGCGGTCCACCACCAGGACGGTAAGGACCGCGTCCAGAGGCTTGGAACCGGCGACGCCGGTTGCCGCCTTACCGGCGACGGTGACCGTCCCGGTGGATTCCAGCACGGCTGCAGACAAAGTGCTCCAGTCCCACGTCACTGCAAGGTTGTTCCTGGCTGTCCCGGTGCCGATCTGGCCCGGAACATGCGTGGGAGCAGCAGCCCGGACCTCTGTGACGGCCGATCCAACGCCCACCGTCAGCGAGACAGGATCGGTGGCCACGTACTTGCCGACGGTGACTACGAGCTCGGCGTCGTTGAAGGTTTTGCCGTAGCGGTCGACGCCTGATCCATGCAGTGTCACGGTCCCGCGCTTGTTCCAGACTGCCGGGTCCACTGCTTCCCACTGGACCGCGATGGGGCTTCCCGGTCCCTTCTCGTACAGCGGAACGACTGTGCCGGGCAAAGCGGGGGCAACACCAAGGGGAGTGCTGAGGTCAACCCTCCGGGTTCCCTGCAGCACCAGGTCCTCGAGGTCCTCGAATCCCCACGCCTGGTGGACATTGCTGGTGGCGGTGGCCGTCGATCCGCTGGATGAGGCCAGGGCCACTGAAGAGCCGGCAGCGGTCTGGCTGCCGGAAACCTGGAGCGCGATGGCGGCAGCAGCGTTCACCAGCGTCCATTGCTTCCCGTTTTCGGTGCTCACGATCCACTGGGCCTTGGGCTGGGCCTTGGCCTCCTCCAGGCTCAGGCTGGCGAGACGGGCAGACCCCGACTGGCTTCCGTTCAGGATCCCGCCATCCCCAGTCAGCACCTTGCCATCCTTGTTGGTGACAACAAACCGCCGGTCGTGGGCGTATTCGTCGTCGGCCTTCACGGCGTTGAACGTCCACAGCTGTGGCGCGATTTCCGTGGCATTCGCGCCAAGGTCCTGGATGGAAACAGTGGAGTCCGCTTTAGCCGTGAGGTACTTTCCGCTGGCTTCGCCGCCAACCTGGTAGGTGTGGCCGTCTTTCACGGCGGGGGCGTCTTCAGCCACACCGCTGACGCCATCCACCAGGAAGGTTACTACTGACGCAGCCGGAATCTCCAGCGTTGCCTTCTTTCCTGCACGGTCCACAGGTACCGCTGCACCCTTGATCAGGGCGTTGCGTTCGATGTCCTCAATGGGCGACTTCGTGGTGATCACGGGGGTGACTGTGGCGCCGTCGCCAATGCTGCCGAACTTGGAGAGGTCGATAGTAACCGTCTCGGGGGCCGCGTTGTCATTGAAGTGCACCAGCGTGGCACCGCTGCCGTCTGCCCGCAATGCGCTCGCGGTCTCCGGGTTGTCGTTGGCGATGAGGAAATCGCCAGGACGGACGTAGTGCGTGAAGTTTCGCGTGGTGTTGTATTTCTGGTTTGTCAGGACACGGCACTTGGCGTCCTGAGCGGAGTCGCCGTCGTTGAGCCGGCGGTTGGAAGAGCCCACACGGCCTTCATAGTTGCAGTCGAAGTCGACGTAAATGGAGCCCCAGCCACCATTTCCGTGTTCCTGCTTGTAGGTGTCCTCCACCGGCTGCCAGAAGACCCAGGCCTCCGGCTCAAGCTCGCGGAGATCGTTGACCATGCGGCCCGCGATGCCAAGGCCGTTATTAATGTTGGAGCGGTCCCAGCCTCCTGTGGTGTCCCCGAGGGCAGGGTTGCCGCCCCAGGAACCGCCTACTTCACTCATCCACAGGGGTTTCTGGGTGGATTTCGCGAGGTCCCGGACGCGGCGCCGGTCGTTGGTGCCGTAGGTGTGGACGTTGAGCTGGGCGACGGCGTCCTTTGCCTGCTGGCTGTAGGCGTTCCAATTGTTCATGAACTTCGTGGGATCTGTCTCGTCCATCGCGGAAATGACGGCATCAGTGGTGGTGCCGTCCTTGCCGAGCTCGCCCGCCAGCAGCTTGGTGACGCGGTCCTGCGCGGGCGGGTAGATCAGGGCGCCTTCCTGCTTCTGGGTGTAGGAAGTGGGTGGCTTGCCGGTGACGCTGTCGATGGTCGTTGACCAGTAGCCGGAGTTCGGCTCGTTGAAGGGGTCAATGGTGTCAACCTTGATGCCGCTTCCCTTCTCCAGAAGTTCGACGGACTTCTTCATGTAGGCGGCAAACTTCTGCTCAGCCTGGGGCAACAGGTTCTCGCCCTTGTTGGTGCTGACCTGGCCTGAGACGTACCCGCTTTTGGTCATGAACCAGGGTGGCGAGTTGCTGAAGGCTTCCCAATGAGTGATCTTCTGGTCGGCTGCGAGGCGTTCCACCCACCACCGCTGGGTTTTGTCGGCGTCGGGGTTGTAGGAGGCGGGGTCATCCGGGTTCCACTGGTTCAGGAATGCGAGCTTGTTTGCCTGCGTCGCGTCCACTGAACCGTCAGGCCGGTACAGATTCGAAAGTACGGGCTTCTCGGCGGTAGCTTCCGTTACCGGGTTCCACCAGCCCTCCACGGCGCTGCCGTCGTTGAGGTAATTGGCTACGTCGGATGCGCTTCCTCCGCCCACGTTGTAGCGGGCAATGTTGAGGTTCAAGCCGTTCTCGCCAAAGACCTTCTGGTACAGCTCTTCACGGATCTCCTCCGGGTAACCGCCTGTGGCGTTGGCGAACCAGACGAGGCTGGTCCCCCAACCCTGGAAGGCCTTGCCCTTGCTGGCAGGGTTGGGAGTGATGGTGACAGGAGTACCTACCGTTTCGGCGGCAGTTGCAGGAGCCTCACTGCCGGAGAAAGCCACCAGTCCCGACGCTGCTGTTGCAGCCATGACGGCCATTGCCGCCGAGCGCCGGAACCGGCCTTCGGAAATCGTCATTGTTCAGCCCTTCGTCGTTGGAGAGTTCTTGATCGGGCTGCCGTCATCCGTCAACGACGTCCAGCCGATCCGCTACCCGCCGACGCTATTACCGCCACAGGCGACCCACAAGGAATGCGAACACGAACGAACAAACTCGATCATCAACATGCAAGGGGAGCCGAAGCAAATCGTCCGCAGTATTGTCCTGCCTGTTGTCCGGGCCTATTGTTCCCGGACCGCGCCGGATCCATACTGACAAAATGTTGATGGCGGTCCTCTTTGGCGCAGTGGCCTCCAGCGCCTTGCTGGTCGGGGCCTTCATCGGCGTGAGGTTCGAGTTGCCCAAGCGGCTCCTCGCTATCCTCCTCTCCTTTGCCTCGGGCGCGCTCATCACCGCCCTGACATTTGAACTCTTCGAAGACGCCTACGAACGGGGTGGAATAGAGCGGGCCGCCATTGGGCTTTTTGCCGGCGCTGCGGTATTTACAGGCCTCAGTGCCCTGCTGGACCGATGGGCCCAGCCGGGAGCCGGAGGCGCTCCCGCAGATGAGTTCCAGGGGAGTGCCAAACTTGATACGGACGCCGCGGCTTCCGACCGCCCACCCACGGCTTCGTCCACCCGCGGCGCTGCCGGAATGGCCCTCCTTGCCGCGGTGACGCTGGACGGGGTTCCGGAGAACGTCGCCCTTGGTATCTCGCTCGGGGAAGGGACCGGCGGGCTGGCCTTGCTGGCGGCCATCTTTGTTTCAAACCTGCCGGAGGCCCTTGTGGGGGCGTCGTCCATGAAGGCGCAGGGAAGAGCTTCAGGCCTGGTCATCGGGCTGTGGACAGCCTGTGCTGTGCTATTGGTGCTGGCAGTCGTCCTTGGCGCAGGGCCGCTTTCGGGAAGCGACCCCGGAACAATTTCACTGCCTTTGGCGTTCGCCGCCGGTGCCGTCATAGCTTCGCTCGCCGACACACTCATGCCAGAGGCCTATGAGCACGGCGGCCCTGCGGTGGCCTTGAGCACAGCCGCAGGCTTTGTGCTTTCCTTCGTTCTGTCCCTGGCGTGATGACCAGGATGCGTGCCTGGGACCCGCACAGTCCCGCCCGGAAGGACTATTCTGGAGAGTACCGTTCAGCAGCGTCCGGGCCATGCCTGCCTGTGCCTCGCTGGAGTTTCCCGCCTACGTGTTGAGGCAAGGTGGAGAGGGGGCCTTCCCATGGCCGGTGACGCCAAGAAGGAAACGGCGGCGGAGATTGGACTCCATCTGCAGGACCTGGTGTTGGACAGCTCAGACGTGGGGGAGTTTCTTAACGAGCTCGCGGCCTACTCCGCGGGCAGCCTGTCCAAGCCAGGCCTGAGTGTCTACTGTGGCATCACCGTAATCCGGCGGAAACGGGCACTGACAATTGCCAGCAGCAATGATTGCGCACGGGCCATGGACGAGCTGCAGAACACTTTCGGTGAGGGGCCGTGCCTGACTGCGATGAAGGAAATGGCCACCATTCATGTGCCGGATCTCCGTGATGAATCACGCTGGCCGGACTATGTCCATGCCGTAGGAGGTCAGGGCATCCTGTCCATTCTGGGTGTGCCGCTTCCTCTCGAAGGGGAAACGAGGGCGGCGCTTAATCTGTACTCGCCGGAGGCCCATGGATTCTCCGGGGAGGACATTGCTGAGGCCGAAGATTTTGCGGAACGGATCTCGAAGAACCTGCGGCTGGCACTGCGGATAGCGCAGCTGACCGAAGCGCGCAATGACCTCGCGGCCGCAATGCAGTCCCGGACCACTATTGACCTCGCTGTCGGAGCGATCATGGCGCAGAACAGGTGCAGCCAGGATGCCGCCCAACAGATGCTGAACAGGGCCTCGAACAGCCGGAATATCAAGCTTCGGGACGTGGCCGCGGGGATCATTGCATCCATCAGTGAGGGCTCGGCTGTGCACACCCACTTTGACGAGTAGGGGGTGCGAGGGGCGTCTTGTGGACGGAGCCGGGTGCTTGTCGGATTGGCTGGCGGACGTTAGCCTGATCTCGGGAGCATCGCTCAAGCAGCGTGGGCATAGGCCTCCCATACAGCAGGAGTTCTGTCAGTGTCGACCATCTCCAACCGCTTCGTTCCAGGCGGCGCCCACCATCCCTACAGCCAGCGGCTGTGGTGCACCCAATGTCATACCGATCGTTTCCTGATCGTCGAGTCAATCGAAGCACCCGAAGGAGGGGAACGGGACCACGTCAGGGTTTCCTACACGTGCGGGGAGTGTGAATTCTTCTACGAGCATGCTGCTGGTGTGCCGCAGGTGGCGGCGATCCTCAACCGTCCCGGGCCCCCAAGGTCGCTGGGGGTATTGCAGTTTGGCGGGGAATACATCCACTGCGGTGAACCTATGCACGTGGCCGGTTCCGAGCTCCGCAACGCCTATGCCGCCATGAAAACGGAGCGGGAGCCTGAAGCGCTCCTGGACGTTTACCTTCGGACCCGCGTCCTCAGATGCAATTGCGGCTTCCAGATGGAGATCCCTGACTGAACCCCTCCTGCCTGCTTCAGGTGTTCCTCTTGGAGTTCTTTGTGCCGGTGCCGCCGGCGTCGTGGCTGTCCTCGAGCTCCTCAGCGTAAGGGGCACGTGGCAGCGGTGGAACTGCTTCGATCAGTTCGTTGGCGGCGCAGGCCAGCAGGTCCCGCTGCAGCATGGGCAGGGAGAATAGTCCCTGCAGGTACGCGTCGACCTCGTATTCACCCACAGCTCCACCGATGCTGAAATACGCCAGCCATAGGTCCGCTGGGGTGATGTCAGCGGATTTAAGTGCCTTCCTGAGCAGCCGGCACTGTTCTTCTTCGTGGGCTTCGAACCCCATCGGTGACTCCTCTACCCGCGGCGTCCCGGTATAGCCGCAATGATCCGACTGCACTCTTCCAAGAGCGTTGTCCGGTCTGTACGGACGCGGCTCAGGAGTTCTTGCATTGCGTCGTCGCTGCTTAGTCCATGCCGCTCCATCAATATCCCGGTCGCCCTCGCTACGGTGTCCCTGCTGTAAAGCGCAGTTTCGAGCGAATTGCTGATGCGGCGCGGCGTTTCAGAACTCTGGACGTTCGCCAGGAGGGTGGCGGCAGGGCCTGCGAAGAGTTGAAGGAGCCGGCTTGTTTCCCCGTCATAGATCCCGGGCTGGGCGGCGTAGATTTTTAGCGCGCCGAGTGATTCTTTGCCCGCTGTCAGTGGGGTGCTCAACACTGAACGGATGGGGAGATCCTTCATTGCGGCGCACCATTCCGGCCACCGGGTTTCCGTCTGCACGTCCTCGACGAGAATTGTTGCTTCCGAAGCCCATGCGGTCAGGCATGGTCCCTGCCCCAGCTCGTATTGTGCGGTATCCGCCCGTTCCACAATCTTGTCGGTGGCCGCGCTGCTGGTGCGTCTGCCCTGCGTATCGAGGAGGGAGATACCTGCCCCCAGCGTCCCCGGAATGGCCTGCTTTGCGGCTGCTGCGAGCAACTGTACAGCGCGGTCAACTTTCTCCTCGGTAAGGAGGAGTCCCTTCACCCGGGCGATGACAGAAGAGAGTTCGTCGAGGGGAAGCTGTTTGGACATGATTGCCTCTTGGTCGGGTTCGGGGGCGTGGGCTCAGACCCCTTTCGGGGGTTCCCCAGCCCACAAGCCGGCTTCTTCCAGCATAGCCTCATGCCCGCTTGAGCGCCGGAAACCGCTACCGCCATAAGTCTGACTCAAGGTTGAATCAAGAACGCATTTTTTGGGCTTTTGCAGCCTGAATACGCTGTACTTTGTTCTCTAAGCCTCCGCTTTCCCCCGAAGACCGGAGTGCCTGGAAGCCCCCGCGCTTGAGTCACAGGCTCGCGCAGGGGCTTCCGTCATGTCGGCCGCGTTGAGGATGGTTCGTGTCAGGGCGGATGCTTAGAGCGGGCCTCTTGACCTGAAACCGTAGGGGTTCTCTGCGGGACCCCCGGATGCACTGTCGTGACCCTCCTGCCAGGCATTCCTCACAGAGGTGACCAGAGCTGCCAGCAGCCCGTAGTAGGGATGATCGGGGCCCAGGAAAATCATTTCTTCATCGGCTTTTTCCAGAACCATCTGGATGTCCTTACTCATCTGCCACCTCCTCCTTTTGGAGTATTAGCCATTCTGACCATGAGGGAGGACCTGCGCAATGGCGGTTCGATCAGCCTGTTCCAGACGGGCAGCCAGAACAGTACGGCGGCCGTACTGATGAGTACGGCACCCAAAACATCACTGGGGTAATGCACGCCCAGATACAGGCGGGAGTATGCAACCACTATGACGAGAACTGCGCCGGCGACGGCAGCGACTGTTCGTTGATGCCGGGTCTGCGCCAGCACGAGAATGGCACCCCACACGAGCGCCGCTGCGAACGCCGTGTGCCCGCTGGGGAAGCTGTCGTGGCCGGCTTCTGCGATCAGGGCTTGCGTGGCGTCCGCCGGTGGTCTTAGCCGGAGGACTGCGATTTTCCCCAATTCGGAAGACAGCCACCCAACGGCAACCAGCGATCCGAACGCGATCGCTGTGAGCGGCTTCTTCAGAATCATCAGGAGCAGGCAGGCGAGCGCGAGAATAATGATGTTCCCCAGCGGGGAAAAGATGGCATCAGCGGTGAGGAACAGTCCTGTGAGCACGGGGTTTCGCCCGGGAACGAGCAGTTGATCCATTGCCAGGTCCGGCCCCGGGGATCCGTAGGTTTTCCCCAGATATCCCAGCCCCAGCGTCAGCGCAAACAGTCCGAAGGACGCTGCCAGTAACAGCCAGCTTTGGCCTGGCATGCGGAGGCAAGGCAGGGGGCGGCGTGGTTCCTTCATGTCTACTTTCTGGCATGGATCTGCAGGAAAAGGAGGGGGTTCAAGTCTTCCACCGGAAGTATTCCACGTGTAGGTGGGAGGACGCTGAGCGGATGGCGGGGGCCGTTCACCGCGGCGGGCCTCTGGAACGCCGAGTCGGCCGGGCGTATTGTGGAAACACGTTGCACCACGTTGAGTTGGAGAGCCATGGAGCTGAAAGATAGCCCAAAGCTGACTCTTGGTGGGGCCCTCGCAAGGGTCCTCGGATTTTTGGTGGTGAGTGTGCTGTGTGGCGTGATTGCGGCCGGTTTTGTGGTGCCCGCAGTGGCCGTCACAGGGACGACTGTGAGCAATTCCGTTGCCTTTTTCAACAACCTCCCGGGCGAACTGGACGTAGACGCTCCATCGCAATCCACCAAGGTTCTCACTGCTGACGGTAAACCCATTGCCACGTTCTATGCCGAGAACCGCGTGCGCGTACCGCTGGACCAAATCTCGCCCCATATGAAGAATGCCGTTATTGCCATCGAGGACAGCCGTTTTCACGAGCACGCAGGCGTTGATCCTCAAGGCATTGTGCGGGCACTGAGTTCGAACCTCAGCAGCGGGGGGCGGCAGGGTGCGTCCACGATTACCCAGCAATATGTCACCAACGTCCTCAACGAATCCCGCCTCTCCGAAGGCAACACCGAAGAAATCGTGCTCAGCGGCCAAAAAACAATCGGTGACAAGCTGCGTGAGATGAAGCTGGCCCTTGAACTTGAGAAGAAGTTCACCAAGGACCAGATACTCGAGGGCTACCTGAACATTGTTTTCTTCAATGCCAATGCCTACGGGATAGAAGCCGCATCCCGGTATTTCTTCAGCACGTCGGCCAAAGAGCTAAATTTGCAACAGTCCGCGTTGCTCGCGGGGCTGGTCAACAGTCCCAGCTTCTACGACCCCTCAGTGAATCCTGAAAACGCGCTGCAGCGGCGTAACCAGGTGCTCGGAAACATGCTCGAAGAGCGGATGATTCAGCAGGCAGAGCATGACGCGGCCGTGGCCTCCGGCGTCGAACTTAAGATCACGCCGTCAAAGCAAGGCTGCGCTGGGGCCGAAATGGCCGTGTATTTCTGCGACTATGTCTCGCACCTGATCCTCAACGACCCTGCGTACGGCGCTGATATTTCCGAGCGTGAGCGGCACCTCTACCGCGGCGGACTGACCATCATCACCACATTGGACAGCAGATTGCAGGGGCCAGCCCAGGCCCAGGTGGACGCGACGGCAGGGCCCAACCCTGATAAGTGGGGCGCTGCCCTGGTAACGGTCCAGCCAGGTACCGGAAGAATCCTGTCCATGGCCCAGAACACTGTTTTCCTTCCTCAGGAAGGCAAGTTTGATACTCAGCTGAACTTCAACGTCGATGCCAAGGACGCCAACGGAGGTGACCTCAACGGGGCCGGCGGCTTCCAGCCCGGATCTACTATGAAGCCGTTCACGTTTGCCCAATGGCTCAATGAGGGCAAATCCATGACGGCCGAAGTGGATGCCTCGCGGCGGACCTATCCGCTTAATTTTCCGTGGCGGTCCAGTTGCGGGAAGGTGCTAGGCGGCTACAGCACGGCCGAAAAGAATGCTGGCCTGGGAACCGCGGACGACCTGCAGAATGCCGATGAAGGGTACTACCGGAAAATGCCCATCAACTATGGGCTGTACAACTCCATCAACACAGCGACGTTCGCGTCGGCCACCCAGCTGGACTTCTGCGGAATCCAAAAGATGGTGGACGCAGTAGGGATCCACAGCGGCCTGGATGGTGCTCCAGTCAACATGCACCAACTCGGCAACCTCCTCGGAGCAATCGGGGTTGCCCCGCTCCATTTGGCCAATGCCTTTGCGACCTTCGCGAATGACGGCAAATACTGCACTCCGATCGCCATCCTTGACGTCACCGATCCCAGCGGGCGAAAATTCCCGGCTCAATCAACCAGCTGCCGGGACGCTATCAAACCCGAAGTTGCCCGCGGTGTGAATGCAGTCCTGCAGGACGTGTTGAAAGTGGGATCAGGGGTACACATCAACCCCAAGATCCACGACAAACTTCCCACGGCCGCCAAGACCGGAACGTCCAACAACAACGGCGCCAGTTGGGTGGCTGGCTACACTTCCGGACTTTCCACCGCATCATTCTTTGGGGACACCCTGGAAGGTCAGAGCCGGCCGGGCCACAATCTGACCATCAACGGCAAGTTCTATCAGCGGGTTGACGGCTATATGATCGCCGGCCCGCAATGGGTGAACTACATGCTGCAGGTTGCTGGACTTTACCCGGCGGCACCATTTCCCGGCCCACCCGCGTCAATGATGAAGCCCTGAGAGCTACGCTGAGGCCCTGACTCCCCACCCATTGACAGGACTGCAGCTAGCCGGCCGCCCGTGCCGGGACCAACCGCGTCTCCGTCTGATCCCGGAACCAACGGGCCAGTTTCTTGCCTTTGCCCTTCCACCAGTTGTCTTCGTCCTTGCTGGCGTGGAGACGGAAGACCAGGGCCACCATGATGAACGTCCCGAACGCCACGTCCATCCACGCCCAGAAGGCCGCGTCCATCAGAACGCCCACAGCGGTGACCAGAATCGATGGCAAGGCCAGTGTGCGGAAACCAGTGTTGGCCACGTACCTGCCGTGGGATCTGGGCACCGAGAGCATGCCGACCAAGTCAAAGCACAGGCAAACCACCACCATGGTCTGTCCGAGGACCAACAGGATCATGCCGGGCAGAGTGGCTCCAAAGGAAGCCAGGGCCAGCAGCCCGGAATTCATGACGTGACCCTGTATTTGAGGTCTGCGATCGGATCCATGTTGGCGCTCCTTGATGACGTCTTTGACCGTTGACATGACCCCGGCTGCTGGGTTTCCGGCGTTATGGACCCAGAATGGCCGGACAACATCAAAAATTTCGTCAGTTTCGCAAAAAATCACCTCAAGTTCCGCGGCTGGCCGCAGCCGTGACCGTCCTTGCCTAGGGCAGCCGGCTTGGCTCCGCCACCAGTGCAGCCCGGACGGTCGGCCACGACCGCAGAATCTCCAGGACCTCAGGATTGCGCTCGGCGGCGAGGCACTGGGCGTAGGACTCCTCCAGGAGGGCATCCACCATAACCCTCTTCCCGCTGGAAGCACTCAGCACGGCCGACTCCACCATGGCCAGGCTCATGATGTTCTGGTGAACCTGCCCCATGGGCGTGGCACCAGTCCGGAGCGCCGACACGAAATCAACCAGCGCGCCAGCGATCTCCTGGCCCGGATCCTCGCTTTCGAGCTCGCCGACAGGTTCACGATAAGCAGCGGCAGACTCCACGAGGGGCTCATTGTCCCCATCCCAGATCACCGATCCATGCTCACCGCTGATCCGCCACGCTGCATTCCAGGACGTCTCAAGGCCAGGGCTGCACCAGCTGCCAGTGAAGACAAATCGTTCGCCGCCGGACATCTCGAAGATGGCCGTGGCCGCGGCATCACCCCGGTACCAGCTCCAGGATGGGTTGTACTCCTCGCAGAAAACGGACACCGGATCCGCGTCCAGCAGGAACCTGGCCATGTCGAATTGGTGGATGGCCATGTCCAGCAGGAGTGGATGCTCCATGGCGTCACGGAATCCGCCGAAACGGGGGGCTTTGAAGAAGTCCGCCGACACAATACCGACGTTCCCGATCGAGGAGGCGAGGCGCTTGGCGGCAAAAAGCTGGGGGTTGTACCGGCGGGACTGGCTCACCATAAAGAGCTGCCCGGAAAGCTCGGCAGCGGCCGCGAGGGACATCCCCTGGGCCAGCGTGGAAGCCACCGGTTTCTCACCCAGGACCGGCAGCCCTGCTGCCAGCGCCTCGGTGGTTACCGGGTGGTGTGCGGCCGGAACGGTGACGTTGATGACAGCCTGGGCGCCGACGTCGGCCGCTAACCGGGCGGTGCCCGTTCCCACGGGAACAGGGCGGCCTACCGCCGCGGCACCGGCACTGGCAGCCGCGAGATCGAGGTCAACGATTCCCGCGAGTTCGACAAGAGGGGACACCTCCACGGCGTTCAGCCACGCGCGGCCCATACCGCCGGCGCCGACGACGACGACGCGCAGGGGAGTCCCGTCGTCGGGAATGGTGGCAAAGGAGTTGCTCACGCCCTGGCTCCCTGGTAGCTCTTGCCGTTGAAGAAATCGTTGGTTTCGTAGCGGAGCAGCTCCGGGTAAACGCGCTCGGGACGGTCAGTGAGTGCCCACTCGACCGCATTTGAGATCACGCGGCGGACGTCCTTGTGGTGGTACACCGGGTAGTCCTGGTCGCCCGGGCTGAAGAAGAAGATCTTGCCATGGCCACGGCGGAAGGTGCAGCCGGAGCGGAACACTTCCCCTCCGCTGAAGGAGCTGATGAACACAAGTTCCTCCGGAGCGGGGATGTCGAAGAACTCGCCATACATCTCCTGCTCGTCTATCACGATGGGGTGCGGAACACCCTTGGCGATGGGGTGGGTGGGATCCACAGTCCACACGAGTTCGCGGTCCTGCTCGGAGCGCCAGCGCAGGGTGCAGGAGGTGCCCATGAGCTTTGTGAAGATCTTGGACCAGTGGCCCGAATGCAGAACGATCAGGCCCATCCCGGAGAGCACGTGGCGGTGCACGCGCTCCACAACTTCGTCACTGACGTCGGCATGGGACATATGGCCCCACCAGGTCAGGACGTCAGTGTTCGCCAGAACCTCTTCTGTAAGGCCGTGTTCGGGGTCATCCAGCGTGGCTGTGCGGACGGTTACCCTGGTGCCGAGGTTCTCCTCGATGCCTTCCTTGACGGCTCCGTGCATGCCCTTTGGGTACAGGCGGGCCACGAGTTCGTCGTGCTTCTCGTGCTGGTTTTCACTCCACACGGTGACACGGATTTGTGCTGTTTCAGCGGCGTTTGCGCTGGTGGTCATGGTCTCTCCTGAATTTTGGTTCGGATTGGGGTTGGATTGAAACTACTTAACAGCTCCGCTGGAGGTGCCCGCCGCGATGTATTTCTGCGCCGCCACGAGCAGGATGATCGCAGGGATGGAGGCCAGGACGGCCGTGGCCATCACCGAACTCCAGTCGTTCACGTAGGCGCCGATGTACTGGAAGATGCCCAGTGTTACCGGCCGGACTGCCTCTGTGGTGGTGAGCGTCAGGGCGAAGAGGAAATCGCTCCATGCGAACAAGAAGGTGAAGAGGCCTGCGGTAATCAGTGAATTGCGGCTCAGCGGAATGACAATCGAGAAGAATGCCCGCAGATGCCCGGCACCGTCGACCTTTGCCGCTTCGATCACTGATGAAGGCAAGCCGTTCATGAACGCCCGAATGATCAGGATGGCGAACGGTATTCCATGGGCCGAATCCGCCAGGATCAGTCCGGGGATCGAGTTCAACAAACCCAAATCGTTGTAGGCCGTGTACAGCGCATTCGCTACGACGATCCCTGGGATCATCTGGCTGATCAGGATGGCGAACAGCACCACCCCGGCGCCTTTGACCTTGAAGTAGGCCAGGGCGTAGGCGGCGGGTGCGGCGATGGCCAGGCTCAACAGCACACTGCCGAGCGAGATGACCAGGCTCGTCACAAGGTTTGGCCCCTGCTCCCGGATGGCCGTGAGATAGCCCGTGAAATCCGGGTTGAGGGGCAGCCAGGTTGTGTCCACCGTGGCTCCGTTCGGCTGCAAGGACGCGTTGATCATCCAGTACACCGGAAAGAGCATGATGGCCAGGAACAGGATGGCCAGGGCTGTGTTCCCCCAGTTCCGGGGCTCAGCCTTCTTGTGAATCGGCCGGGTCATGGTTTCCTTACTCATCGACTGCCCTCCTGCTCGCCCGGAGGTACAGGACTGCAAACACCAGCGAAATGATCACCAGGACGTTCCCCAGCGCTGCACCTTCGCCGAACTTGAACTCCTGGAAGGACAGGGCATAGGACTGAGTGGCAATGGTTTGCGTGGAGTTGGCAGGACCGCCGTTCGTCAGACCCAGGATGATGTCCAGCACCTTGAGCGTGTAGACGACCCCGAGCACCAGGACCACGCTGACTACCGGCTTGAGCATGGGCCAGGTGATGTAGCGGAAGGCCTTCCAGCCCGTGGCTCCGTCGAGGGAGCCCGCTTCATAGAGTTCGTCCGGAATTTCCTGCAGCCCGCCGTAGAGGATGGTCAGGTTGAACGGAATCCCGATCCAGATGTTTACCCCGACGACGGCAATCAGCGCCAGCGATGTGCTGGTCAGCCAGGGAACACCTGTCTCGATGATGTTCAGATCCCCGAGGAAGCGGTTCAGCGCGCCGCTGTCCTTGTCCAGGATCCACCGCCAAACGGCGCTGGACACAATCAGCGGCAGCAGCCACGGGAGCAGGAGCAGTGAGCGGAGGATCCCGTTGAGTGGAAATTTGCGCTGAAAGAAGATGGCAAGGGCAAGGCCGATCACGAACTGCCCCAGGATGGATCCGATGGTGAACAATGCCGTGTTCAAAAGCGATGTTGAGAACAACGACGACGACAGTACGGTGACGTAGTTCTGCACGCCCACCCAGGGGGCTTCTCCCGTGAAGAAGGTGGCTGTGGTGTAGTCCTGGAAGCTCATGATCACGTTCTTGACCACGGGGTAGCCAAAGAACAGGGCCATATAGACAACGGCCGGTACCAGGAAGAGCCACTGGAAAAGGCGTTCTTTTCGATGGCGGTTGCGCCGGCGCGGAACCAAGGGTGCCTGATCCACCGCCGGCCCATGCTGCCTGGATTGCGCCTTCGAAGGTGACAAGTCAGCTGCTAGTGACATGACTCCCTCTTACTGGCCCTGGGCTTGCTTCAGTGCGTCCCCCGGAGAGGCGCTCCCGGTCAGCGCGGCCTGGATCGCGGTGTAGATCTTGGTCGCCTGCGCCGGCCATCCGTCACCGAGCTGCCCGGTACGCGCCCGTGCTGTCTTGACGAGTTCCGTGAACGTTGCGAGCTTGGGGTTTTCTTTTGCGAAGGTCTCCGCCAGCGAGGTCTTGGACGGAATGGTGTTCCGTGCCTTGGCCATGGACATCTGGTTTTTGTCGCTGTTCAGGCAGGAAACGATCTCTGCGGCCTTAGCCTGGCGTGCCTTGTTGCCTGTCTGCGGAACGGTCCAGACTTCTCCGCCCAGCGGGGCCACCGCCGTCTGGCCGGCCTCGCGGACGGGGATCTTCACGACGCCGTACTGCAGCGAGGGCTGCTTGCTCAGCGCGGGGATCTGCCAGGGCCCATTGACCATCATCGCCGCTTTGCCTGCCAGGAACTGATCGTTGACGTCGGCCTGGGTCCAGTTGAGGGCCGAGGAGGAGACTGAGCCATCTTTCACCAGATCCGTCCACAGCTGCAATGCCTGGGTGGTTTCCGGCGTGTTGATGTTTTTCTCGTCCCCGCCGTTGGACCACATCAGGGGAAGGAACTGCCACGTGCCTTCATAGGTGGGGTTGGCGTTGAAGGCCAGGCCGTATTGGTCTCCCTCTGTCAGCTTTGCTGCTGCCGCTTCCAGTTCATCCCACGTTGCAGGCGGGGTGACGCCTGCCTTGGCCAGGATGTCCTTGTTGTAGAAAAGGGCAATGGTGTTGACGGTGGGGGCGAGGCCGTAGACCTTGTCTTTGTAAGTTCCCGCACTCAGCACACCGGGAGCGAAATCTTCGGTGCTTACCTTGAAGTCCGACAACGGCGCCAGTGCACCGGTTGCAGCGATCTGTTGAAGATCGGGGTTGTCCAGCATCAGGACATCCGGCAGCGTTTTCGATGATGACTGCTGGAGGACCTTCGAGATCAGGGATTTGCCGGGCACTGTCTCGCGCTTAAGCGTGACTCCGGCCTCTGCCGCACAGCTGTTCAGGGCATCGCCGATGAACGATTTGTCCGGCTCATTGTTGTAGTAGTCCATCACGGAGATTTCCGTGACATTTTCAGAACCGGCGGAGCCCGAAGAGGCCCCACATCCTGCGAGCAGGAGTGGAAGACCCACCAGTGCTGTGACGGCGGTGGCGAGCGGCCTGTTTCGGGTGAATGCTGACTTCATTGTCTGTCCTTCTGATAGTGGTTCTCTTGGAATTCCCTGAGGAATCTGTCATTCGATTCTGTAGTCGATGCGTATCGATCACGCGTAAAACGCAACGGCAGTGGAGAGGCTGGTTGATTGGTCTAGCTTGCTTTGGCTTTGGCGGGGCGGATGACGCTGGATCTGTGCGTGATCGTGGGCGGCACCAGCTCCAGGGATTCGTGGGGTCCCTCTGAACCGGATTCGAGCAGACTGCAGATAATCTGCACTGCCCGGCGGGAGACTTCACGGGGGCGGAGGTCGATAGTTGACAAGGGTACGGGTTGGAGTTCCGCCAGTGCCGGTGATGCGCTGCCGATGACGGAAACGTTGGTTCCCGGCGTCAGCCCTCGGGCGGAGAGAGCCCGGAGCAGAATCTCCTGCACGATTCCCTCCGGTGCGATGAAAGCTGGCTGGCCCGTGGTCCGGCCCAGCACCTCATCCACCGACCTGGAAATGGTGCCGACATCGGTTCCGCCAACCACGTGGATTAGCTTCACCCCCAGCTCTTTCGCTGCCTGGTTGGTGCCCCGCACGAAGCGGTCGACGTAGTTGACCTGACGTTCCACAACCTCAGGCTGCCAGGCGATGACTCCAATTGTGGAATGTCCGGCAGCGGCGAGATCGTGGACTGCCATTTGCCCGGCCAGTTCAAAGTCGGCGTCGATGCAAACGAGGCCGGAGGGATCTCGTGGAATTCCAATGAGTACCACCGGAACCTTCAAAGCGCGGGCAACAGGAAGCCGTTCGTCTTCTCCGGCCACCTGCATCAGGATCAGCCCGTCACAGATTTGCTGCCCGACGACGCGGCGGAGCCCGTCTGCACCCTCGTCTTCCGTCACCAGGAGGATGTCGTGGTCGTGCTGCCTCGCGGTTGACGCGATGCATGAGACAAATTCCATGAGGGAGGCCATATGTAATTCGGGTATGAAGGGAATGACCAGGCCGATCACGCGGGTCCGGCGGCTCGCAAGTGCGCGGGCTCCGGCGTTTGGGTGGTAGGTGAGCTGTTCAATTGCAGCCTCCACCTTTTTTCTTGTCTCATCCGATATGGGGCGCTTACCGCTCAGGACGTAAGAAACAGTACTTTGGGCTACTCCCGCGGCGAGGGCAACATCCTTGCTGGTTGGCATGGGTTCCGCCCCCTCCCGTATCAGTAGTTCCGGCGAAATCGAACATCGATACGCTTCGTCGATACGCATCGAGAAAGAGTATGGCACGCATCACTTGAGCAGCGCAATGGTTAATTCAGGAATCAGCGATGACCCAGGCAGCCGTATCCACCGGGAGCGTGCCTTTGACCAGCGGCCCGCTGGTGATGACGACTTCGCCCTCGGGCAGCGCGACGGGTTCAGGGCCGAAATTGCTGATGCTGTGCCACCCTCCAGGGCGCACGAAATGCAGGACGTCAGGGCGGTGCCCCTGAACCCAGCTGAGCGTCTCAGCGGACCGCAGCTTTCGGCGCAGCCGGAGCGCGCGGCGGTAGAACTGCAGGGTGGAACCCGGATCAGCGTCCTGCGAGGCTACCGACAATGGGCCAAACCACGCTGGCTGGGGCAGGTGCGGTTGCGTAGTGCTGAATCCGAAAAAGGGGGCGTCGGCGGTCCACGGGAGCGGAACCCGGCAGCCATCCCGGCCCTTTTCACGCTGGCCGGTCCGTGCCCAGATGGGATCCTGCAGGACGCTTTCGGGAAGATCCGCAACCTCGAAAAGACCCAGTTCCTCGCCTTGGTAAAGGTAGGAGGATCCTGGCAGGGCCAGCATCAGGAGTGTTGCGGCGCGGGCCCGTGCCAATCCCACGTTTCTGTCCTCGGCAGGCGATGATCCGCCAGAGAGCAGCCACGCCTGGAAGTCCACTCCGGGAGGAAGCCCATAGCGGGAGGCATGGCGGACGACATCGTGACTGGAAAGCACCCAGGTGGAGGAGGCGCCCGACAGTCCGGCTTCGGCAAGGTTGGTGGCGATGATTGTCCCGAAGGTCTCTGGCTCCCAGTTGGCCTCGAGGAGGTCGAAGTTGAAGGCCTGGCCCAGGCCGGTGGGCCTTGCATAGAGCGCACGCCGCGGGGCAGTGGGAGCCCAGGCTTCCGCGACTGCTGCGCGTGGCGGATCGTACTCGTTCAGCACCTTGCGCCACTCTGCGAAGATGCGGTGGACGTCGTCCCGGTCAAACAACGGGTCGGTGCCGTCGTCGGGCGTGATACGCGGGTCCGGGGTGGGCCTGCTCCTGAGCGGTTCGGACAGATCCTTGGCCATGCCGTGGGCCACATCGACACGGAACCCGTCCACTCCCCGGTCCGACCAGAAGCGGAGCGTTCCCAGGAAGTCCTCCCGGACCTCCGGATTGTCCCAGTTGAAGTCCGGCTGCTCCGGGCTGAACAGATGAAGATACCACTGGCCATCCGCCACCTGGGTCCAGGCGCTGCCGCCGAAATGAGAGAGCCAGTCCGACGGCGGCTGGGAACCGTCGGGGCCGGTTCCGTCCCGGAAAATGTAGCGTTCGCGGGCCGCTGAACCCGGTGGTGCAGCGAGCGCTTCCCGGAACCAGACGTGCCGGTTGGAGGAGTGGTTGGGAACAATATCCACGATCAGGCGGATCCCCGCGTGGTGAAGGGCGGCAAGCAGCCCGTCGAAGTCTTCAAGTGTCCCCAACCTCGGGTCGACGTCCCGATAGTCGTCAACGTCATAACCGCCATCGGCCAAAGCGGAGGGATAAAAGGGGCTCAGCCAGACCGCCTCGATGCCTAATGACTGCAGGTACGAGGCCTTCGCGGTGATCCCAGGAAGGTCGCCCAGCCCGTCCGCGTTGGAGTCAGCAAAACTGCGGGGGTAGATCTGGTAGACGGCCGCCTGGCGCCACCAATCGGCATCGGGACTCAGACCGGTCTGGTGGAACTCGGCGTTCATGTGAACCATCCTATGGGGCCGGCCCACCCCTTGAGGCTCTGACGCGGGTGGTTTTCCGCAGGTTTTCGCCTGTGTTTTCCCACCTTTGGGCACGGCTCGCCAATCCCCTTGCAAGGATCCTGCAAGGCTTCTGCAAGGATCCGGAAAGAGACAAAAGCGAAGCCTACTCTGGAATAGCCCCCAGAGCGCTATGAGCACTTCCCTCCTCCCATATTCATCAGGCCAAGCTGGCTCCCTTTTTGAGAAGGACCCCAAAATTCCCGCTCTCCGATTCCCCCGCAAAGCAGTAGCCGGCACTCTCACTGCCGTTCTTCTTACCTCCTTGGCAGCACTAACGACGGCGGGTCCTGCTTCGGCAGCGATGTCCTTGGCTCCCGCGACTTCGCCCGCTCCGCAAAATTCTCCGGTCGCGGGAGACAGCGGACGCTATCTGGTCCAGTTCGGTCCCGGAGCTGATGTTGCCGTGGAGTCGGCGGCGCTCCGGTCCCAAGGTGTCGGCGTCGGCCGAACTTTCTCCGCCGCCACGCGCGGCGCGGTCGTCACTGCCACAGCGGGCCAGGCCGCGGCATTGAAGCGGTCAGCACGGGTCACAGCGGTGGAAATCGATGCCCCTGTCAGCATCAAAGAGACGCAACAGCCAGCCCCCTGGGGATTGGACAGGACGGATCAGCGCGCTCTGCCACTTTCGGGGAGCTACACCTACTCGACTGCAGGAGCCGGAGTCAACGCCTACGTTGTGGACTCTGGTGTCCTCGCCTCGCACGTCGACTTTGGCGGCCGCGTAGCCACTGGCTGGAGTGCGGTTTCGGACGGGCTGGGCTCCGGTGACTGCAACGGGCATGGCACTCATGTCGCCGGGACCATTGCCGGAAAGAACTACGGAATTGCGAAGGCCGCCACCGTTGTTCCGGTCCGGGTGCTCAATTGCGCAGGCTCCGGCTACAACTCTGACGTCATCGCAGGGCTGGACTGGGTTGCCGCCCATCATGCTTCCGGTACGCCGGCAGTGGTCAATATGAGCCTCGGCGGCTCGGCCAGCTCTATGCTGGACTCGGCCGTGCAGGGAGTCATCAACGACGGCGTGACCGCCGTGGTTGCGGCTGGAAATTCCAGCGTGGACGCCTGCAACAGTTCCCCCGCACGGGCGCCCCAGGCCCTGACGGTTGCCGCCACTGATTCTTCTGACCGTCAAGCTTCCTTCTCCAACTACGGGTCGTGCGTTGACCTTTACGCTCCAGGCGTGGGCATTACATCCGCCGGATCCAGCTCGACGACGGCTTCTGTCACCATGAACGGAACTTCCATGGCAACCCCTCACGTTGCCGGGGTCGCGGCCGTTCTGCTCTCCCGCACTCCCGCCTCGACTCCCGCCGATATCGCCGCCAAGGTCCTTTCTGCCGCTACGCCAGGTGCAGTGGCTGCGGCTGGTGCAGGGACTCCTAATCGGCTCCTGTTTTCAGACCCGGCCCCCGCGCCTGCTCCTGCCCCCGCGCCTGCTCCGGCACCTACCGTAACTGCCTTTGGACCAGCGAAGAATGCCATGGCAGTCCAGACGGGAAGCAACGCCGCCGCCACCTTCAGCACAGACGTCCAAGGTGTCAGCGGCGGCACCTTCGTCCTGAAGACGGCCACGGGCGCCACGGTTCCGGCAGCCGTCAGCTACAGCGCGGCCACCCGCACGGCAACCCTCGATCCCTCAGCCAATCTCGCCGCGGACCAGAAGTACACAGCCACCCTTGTTGGTGGAACAGCTGGGATCAGGGATAGGGCAGGCACCCCGCTGGCCACAACGTCGTGGACCTTTACCACCGGACCCGCCCCAGTCATCACTTCCAGGACGCCGGCCGCAGGGGCCACGTTCGTCCGGAGGGCCAACAACATCACCGTGACCTTCAGCGAAGCCATCCAGGGAGCTGGGACCAGCACCATAACAGTGAAAAACACAGCCACAGGGGCGCTCGTCCCGGCCAGCGTTTCCCGTTACGGAACCACCAACCAGTGGATCCTCAATCCTTCGGCCTCCCTGGCTGCCAAAACGAAGTACACCGTCACTGTCACTGGCGGCGCAGCTGCCATTCGGGACCTGGCAGGGAATCCTCTGTCCACTGTCAGCTGGACCTTTACCACGGGAGCATTCTGAGGGGAGCCCCTCAGACCACTTGCGCTGCTGACTTGGCCCGACGAATGAATCTGCTGGCCCAAAGGCTGAGCTTTGAGGGAAACCGCGGATTGGGGACTTCAGGGTGGATAGTGTGGCAGGCATGCAACCACTCCTGAAAGTCCTGCGGCAATGGGGCGCCCCCGCTGCGGCCGCCATCTTCCTCATACTCTGGTGCGTGGGTGAGTCAGGACGAGGGATGTCCCTGTCGACGATGCTTACGTGGGTGGGGATCGTCCCGTTGGGTGCCTTCAGTGCAGCAATCGCTGTGTCAGCAGTGAAGCCATATCTGTCGCTGGGCCTTATCGGCGCCGTCCTCCTTGGCCAGCTGCTGTACTTCGTGCCTTTGCTCTATTCCGAGACCTGGCCGCTTTACCTGGGCGCCTTCATCTCATTGACCTTCATTCTCTGGACCGCTCCAAAGAGGACGCGGCTTGTAGCGGCTGCGGCGAATGTGGCGTTCGTGGTCATGATGACGTATCTCATGATCTCGTGGAGGTACGGAAGTGGGGTCGGTTGGTTCGAGCTGCTCTATCTTGGCGACCGGGTTAATTTCCAGGTTCACGGCGGGAATCTGTTCTCGATCCTTTTCCTGATCGCTGCTGCCTTCGGCTCTGTGGGTCTCCTTCTGGCTCTTTACGAGGAGCGGGGCAGCCTGTTCCGGGCCCGCAACCTGGCCCAATCCACGCTCAAGGAAACAGAAGTCGACCTGATCGTTGAGCAGGAACGCACCCGCATAGCGCGGGATCTTCACGATGTCCTGGCCCACTCTTTGGCGGTGATTGCTGCCCAGGCGGATGGCACCAGGTACCTGAGTAAGGACCAACCGAAGGCCGTGCTCAATGCCCTGGAGAACATCGCCGTTTCCGCACGGAGCGCGCTGGTGGACGCCCAACGCGTCATCGAGGGAGTGCACGACGACGGGATGGTCACCCCCCAGCCCCGCCTCACCGATGTTGGACCGCTGGTGGACAGAATGAAGCAGGGAAGCCTCGCCGTCGAGCAGAGCCAGTCGGGTGAGCCGGTTGAATTGACGGCCGGCCAGCAGGTGGCAGTCTTCCGAATCGTCCAGGAATGCCTGACCAACGCCCTCAAGCATGGCGGCAGGGGCACAGCCGTCAGATTGCACTTTGATTGGAGCGGGCCCGGCTTGGCAGTCAATGTGGCGTCCGCGCTGCCCACCGACAATGCACGCACGGCCGCTGACGGAGCTCAGGAGCGGGTAGGGCGCGGCCTGTCTGGCATGCGGGAAAGGGCCCACCTGGCTGGCGGCTGGATCACTGTGGGGCCGGACGGTGAGCAGTTCCGTGTCACAGTCCTCATCCCCTATGGCAAGCGGCCTGATGCCTCTCCACAGCAGCAGGACTTGGAAACAAGGGCTGCCCTGGCAGCAAGGGTTGCCCCTAATGCTGTCGGAGGCTCAATAGCTGCGGGGCAGCAGGAACACATGGACGAAACGGTGGGCGGACTGGCTGGCTCGCCGCCGTCGGCCCCTTCACCGCAGGAAGGCGCCCCTAGTGCCTGATGCCGGCAGCCGCATCCGGGTTGCTCTGGTGGACGATCAGCCGCTCTTCCGCTCCGGTATCCGGATGCTGATCGAAAGCCAGCAGGACATGGAGATGGCAGGCGAGGCCAGCGACGGGGAGGAAGCTGTCGCCCTGGCCGCTGAAACGCCCACTGATGTGATGCTGATGGACCTGCGCATGCCTGTCCTTGACGGTGTGGCTGCAACCCGGCGAATCATGGAACAGGCTGGAGCGGCGGGTGAAACCAGGCCGAGGATCATCGCCCTGACCACGTTCAACAGGGATCAGGCTGTGGTGGAGGCCGTACATGCAGGGGCGAGCGGCTACCTGTTGAAGAGTGCAGAGCCGGAGTTCCTCCTTGCGGCGATCCGGACCGTGTACTCGGGATATTCGGTGATTGCCCCAGGCTCAATCCATGATCTCTTTCAGCATGCGGCCCGGACGTTTCCTGGAGCCGGTCCGGATCTCTCCGTTCTGGAGGTGCTCTCTGCCCGGGAAAGGGACGTTTTCCTGCTTGCGTCAAAAGGTCTCGGAAACGCTGAGATCGCCGCGAGCCTCTTTATTTCGGAGGCCACGGTCAAGACCCATTTGCGGAGCGTGTTGGACAAGCTGGAGCTGCGGACCCGGCTTCAGCTGGTGGCATTCGCGCATGAACGCCACCTGCTGGGCTGATGGACTACCCCAACACCCCCAGGGGGCATATTCTGAAGGCGGCCGGGACGCCGTTTTACCGGTTCCCCCACTGCCCGGCCTGAGAGGTCACCATGTCTGAAAAACTGCACCTCACGCCTGACGATGCCTTCCCCGAGGACCTCTCCGTGGTGAAGGACAAGGACCTGCAGATCCTGGACAGCCAGATCCAGCGCCAGCTTGACTACGAATATGTCGCCGAGGGTGGGCCTAATCCGGAGACCGAGTTCCGGCACTATGACCTTGATGAAGAATTCGACGAACGGGACAATCGCGACATTAAGGGCGAGTAGCCGCCGCGCCGGGCCGGCGTGCGTCCTTTTGTTACTCTGGCGTAAACTAAACTGACTTTACAAATCGCGGTTCTTAGGGAGCGGGGCGGGTTCTTGCTGTGCGTCTCCGCAGTTGCCATTATGAGTGACTTCGGGATCCTTGATGGTTGAAAGCGGCTGTTGCGGGACAGGTTTTTTGTAGTATTGGGGCATCAAAAAGCGTGGGGGCGTGAATGGAAGAGCGGGGCATTGCCGTGGTCGTTGAGGACGATGACGACATCAGGGATTCGCTCAGGGAAGTTTTGCAGCAATCGGGCTTCGCGGTGTACCCGACGTCGACCGGGGCGGAGGGCGTTGAAGCTGTCCGGCAGCACAATCCCACCGTCGTGACCGTGGATCTGGGGCTCCCCGACTTTGACGGCATCGAAGCGTCGCGGCGGATCCGGGCGTTCAGCGATGCCTATCTGATCATCATCATGGGCCGCCTGGATGAAGCGGACGCCCTTCTGAGTTTCGAAGCAGGCGCCGACGACTACCTCACTACTCCTTTCCGGCCCAGGGAACTGAGGGCACGGATCGCGGCCATGCTCCGCCGTCCGCGACGGTTCCATCCACCCCAACCCGGCGCGTTAGCGCCGGCCGCACAGTTGCCGGCTGCTTTGACGCCGGCCGCTTCCGAGCCCTGGCCGGCAGAACCCCTCCCTGCGGGCTGTTTTGCGCACAATGGCCTGATTGTGGACGAGGGCAGGCGGACGGCGAAGATTGATGGCCGGGCCGTGAACCTGACCCGTACACAGTTCGACCTCCTGCTGGCCATCCTGGAAGGCGGACGCCTTGTCCAGACGAGGGCGGATTTGGTGCGGCGCGTCCGGAACGAAACAGCCGGCGCAACGTTTGTCTCAGTTGCCGATGAACATGCCATTGAAGTGCACATGGGAAATCTGCGCAAACAGTTGGCCGACGACTTCCGTGCCCCCCGGTGGGTGGAAACGGTCCGGGGAATCGGCTACCGGCTGGGGCGCGCTCGTTAAGCTGCCCCTTAGTCTGTGGGACGCTCGCTGAGCTGGACTTTGGCTTCCTGGCCCTGGTTATCACGGTTAAAGGAAACGGTGACTGTCTGGCCGGGATCGAGGCCGCGAAGGGCCGCGAGCAGGTCTTCGGGAGCAGAGAGTTCTTTCCCCTCCAGGGTGAGGAGTACATCGCCGGGTTCGATTCCCGCATCATCAGCCGGGCCGCCGTCGGCTATGGACATGACCAGGACGCCGGTGCTGTCCTGGATGCCCAGCCTCTCGGCAATCTGGGGCGTCAGCTGGCCCGGAGTGAGGCCAATAAAGGCGTGCTCGGCGCGCCCGGTTTCCTTCAGCTGCTCGGCAACTTCCACGGCTGTTGATGCAGGAATCGCAAAGCCGAGGGCAACAGCACCTGCCTGCGGCGGGATATAGGCCTCACTGATCCCTATCACTTGCCCTCGTGAATTAACCACTGCACCGCCGGAGTTGCCAGGGCTGATGGGTGCGTCGGTCTGGATGAGGTCCACCAGGGACTGGCTGCTGGCTGCCGATCCGGGGATGGAGCGGTGAAGCCCCGAAATAATCCCAGCAGTGACAGTACTTTCAAATCCCAACGGAGAGCCAATCACTACCGCCGTTTCACCCACGCGAGGCAGCTCTTTCTGGAATTCCGGGACGGGCAGTCCCGTGCGGTCAGTCTGGACCAGGGCGAGATCGGAAATGGGGTCAGCCGCCCTGACGGTGCCCCGTACTCTCTGGCCATCAGCGAAACCTACCTCAACCTCCGGGCTTCCCCGCACCACGTGTTCGTTGGTCAGAATGAGTCCGTCTCCGTCGTAGACCACGCCGCTGCCCACGCCCTCGCCGGCAAAGATCGTGACCACGGACGGTGCCAGCTCTTCGACAATCCGGGTGATGTCCAACTGTTGGCCGCCTTGCTGATTGCCTTGTTGGTTGCCTCCCGGAGATGGAGCCGGCGATGGCGTTTGGGCAGTGACGGCGGGGGAAGAGGGGCCTGGCTCGGGACTGCCCTCCATCCCCGTGCAGGAGCAGAGCGACGCGATGGTCAAAGCGGCGAGTCCGGCAAGGCAGGAGCGGTGAACCATCGATTTTGCCACTCGCGGGAAGGGGCTCATTGGACAGCCTTTCCAGTTCTTTCTCTCCGGAATTCAACCGTATCTCTCAGGGGGGTGGGTGGGAACAGCAGTGATCTGCAACAATTAATCAGTATGCTTATGAATTGGGGAGATGAGGGCTGGCTGCTGCATTGAACGAAAGCTGTGAACATGACTGAAGTGGTGAAAAGCGGCCTGACCGGGATGCTCTTAGCCCAGCGGTACAGGATATTTGAAGTGGTGGGACGAGGCGCCGCTGCTGTCGTCTACAAGGCCCGGGACGAAGCCCTTGGCCGGGAAGTGGCCGTGAAACTCTTCCACCGGGAGAGTGCCGATACCGAGATGCTTGCCCGGCAGCAGGCCGAAATCAGGATGTTGGCATCCTTCAACCATCCCTGCCTGGTAACCCTCTTTGACGCCGCAACTGACAATGCAGATCCCTTGGGCGCGCGGGTATTTGTGGTGATGGAATTCGTCGGTGGCCGTGATTTGCGGGCTTTGCTGCAAGCCGGACCCCTTTCGCTGCCGGACACTGCCAGGATTGGGGCCGACATCGCGTCCGCCCTTGACTACGTCCATGACCAAGGCGTGGTCCACCGGGACGTGAAGCCCGGCAACGTTCTGTTGACCGCAGTGGATGGAACCGTTGCTTCCCGCGGGGTGAGCGCCAAGCTGACCGATTTCGGAATTGCCCGGGTGCTGGAGGGGGACCGAATTACTGGAACGGGGCGGACCGTGGGAACCGCTGCGTACCTGAGCCCGGAGCAGGCACGCGGAGAATTATTGACAGGGAAAAGCGATGTGTATTCCCTGGGCCTGGTGCTTCTCGAATGCCTGAACGGACACATCGAGTTCCCCGGCAGCCCGATTGAATCTGCTGTGGTCAGGCTTCAGCGGGATCCGGTGATCCCCGCCGGCCTGAGTTCGGAGTGGCGGGAACTGCTAGGGGCCATGACCTGCATGGAATCGGCCGGCCGGCCTTCCGCCGGGGAGGTCAGCTCGGCCTTGAGTTCACTCGCAGACACTTCTCTCACTGACGCTTTGCTCTCGAGCGCTGAAGCGGTCCCCGCTGTTGGTGAGGCTGTTACGGCGTCTTTCGCTCTGACGGAGCCTGGCCCCGCCACCAAAGTCCCCGTTGCTACGGAAGTGCCTGTGACCTCCAAGGAGTCTCAAGTCCCCTTCCATCAGTCAGCTGTCCCAAGGAAGGGTGGGAGGCTCAGCAGCAGGAGGTTCCGGATGGCGCTGGTCTTTTCCGCTGTGCTGATGGGAGGCGCCGGGGTAGCCGCCGTGGGTGGGGGAGAGCAGCCAACCTCCCCCATTACGCCAGTCCCTGCGCCGGCACTGTCCGGCACCCTGGAGCGCGAGATGGCTGATCTGGAAAGGAGCCTCACTCCATGATTCGCTGGAATAAGCTGCCATCGGCCCTGATGGTCGCCACTTTGTTGGTTCTCGCCCCCGCATGTTCCGCGCAGACTCCGGAACTGTCAGTCGACGCCGCCCGGGATCTGCAGTCACGCCTCCCGGAAGTCAGGCGGGCTGCAGCAGGAAACGACTATGCCCGCGCTCTCGGGCTCTTGGAGCAGTTTAAGAAGGACCTGGATGCGGCTGCGGGTGACGGCAAAATGACGTTTGCACGGTACCAAGGCATCAGCAGCGCGTTGGAGGACGTCCGGAACGAGCTGCAGACACTTGCAGCGGCCGCAGCAAACACGGCGGGAACAACTGATGTGGCTTCCCCTGCTCCCGGGTCGACGGCAACGGCAGTTCCCGATATCGCAACAGCCCCTCTCCCGCCAGCGCCCGCCCCGGTGACCGAGGAAGCCGGCACGCCCGAAAAGGACGACGGCGACAATGCTTCCGCTGACAAAAACGATGCCGGAAAAGCTGATGCCGGGAAACCTGGCGCGGGAAAACCGGATCCCGGCGGCAAAAACAAAGACCCCTAGGGACCGCTCCACACGTCGTGCCTACGCTTCGAAATGGGTCCTGACGTGGCCGTGCCCCAGCGAATCCACGATGCTGGTGGCCACACCGTGGAGTTTTACGTTGCGGGCGCTGGAGGCTGCCTTGAGGAGTTCGAAGGCCTCGGCCTGGCTGCAGCGGTTCTGGGCCATGATGATCCCGACCGCGACGTCGATGGCTGTCCGGGATTCGAGCGTGGCCTTGAGGTTTGCTGCCGCTTCACTGTGGTGCGCAAAGCGTACTGCGAGCCTGAGGGCCATGGACGTCTGGCTGACAAAGTCCTCCGCGAGCTTCAACACTTTTCCCTCGAACCGTCCAGGCCGGTGCGAGTAGAGGTTGAGCGCTGCCCTGGTGTCTCCTTCCAACCGGAAAGGAACCGCGAGGATGGAACGGACACCCTGCTCCAGGACCGTCTGGAAATAATGAGGCCAACGCTGGTCCGTCTCCAGGTCCTGAACATGTATTGTCAGCTGCTCCCGGGAGGCGGTCATGCACGGACCGTCTCCATACGAGTACTGGATCTCGTCCATGGCCTGGGCCTGCTCACTGCTGCTGGCAACAGTTGCGGCTTTGCGGTGGCGGAGAAGGGTAATGCCGCACAGAACCTCGTCGCCTTCTACCGACAGGCTGCGGGCGGATACGCGTGCAAGCTCGTGAAGAAAATCCCCTACATCTGAGCTGGTGAGTACCAGTTCCTGAAGGTGTTCTGTGATTGATGTTGTAGATTCTGCGGTCGACTCGCTGGCCACGTTTGTTTGATGCCGTTTCGCTCAGGTCAAAACGACCCGGCACTGCAGACACTGCCCCCAAAAGTGAGGACAAGGTATCGGCGGCAGGAGCCGGATCGAAGAACTCCCCAACGGCCTTCTGCTAAACCGTACCGGAAAATTATATACACCAGACAGCAGGACTCTGACTCGCCGTTCTGTCAGTGCTTCTCAGGCTCCTCAGCTGCGAGTCAGCTGCGTCCGTCCAGAATCCGGGACGTGGAGTCGACGATCCTTTGCATCAGGTGAGCGGCGTCGCCGTCGCTATCAAGCGCTGCCGCGATAAGCGGTGCGGACTGACCTGCCCACAGTGACATCAGCTCCGGGATGTCCAGCTGCGCTGCTTTGGCGCGGAACTGTCCGGTCAGCCAGTTCTGTACGGGGAAGGGTGCATGAAGCCGGGGATCGGTAAGTTCCCGGGCAATCCGGTTAGGGATACCGCGGCCCAACCTGCCGCTGTAGGCCCGCGTGAGCACGGTCTGCCGCGTCCCGGGACTCCGAAGCGCAGCCCGGTATCCGTTGCTGGCAGCGGATTGCTTGGTGGCCAGGAAAGCCGAACCGATCTGTACGGCGTCAGCTCCCAGGGTGAGGGCAGCAGCAACTCCGCGGCCGTCGGCAACTCCTCCGGCAGCAACGACGGGAACTGCCACAGCGTCTGCCACCTGCGGCACCAGGGAGAAAGTGCCGATCAGCGAATTCTCGGGCTTATCCAGGAAGGACACCTTGTGGCCGCCGGCTTCCATGCCCGAGGCCACAATCGCGTCCACGCCGCCCTTTTCCAGGGCCAGGGCCTCCTCGACGGTGGTGGCGGTTCCCATCACGATGATGCCGCGGGCGTGTGCAGCATCGATGACTTCTTTGGACGGAACGCCGAATACGAAGCTGAGGGCGGCGGGTTCTGCCTCCAGTGCTGCCTGGATTTGTCCGTCAACATCGGGCAGGTAGCCTGCAGGCCTGGCAGGCGGCTCCACCCCCACAGCCTCGAAATAGGGACGGAGGACCTCAACGAAGGCCGCAAACTCTGCCTCGTCGGGCTGCGGAGGTTCTTCGCCCGGAATGGGAAGCCACAGGTTCAGCGCGTAAGGCTTGGTTGTTGCTTCGTTAAGGGCATGGGCCGTTGCCCTGATCCGGTCCGGGTCATAGCCGTACAGGCCAAACGACCCCAGCCCGCCTCCTTCACTGACCGCGGCTGTGAGGCCGATCGAGGAAACGCCCCCGAACGGCCCCAGCACGATGGGCAAGTCAATGTTCAGCAGACGCGAGAAGGGTGTACTGGTCCAGGCTGTCATGTGCAACAGTCAATCATGTCAGGCTGGCACGTCTTGCCCCGGAGCGCCTACTGGTTCACCAGGGTGACCGTGCGGCTGTTCAATTCCTGCGTAGGACGGTTGTTTGCCGAGTGGACGGCACGCAGTTTGGTGATCTGGTCGGCGCCGAGTTCGATCGGCTGATCCAACACCAGCCAGAGCACATTCTCCGTGCACGGGGGAGTGGTGAGGCTCCCTTCGTAGGCAAAGTGTTCCAGAGAAGCGGGAAGCAAGGACGCGAGGTTCACGCTCCCGATCGAACGCGCCGAGGTGGACCCAGCGGCAGCATCGACGAATGGTGCCCACGCCGGATTCGCCTTTCCCGCTTTCGCCAGAAGCCCGACGACGGCAAGAACGCCGTCATCAGACTGGTGGACAAAGTGGAACTCGACGTCGTAGCGGGATCCCCCGATGGTGTGTTCAGACGGATCATGGAAGTGCATTTGCTTGAAGGCGTAATTCTTACCGCTAACAGTGAGGCTTTGGGCTGACCCTGCGTGCAACTCGACAGTATGGCCGTTGTCATGGACTTCGCATTCGGAAGCGGAGTAGGCCAGGCTCATGGGCGCCGAAGACTTGGGTGTGGCCGCCGGTATATCAATGGGCGACTGTGCTTTGCCCGTGGCGCAGGTCTGGAAGGCCTGGCTGAGATTCCCCCAATCCCCGGGACCCTCCGCGCCTTCATAGGCCCAGTGGGCCACGTTGGCCGTTGTGACAGTTGGCGTGCTGGAGGGAAGGGCCTCACTGCCTGTCGTGGGCTTGGCGCAGCCGGCAGTGAGGGCAAGCAGCCCCCACGCCGATCCAATGAGCAGGGACTTTCGGGTGATTTCTGGTGTGGAACGCATTCCCATCCTTTACAAAAAACAGCGGTGTTGCTGTTGGGGTGTTCAGAGAAATACCACGAGAAAAAGTCCGGGCGATGTCCTGGGGCTCTGTGTGAAGTGCCCCGGTGAGCTGTTCCCAGTGAATTTTCTCACCGTGTGAAAGCGGCGAAAACGTGTTCGGGCCCTAGTGTAGGGGCATGAGAATTGCAGTTACCGGTGGAAGCGGAAAGCTTGGCAGAAGTGTGGTCCGTCGGCTGAATGAGGATGGTCACGACGTCACCAATCTGGACCGTTTGGGCCCGAAATCACGGGGTTTTACCCAGATTGACCTGACGAATTACGGGCACGTCCTGGACGCGCTCCTGGGGCTGGACGACAGGCACGGCGGCGTGGATGCGGTGGTTCATCTGGCTGCAATTCCAGCCCCCGGACTGGCCCCCGATGCAGCCACTTTTGAAAACAACATGCTGTCCACATACAACGTTTTCCAAGCAACTCGGCGGGCGGGTATCAGGAAACTGGTATATGCCTCCAGCGAGACCTTGTTGGGCTTACCCTTCGACGAAGATCCGCCCTACATTCCGGTGGACGAGGAGTATCCGGCGCGGCCCGAAAGCACCTACTCCCTCGTCAAGCACCTCGAAGAGCAGATGGCCATACAGCTGACCCGTTGGGATCCTGAACTGAGTATCGTGGCCCTGAGATTTTCCAACGTCATGGACCCTGGAGACTACGAGGCCTTCCCGGCCTTCGACGCCGACGCGTCCTTACGCAAGTGGAACCTCTGGGGCTACATCGACGGACGGGATGGTGCCCAGGCCGTGGCCAGGGCACTGGAATACCAGCCCCCTGGTTTTGAGGCTTTCATCATTGCCAACGCCGACACGGTGATGCAGCGGTCCAGCGCAAGCCTGGCTGCTGAAGTGTTCCCGGCGGTCACCGTGACCAAGGAACTGGGGGAACACGAGACCATGCTCTCCATAGACAAGGCGAAACGTCTGCTGGGCTTCGCGCCCGAGCATAGCTGGCGCACCTATCACTCGCTTCGTACTACTCCGACGGAGGACTGAAGCGCGACCGGATCAGTGAGGCCCGACGTCGGCTGGTGCCTTTGGGGTGTTAGTCCTGCGGCACCAGACGGACGCAGCACCGCTCCGCCTGCGGCTCCAGGACGGCCTTGTAGCAGCCTGGCTCCGCTGTCCCGGCCACTGCAGCCAGGAGATCGAGATTGAGGCCGCAGATGGTGGACGTGTGAGCCCTGGACAGGCGGTGAAAGGGGCAATTGAGCAGTTGAAGGCTGCCGTCCTCCCCGGCGTTGGGTTTGTAGCCGTAAAGCTCCAGCGCACCCTCAAGGGTGGCCGCCTCCTGGCCGATCTCCTCTCCGGCGCGGGCGGCAACGCTCTGCAGGGCTTCAGCTACCGGTATGCCGGTTTCGACGGCGGCTTCCACTCCAGCTGCGAGCAGTTCGCCGGCCAGGTCATAGCGCCGTGGAGGAAGGCTTATAGCCACTTCCCGAACCGCGGGGGAGTAGAGCTTGTGAGGCCGTCCGGATCCCGGCCCGGTCCTGCCGGTCAGCCGCCGGAAGGAGACTTCCAGGAGGTCTTCGGCCGCCAGCCGGTCCAAGTGGAAGGCCGCTGTACTCCGCACCATCCCCAACGATCCGGCAACTTCATCGCGGCCCACAGGGCCATCAGCATGAAGGACGTACTCAAACACGGCCCGGCGGGAGGGGTCACCTAAGGCACTGAGAGCCTTGCCCATACTCAGACCGGTCTCCGCTGCAGTCATAATGAAATCCTACTCTAAAATCAACGACCATTGACATAACAAGGCCTCAATTCTAAAGTCAAGTATCAGCACTTTTAGAAGGAGGAAGTCATGCTTGACCATCAGCCGCAGCCCGTTGCACAGGAGGCTCGGCATCACGGGACACAGCAGGCTTTTCTGCTGCTTCGAACCGTCTTTACCATTGCGCCGATTGCGTTCGGAATCGACAAATTCACCAACTTCCTTGTGGATTGGACCAGCTACCTGGCTCCCCTTGCCACACAGATCATGCCGGTAAGTCCCCAGACCTTTATGTACGGGGTGGGAGCGGTGGAAATCCTCGCAGGCCTGCTGGTGGCTTGGCGTCCCAAGATCGGCTCATTGGTGGTGGCCGCTTGGTTGGCAGGGATCATAGTGAACCTGCTGCTGGTGCCGGGGTTCTTTGATGTGGCCCTAAGAGACTTTGGTTTGCTGGTAGGCGCCCTGGCCTTGAACCGGCTTGCATCAGGCAGGACCGTCACAGGGGGCGAAGCTCGTAACCGTCCGTCCTGGTGACAAGCTGGCGGCCGTGGTTGCCATCAAATCGCAGCCACAGGATGGACGAATCCGGGGTCACATCCTCGACTTCGGCAATGCGGACCACCTGTCCGTTCCTGCGCAGTTCAACAACGCGGCCAACCAGTTGACTCCAGTCTTCACCAGGTTCAGACATGCCCTTCTTCCCCCCTTTTTTACGGCGAATAAACAAGGCGCTTCCCGCGGGATCCCCCTCCCGCGGGAAGCCCTTTGATTAGTGGATGAGTTCCCGGGTCATTCCGAAGGGCACCTGGTCCGAAAGCGTGGCGGTGTAGTGCCCTGGCTTGTTTCGGGTGAGCAGGATGCCGTGGGTCCCTGCAGCCATTGCAACCTCTTGGAGGTCACGCACGGCAGCTTCGAGGCGCTCGTCGAGGAGGTGGCGGCTGGTCACCTGGATATCAATGCGATGGCTGGGGCTAGACATGGAAAAACTCTTTCTTTACGGGGGATCTGACGGGGGATTTCAGGGGTTCCGCGAAGCTGCGGCTTTCTCGGGCCTGTCACCGACTGGCGCACCGGAAACGGGGGTGGTGCTCTCACTGCCTGCTGGCGGCGAGGTCTTGCGCTTGAAGCGGCTACCGATGGTGGATCCGCCGCCGCTGCCGCTTCGGTTCTTGTTGAAGATATCAAAGCCGACGGCCAGCAGGAGAACCAGGCCCTTGATCAGCTGCTGATAGTCGGTGCCGAGGCCAAGGATGGACATACCGTTGTTCAGCACGCCCATGATGAGGCCACCGATCATGGCTCCAGCCACGGTGCCGATGCCGCCCTGCACAGCTGCTCCGCCAATAAAGGCTGCGGCGATGGCATCGAGCTCAAAGCCGGTACCGCCGGCGGGCTGCGCGGAGTTCAGGCGGGCGGTGAACACGAGTCCTGCCAGTGCTGCAAGTACACCCATGTTGACGAACAACCGGAAGGTCACGGCTTTGGTTTTGACACCGGACAGTTCAGCGGCGTGCAGGTTCCCGCCAATGGCGTAGACGTGGCGGCCAAAAACGCTGTTGTTCATCAGAGCCGAGTACAGGATCACCAGAGCAGCCAGGACGATCAGGACGATCGGGGTTCCGCGGTAGCTGGCAAGGAGGAACGTGATGATCAGCATCAGCAGCGCAATGAAGGCGGTTTTGACAGCGAACCAGGCCATGGGCTCGTTTTCGAGGTTGAACTTCCGGCGAACCCGGCGTTCCTTGATGGCCTGGAAGAGGATCGCAGCTGTGCCGCCGACGCCGAGGATCACTGTCAGGAATTCCAGGACGGATGTACCGCCGGAAATATCAGGAAGGAAGCCGCCACCCAGGGCACGGAGCTCATCGGGGAACGGGGTGATCTGCTGGTTCTTCAGTGTGATGAGGGTGAGGCCGCGGAAGATCAGCATCCCGGCCAGGGTGACGATGAAGGCCGGAATTCCTACGTAGGCGATCCAGTAGCCTTGCCAGGCACCGACGAGGGCGCCTACCAGCAGGCACGCGGGAATGGCGATCCACCAGGCCCACCCCCAGTGCACGATCATCACGCCTGAAACAGCTCCGATGAACCCCGCAACGGAGCCGACGGAGAGGTCAATGTGGCCGGCGATGATCACCATCACCATGCCGATGGCCAGGATCAGGATGTAGCTGTTCTGGACCACCAGGTTGCTGACGTTCTGCGGCTGCAGGAGGATGCCATCGGTCAGGACCTGGAACAGGATGACGATGAGTATCAGGGCGACGAAAATGCCGACCTGGCGCAGGCGGCTTGTCAGGAAGCTCAGGGATTCTCTGAGGGCGGACATGTTCGCTATTCCTTCTCTTTGGTCATGTAGTGCATGAGCTTCTCTTGGGTGGCTTCGGCAATTGGCACCTCGCCCGTGACGTGTCCTGCGGACAACGTATAGATGCGGTCGCAGATACCCAGAAGCTCGGGCAGTTCGGACGAAATCACGATGACTGCCTTTCCTTCGGCTGCAAGGCGCGCAATGATCGTGTAGATCTCGAATTTGGCACCGACATCGATTCCGCGGGTGGGTTCGTCAAGAATCAGTACGTCGGGGTCCGAGAACATCCACTTGCTGAGCACCACCTTTTGCTGGTTTCCGCCGGAGAGCTTGCCGGTAATGGCCGCGACGGTGGGTGCCTTGATGTTCATGCTGGTGCGGTAGCGGTTGGCGACGATCGTCTCTTCGTTCCCGTCCACCCACCCGCCTTTGACGAGCTTGCGGAGCGCAGCCAGGGAGATGTTGCGCTTGATGTCCTCAATGAGGTTCAGGCCATACTGCTTGCGGTCCTCGGTGGCGTAGGCGATGCCGTGGCTGATCGCCTCGGACACGGTGGACGTGTTGATTTCCTTGCCGTACTTGTACACCTTGCCTGAAATGGCGCGGCCGTAAGTGCGTCCGAACACGCTCATCGCGAGTTCGGTGCGGCCCGCACCCATCAGGCCTGCCATGCCCACCACTTCACCCTTGCGGACGTTCAGGCTGGCGTTATGCACCACGATCCGGGAATGGTCCTGCGGGTGCTGGACAGACCAATCTTCGATCCGCAGGACTTCCTCGCCGATCTGCGGATCGCGGTCAGGGTAGAGGCTCTCCAGGTCGCGGCCAACCATCCCGCGGATAATCCGCTCCTGGGTGATCTGCCCTTCGTCGAGCCGGAGCGTCTCGATGGTCTTGCCGTCGCGGATGATGGTGACGGCGTCAGCCACCTTGCGGATCTCGTTGAGCTTATGGCTGATGATGATGCTGGTGACGCCCTGGCCTTTGAGATGCAGGATGAGGTCCAGCAGATGGCCGGAGTCCTCGTCGTTCAGCGCAGCCGTAGGTTCATCAAGGATGAGAAGCTTTACTTCCTTTGACAGCGCCTTGGCGATCTCGACGAGCTGCTGCTTGCCGACGCTGATGTGCTGCACCGGAGTAATAGGGTTCTCGCTCAGTCCCACCCGGGCCAGCAGCTTTGCGGCCTCGAGGTTGGTCTTGCGCCAGTCGACCCAACCGCGGGTGGCCTGCTCGTTCCCCAAATAGATGTTCTCTGCGATGGAGAGGTAGGGGCTGAGGGCCAGTTCCTGGTGGATGATGACGATGCCGCGCTTCTCGCTGTCAGAGATGTTGGAGAAACTGCACGGTTCGTTTTCGAAGAGGATGTCGCCCTCGAAAGAGTTGTGCGGGTAGACGCCCGACAACACTTTCATAAGGGTGGACTTGCCGGCCCCGTTTTCACCGCAAATGGCATGGACTTCGCCGCGGTTCACGTCCAGGGTGACGTCCTGAAGGGCCTTCACTCCCGGGAAGGTCTTGGTGATTCCTCGCATTTGAAGAATGGGTGTATTCATCGTCAATTCCCACTGAATGATCGAAACTTGTGCTGTCCTGCGGCTGCAGGGCGGCGGGGTAAAGGTTTGTGGCCGGACCTCGGGGGTCCGGCCACAAGCCCCTGGACAGTGCTACTTGACGTCGGCCTCGGTGTAGTACCCGGTGTCGATGAGTTCCTTCTTGTAGTTATCCTTCGTG
>NZ_JAPSHJ010000031.1 GCF_031179985.1 Arthrobacter sp. | reverse complement strand
CACTGCGATTCCTTCGTCCGCGCCCGGATCTTGATCCGCATGACGTTGAACTTCCCGATGAGCTGAGACGGTAGCCGGCTTCGCCGGACCAAGGTGGTGGGCTGCCGTTGCCTCTCCCCAACAGGTGCACGGCAAAAGCTAAATCCTTACGGGCTTTTCCCGCACACAGGTGGAGGACAGGGAACCATCTGACCAGCTGCACACAAACGCCAGGTCACCGCCTGCTGGTAGCTCACCTTCCGTTGCCGGCGAATGTGCACAACTTCGTAGGACGATCATAGGTTCAATGAAGAATGATCGGGAGAAGTGGTGTGGGACGGGCGGTCCAGTGTGGAGCAATGAACCGCCCGTCCCTGTTGGGCGCCGAGGAGACTCTCACGTCTCGGCGTCCTGTGCGGGACTCTCAATCAGCCTTTGCGGGAGCAATTGTTGGACAGGGATGGATATCCCTTCGCCGCGCACACGTTCTAAACGCAGCAGCTTGCGTTTCCTGATGGGAGCTTATATTACAAGTTAGAAGCTTGTAATATAAGTTGAGCAATGCCGCCCGCCACTCAGCACAAGGGAGAACTATGAGCAGCCTCGATCTCATCCGCCACGTCAAACTTTCGACGGCCCGCCTGCCTCTGGCGGTGCCGATCAGTGACGCCAAGGTGTTCACCGGCCGCCAGAAGCCAATGACGGAGGTGGTTTTCCTGTTCGCCGAACTGCTGACCGAGCAAGGCCACACCGGCTTCGGCTTCAGCTACTCCAAGCGTGCCGGAGGCCCCGCCCAGTATGCGCACGCCAAGGAAGTCGTGCAGGGAGTCATCGGTGAGGATCCCAACGACATCGGCAAGATCTATACCAAGCTGCTCTGGGCCGGCGCGTCAGTGGGCCGTTCCGGAGTGGCCACCCAGGCGCTGGCGGCAATTGACGTCGCACTCTATGACCTCAAGGCCAAGCGGGCAGGATTGCCGCTTGCGAAATTACTGGGTTCCTACCGTGACTCGGTGCGGACCTACAACACCTCAGGGGGATTCCTCAACGCCACCCTGGATGAGGTCAAGGCCCGTGCAACCCAATCCCTTGAGGAAGGAATCGGAGGCATCAAAATCAAGGTCGGCCTGCCCGATTCTGCAGAGGACCTGCGGCGCGTTGCGGGAGTCCGCGACCACATAGGCTGGGACGTCCCGCTTATGGTCGATGCCAACCAGCAATGGGACCGCGCCACGGCCCTGCGTATGGGCAGGCGCCTCGAGGAATTTGATCTCGTCTGGATCGAAGAACCCTTGGATGCTTACGACTTCGATGGCCATGCCCAACTCGCCCAAGCCTTGGACACGCCCATCGCCACCGGGGAAATGCTGGCCTCCGTGGCTGAGCATAAAGCATTGATGACCGCCAACGGCTGTGACATCATCCAACCCGACGCTCCCAGGGTAGGCGGTATCACCCAGTTCCTTCGCCTCGCCGCCCTGGCAGACGAACGCGGACTTGGACTTGCCCCGCACTTTGCCATGGAGATCCACCTTCACCTGGCTGCGGCCTATCCGGCTGAGCCCTGGGTTGAACACTTCGACTGGCTGGATCCGCTCTTCAACGAACGGCTTGAAACCAAAAATGGCAGAATGCTCGTTCCCGACCGCCTTGGCCTTGGGGTGACCCTCAGCGATCAGGCACGTGCCTGGACCACCGATTCGGTGGAAGTCGGCGCGTAATCTTGGGTTCATGAGCCGAAACCTGACCGCCGACCTCGCAGCAGACCTGCGGAACCGCATTGTTGAGGGGACAATCCAACCCGGGGACAAACTGCCGAGCGAAAACACCTTGATCAGCGAGTTCCGTGTGAGCAGGACGGTGGTCCGGTCCGCCCTGACCCGGCTCCAGGCAGAGGGACTGGTGGAGACTGAACGCGGACGTGGCAGTTTTGTCCTGACACCCCCGCTGGCCGGACCGTCTACGATGCCCGGAGCGCGGGCTGTGGCTACTCTGGAGGACCGGTTGCACCTGCTCGAGTTCCGCATGGGGGTAGAAGGTGAAAGTGCTGCCCTTGCAGCCAAGAACCGCAGTGAACGTCAGTTGAAGGCGGTTCAGGGTTCGCTCGAAGAATTCATGTCCAATTCAGGCCATCCCGCTCATGCCATGAAATCCGACTACGGCTTCCATCGGGCCATTGCAGCGGCAACGGGTAATCCTTATTACTCCGAGTGCCTGGCCAACCTGGGCCCGACGATGATCGCCATGCCGCGAACAAGACTCATCACTGGAGCCGAGGATTATGCCCGCGACCACTTCGAACAGGTGACACAGGAGCACAGGTCCATCTATGCGGCCATCGCGGAACAGGATGAGCCGGCAGCCGCGGCGGCCATGCGCAATCATCTGGTGAACTCCCGACGCCGGTTGATTGCCGCCCAGCGGGGTGCCTCCGACTGATTGCCCAGCCCCCGGCCGACTGATGCCAAAAGCAAAACCCGACCCGAATCAGGCTTAAAGCAAAGAACCCCGGTCCTAAGACCGGGGTTCTTATTTGCGTGCGCGAGGGGGGATTTGAACCCCCACGCCCTTTCGGACACTGGCACCTGAAGCCAGCGCGTCTGCCGTTCCGCCACTCGCGCGCAACTTCTTTTAGCTGTTGACCGTCCAATATCAGGACCATCACCTGCGTAAAAGCAGCGAGATCAAGCATAACGGACAGTCACGGTAAAACGCGAATCGCCCATCCAAGGGTCAGTAGGGCACCAAGAAAGAGCACCGCCGTCGAAAGTGCGGCGCCCTGCTGTGCAGGAGCCTTCACGGGCGGCCGGAACGAACTATTCTGGCGGGGTGGGCGTTGTCCATTAAGGCCATTCACAGCAGTGCCCAGTAGTATCTGATGTAGGAGTGGCTGCGCCCTGCATGCCCTCCGGGTATGAAGTTGTGTCTGGTCAACTGTGTTCGAAAGCGTGAGCTGCACGGCAGCCGTGAGGAAAGGAGAGGGACCATGGGATTGCTGGACAAAGTCGAGCGCGGCATTGAAAAGGCCGTCCGCGGTGTCTTCTCCACCGGTTCCCGCGCGCAAGTGGAGCCTGTGGAAATAGCGAGCCGCCTGCGCCGCGAGGTCGACCACAAGGCCATCACCATTGCCGCCGGGCGAACCCTCGCCCCCAACGTTTTTGACGTCAGGCTTAGCGATGATGACTTCGTCAGGGCCCAGGAATGGGGCACTCCGCTCGCCGAAGAGCTCTGTGATGTGGTCATCGCCCACGTTCGGAGCCAGGGGTATACGCTCCAGGGTCCAGTGCGGATCTCCTTCCAACGCGACGACGTCCTCCGTGCGGGAGACTTCGAAATCGGTTCCAAGACGGAGAAGTCAACGGGTGGGCCGTCAGCGCCACCCGCTCCGCGCAGCAACCTTCCGGCGGCTCCGGCGCGTCAGCCAGTACGGATGCAGCCTGTCCTTGACATCGACGGCCAGCGCTATTCACTTAATGCAGCATCGATCGTTCTGGGCCGTTCGTCGGAAGCCGATATCCTCATCGATGACACAGGCGTTTCCCGGCGCCACCTTGAGGTCCGCACCACCAAGGGAATCACGGAAGCTGTGGACCTCGGGTCCACCAACGGCAGTTATGTCAACGGACACAAGGTGGCAGGTAGCGTGGAACTCACCGACGGCTCAACCATCACGATGGGACGGACCAAAATTGTCTTTCGCCTCCTGCCCGCCAACACCGGTGGTCGCGCGTGAATGATGTTAGTGACCTGACCATCACAGTTCTTCGCTTCGGCTTCCTTCTGCTGCTCTGGGTCCTGATCTTCAGCATTGTCGCCGCCATGCGCCGTGATCTGATGATCGGCAAGAAGGCGGCAACAGGTGTACCCACAGCACGCCAGATGCGGCGCAATCCAAACCTGGCAGAAGCAGCACCTTCTCCCGTAAAGCAGCAGGCGCGGCAACTGGTGGTGACTGAAGGACCGCTCAAGGGACGCACCATTCCTCTCGCGGCCAGCCCTATTCTGTTGGGACGCGCACAGGAAGCCACCCTGGTTCTGGAGGACGACTACGCCTCCGGCCGGCATGCACGGCTGTTCCCGCAAGGCAGCCGCTGGTTCATTGAGGACCTCGGCTCCACGAATGGCACGTATCTGGCTGATCAACAGCTCACCCGGGCCCTTCCGGTTGAGATCGGCGTCCCCGTGAGAATCGGCAAGACGGTTATTGAATTGAGGCCATAGCCATGGCCGCCCCGGACGTCCCCGCGGACAAGGCAGTTGCCTCGAAGCGGCCCCTCATCATGCGCTACGCAGCCCGCTCGCATGTCGGTCGGGTGCGGGCAAAAAACGATGATTCCGCCTATGTGGGCCGCCATCTTGCTGTTGTGGCAGATGGAATGGGTGGCCATGCGGGAGGGGACGTAGCGTCTGCTGCCACCGTTCTGGACATGATCCATCTTGACCAGGACACCTATGAGGACGATGCCACCACCGTCCTGGCAGATGAGATCCAAACGGCGAACTCCCTGCTTTCGGAACTCGTCCACATGAATCCAAAGCTCGCTGGTATGGGTACCACCGTCACGGCTTTACTCCTGGCGGAGGGCAAGCTGCACTTCGCCCACATCGGGGATTCCCGTGCCTACAGGCTGCGTGACGGCGTCTTCGAACAGGTCAGCGTCGATCACACTTTCGTCCAACGGTTGATCGACGAAGGCCGCCTGAAGCCCGAAGAGGCGGAAACGCATCCCCACAAGAACGTCCTGATGCGGGTTCTGGGCGACGTCGACGCCAGTCCTGAACTGGATCTTGATGCATTGGACGTCCAGCCGGGAGAACGTTGGCTGCTCTGCTCTGACGGACTGAACTACGTCGCGGGCAACGTTGTTGAACGAACCGTGCGCGAGACAAAAAGCCTACGCGAATGCGCTGACGCGCTTATCGACCTCACCCTCGAGGCAGGGTCCCCGGACAACGTCACCGTGGTGATGCTGGAAATAGCGGAGGAAACGCTCGACGACGTCAGTACAGCCGCCGTCGACATTGTTTCGACGGGTAACGCCACAGCGGAGACCATCACAGCCACTGTTGCCGAGGATCCTGCGCCGTCGCCGGCTGTCGGATCCGCACCTGCAAATCCGGGCTCCACCCGCGCTGTCATCCCCGACGGCGCCAGCGCACCTCCTCCTTCAGCCGGACCGGATGCCGGCAAGGAATCACACGGAGACGATGAGTCAGACGAGTCGGGGACCAGCACTGATCCCAACCTCGGAGAACATCTGTCAGCCGAGGTTCTGAAGGAAGAGCTGGCCAGCAGGCCCCATGAACTCGTGGGGGCCGCTGCTACTGCGGCTGAAACGGGATCCATTCCTTCCATCGCAGGACGCACGGTTGCCCGACGGGCTGCCACCGTCCTCACTCATAAATCTGACCAGACACGCGACGACTACGAGGACTACCGCTCATCACTTCGGCCGCGGCGTTGGCTCAGCATGGCCGTTGCAGTGGTCGTCCTGCTTCTGCTGGGCGTTGGCCTCTGGCTCGGGTACGCCTGGACTCAAACCCGCTACTACATCGGGGAGTACGACCAACGCGTAGCTATCTACAACGGCGTCTCCCAGCGCCTTGGTCCCATCCAGCTCTCCACCCTCGAAGCGGTAACCGACATCCCCATGGCCTCCCTGCCTGAATTTTCCCAGCAACGCGTCCGCCAGACGGTGCCTGCGCGTGACCTCTACGATGCTCAGCGGATCGTGAAGAACCTCCAGGAAACCGGCACCACTTCACCTTCCGAAGCGTGCCCTTCGCCCTCAGCAGGGGCAGTGCCGTCAGGGACTGCTGGTGCAGCGAGCCCGGCCCCGAGCCCCACCGGAACGCCGCCACCCTCGGCGGCTCCAACCCAATCCCCCTCTGTTTCACCAGGACAGAACAACCAGAACTGCGAGGTGGTGAAATGACGCAAACAGATGGCGCCCCCAAACCCCGCCGCAACATCGAACTTCTGCTGTTGCTTCTGGCCTTGGCCGTTGGAATCAGCGCTAATGCGCTCGTTGGCGTGGATCAGGAGAAGGCGTTCGACACTGATTTCTGGTTCCAGTCAAGCCTCTTAGCCGTAGCGGCCCTGGGTTTTCATGTCGTTCTCCGGATCCGGGCGAAATACGCCGATCCAGTAATACTTCCGCTGGTGGTCGCGCTGAACGGCCTTGGCCTTGCCATGATTCACCGTTTGGACGGCCCCGACGATGACACGGGAAATAACCAATTGCGCTGGACCCTGATCGCCATGGCCGTTGCCATCGCCGTCATCTGGTTCCTTAAGGACCACCGCGTCCTGCGACGCTTTACCTACATTTCGCTTGCGGTGAGCGCTTTACTGCTGGTCCTTCCCCTGATCCCCGGCATCTCCGCGGGAGAGATCCTCGGCGCCCGGGTGTGGATCCGTTTGGGACCGCTGACGTTCCAGCCAGGTGAGATCGCCAAGATAACGCTGGCTATATTCTTCGCCGGCTATCTTTCCTCCAACAGGGACCTCATTCTCTTGGCCGGCCGCAAAATCGGTCCCCTGCAGTTCCCCCGCTTCAAGGACATGGGACCGATGATCACGGCTTGGCTGGTCAGCATCGGTGTGCTGATTTTCCAGCGGGACCTTGGTTCCTCGGTGCTGTTCTTCGGGCTTTTCATCGTCATGATCTACGTCGCGACCAGCCGCATCAGCTGGGTAGTAATTGGTGTGGGGCTGCTCCTGGGCGGCGGGTTTGTCGCCTCCAACGTCTTCTCGCATGTGGGCCTCCGTATTAACGGCTGGCTGAACGCTTTCACAGATGAGGTCTACGGCCGGACATTCGGCGGGAGCTACCAGATCGTCGAGGGCCTCTTCGGGATGGCGAGCGGCGGGTTGGTGGGCACCGGGCTGGGGCAGGGCCGGCCCAATATGGTGCCCTTCGCCAACAGCGACATGATCATTGCCTCTTTCGGTGAGGAACTGGGACTGTTTGGGCTGTTCGCCATCGTCATGATGTTCCTGTTGCTCTTCACCCGCGGTTTCCGTGCCGCTCTGGGAACCCGCGATGCCTTCGGGAAACTGCTGGCGTGCGGGTTGTCGTTCGCCATAGCCCTGCAGTGCTTCGTCGTTATCGGAGGTGTCACCCGGCTCATACCGCTGACAGGACTCACCACTCCGTTCCTGGCAGCGGGCGGTTCATCTCTGCTCGCCAACTGGATCATTGTGGGCCTGCTCCTGATGATCTCCCACGCTGCGCGGGGCCCGGTGGATACCACACCCCTTCCTCCGGGCACAGAAACCGACAACAGGCAGGCTGTTCCAGCGATTCCCGGGCAACCCATGTCCCCTGCGCCCCGGAGAAACCCGCAAATCCGGACTGACACCCAGACTGAGGCGGTGAGGCAACTGTGAATCAGGCCATTCGACACTCATGGATCGCAGCAATCGCGATGTTCGCCCTCATTTTCGGCGCCATCAGCTTTGTCCAGGTAATCGGGGCAGACGAGCTCAAGGCAAACCCGTGGAACCGTCGGGCCCTCATCCAGAACTACTGCAACGACCGCGGGGCCATCATCGTCGCCGGTACACCCATTGCCCAATCCGTCCCGGGTTCAGACTCCTGCAAATTTCAGCGCACCTACACGCAGCCGGAACTTTACGCCGGAATCACAGGCTTCTTCTCCAAGGAATTCGGTGTTTCCGGGTTGGAGAAAACAATGGATGAGCAGCTCACTGGCAACTCGGACCAGCTCTTCCTCGACAGGATCGGTCAGCTCTTCCTCGGAAACCAACCGAAGGGGGCCTCGGTGGAACTCACCCTTGACCCCGAAATCCAAAAACTGGCCTACGACCTTATCCCGGACGGTCAGCGCGGTTCCATCGTTGTGACCAACCCGAAGACGGGGGACATCATTGCCATGGTTTCCAAGCCCTCGTACGACCCCAACCTCGTTGCCACCCAGGATGAAGCTGCCGCCAGAGCAAACATCAGCGAGCTCAACCAGGTCCCCGGGATCAACCTGAACCAGAACGTCAGTGGCCCCACTGGAGCCGAGCTCGCTCCAGGATCGGTGTTCAAGCTCGTAGATACCGCCGCAGCCCTCAGTTCCGGAAAATACAACAAGGACAGTGTGCTCCCAAACCCGGCCGAACTGTCGTTTCCGGGCATTGAGTACCGGCTGCCCAACTACGCGGGCGGTACCTGCTATACGCAGAACACTGCCAGCTTTGCCTTCGCCCTCCAGCAGTCCTGCAATACTCCCTTCGCCAGTATTGCGCAGGATCTCGGCCGCGATGCCATCGCGAACCAGGCCCAAAAATTCGGCTTCGGTGAGGAACTCGGCGATCAATTGAAGCTCGATTATGCCAGGCCTGGCTTCCCGACGGACCTGGACGGCCCCGGGCTGGCACAGTCTGCAATCGGCCAACGGGACGTACGGGCAACTCCGCTGCAGGTGGCGCTCATGACCTCCGCCATTGCCAATGGTGGGGTTCAGATGAAACCAAACCTCATAAAAACTCTCCGCTCCCCGGATCTCCGGATCATCGACGAGCCAAAACCCGAAGTCCTTCGCACCTCTACCACCCCGGAAATCTCGCGCCAGATTACGGAGTGGATGACCAGTGTGGTCAGTGACGGCATCGCCAGGGGTGCGGCGGTTCCAGGAGTCCAGGTTGCCGGCAAGACCGGCACTGCGGAGCTCGGTACCGATGGCTTGAACAACTCATGGTTTACCGGGTTCGCCCCGGCCAACGACCCGCAGGTGGCCGTCACCATCGTCATGCAAGATGTAGACATCACCACCGGCGCACAGCTAACCAGTCCGAATGCAAAGAAGATTTTTGAGGCGGTGTTGAATAAGTGAGGCCTACAACGGGAATCACCCTCGGCGGGCGGTTCCAGCTGACCACTCGTATTGCGATTGGCGGCATGGGAGAGGTCTGGAAAGCGAAAGACCTGATCCTTGGCCGCATCGTAGCCATAAAGGTGCTCAAGGAGGAGTACACGGGCGACCCCGGGTTCCTCCAGCGCTTTCGCGCCGAGGCACGCCACACCGCCCTCCTGAATCACGTAGGTATCGCCAACGTCTTTGATTACGGTGAGGAAGAAGGTTCCGCCTACCTTGTCATGGAGCTGGTACCCGGCCAGCCTTTGAGCAGCATTATCGAGCATGAGCAGGTGCTCTCACCTGACCGCACCATGTCCATCATTGCCCAGACTGCCCGGGCTCTCGCCGTCGCCCATGACCAGGGCCTGGTGCACCGCGACATCAAGCCAGGAAACCTGCTCATCACCCCGGAGGGCCGGGTCAAGGTTACAGACTTCGGCATAGCCCGTCTGGCCGATCAGGTGCCGCTCACGCAGACTGGCCAGGTGATGGGCACGGCCCAGTACCTTGCCCCTGAGCAAGCGACCGGGCAGACAGCTACCGGTTCTTCCGACATCTACTCCCTCGGCGTGATCGGATATGAGTGCCTGACGGGCCATCGGCCCTTCACCGGTGAGTCCCAGATCGCCATTGCCCTGGCCCAGGTAAACGACGCCCCGCCGCCTCTTCCCGAGACCCTTTCGACGCCGGTCCGGGCGCTCCTGATGTCCATGCTTTCGAAAGATCCCAAGAACCGTCCTGCCAACGCCATCAAGCTGGCAGAGGCCGCCGAAGCGATCCGCAATGGCGACATCACCGCTGCCCATGCCGCGGTGCCCGGGATGCTCCTGTTCGAGGCGACAACCGGACCTATCACAGCACCAGTGGACATTCCTACAGCACCCACCGGCGTCATTGGATCCAGCGCTGAAAGGAACGGTTCGACGTCGACCTCCGCTTTGCCGGTTCTCGGCGCGGCTGCCGCGGGTGCAGCGGCAGGAGCCGCAGCAGCCAATGGGGACGAGGGGGGAGCCCGGAATACCCTCTCACGCGCAAATGCCCTCGCGGCCGAGCGGAGTTGGATCCAGGAGGAAGAGGACTACGACGAACCCGTTGATGAGCCTCAGCGACGCGGGCGCAGCCCTTGGACCTGGCCTTTGATCGCGCTAATCCTGTTGGTCCTTTTCGCGCTCATCGGCTTCCTCCTGACACAGTCGGGGCTCTTGTTCCCCCAGCCGGCGGCAAGCACTCCTGCCCCGTCTGTCAGTGCACCCACCAGCAGCGCGCCCTCCCCGACCCGGACATCAGCCTCACCGACGCCGAGTCCCTCTCCTTCCGCTACCCAGAGCACGCCGACTGCCATCAACCTCATACCGGACGCCTACAAGGGACGTCCCTATGACCAGGTTCGGGCAGAGCTTATTGGCCTTGGGTTGACGGTCAAGGGTGAGGAGGTCTTCAACGATGCCGCACCAGGTACAGTGACCGACATCAATCCGTCCGGACCCGTGCAGCCCGGCGAAACCATCACAGTGACTTATTCCAAAGGCCCGGAGATGCTGTCGGTTCCGGCCATCAGCGTGGGGAGCACCGAAACCCAGGTCCAGCAGGCCATTCAGGCCGCCGGGTTGCGCTGGGCCAAGGGTGATGACGAGTCCGGCGCTCCAACCCAACCCGTCGGAACCTTCGTCAGTTCCGATCCCGAAGCCGGAATGAAAGTACCCGCTGGATCCGTGGTGACCTATCACCTCTCCAAGCCGTTGGGATTGGGTTCCGGTCCGACTACTACCTCACCGGCTCCTTAGGCAGAGCAGAACCGTGTCAGACTCGCCCCGTATGCCGTCACACCGGGAGGATAGCCTTCCGGTGGATACCCAGCGCGTCCTTAACGGTCGTTACGAACTCGGCGAGCTGATTGGCCGGGGCGGCATGGCGGACGTCTATCGCGGGGTTGATACCCGTCTTGGACGTACTGTTGCAGTCAAACTACTGCGCCCTGACCTGGCCCGGGACCCGCAGTTTCAGGCCCGTTTTAAGCGGGAGGCGCAGGCAGTCGCTGCCCTGAATCACTCTTCGATCGTTGCTATCTACGATACTGGTGAGCATGCCGTGCCCGGCGGGCCAGAGGACACCGTGAGGGTGCCGTACATCGTCATGGAGTACGTCTCGGGCAAGACGATCCGGGATCTGATCCGTGCAGATGAAGTCACCATCGACCAAGCAATAGATTTCTCCTTGGGCGTCCTGTCGGCACTGGAGTACAGCCACAAAGCGGGAATTGTCCACCGTGACATCAAACCCGCCAACGTCATGTTCTGCACCAAATCCAGTTCAGTCAAGGTCATGGACTTTGGTATTGCCCGAGCCATGGCGGACTCTTCGGCCACAATGACGCAAACGCAGGCCGTAGTGGGAACAGCGCAGTACCTGTCACCGGAACAGGCGCGTGGTGAAACGGTGGATGCACGCAGCGACCTGTATTCAGCGGGCTGCCTTCTGTATGAAATGCTCGCCGGGCGACCCCCCTTTATCGGTGACAGTCCTGTATCAGTGGCCTACCAGCACGTCCGGGAAATTCCTGAGCCTGTGAGTACGCTCAATCCGGACGTCACTCCTGCCCTGGACACCGTTCTGGCCAAAGCGCTCCAGAAGAACCGGGCGGATCGCTTCCAGGATGCTGCTGCCTTCCGTCGGGCCTTGCGTGCTGCACGCAACGGTGTTGCCGTGCCCGAACTCCTTGAAACTGAGGCGCCAACTGATCCGAACCATACCGTTCCCCTTACGGAGCGGGCTGTTGAGACCACGGCCTTATCCCTTACTGGCGCCAAGTTCCTCGACGAGTCGCCCAGCGGCAGGATCAGGCCTTTGAGCGACACGTCCGGGGGAGACGACGCCGGTTCGGTCAGCTCTGCCGCAGCCTACGATTCGCCAGGGGCAGCGGAACTGCCCCTCAGCTTTGAACCGGAACGCGAGCGTACACCGAGGCAGAAATCCCGGCGTCGGACCTGGATCGCCACTTTGGTCATCTTCACCTTGTTGGTGCTGGCTGGCGGCGGCGCGTGGGTTTACAGCATTGTTAATCAGCCCCCGCCTCCGGTGGCTCAGGTGGATATCCCTGCTGTGGCTTCGCTGACTGAGTCTGAAGCCCTGCAAAAGCTCTACGGCTCCGGCTTGAGTCCGCAGATTAAACGGGTTCAGCACGACAACATTGCCAAGGGACTCGCGATCGGAACAGTGCCGGCTGCGGGGACGTCCTTGGATCCGGATTCAGATGTCATCCTGAACATTTCCGAGGGTCCCAGTGCCGTAAAGATCCCTGAAGGGCTGGCCGGGAGAACAGAGGCTGCAGTGCGGGATGTCCTCCGCCAATCCGGCCTTGTGGGCGCCCCGGCAACCACCATGGCCAACAGCGCCACCGTTCCTGCGGGGATTGTCATCACCACCAATCCTGCTCCTGGGCAAGTGGTTGCAGTAGGCAGCACAGTGGAGATCGTGGTCTCCACCGGTAAGGTCTCCATGCCGGAACTGCGGGGATTGCCGAAGGCCGAAGCTGAGGCTGCACTGAAAGACCTCGGTCTTGTGATGGCGCTTCGGGAAGTCGAAAATTCCCAGGTGGAACCCGGACGCGTGACGGAGCAAAGCGATCCGCTGAACGCTCTCGTAGAACAAGGCAAAACAATAACGGTGACCGTGGCCAAGCCCGCACCTCCGCCTACACCGAGCCCCACGCCGTCGGCTACGCCGTCCAAGGAGTAGGGCGGCAAGAGAGTTGGCCGTCCAACGACAGGACCGGCCAGCCGCAGCAGGCCGCTAAGTTGCCACACCTTCCGGGTAGGCTGACCCAGTGGCCTCAGCGCTTGAGGTCTCAGTGCTTGATGAGCGGGCTCAATTTTCCGGCACGAGCGGCAGCCCCGGTCATTCCCAAGGACTCCAGCCAGTTCCCCAGCATCTGGTATCCGCCTTCTGTCAGAACGGACTCCGGGTGGAACTGCACGCCACTCAAAGGCGCAGTCCGGTGCCTCAGCCCCATGATCACGCCAGTGGCTGTTTCGGCGGTGATTTCCAAGACCTCCGGGATGGTCCCTCGCACCGCTGCCAGTGAGTGGTAGCGGGTGGCCGTGACCGGAGATGGCAGACCCTGAAATACGTCTGTCCCGTGATGTTCGACCAGCGAGGTCTTTCCGTGCATCAGCTCAGGGGCATGGGTCACTGTTCCGCCATACGCTTCGGCGAGGGCCTGATGGCCCAGGCAAACGCCGAACATGGGCTTGCTTTGATCTCCGCACCATTTGATCAGTTCAATGCAGACGCCGGCCTCGGCCGGGGTGCCGGGGCCGGGGGAAACCAGTACGCCGTCGCGGGTCTCAGCCAGCTCGATGGCCTCCGCGAGGGTGACGTCGTCGTTTCGGACCACCGTGGTTTCCGCCCCCAGCTCCTGGAGATAACCAACCAGGGTGTAAACGAAGCTGTCGTAGTTGTCTACGACAAGGATTTTGGTAGTCATGGCTGGGTTACTGAACCAATCGTTGAGTCGGTGAACTGGGTGAACTGTGAGAGCCAGGGAAACAGAAACTGAACCATCAGGACCACTGCCGCGGCAGCGAGCACCAGCGATGTCAGAATCCGCAGCCACAGGGGCCCGGGAAGATGGCGGAATATCCAGCCGTACATCCTTAACCCTCCCCGCGGGCTTTAGCCACTTGCGCGGCGATTTCGGCCGGCGGCCCTGCCGAGGCAGGTTGCCATCGTTCGAGCACAGAGTAAGCGATGATGCGCTCTTGCGCCCCGAAGCGTGGGTTGCAACTGGTCATGGTCAGAAAGCTTTCGGTCGGGGTAGCCGAGGGTTGGGCCGGTACTGGCAGCAGCACGTCCGTGCTGGTGGGTAATACAACCTGGTTGTTACGGAAGACGTAGACGTAGAATCCGTCCTTGGTCTGGACGTAAATTTTGTCCCCGGGAACGAGTGTATGGATGTTGTCCAGCACCGCACCGTGGGTTTGCCGGTGCCCTGCAACCGCAAAATTTCCCACAGCTCCCGGCATGGACGTGTTCTTGTAGTGACCCAGCCCCAATGTATCCAGGACATCAGTGGAAGTGCCCTGGACGATGGGCCGCGTGTAGTCGGCTCCAAAGCGGGGAACGTACATGATGCCGATTGTTTCGGCATGACTTGGAGGCTCCGAGACCACCGGCGGTCCATAGTCTGCCGGATTCGCAGGCGCCGCCGGAGTCGGCGGTCCCAGTTCCTGGACGAAGTTCTTTATTGCTTCGCTCTGTTTGGCATCAGACTCCACGTTGGTCCACCATAGCTGCCAAGCCACGAACAGCAGCAGAATGACCCCCGCCGTAATGAGCAGCTCACCCATGACCTGGACAGCGGTGCGGAGAACACCGGCGCGCGGCGGTGGCACAGCAACGCGCGTCTCCTTCTCCTGCAGCAGCACTGATTCTCCCCTTCGGCGTGAGCGGCGGCACCGGCACCGGCTGAATTACAGCTAGAATTGGCTGCTAGTAAGAATTCAGACGTGACCAAGAGGGCACTGACCGCCGACGTTTCCTCATTGCAGGATACCAAGCCGAGGGCGCCACTCTTGATTCAGCCCGCCAAGGAGGACCCGTGCCCGAGTCAAAGCCACGCAAGAGGACTGCATCCGCGGCACAGCCGGCAGCAGCGCAGGCCTACAAGCCAAACCCGGTGTGGTTCAAACCGGTCATGTTCGGCCTGATGATCATCGGGTTGCTCTGGATCATCACGTACTACATCAGCGAAGGCGCTTTTCCGGTTCGCGAGTGGGAGTCGTGGAACATCGTTGCGGGATTCGGCATCGCCATTCTCGGCTTCCTCATGACCACGCGCTGGCGTTCCTGAACAGTTGAGGTGTTCGTCCACGTCCTTGGACGGGGAAAGCTGAAGCATGACTGCTGAGGACAACGGCACCGTCGTCGGCGACGACGGGCTGGCGCGACCCCCGTGGGCGGCCAGCGACCCGCTGCTGCGGGAGTACTACGACACCGAATGGGGACTTCCCGTTCAGGATGAGCAGGGGCTGTATGAGCGCATCAGCCTTGAAGCCTTTCAGGCCGGACTCTCCTGGGCAACCATTCTGCGGAAACGTCCCGCTTTCCGGGCAGCTTTCCACAACTTCCACCCCGAGACTGTCGCCGCTTTCACCGAGGCCGACGTCGAACGGCTCCTGTTGGATCCCGGAATCGTCCGGAACCGGCTCAAGATCCGTGCAGCCATCACGAATGCCCAGGCCACCATTGCATTAAGGCCGGACGGCGGTTTGGTGGACTTTGTATGGAGTTTCAAACCTGCAACCACACCCAGGCCGAAGACGCTCGCGGAAACCGCCACGACGTCGCCTGAGTCAATCGCCCTGTCCAAGGCCCTCCGTAAGCGCGGATTTGTGTTCGTTGGACCAACCACGATGTACGCCCTGATGGAGGCCATTGGGATGATCGACACCCATCTTGTGGACAGCCACAGGAGAGGCTCGTCCGGCATCTGGAGCTCGTAAGCACAGCCAGAACGTGAAGGCTGCATTATTGACGGTTCGTTGAGAGGCTGACCCGCCTGCTGTGGGCAAAGTTATCCACAGTGTGCATAAGTCCGGGCCACAGCGTCTCGTGGGCCCCTGTAGACGCCACAACTCTGAAGTTCCATACCGAATGACATTTTTGTAAGTTATTAACACTGTGGATTGGCGTGTGGATATCCAAGGAGCTTCTAAGATATTCCAACGCCGCGGGCTGCGGAGCGTTCTTCTCCACAGGGCTTCCACAAACTTATCCACAGTTGGGGATAAGATCTCCTGCTAACCGCTACTCACCACTCATTTCCGCCCAGCAGCAAGGAATACCGCGCATCCTTTGGCGGCCTGCGTTATTAACACCTGTGGATAATTCTGTGGATTTGAGCACCAAGGCGCCCTTGGAGCGTTAACAAAGGACCTTGGAGGTGGAAAAAGTTGTCCACTTAAGAACAGTCCGGTCCTCCTCACTTATCCACAGTTGGGGACAATGCCGCCTTCGACTCGTGAAAAGCCGCCAGCATTGGGCTTCTGTCCTGACGGACGAGCTGAACTACATCCATGTAAGTTACGCACACTGTGGATAAGCCCTGTGGATAAGTTCGAGGAACCGAGGGCCCGCCTGTTCCCACGAGACATCGGCCGGATAATCAGAGCCACAAAAAACCCCGGCGGCCTTTAGGCCACCGGGGGATAGGGTTGCGAAATAAGGAACCTAAGCTGTTGCCACCCGGGACCAGGACAGGGCCACCAGAGCCGCCAGTACCAGCACAAGTCCAGCGGCCTGAAGGAGCCCCCGCTGCTTGCCCTTGGGCGTATAGGCAACGACAGCGGCGCATGCGGCACCGGTGACCAGCCCACCCAAATGAGCCTGCCACGCGATGCCTGCAACCATGAAGCCGATGACCCCGTTGATAGCGATCAGGACCCAAAGCTGCCGCGTATCTCCGCCCCGGTGCCTCTGGACCACCAGCATGGCGCCGAAGAGTCCAAAGATTGCGCCCGAAGCGCCGACCACTCCATAGAGGCTGTCCTGCCCAAGCGTGTAAAGCGGGGTAAGCATGAGGTAACCAACAGAGCCCCCGAGGGCTGAGATCAGATAGACGGCCAAGAAGCGTGCGCGGCCCAGCAGCGGTTCAAGGACTTGGCCGAACATCCACAGCATGTACATATTCAGCACAATGTGGAGGATAAATCCCTGGGAGTGCAGGAAGGCCGAGGTCAGCATCCGCCACGGCTCGAATTTAGGGTATTCCGGGCTGACGAATGCGTTGTTGTAGGCGAACTGTTCGTAGACAAACTGTCCGGGAACCACCCACTGCAGCACGTAAACAAATGCACAGACGGCGATAATGGCGAATGTCACCAACGGCCGGCCCGTGGCAACGGCGCCGCCATAAACGGTCCTGATACCCGGCGTGGCCCGCGCTGCTTCGTTGACGCAGTCAACGCATTGGAACCCGACGGCGGCCGCCCGCTGGCACTCCGGACACGCAGGCCGGCCGCAGCGCTGGCACCTGACGTAAGAAGGCCGATCCGGATGCCTGGGACAAACCGGGATCTGGGCGGACGGCTCGGCCGCCGGTATTCCGTAACTCATGCGGGCTGAATCAGAGCTGTTCGATGTCGATGCTGTTGATGGTGACGTCCTCGACGGGACGGTCGCCCATGCCGGTACGGACGCCCTCGATGGCGTCCACTACCTTCTTCGATTCCTCGTCAGCAACTTCCCCGAAGATGCTGTGCTTGCCCTGCAGCCAGTCGGTGGGGATGGTGGTGATGAAGAACTGCGAGCCGTTGGTGCCCTTGCCCATCTGGATTCCGGCGTTGGCCATGGCCAGCTTGTAGGGTGCGTTGAAGGTCAGTTCGGGGTGGATTTCGTCGTCGAACTTGTAGCCCGGTCCACCCACGCCGCGTCCCAGCGGATCGCCGGCCTGGATCATGAAGTCCTTGATGATGCGGTGGAAGATGGTGCCGTTGTACAGCGGGGTACCGGTCTTGTCCTCACCGGTTTCGGGGTGCGTCCAGGGCTGCTCGCCCGTTGCCAGTCCGACGAAGTTTTTGACGGTCTTGGGCGCGTGGTTGCCGAAGAGGTTGACGACGATGTCGCCGAGGCTCGTGTGAATGGTTGCTTTTGCAGTTGCGATGGCAGTCATAAAGCCATTCTTCCATGGTGGGTACGGGTGCAAAGAGTCTGGACGGGAGTTCCGCGCTGGGTGAAATCCATTGGAATTGCCGCTGAAGAATAGCCGGTGAGGTTCAATCCACGTAGGCTAACGAAAGAACCGCCACATTAATCGGGAGGTAGTTGTGAAGAAATCGGATCGTATTGCCCGCGACGTGGAGCAGTCAGTGAGCTCCGCAGTAGAGAATGCCAAGGACTGGGCCGGCCCCCGCGTGGAGGCTGCGGTGGACTGGGCAGTTCCCCGCCTGCAGCATGGCATTGACACCGCCTCTCCCAAGATTCAGGAAGGGTTGAAGTCGGCGGCCCATAACCTGGCCGACGGCGTTGCCACCGTCACCCCCCGTATCCAGGATGGCCTGGCCACCTTGGCGCCGAAGATCCATGACGTAGTAGAGGGCGCCACTCCGCGGCTTCACGAGGCTCTGGATAAAGCCACCCCGGTCATCGCCAACGCCCGCGACCGCGTTGTAGTGGAATACCTGCCGCGCCTTTCAGATCAGATCGGCCAGGCGTCCGACGTCGTCCATCGCACGTTGGAGAATGCCCCGGCTCGTGTGGACGCAGTGGCCCAGAAGCTTGGTGACGTGGGAATTGTCCACACGATCCAGGAGCAGGCACAGACCACCAGCCACCAGCTGAAGGCCGCCGCTGCTGAAGCCACCCGCGCCGTCACGAAGGAAAAGGCTGCAGCTCCGAAGTCGAAGAACCGCGGTTTGCTGATCTTCGGAGTGATCGCTGCTGCCGTAGCAGCAGGTGTCGCGGCTTGGAAGGCCTCCAAGCCCGTGGAGGATCCTTGGAAGACGCCCACCCCTGTTGGCACCACCCCGGTGACTCCTGCTCCGGTTCCTGCGACGTCCGTGGGCGATGCCCTTGCTGATGGCAAGCATGCGGCAACCGGTGTGGTGGCAGATACGGGTGAGGAAGTCGCCGACGTCGCTGACAAAGCAGCCGCCTCCTCACGCGGCGTTGCCTCGGCCGCCGGCGACGCCGTGGACGCTGCCAGCGACGCCACCGCCAAGGTTGCCACGGACGCCAAGACTGCTGTGAAAAACATCGCCGCCGGCATGAACACGAACGGAACCAGTGAGGCGGAAAAGCCCGCTGGGAAGTAACTGATACCACCCGCGCGGTGGGTTGAAAATTGGGAAGGGCTCCGCCGAGGCGGGGCCCTTTCTGCGGTTGGAAACCGTCAGGTACCGGCTGAGGACAACCTTATGGGTGCTAAATTTGGACTGATGTCACCCGATAAAGCCCCCGAGGATACCTCGAACGCTGACCCCCTGCCGAGCGTTTCCATTGTTATCCCGGCCTTCAACGAGGAGAGCGTCATACGGCAATGCCTGATTGCTGCCGTATACCAATCTGTTCCGGCCGACGAAATCATCGTGGTGGACAACAAGTCCAAGGACCGCACCGCCAAGATTGTTCGGCAGATGCAGCTCGAATATCCTGAAAGTCCCATCATCCTGCTCAGCCAGCACAAGGAACAAGGCCTGATCCCCACCAGGAACTTCGGACTGGATCACGCCCGGAGCGACATTCTGGGCCGTATCGATGCGGACTCGGTCCTTGAGCCTGACTGGGTGGAACAGGTTCAAAAAGCGTTCAAGGACCCGTCCGTCCAGGCCGCGACAGGCCCCGTGGTCTACTACGACATGCCAATGCGCCGCTTCGGGCTCAAGGCTGATGACAAAATGCGCCAGCTAATGCTCAAGCTGGCCAAACACCAGTACCACTTCCTCTTTGGCTCCAACATGGCGATGCGCCGCTCGGCGTGGGAGACCATCCGGGAAGAGACGTGCCGTGACGAAAAAGACGAGATGCACGAGGACATCGATCTTTCGCTCCACCTGGCAGACCATGAACTCAAGGTGCAGTACTGGCCCCAAATGGTGTCCGGAATGTCAGCCCGGCGTCTGGAAGACTCGCCTCGGGACTACCGCTACTACGTAACGCGCTTCGACCGCACCTATAAAGCGCACAACGTGAAGAAAATGGCCCTGAAGGCTCCCATGGTGGTGTTCTTCTCGGTCTATTTCCCGGCCAAGCTGCTGCGGGCGATCCACACAGTGAATACTGCCCAGCCCAAGACCCGCGGTGGGCAATAGCTTCTCGCGGGCATTCCCCGGATCAGTCCGTACCAAGCTCCGCGAGCCGGGGCACTGCTTTCCGGGCGGAGCTGCGCTGTCCGGCCACGACGACGGCGAGGCCAACCAGGATCAGAGCCAGGCCGGCGTAGGTGCCGGCGGGCAGGGTTTCCGCCAGGAACACGGCTGCGAGCAGAGCTGCGCCAGGGATCTCGAGCAGGATGATCATCGATACCAAGAGGGGACTCATGGTCGCCAGCAAATGGTTGAACGCGGTGTGGCCCACCAACTGCGCGCAGACTGTGATGGCGACGATACCCAACCAGCCGGCAGCTTCGAACCCAATGAGGGGCTGGCCGGAGAACAAGGCCAACACTGCAACCACGGCGGCACACATTCCATAACAGAGGGTCGTGTACGAACCTGTAGTCATGGTCTGCCGGGCCTTTCCTCCAGCAAGGGTGTACAGGCCGGCCAGCGCACCTCCAGCGACGGCCAGCAAGTCCCCTGCCAGCGCCTCCGGTGAACTTCCCATATCGAATCCCGTGATCGCCACGACGCCAACAAAGGCAATCGCCAACCCTGCCAACACCGTCCAGCTGTGTCTGATCCCGCGGAACAACTGAATCACTGCAATCCAGGCGGATTGCAGGCAGACGAGGGCTGTCGCAGCGGCCACCGACGTCAGTTGGAGGGACGTGATGAAGCAGGCGAAGTGCAAGGCCAGCGCAACTGCGGCAATAAGGCACCAACGGAACTCAGAGGCCCTGATCCGTCCGAGCTCGTGCCGATCCCGGACCACTACCGGAGCCACCATGACAGCAGCACCGATTGCATTGCGCCAGAAAGCTATGGCCAGGGCACTGACAGTGGTGGCACCAAGCGTCCCGGCGATGAGCGGCCCCGAGGAGGCTACTCCCAGCACCCCAAGAGCCGCGATAAGAAACGTCACCTGCCCACTGTAGCCCGGCCCATCTTGGCCAGCGGTTAAAGCAATGAGTCCCGGCCATTGCTGGCCGGGACTCATTCTTATGGTGGAGGCACGGGGACTCGAACCCCGAACCCCCTGCTTGCAAAGCAGGTGCGCTACCAATTGCGCCATGCCCCCATAACAAGCAACCCGTCAATCATACCCCAGTTCCAGGAAGCCTCTTGCCAGCTTCCGGACCGGGAGTCCGCGCTAGTCAACCGTATCGGTTGATTCGCTCCAGACTGTTTTCCGGGCTTCGGATTCCTGCACTTTCCTGTAGAGCAGGACGCCTGCGACCGCCGCTGCAACAACCAGCAACTTCTTCACATGCACCCCGTTCCGACCCAGTTTTACCTGAATCTTTCCTTGAACCTGTGCAGGTTCCGTGGGCGTACCAGGACTTGAACCTGGGACCTCTTCGTTATCAGCGAAGCGCTCTAACCGCCTGAGCTATACGCCCCGATGCCTCATCGGGCCGAGATATGACTTTACAGCACATCCCGGCCCGATCTCAAATCGAGGCTTTTGGGTGGAAATCCAGCTCTTAATCGTCCGTCAAAGTGACGCCGATACCGCCCACCAAGGTGGCTGAGATGTTGTAAAGCACCGCGGACAACATGGACAGGGCTGTCAGCAGGACCACATTCACGACGGCGATGATCGTCGCAAAGGAGGCCACCTGTCCGAGGGATGCGACCTTCTTCAGCTCAAAGCCGCCGCCTTCGGAACCGGCGAGAGTGCCCAGCAGGCTGTCCACCTGATCGAAGATACCTGTGAGGTCAAGCACGGTCCACAGGACAATTGCCGCGACCACTGTGACAATACCCAAGGCTACGGACAGCAGGAAGGCCATCTTCAACACTGACCAAGGGTCAACCTTGCTGACGAGAAGCCGCGCCCTTCGGACCTTTGCCTTGGGAGCAGGTTTGATGAGTCCGGCCGTGTTTTGACCGGTCCGCTGGCCTGCTGCAGGACGTTGTCCCGGGGCTGTGGGGCGCTGTCCGGGAGCGGCAGGACGCTGACCTGGAGCGGGAGGCCGCTGCGCCGGTGCACCCGGGGGGGTGCTGGGTCGTTGCTGCGGACGCACTGGGGCATTCACCCGCGGAGCGGTCACCGGCTGACGGGTTCCGCCTGGAACGCCGCTGCTCGGATTGGGATATGAGTCGGAATTACTCACTCGTTACCTCCGGTAGTGTCTTCGTCCAGCACATCCCCGTCCGATTCAGCATCGGACGGCAGGGAGAGTACTGATTCTGCTTCTGCGGATCCCTCGCGTGATCCGTTATCTTCAGCCAACGTTACGTCATCAGCAGCAATAGCCAGAGTTTCCTCCGCGACGTCAGCGAGGCTTCCGGTTTCGTCAGCGTCCTCATCCAGGGCGTCGTCCTCGCCCTCAATGCCTCTTTCACTGTTCCTGGCTACCTCAATGATGCGGTCATTCTTGTCAGGCTTGGCAAAGATGACACCCATGGTGTCTCTGCCCTTGGCCGGGACACCCGCAACGGAGGACCGGACCACCTTGCCGCCCTCCATGACCACCAGAACCTCATCCTCTTCCTGGACAATCAGGGCGCCCACAAGATCGCCTCGTCCTTCGGCGAGCTTAGCCACCTTGATGCCAAGGCCACCGCGGCCCTGAAGGCGGTATTCTTCGACAGCGGTCCGTTTGGCATAGCCTCCATCGGTGACGATGAATACGTAGGATCCTTCGGTGATGACGTTGGCAGCGAGGAGTTCGTCATCCTCACGGAACTTCATGCCCGTAACACCGGATGTTGCCCGACCCATCGGCCTCAGGGCATCGTCGGTCGCCGTGAAGCGGATGGACTGGCCCTTGCGTGAGACCAGCATCAGATCATCTGTTTCCGAAACCAGCTGAGCCGATACCAGCTCATCGCCGTCACGCAGGTTGATGGCAATGACACCAGCGGAACGGTTGGTGTCGTAATCCTCCAGCCGCGTCTTCTTCACCAGTCCGCGCTTGGTGGCCAGGACCAGATAAGGCGCGTGCTGGTAGTCCTTGAGATCCAAGACCTGGGCAATGTGTTCGTCGGGCTGGAACGCCAACAGGTTCGCCACGTGCTGGCCCTTGGCGTCACGGCCGGCTTCGGCGAGCTCGTAGGCCTTGGCACGGTAAACGCGTCCCAGGTTGGTAAAGAACAAGAGCCAGTGGTGGGTAGTGGTGACGAAGAAGTGCTCCACGACGTCGTCGCCGCGCAACTGGGCACCCTTGATGCCCTTGCCGCCGCGTTGCTGGGAGCGGTAGTTATCGCTCCGGGTCCGCTTGACGTAGCCGCCGCGTGTGATGGTGACCACCATTTCCTCTTCCGGAATGAGGTCTTCCATCGACATGTCGCCGTCGAATCCCATCAGGATGTGCGTCCTGCGGTCGTCACCGTGTTTAGCTACGATCTCGGCCAGCTCGTTGCTGATGATCTCCCGTTGACGCTCCTCGGAGGCCAGGATGGAGTTGTACTCAGTGATGAGGGCTTCAAGTTCCGAATGACGGTCCTGGATCTTCTGACGTTCCAGGGCCGCGAGACGGCGCAGCTGCATGTCCAGGATGGCGCGTGCCTGGAGTTCGTCGATGTCCAGCAACTGCATCAGCCCATCGCGGGCCGCTTCCGTGGTGTTGGACGCACGGATCAGTGCGATAACTTCGTCGAGCATGTCCAGCGCCTTCAGGAGTGCGCGCAGGATATGCGCTTCCTCCTCGGCCTTGCGCAGGCGGTAACGCGTGCGGCGGGCAATGACATCAAGCTGATGGGTCACCCAGTGGCGGATGAAAGCATCCAGGCTGAGCGTCCGCGGCACGCCATCCACGATCGCCAGCATGTTCGCAGAGAAGTTGTCCTGCAGCTGCGTGTGCTTGTAAAGGTTGTTCAGCACCACCTTTGGCACGGCATCGCGCTTCAGCACGATAACCAGGCGCTGACCGGTACGGCCTGAGGTTTCATCGCGGAGGTCAGCGATTCCCTGGATCTTGCCGTCCTTGACCAGCTCAGCGATCTTGATCGCAAGGTTGTCCGGGTTGGCCTGATAGGGCAGCTCGGTAACTACCAGGCAGGTTCGTCCCTGGAGTTCCTCGACGTTGACCACGGCACGCATGGTAATTGAACCCCGACCGGTCCGGTAGGCGTCCTCAATGCCCCGGTGGCCCAGAATCTGCGCGCCTGTGGGGAAATCGGGGCCCTTGATGCGCAGCAGCAGCTCCTCGAGCAGCTCCTCGCGGCTGGCCGTCGGGTTGGCCAGGTACCACTGCACGCCGTCAGCAACTTCGCGGAGGTTGTGCGGCGGGATGTTGGTGGCCATGCCGACGGCGATGCCCGAGGACCCATTGACCAGCAGGTTGGGGAACCGCGCCGGAAGGATGGTAGGTTCCTGGTTCTTACCGTCATAGTTGTCCTGGAAATCGACGGTTTCCTCATCGATGTCGCGAACCATTTCCATGGCCAGCGGAGCCATTTTGGTTTCCGTGTACCTCGGAGCAGCTGCGCCATCGTTGCCGGGTGAGCCAAAGTTACCCTGCCCCAACGCGAGTGGGTACCGCATGGTCCAGTCCTGGATCAGGCGGACCAGAGCATCGTAGATAGCCGTGTCACCGTGCGGATGATACTGCCCCATCACCTCGCCGACCACACGGGCGCACTTGTTGAAGGAGCGATCCGGGCGGTAGCCGCCGTCGAACATTGCGTAAAGGACGCGGCGGTGGACAGGCTTCAGGCCGTCCCTCACGTCGGGGAGCGCACGGCCAACAATGACGGCCATGGCGTAGTCAAGGTAGGACCGCTGCATTTCCGTCTGCAGGTCCACTTGCTCTACACGGTCGATCAGCACATTGCCTTCAATTACGGGCTCCAAGGCGTCGCCGGACTCGTCGGGAACTTCAGGTGTTTCATCACTCATGGTTCATTAATTCCATTTCAGGTATATGTCGGTTCAAGAATAGCCAGGCCGTAAAAGCTCTAGATATCCAGGAACCTGACGTCCTTGGCGTTCTGCTGAATGAAGTTCCGGCGTGATTCAACATCCTCGCCCATCAAAACGGAGAAAGTCTGGTCGGCCGCTGCTGCATCCTCCATGGTTACCTGGAGCAGGGTTCGCCGGTCCGGGTCCATGGTGGTGTCCCACAACTCGGTGTAGTCCATTTCGCCCAGACCCTTGTAGCGCTGGATTCCGTTGTCCTTCGGAATCCTGCGGCCGGCGGCCTGGCCGGATACCAGCTTGGCGTCGCGTTCCCGGTCGCTGTAGACGTAGTCGTGGGGAGCATTGGACCACTTGATCCGGTACAACGGCGGCTGCGCCAGATACACGAATCCGTTTTCAATCAACGGGCGCATGTAGCGGAAGAGAAGCGTCATCAGGAGGGTGGTGATGTGCTGGCCATCAACGTCAGCATCCGCCATCAGGACGATCTTGTGGTACCGGAGCTTGGCAAGGTTGAAGTCTTCACCGATGCCTGTGCCGAAGGCAGTGATCATCGATTGCACTTCGTTGTTGCCGAGTGCCTTGTCCAGCCTGGCGCGTTCAACGTTCAGGATCTTTCCGCGAAGCGGCAGGATGGCCTGGGTTTCCGGGTTCCGGCCTCGCTTGGCCGAACCGCCTGCTGAGTCACCCTCCACGAGGTAGACCTCGCACTTTTCCGGATCCTTCGAAGAGCAGTCAGAAAGCTTTCCCGGCATCCCGAATGATTCCAGGGGGCTCTTACGCCGCGCATTGTCGCGCGCTTTGCGGGCAGCCATGCGGGCTTGGGCCGCGGAAATGGCTTTGCGGATCACGTCCCGGGCCGGGCCAGGGTTCCGCTCCAGCCAGTCTCCGAGCTGGTCCGTGACCACGCGCTGCACAAATCCCTTGACCTCGGAGTTTCCGAGCTTGGTTTTGGTCTGCCCTTCAAACTGGGGCTCTGCGAGCTTGACTGAAATGACGGCCGTCAAGCCTTCACGGATATCGTCACCCGTAAGGTTTTCTTCTTTTTCCTTGATGATGCTTTTTTCACGCGCGTAACGGTTGATGAGGGAGGTCATCGCTGCACGGAATCCCTCTTCGTGGGTGCCGCCCTCATGGGTGTTGATGGTGTTGGCGTAAGTGTGGACGCTTTCCGAGTACGCTGTGGTCCACTGCATGGCCATCTCGACGGCGATGTGCCGCTCCGTGTCCTCAGTCTCGAAAGCGATGACGTCCTCGTGGACTACATCAACCTTCTTGCTGGAGTTCAGGTGCTTCACGTAATCAAGCAGGCCGTCGTTGTACTGGTACACCACCGTGCGGTGTTCAGCAGTGATTTCACCCTCGGTAACGACGGTATCCAGGTTCAGGTCCCCGGCCTCGTCAACGCCGGCCGCGGCTTGGCGTTCATCCGTCAAGGTGATGCGAAGGCCCTTGTTGAGGAAGGCCATCTGCTGGAACCGGGCACGCAGGGTCTCAAAATCAAACACGGTTGACTCGAAGATGCCGGCATCCGGATAGAACGTCTGGGTGGTTCCGGTGGTGTCGGTTTCTTCGCCTTTCACCAGCCCGCCCTGGGGCTTGCCGCCGTCAGCGAAGGACATCCGCCAGACATGGCCCTGCCTGCGTACCTCGGTATCCACACGACTCGAAAGTGCGTTCACCACGGAGATACCCACGCCATGCAGGCCGCCTGATACTGCATATCCGCCGCCGCCGAACTTGCCACCGGCATGCAGGATGGTCATAACGACCTCCACGGTGGGCTTCTTCTCCGTGGGGTGCAGGTCCACCGGAATGCCGCGGCCGTCGTCCACAACCTTGACGCCGCCGTCCGCCTGCAGCGTGATCTCGATGTGGGTGCAATATCCGGCCAGCGCCTCATCAACGGAGTTATCCACCACTTCGTACACAAGGTGGTGGAGGCCCCGGAGTCCGGTTGAACCGATGTACATGCCGGGGCGCTTACGAACAGCCTCAAGGCCTTCGAGGACCGTGATGTCGCTGGCGCCGTATTCCCTTGGAGTCGCCTTATCCACCGGTGTATCCGGATTAGGAATTTCTTCTGCGAACTCCGCTGTCAGGGTTTCTGTATTGTCGTTAGACACAGGCGCTTTCGACTCCTCTGTAATCGATGATGGCCGGCCGTTGCCATCTCGAGGGGAGATCGCAGCCGCCAACAGGCACGTCACTGTTGACGCCGGCTACTCGGCTGACTGGCAGACCGCCCCCCGCAACGCTGGAACACGCAGGAAAACGGACTCAGTCAACGCTTCACCGGCGTCCAGTTATCTCCGACCATTCTACCGTGTAACGGCGCTCAATCCCGCATTTCGGCGCCCCTTCCGGACCCAACGTGCCCACGAGAGGCCATTGGTCCACGCTGGAAGGGCCGAACACTCCACCGAATGGGTGCCTATACGACTCGGGGCCTTTGAAGCGCCCTACACGCCGTTTGTGCATTTTTCAAGAGTCTGGACGGCGGCCTGGAGCACCAATCATCCCGGTACGGCCGTACAACGCGTGTTGCTTATCCATAGGTATCGCGCGGTCCGCGTCCGTTCACAGTGCGTCCGCCCTTGCGCCAGCTTGGCGCTGCCGGGCCAAGTACCTTGATGCTTGTCACCACTCCATCGCCCAGCTCGGTCCGGAACTTCTCCAGCAGACTGATGCTGAGCAGGCGAAGCTGGGTTGCCCAGGCCGTGGAATCGCATCTGACGTGCAGCGTGGTATCAGTAAAACTTTCCGGCGTGCAGTGCGCAGAAATCTCCGGGCCAACAAGGGTGGCCCATTCAGCCATGACCGAACCCACGGCCACCGGGGAAGTCCAACCGCGTTCGGCAACCAGCCGCCCCACCACTTTTCCAAGGCCTAAAGGATCCCGGCCTGTTCCGTGGAACTGGGTGAACCCCCGGGTTCCCCTCTCGCTGCGCCCTGGTTTCTGCAGATTGCCGCCCGCGCGGGGAGCGGCACGTCGGATTTCACCCCGGGCGGCCGCGGCTTCCCTCATCCGGTTCAGTGCCACCTGGGCAGCATCGATTTCATCAGGGTCACGGCCCGGTTGCAGGCCGCCGGCACTCCTGTCGTCCCTATTCATCGATTCCTCCTGGGATGACCTTCACCCGCCGCCCAGCCAACTCTTCCGGAATATCGGCGTCGACGGCGGCTGTAACCAGCACTTGTTCGGCACCGCTGACGATTGCAGCCAGTTTACGCCGACGCTGTACATCCAGCTCCGCAAAAACGTCGTCGAGAATAAGGATGGGGGCGGACCCGCCGGTCCGGGTGTCATCCAGCATCACATAGTACGAAGCCAACCTCAGGGACAGGCACATGGACCAGGTTTCCCCGTGGGAGGCGTATCCCTTGGCAGGCGCATCACCAAGAACCAGCTCCAGCTCGTCCCGATGTGGCCCTACCAGGGAGATTCCGCGCTCAAGTTCCTTTCGGCGCGAAGCGGCGAAGGCCTCAACGTAGCGGTCAGTCAGTTCGTCAACAGACAGTCTTCCCAGATCCTCGGTCCTATTCCCGGCCTCGGCAGGGGCGGTTCCCGAAACCGGGGTGGCGCCGTCGTCGTCCAGTTGGGTCAGCAGTGTTGAGCGATACACGGCTCCGGCCGCCTTTGACCCGTCAGTCAGTTGCTCGTACGCACTTCCCAGGTGGGGGCGGATCCGCTCAACGAGTTCAAGCCTGGCATGCAGGAGTTCAGCGCCGGCCCTTGCCATATGCTGATCCCAGACATCAAGTGTTGCTTCATGTCCAGCCGTGAATCTACCCGTCCGGGCAGACTTCAAAAGGGCGTTGCGTTGTTTCAGCACGCGGTCGTAGTCACTCCGGGTTCCGGCATGACGAGGCGAAAGGCTGACGAGAAGTTCATCGAGGAAGCGACGGCGGTTTGAAGGGTCGCCCTTGACCAGCGCCAGGTCTTCGGGGGCGAAGAGGACTGTCTGGCATATTCCCAGCAGATCCCTGGAGCGCACCGGATTGCTGCGGTTAATTCTTCCTCTGTTGGCCCGGCTGGCGTTGATCTCAAGTTCAAGGACCGTTGACTGATCGCCCCGGACCAGCTTTGCCCGGATCAGGGCCCGGTCTGCACCGAAACGAAGGAGCGGACCATCCGAACTCACCCGGTGGGAACTGAGAGTGGCGAGATAACCGATGGCTTCCATCAGATTCGTTTTTCCGATGCCATTGGAACCCAACAACACGGTGATCCCCGGTTCCAAGGTCAGGTCCACCTGGGCATAGCTGCGGAAATCAGTCAGGGAAAGGTGCTGTAGGTACACGCTTTTTCAGAATCCTTGAGGGCGGCGTATCACCCTCATTTAGCCGGGCGGGTGGCGTGGCCGCCGAACTGTTGGCGCAGGGCGGAAACCATCTTCATAGCCGGCGAGTTGTCCTCCCGGGATGAGAAGCGCGCAAAGAGAGCTGCCGTAATTGCAGGTGCCGGGACGGCGTTCGCAATTGCCTCTTCGACAGTCCAGCGTCCTTCGCCTGAATCCTCAACGTAATCGTCAATGGAGGCCAGGCCGGGATCTTCGTCCAGGGCTTTCACCATGAGGTCCAGGAGCCACGAGCGCACCACTGTGCCTTTTTGCCAGGCACGGAACGTGCCGGGCAGATCCACGACGATGTCCTTGGCCGCGAGCAGTTCGTAGCCTTCGGCGTAAGCCTGCATCAGGCCGTACTCGATCCCGTTGTGAACCATCTTGGCGTAGTGCCCGGCTCCCACCCCGCCCACGTGGACGAAGCTGTCGGCGCGTTCTCCTTCTGGCCGCAGCACATCAAAAACCGGCATGGCTCGCTCGATGTCGGCCGCCTCGCCGCCGGCCATCAGGCCGTAGCCGTTCTTCAGTCCCCACACGCCACCGGACACTCCGCAGTCAGCGAAGTGAATGCTTTTTTCGGCAAGGGAAGCCGCATGCTTCTGGTCTTCAGTGAAGCGGGAGTTTCCGCCGTCTATGACGAGGTCCCCGGCTTCCAGCTTGTCGCCGAGGTTGCTGATGACAGAATCTGTAATCTCGCCGGCCGGAACCATGACCCAGATAATCCTCGGTGCAGGTACGGCCGCGATGAGCTCATCGACGGAGGCTACATCCGTGATCTCGGGGTTTCTATCCAAACCTGTGACTTCAATGCCGCCTTGACGAAGCCGTTCGCGCATGTTGTAACCCATTTTGCCAAGGCCGATTAGTCCGATGTGCACGGGAAACCCTTCTCTGCGCTGATGGTTCTAGTTGGGAAGGCGTACTGGCATCACGAGATACCGGTAGTCATCCTGGTCTTCGCCGTCGGCCTCGCGTTGAGCCGTGATCATGGCCGGCTTGGGGGCGGTGGTGAAGGAGAACCGGACGAACGCCGTTTCAATCACGCTGAGGCCTTCCACCAGATAATGCGGGTTGAAGGCCACGGTGATGTCCTCTCCCGTGAGCTGGGCTTCAAGTTCTTCTGAAGCCTGCGCGTCCTCACCGGTGCCGGCGTCGAGGTTTAGCAGCCCCTGGCTGAAGGCAAGCCGCACAGGAGTGTTCCGCTCTGCAACCAGGGAAACACGACGGACTGCTTCAACAAGCTCCTGGGTCCGCACCGTGGCGTAGATCGGTGTTGTGTCGGGGAAAAGTGAGCGGATCTTGGGGTAATCACCATCAACCAGCAGGGAGGTGGTGGTGCGTCCGCCGCTTTCGAAACCGATAAGCCGGCTGTCATCGTTGGCCAGGGCCAGGTTGATGTCACCGCTGCCGCCAAGGGTCTTCGCTACTTCGTTGAGTGTTTTGGCCTTGACCAGTGCACTTGTTGAGACGCCTGGCGTGACTGGCTTCCAGGGCACTTCGCGCATCGCCAGACGGTACCGGTCGGTCGCCAGCAGCGTGATGAGGTCGTCTTCAATTTCCATCCGAACGCCTGTGAGGATGGGTAGAGTGTCGTCCTTGCTCGCCGCGATAATCACCTGTGAAACGGCCTGCGCGAAGGCATCTCCTGAAACTGTGCCGCTGATGGCGGGCAGAGCCGGAAGGGGCGGATACTCAGCCTCAGGCATCGTCGCAAGGTGGAAACTGCTGCGACGGCACGTGAGCGTGACCTTGTTGCCGTCGGTTTCGATGTCCACGGGAGCGGACGGAAGGCTGCGGCAGATGTCTGCCAGGAGCCGGCCGGAGACCAAGATGGTTCCTTCGTCCGCGATATCCGCAGCGATCTCGAGCCGCGCGGAGGTTTCGTAATCGAAGCTCGACAGGCTGACGGTTCCGGCTTCGGCTTTGAGCAAAAGTCCGGAGAGTACCGGGACGGGCGGCCGCGGAGACAACGACCGGGCTGTCCATGTGACGGCTTCTGCCAGGACGTCCCGTTCGACTCTGAACTTCACGGAAGGGTGCCGCCTTTCATTGCTGCTGTCGTTTCTGATCGGGGAGCTCCAGGCTGAAGGTCCCCAAAACCATGTGCCCCCACCGTCGGACCTGCATGGTTTTCACATGGACCACCACAGAAAGTCCCAAGGATGGGAGCGCTGCTGACAGCTTAGCCCGAAGATCCGGGATTAACCCATCCCCGGTTGGCGCCGTGGTGGTTCGAGCAGGGGGTTTGGCGTCCGGAAGGTACAAGTCAGGAAATTGTTGTTTGAGGGAATTTCAATTTTTTGGGATTAGTAGTGTTAATAACTGCTGTGGAAACTGTGGATAACCCGATCCGGCAGTATGGTTCCGCGGTTCTGCCCTGTTCATGGATTGTGGGTGGAGCAGGTTTTAAACAGGGTGTGGATGGGGACAACTTTTTCGGCCGTTTCGCTGATCCACAGATGGCTTAAGGGTTTTAAGCCCATTGGACGGGGTTGTCCCCTTAACTGTCCACAGGCTTATCCACATGCCCCTGTTAATAAGGTAGGAGTTGCGGGCGTCGGTCCTGGTCAGGAGTTGCGCTGCTGCTGCTTAATCCGGTTGGTCAGTTCAGTGACCTGGTTGTAGATCACACGCCGCTCGGCCATCAGTTCGCGGATCTTGCGGTCGGCGTGGATCACCGTGGTGTGGTCGCGGCCGCCCAGCTCCTGCCCGATTTTGGGCAGGGACATATCGGTCAGTTCGCGGCACAGGTACATGGCGATCTGGCGTGCGGTCACCAGAGTGCGGGTGCGGGACTTGCTGCAAAGCTCTTCCATGCTGAGCTTGAAGTAGTCAGCTGTCTGCGTCAGGATCTGGCTCGACGTGATTTCCTGGGCGCCGTCGTCGGTGATCAGGTCCTTCAGCACCATTTCGGCAAGGCCTACGTCAACGGGCTGGCGGTTGAGGCTCGCGAAGGCAGTGACGCGGATAAGGGCGCCTTCCAGCTCACGAATGTTGCTTGAGATCTTGGAGGCGATGTACTCAAGGGCATCGTCCGGCGCGGATAGTCCCTCACTCAGTGCTTTCTTCCGGAGGATTGCAATACGCGTTTCAAGTTCGGGCGGCTGGATATCCGTAAGGAGGCCCCACTCGAACCGCGATTTCATCCGGTCCTCAAACCCTGCCAGCAGTTTGGGCGGCTGGTCGGAGGTGATCACAACCTGCTTGTTGTTGTTGTGCAGGGCGTTGAACGTGTGGAAGAACTCTTCCAGCGTCCGGTCCTTGCCCGCCAGGAACTGAATGTCATCGATGAGCAGGACGTCGACGTTCCGGTATGTGGTCTTGAAGCTTGTACCCTCATCGTCGCGGATGGAGTTGATGAAGTCGTTCGTGAATTCCTCGGAGTTCACGTAGCGGACCCGGATCCCGCTGTACAGGCGCCGCGCATAGTGGCCGATCGCGTGGAGGAGGTGGGTTTTACCCAGACCGGAGTCGCCATAGATGAACAGCGGGTTGTATGCCTTGGCTGGAGCTTCAGCCACTGCTACGGCAGCCGCGTGCGCGAAGCGATTGGAGGAACCGATCACGAACGTGTCAAAGACGTACTTTGGGTTCAGCCGGCCGAATTCGTGGGAAGTGCTGGGCAACATGGGCTGTGGTTTGAGTTCCACGGCCGCATCAGCGGAGAGGGCAAGTTCGACGACGGGCTCCGGTTCCGTGTGAAGGGGGACCAAATCTGTGTCGACGTCGATAGCACAGCGGATGTCATCGGAGAAAACGTTGCGGAGGGCATCGTCCAGGGCATCTTTCACCTGGGTCTGAAGAACTTCTCGGGTGAGCTCATTGGGAACAGCAACCAGGAGGGTGGAGCCAATAAGCCCTTGTGCCTGGGCGAGAATAACGAAGCCACGTTGCCGGGGTGACACCCTGTGGTCCTGTTCCATAAGCGTGACAACCCGGCGCCAGGAACTTCCGACAGTATTTGCGTGGTTGGCTTCGTCTACTGTCATGGATGGTTCCCTCAAACTTGCTTGCCTGCATTACCGGCAGCCACAAGCGTGAAACCAGGGTTCTGGTTCAGCTTCATCCACAGGGTTATACACAGACCGTGGATAATCGGCTACTGGGCCACTCTAGGGGATGAAAAGGCCAGAAGATAGCTGGGAAGTGCCTTGTGGATAATTACACTGTTGTTGTTCAGAAACCGGCCTTGTGACCCACTTCATCCACAGGCAGAAACAAGGGGTTAACCACAGTTGGGGACAGCCTTGCTTGTACCTTCCAGTTTGACTGGGGGTGGCTTATTGCCCTAACGTTGTGAAGTCCTTTGTGTCCGCTTTTCGACCTCATTGAACCTCCCGGCGCCATACGCATCAGGAGCTGAGAGCAGCGGACATATACAAAACTTAGCGTCGGCCAGTTCTTCCCCTTTTTGATCGGGTGGGCGCACCTTTGATCCACTGGAGTAACTAACGTGAGCAAGCGGACTTTTCAGCCGAATAACCGCCGTCGAGCCAAGAAGCACGGCTTCCGCCTTCGTATGCGTACCCGTGCCGGCCGCGCCATCCTGGCTGCCCGTCGTGGCAAGGGACGCATCGAACTGTCGGCCTAAATACTGACTCGTCGGTCAACATCCCTGTGCGAGTTTAAAGGTGCTAGCCACCAGGAACCGTCTGAGGACTTCAACCGATTTTTCAAATACTGTACGTTCCGGCGCCCGCAATGGACGCCGGAACGTAGTGTTATATACGGTAGCTATTGCTGCCGATGAACCCAGCCGGTTCGGATTCATCGTTTCCAAGAGTGTCGGGAACGCTGTGGTCAGGAACCTCGTTAAGAGGAGACTGAGAGAAGCGGCTGCTTTGTCGTTGCAGGAATATCCTGCCGGTTTCGCGATTGTGGTGAGGGCTCTGCCTGCATCCGCAACCGCGAGCTGGGACCAGTTGTCGGCAGATTACAAGGCCGCTCTGGAATCAACCATGAAACGGCTGGATGGCCGCCTTTCCCGGGCCGCTTCAGCGGCTTCAACCGAGATCCAACAGGAAGGGACACCGCGTGCATAAGCCTAGTGCCGCCGTCGTCCCTTTCATCCCAGGCACAGCGTTGCTCCTGGGCCGATTCATTTGGGATCTGCCGCGGAACGTCCTTATCGTTCTGCTTAAGACCTACCGCAAGGTGATTTCCCCCCTCTACGGTCAGGTCTGCCGATTTTTTCCTTCCTGCTCGGCCTACGCCCTGGAAGCAATCACCGTCCATGGCGCCGTCAAGGGAAGCTGGCTTGCTGTCCGCCGTCTTGGACGCTGCCATCCATGGAATGCCGGTGGTGTGGACCATGTCCCCGCCGGCCACCGGGAATGGCCTGAAAACCAGACCCCCACAATTGTTGTGCTGAATAATCCGGACAAGTACCTGGCTGCTCAGACTGATGGAGAAGGCCGCGCTGCGGCCTGACGAATAGGGATATCGTATGGACTTCTTTGAAACAATCATGTTTCCGTTCAAGTGGCTTGTGTCCATCATCATGGTGGGCTTCCATGAGGGCCTGAGCACCATTGGCATGCCCGCCGCCAACGGCTGGACCTGGACGCTGTCCATCATCGGGCTGGTGCTGGTGATCCGTGCGGCCCTGATCCCTGTGTTCGTCAAGCAGATCAAGGCCCAGCGCGGAATGCAGCTCCTGCAGCCGGACCTGAAGAAGCTCCAGGACAAGTACAAGGGCAAAACAGACCAGCTGTCCCGCCAGGCCATGGCGCAGGAGCAGATGGCCATGTACAAGAAGCACGGCACCAACCCGTTCTCGGCCTGCCTGCCCATGCTGATCCAGATGCCGTTCTTCTTCGCCCTCTTCCAGGTGCTTTCTGGCATTAGCTCGAATGCCGTGGCCGGCAAGGGCATCGGCGCAATGAGCCACGAACAGGTAGTGCAGTTCGATCAGTCGAGCATTTTCGGCGCTCCGCTGTCAGCCACGCTGCTTCATGGAACACCCCCTGGCGGCAACGTGGTCGCGGTGTGGATCCTCTCAATCGTGATGATTCTGGCCATGACTGCCTCGCAGTTCATCACCCAGAAGCAGATCATGGCCAAGAACATGTCTGAAGAAGCCATGGCCAGCCCCTTCATGCGCCAACAGAAGATGATGCTGTACATCCTGCCGATCGTCTTCGGCGTGGGTGGTATCAACTTCCCGATCGGTGTCCTGATCTACTGGACCACCACCAACCTTTGGACCATGGCCCAGCAGTTCTTTGTGATCCGTCGTATGCCGACGCCGGGTTCCCCGGCCGCCAAGGCCCTCGCCGAGCGCCGTGCCGCCAAGGGGCTGCCCGCCCTGCCCATCCTGGGCGGAAAAAAGGTTGAAGCCGAAGCCGCTGCCGCCGCTGCCGTTGTCGAAGCCAGGAGCCAGCGCGTCCAGCCACAACGTAAGAACAGGAAGAAGAAGTAATGTCTGTCGAAAGCACCGAACAATCCACGCCCGTTGAGGCTGTTGAAGACCAGGACGATGCGCAGAACGACGCCGGGAACCCGGACAAGGGGTCTTCGGCAACCCGCCTGGAAGAAGAAGGCGACGTCGCAGCTGACTACCTGGAAGAGCTGCTTGATATCGCGGACATCGACGGTGACATTGACATTGAAGTCCGTAACGGACGCACCTATATCTCCATCGTGGCTGAGGATGATTCGTCCGGCCTGGAGAGCCTTGTAGGCCCTGACGGCGAGGTGCTGGAAGCACTCCAGGAGCTGACCCGGCTTTCGGTCCTCTCGGCTACAGAAAATCGTTCGCGGCTTGTTCTGGATATCAATGGATATCGTCAGGAACGCGCTGGCCACCTTCAGAAAATTGCTGAAGATGCGGTCGCGGCAGTCAAGGAATCAGGCAAGGCAGTTGCACTGGAACCGATGAGCGCCTACGAACGCAAGATCGTGCATGACGCAGTTGCCGATTTGGGACTCGTTAGCGAGTCCGAAGGTGAAGGCGCTGGCCGGCACATCGTTGTGTCCGCCGACTAAGACTCCAGGCTGCTCATCATGGTTGAACTGACCGAAACTGAACTCAAGGCTGCCGTTACCATCTTTGGGGACCGACTGGATCTTGCCAAGAGGTACGTGGAGCACCTTGCCACATCCGGCACCGAACGTGGACTGATTGGTCCGCGTGAAGTTCCTCGCCTTTGGAGCCGTCACGTCCTGAACTGCGCCGTGATTGAAAGTGAAATTTCGCATGGCAGCCACGTCGCTGACGTGGGAAGCGGTGCCGGACTTCCGGGGCTGTGTCTTGCGATCGCCAGGCCTGACCTGGAACTGACGCTCATCGAACCTCTTGAGCGGCGAGTGATCTGGCTGCAGGAAGTCGTCGATGATCTCGGTCTCGATAACGTCACAGTGATGCGGACACGGGCCGAACTGGCCGTAGGAATGGTAACTGCCGACGTCGTTACCGCCAGGGCTGTCTCCGCCCTTTCGAATTTGGCCGGGCTCACCATCCCGCTCCTTGCAGGACAGGGCGAGGTAGTGGCTATCAAGGGCAGAAGCGCTCACGAAGAGATTGATAAAGCCGCCAAGGTCATCCGAAAACTCGGAGGCGTTGAGACGTCGGTTGTAGTTGTTGGGCAGGAACTCCTGGAGGAGCCCACAACCGTGGTGCGAATCATCGTGAGGTCAGCTCAAAAGATCGCCTAGTCGCTGGCAATGCGCCATTCGTCTGGAGGGGTAAGCAGTTAGGCTAGTGAACGGCATGAAAAGCCGAATGAGAGTGAGTGTGTCACATGACGAGTAGCGAAGCCTCCACGCAGCGGATTCCGCCGTTTGTGTCTCTGGGGTCAGCGCGTGCCATGGTCGCGCCTTCCACGACTCAGGCTTTGCCGCCATTCCGTGCTGGCTCGATTTTCGAGGAAGCCAGCCTTGCAGTTTCACGTGAAACTATCTCCGGGGGGCTCAGTAACGTTATGGATACCATGGACGACTCCAGCCCCATCGCGAGGGACCTTGCCCACGAGAACAGGCGGCGTGAACGGCTTCTGGGGCGTGAGCTTCCTAAACCTGAGAAGACCCGCGTCTTCACCGTCTCCAATCAAAAAGGCGGCGTGGGAAAGACCACCACGACGGTCAACATTGCTGCCGCCCTGGCTGCCGCCGGACTCCATGTACTTGTGATAGACATTGATCCCCAGGGCAATGCCTCGACGGCCCTCGGTGTCGAACACCACGCTGACGTCGACAGCATCTACGACGTTCTGATCAATGACATGCCGCTGCATGAAGTTGTGGCTCCCTGCCCTGACATCGAAAACCTGATTTGTGCTCCCGCCACAATCCACCTCGCCGGCGCAGAGATTGAGTTGGTCTCCTTGGTCGCTAGGGAACAGAGACTTCGCAGGGCCATTGACGTCTACGCCAAGGAACGCGTGAAGAACGGCGAGGAACGCCTCGACTACATCTTCATCGACTGCCCACCCAGCCTCGGCCTCCTCACTGTCAACGCATTCTGTGCTGCTGATGAGGTTCTCATCCCCATCCAGTGTGAGTACTACGCACTGGAAGGCCTCAGTCAGCTGCTGAAAAACATCGAGATGATCCAGAAGCACCTGAATGCAGATCTCGAGGTATCAACAATCCTCCTAACGATGTATGACGGACGCACCAACCTGGCAGCCCAGGTGGCGGCCGAAGTTCGCCAGCACTTCCCGAAGCAAGTCCTGGGCGCCGTGGTTCCGCGCTCTGTACGTATTTCGGAAGCACCCAGCTATCAACAGACCGTGATGACGTATGACCCCTCCTCCAGCGGCGCACTTTCATATTTGGAAGCTGCCGCCGAAATTGCTGAACGCTAGAATTTCAAGAATTGCACCAACCAGAGCCAGGACTTCCCGGCTCGTCCAATGGAGGGAATTATCCAATGAGCGAAAAGAGACGCGGCCTGGGCCGTGGACTTGGAGCACTCATTCCAAGTTCCGCGCCGACCAACGGATCCGGCAACGGGTCACCGTCGCCGTCTCGGCCTGTGGATCTTTTCTTTCCTGAAGCCCGGAAGACCGCCTCGGCGATCACTCCTCCGAGCGAGGTCGACGCTTTCCCGGCTCCAACGGAGGACAAGCCGGCGAGGCCAGCTGCGCGTGGAACAAAGAAGGCAGCAGGCACGGAAACCAGCGGGCCAGCGAAGACAACAGCTTCTGGTGCGAGGAAGAGCGCGTCGGCACCGAGAACTACCCCGGGGGGTGTCCAGGCCAAGGCAACCGAGAAGGACGCTGATCCCCGAGCGGACAATGCTCCCAGCACGGATATTGGTGAGACACCTCCGTCCGACGACGATGGCATCGTGGAGACTTCGGACCTGAGCCAGGAAGTCGATCTCGTTGAAGTCCCCGGGGTCCGCTTTGCTGAAATTCCCGTCAAGGATATTCACCCGAACCGTAAACAGCCCCGTTCTGTCTTCGATGAAGACGACATGGCGGAGCTCGTGCACTCCGTTCGTGAAATCGGTGTCCTCCAGCCAATTGTGGTAAGGACCTCAACCGAAAAGGGTGGAGAACCGTATGAGCTTGTCATGGGCGAACGTCGCTGGCGTGCAGTACAGGCCGCCGGCCTGGCTACCATCCCTGCGATCGTCCGTGACACGACTGACGACGATCTGCTCAGGGATGCACTCCTCGAGAACCTGCATCGAAGCCAGCTGAACCCATTGGAGGAAGCAGCTGCCTACCAGCAGTTGCTTGAGGACTTTGGGACAACCCATGAGCAGTTGGCAGACCGTATCGGCCGTTCACGCCCACAGGTCTCCAATACACTGCGGTTACTGAAGCTCCCTCCCTTGGTCCAGCGGCGCGTGGCAGCCAGTGTGATATCTGCCGGTCATGCGCGGGCCTTGCTTTCACTGCCTGATGCCGCTGCAATGGAACGCCTTGCTCAGAAGATTGTGGCAGAGGGGATGTCCGTCCGCGCTACCGAGGAAGCAGTCACCCTCTACCAGGCGCCGGCTACTCCGACTAAGAACAACGTTCCGCGCCCGGGGGCAAGGCACGAGCGCTTGGACTATCTTGCGTCGTCCCTTTCTGACCGGTTGGATACTAACGTTAAGATTTCCCTGGGTGCACGTAAAGGCCGCGTCAGCATCGAGTTTGCAAGCGTTGAGGACCTCAATCGCATCATGGAAGTTCTTGCTCCCAACTCGGAAAACTGAATCTATCGCGTTGAAGGGGCTTGTTTCACGTGAAACAGGCCCCTTGGTCATTAACCGGAAAGCCACTTGATGGGCGCCGACTCCTTCGTGGCAGCCGGGTTAAGGATATCTCCGCGCCTGTTCCGGTCGACTGTGCTGTTGGTGGGAAGTGTTTTCGCTAGAGCATCGCGGCCTTCGAGTTCGAGCCCTCGTCTGAACTTTTAAGGTTTGGCCATCGATAGTGCCGCTTCCCAGGTTCAGACTAAGGCCACGGCTAAGGGGAGCCAGTGTTCTTTCGCATGTCGCTGTTTCTCTTGCTAGCGGAGTCCATCGAATCCTGTCCCCTACCTGCTTGTGTTGTGGGACAACTGAATATGGTCACCTGGTGAGAACGCTGCGGTCAATTGATGGCGAATGATCCCGGGACTGGTGTTTGTAGTGTTCTCTTGTTTCTATTCTGTGGACTAGCGGCTTTGAAAACGCTTTGGTCTGAGAGTCACCGGCAGCCAGCAAAGGTTCACTGGCGGCGGGGAATGAACCTACAGAATGCGCTGCAGACCGAACTAGCTCACGAATCTGAGGACGGGTCCAGGGTCCGCGCGATGTTTCACGTGAAACCAGTCGATCTGGATAAGAACGAGAAACAAATCGTCGCAGCCTTGTACACGAGTGGCAAAGCGGCGAACATACACGCGGCGAATGGACCTCCGGTTCTGACGAGCCCGCTCAGAACCTCATTAGGGGCGGGTTCCACGTGAAAGATAGGGAGACAGGGAGCTCATCGGGCACTGCAGTCAACTGCTCAAAGTGTCAGATAGCTTTAGTCCCAATCTTCATGGGAACGATGGATATCAACTAAGCAGTATTGGGATCATGTCCACAGGATTGTGCCGGTGCGTTGGCATCCCAGGCGTAATGGTGTGGCTACAGCGCCGATGCTTTTTAGCAACTTAGAGCAGGGCTACTGATCGCGAAATACGAACGAATGACAGCGAACACGGCTGTATGGGTGGTGTAGTCGAGCAACCTGCGAGACGTCTGCATCCTCGCTGCTATGAGTCGGCAGCCTTAGTCCTATTCGGTCACCTTGGGCCGTGAATCGCACTCGCCTGATCAGCATACATGTGTCCTGCAAGAGAAGCCTCCAGAGCCCCAAGCACGAACTATTTATTGAAGATATCTACGGTCCTTGTTCCGGGCGCCAAAATGCTCACTGTTTCACGTGAAACGGTGGTGAAGGAAGCATGCCTGCATCAGTTTGCAGCCCTGGGAGCCTGCCGGCGCTTCAAGCCGATAGCCGCCGATGAGCGATCGAACTGCCACTCAATCAACAAATCAGACTTTCAAGATCGGCACCCTACCGGTTCCCTGCCACTCTTTGGCTCGGAGGATTCGGATACGTTGCGGGAAGAGTCGTCACTGGTTCTCGTGTGTTCCTTAGTTGTCATCCTTCCCCTCGAAGCCTGGAACACCCCATCAGCGGCAACCTCGCGGCCAGACGGGCCGCCGGTCGAAGCAATTGCTTCAAGATTTTGCGTGGTCACCTGTATACGGGAAGGCTAACGCAGAACGGAATTGTCATCTGTATTCAGCGTTTTTAGTCGCTGGCTTTTGCGTTCTAGGTGGGGGCATTCGACAAACACTGCGCCGACGGGTTACGTGTTCCGACGTTGCCCGCCGCCGCCGCGGGCCTGGAGCACTACCAGATCGTGGCACACATTAATTGAGTGTTTCACGTGAAACGCGATTCCTACACCAGCCCGGGCAGGAATCACGAAGCACAGTCTTGCCGACAGCAGCAGTATGGTCCTGTTCAGTGGAACACTCGGACAGGGCTGCTGGCTTTTGGCTAAGAATGTTGCGGTCAAACAGCTGGTCCGCTATCAAGAACAAGAGCCGAATCACAGTGAGCGCTAGTAGGCGTGGGTACGGCGATCGAGTTCCCGACTCCCCCGCAGAGCCGAGCATGTCACCGATACCAGCGGCTCTGCAATAACCAGGACGAGTAGCAACCCAGGGACTGCTCTCTGGTCGTCGCTGCAAGCCAACGATGGTGCATGTCTACCCGTTCCTAGGGAATAGTTGGGATGCCCGGGAATGGATATGGTGTTCATCCACGGAGACCACCACCAAGGGCCCTCCGGCAGCACGCGATCCGCCCAGCCCGGGCGCGAAAGGCGACTAGGGCCGGGTGTGGCGACACGACGAGGGTTGGATCCAGTGGATGATATCAATGCGTCTGAATCAGTAGCAACGCCACCCATGGGTCAGCCCCAGACGACAGCTGCCTTGAACAAGAGGACCTGGATATTCCCTCTAACCGTAACCAGAAGCTGTCGGGGAACAGAGCGGCCACCGTCGGAACCATCCGATGGTGCCTAGTGTCGCCCCTGGCCATCCCCGAGCCTTGCGCCTGACTAGCTCCATCAGCGTTCCAGAACCCCGTTCTAGCGAGGCAGACTATATGCACTACTCCCGCAGTCCTCCCGTCCTTCCCCCGACCGCGGACCAGGCGGCCGTCGCTCTCCCCACTGCTGCTGCCGGCTAAGAGTCTGCTTCTACTAGATCTCTCAATGAATCGTTCACGCAGCTTTCAGCACCAAAGATCATTCAAGTCCACTCATAACTTTGCGGGCCTGATTTCTCCGATCGGTCTCCGACGCGCCCCCAGGTTCGTATGCCGCCGCGTCTGTGTCCCTGCTAATTATCAGCTCCGGCCCGCCGGGACAGGCAACACCAAGTCGCTTGGTACGTGCTCCTCAACGCCTATATGGGTTATCCTCATAAATTGTCTTTGGCGGGACGCGCTGGCGCTGCCCCCGAGTTTGTCCTTTATCGGTCGTTCAGGAACAGCTGTCTCGTCCCTGCGGCGTCTACTTCGTGCGGTGTGCATAACCGGGAAGATAGTGGATAGCGTGGTGGATATCCCTGTGGATAACTTTGTGGACAAGTGTTGGGTCTGGCCATGTCGTGGCGGCACGTGCGGGACGGTTGGGACTCCTTGGTTGACTGCACCTCGGAGTCACGTGTGGGGCTTCATTGGATGTTTCACGTGAAACGACGGCTTTGAGACAACCCACCGGCTAAACGGCCCAAGTGACAGCGTAAAGACGCCCTAAAAGGGTCGTTTCCCCGCCTTCGTGAGAAGCCGGCCGGGCTGCGGTGTCAATGGCGTGTGTATACTCGGCGCCGTCGGTACTCGGCCACCGCTAGTTTGCAGTAGTTTGTGGTTCGTGATGCCAGTGCGGTCCCGAAGCACCCCTGTGAATTTCGACTCACTCGCCTGTGGGTAACGCTGTGGATAACTTTCCTGGTGACTGTGGATTAGTCACCCCGTTACGGCCACCAAGACTGGCTCAATGTTTTTGGCGAAAATGCATCGGACAAGAAAAGTGCTGTCGGGATTGCTTCAAGTCCCGGAACACGACCTCTCGTTTTGGCCCGAATTGTGTACCGTCTTCCCTCATCCGCAACTCCGGTTCGCCCCCGCATCTCCGCGCGCTCGGTCCCTAGACGTGCACGTGCGGCGCCTCGGGCAGATGGCGGTGCGGTCACTTCCATGGGGGAACTGGAGTCCGCCGCAGGATTGTTAGTCCTAGGGCACCATAAGCATTGGGAGGTCTTGGCTCCGGTCTTTGCGAGGCTTCACACAATCAAGGCCTCCAGAGCCTCCGTCGCGAACTCTTGTCCTGCCCACGTCCTATCCGGAGATGGCTGGGACTACCGTAAACATACGGATAGGAGGAGTGGCCTGCTGGTATAGCCGCCGCCCTGCTGGCAGCAGCTTGGCTTGCGTCCGGTGGTGGCGTTCTGTTTCACGTGAAACATTGGATGCGGATGGGCGCTGACTTCCCGATCATCGATATAGAGGTCCTGGTGCAATCGTTGGTTGCTCCAGTTGTGGTAACTCTGGGTGTCGGTGATGTGGTGTCGGGCTCCCGCGCAGACATAGCGGTGACTATATCGCCGAACCGCCCACCCTGGTCACCTCACGGCACCCCGAAAGAGCGCTCTCGGACCATCGTGTTGATCACCGGGATTTAAGAACCTCACCTGTCAATGCAGTGGCGGAATCCTTGTCTTTGAACGCTGGGAAGGACAACGTTCTATCGACTGGGCCGGCCGTGGTCGGTTTCGGCGGTGAACGTTGCAACAAGGTGTCAGCCCATG
>NZ_JAPSHJ010000030.1 GCF_031179985.1 Arthrobacter sp. | reverse complement strand
TGGCGGCAGCGAGACGGGTGGAGCCGGATCCGTTCGTCGGATTGGATTCAGGGTTTGCTCAGGTGGCGGTAGATGGTGGGGCGGGTGACGCCGAATTCCTTAGCGATGTGCTCGACCGTGTGGGCGCGTTTACCGTCCGGGCCCTTTTCCTCGTACATTTCCCGGGCGAGTTTGACCTGACGGGGCCCCAGTTTTGGTTTCTGCCCACCGGTCCGGCCCCGTGCACGGGCAGCGGCCAACCCGTCACGGGTTCGTTCCGACATCAAAGAGTGCTCGAACTCCGCGATTGAACCCAGGATCTGGAAGAACATCCGCCCTATAGCGGTCGATGTATCGATGCCCTGGTCAAGCACGACAAGGTCCACCCGGCGTTCCTGCAACCTCCTGGACAGCTCGATGAGGTTTTCCAGTGACCGGCCAAGCCTGTCGAGCTTTGTCACGACCAGCTGGTCCCCTGCCCGGTTCGTCGACAGCAGCGCCTTCTCGAGCTCGGGCCGGCGGGCGAGCTTCCCGGAGGCCGTGTCGATGAAGACCTGCTCGCAACCGGCCGCGGTCAGTGCATCGTGTTGGGCTTCTGGATTCTGTTCATGGGTGGAAACCCGCCCATATCCGATACGCATCACCAAAACGTATCTCTAAGGGTGGAGAGCATTACGTAGGCGAGTACACGGGAATCATTACAAGCTCGTTTGCGTGTCAGTCGTCAGCAGGGAATCCGACCTCAGGCCGATAGCGGCCCTTTTCTTCGAATCGGGCCACCCCGATGGGACACCCACCGCCAAGGTGCCAATTGTTGCAGAAAGGCCCGCGGACCAGGCGAGGTCCGCGGGCCGGGGTCTGCACTTATACATACCTGGGTGGATGGGTGTGCAGTTGCGGGATGAGTCCATGCGTTAGGGGACCATCTTTACCGTTCCACCGATGGTGAGTACCGCCGAAGCCGTGCGCCCCGCAATAAGCATTCTGAACGAGAGCTGGTTTCCGTAAGTGACTGTTTCATAGTTCTTGACGTTGCTCATCGTGCCGTGGAAAAAGTAGTTCGCAGGAACACTGTGCGGTGCATTCTTTCCCTGAAGAACGCCGGCCTTGTACCAGACGAGTCCCGACTCATTCACATTGCCAGTGATTTGACTGGCAAGTCGTAAGGATATCTGGCAGCTCCAATTGGCATTGTTGTAAGGGCAATTATTCCGGATCTGGAATGCGCCGTTTGTATCCGAAAACCGGTAGTTTCCGATCCTGCAGCTGATGTTTTGATTAGTGACGGGCCCGTTGACCAGCGGAGGAGTCGCGCCACTTTGTATCTGCATCAGGGGCGTCTCCGCAAGTGAGGACTTGATCTGGCGGGCGGCCTCTTTAGAGATCGGGCCATCAAACTGGATTTTTAGCGTTGAATCAACGGTAGCCGTGTCATGAACGATGACGATCTGCGAATCTGCTGTGTCAGCAGCTGCAGCGGTCGGAACAAGACCAAAAAGCAGCAAGCCGATTGCGGTGACCAGCCCTAGGAACAACTGCGTGATTTTCATACTACTTGTCACTTTTCCCGCAAATGGTTGCTATAGAAGGCCGTTTCTTCCAAGTCGGTTTTCTCGGCAGTCGTAGGTACGCTAACAGTAGAATTCACCGCACAAGGGAACATTTGACCGCAATGCAGAGAAAGGAGATTCTTGTGTCCGAAAAGATTGATGAGATCCTTGGCTATGTACTGAGGGACGTGACCTCCAGTGGGCTCGAAACTCCACGCATTGAACCGGTCGATTGGTATAACGATCCGCAAGTATCATCGGCAATGATTTACAGCGTAAGGGACTCGACCGGGCGCGGCGTTTCCGTCCAAAATGATCTTTCACTGGACCGGCAACTAGTCGCCGTCGCTGACCAGATCCAAGAGTGGGTCATCGAAGAAGTCGGGACAACACACAGCAACTGGCCCCAATGTCCCTTGCACCCGAACAATCATCCACTCGCCGCCCGAATCGTAGATGACCGTGGAGTGTGGGCATGCCCAGCATCAAATACCCCTGTGGCACGGATCGGCGAACTCGGCCCGGCCTAGACGACTCCAGCTCCTCCATTCAACGACCAGTTGAACGTCAACGAACAGGGTTGTGGATCCACACCGGGTTCTATCGTTGCCGGTGATTGCGGGTCTTCGCTGGCATGGATCAAGACCTGCCCGACTTACCCGGCACCAAAAGACTGCATCCTCCGCTGATCGCCACGGTCCAAGGTCAGAACTCAATCAGGTTAGAGTTTTGACCGGAAGCAGTTTCGATGTCGATTTTCGACGCACTCCCCCACCATACTTCCGGTCCGGAATACGACTCCCGGGAGTACCAGTCATAAGGGGTCGTTTTTTACGTCAGCAGCGTTCGCGCGTGATGAAACATGTCTTCCAGATAGGGGGCATGCCCGTTGTCCCGCCCGCGGTTGCTTTTAGCGTCCTCAGTCGAGTGCATACACCAGTCCCCTGTAGTGTCGTGGGAACGACAGTATGGGGGTACTGGTAGATGTCACAGTTCAGATTGCGCGGCTACCGTCAATGGTGGACCTTCGCGGCAATCCTCATTCTTGTCGTGATGGCTGCGGTTCCCATTTCCGTCGTCGTTCACCACGTCTTTGACAACGCTGTTGGCCGGACCACAGTAGCCAAAGTCGCCGACGGTACAGAACGCACCGTGTACTGGCGCGAATATCCAAGTGTTGCCGGGATCGATCCCCAGCAGATTCTGGAAGGCCCCACTCCGCAGCAGGGCTACGATGCCGGGCAGACGGTGATTGCCGAGATCAAGGCCGCATTGTCGGAGGAATTTCAGCTCGAATGGGCCCCCATGGCCGACACCCGTGGCGGCAGTCCATTTCATAGGCCAATCGAGAACGGCTACGGAGGCGAGTCGCTCCTTACCATTGTCAATGGTCCAGAATCCCAGAGCACCAGCGTGCCGCAGACGTGGGAAGAAAAGCAGAGGGCAATCAGCATTATCGGGGATGTGACCCGCCGATACGGCTTCGAGGCGCCGGCCATCGACGGGCTTGAAAGCTGGTCTGCCGAAGACCGCATCCGAGACCTCGGCGGGCTTACTCCCGACAAGCAAGTTATTGTTTCGGGGGTCGCGCTGGGTCGGGCCGGTCAGTGGCTATCCTTCAAATTCCAGGATCTTTCAAGGGACACAAACGGCATCTTCGAGGAACGGCTCCGGCCGCCAGAAGGATCACAATGGCAGATGAATACGCTCGCGTTGAGTTACGGGGCTAACGGTCTGCTGGCAGCGGAAGACCGCAATGAATTCAAGTCCCGTCTTGAGCCGTTTCAAGGGCTCACACAGCCGGAGCCACTGGAGAGGTAGTTGTACTGTCCCGGCAGGTCGATGACACGGGGATTCAGTACCTTTCCCCGTGAGATGAGGTGTGGCCGTGAGTTTCATGGAAAGGTGGCTGCGATGATCTCCCGCGCGGGCATGACGGCGGCGTTCAGAACAGTACGGTCACCAAGTGGTCGCTCGAGATCGACTGTGACCGGCGTCGCCGGGTTTGACTGACAGGAGCCCCCTAAACCAGAGGCCCGCACCCCGAGGACGATCTCGACAGTGGACTCGGTTTCGGTGAGCTTAACGAGTTCGACCCGTCCCTCGGCGCTTTGACCCGAATTGCACGCGAACTCCGTGACGAGCAGTGCAAGGCGGTCAGAATCAGGAGCGGGTGGCAACGAGGAGTCGAGAGAGACGGCGCCGACACTCAGCTCGCCAAGGTCGAGCGTGGGCGTGCAGGTCGACGCCCCGACCAGCGCCCATCCCGACTTACCGGGTTCCTCTGGAACGTCGGTTGAAATGACAATGTACTCGTACTCGCGGACATCGCCCCAGCCGTTATCTTCGGGAACTGCGAGCTTGTTCATGAGCATCACGCGGTCGCTACTCTCCTCTGCAATCAGCCATCCGACCGGGTCAAAGTTCGAGACGTCGCGGCCGCCAAGGGCCGGTGCGGCATCGGGTGCCAGCTCGCTCGCCGGCCTCGGGTTCTTCAGCGCCTGCACCGGGACCTCGATACCCTGGCACAGCACTACATCGGGTTGATTGTCGGGGATCTGGCTCTCGGCGGAACGATCACGCGGCGCACACCCCGTTGCCAAGAACATGATGGTTACGCTGACCACAGTCAGTCGCCTGACAGCCGGTGACAGCGCCTTTCCCATGCCGCTCAGGCTACGCCTCTCGTCGGCTGAGGCCGCGTATTCAAGCGTGCTCACCACAGCCCTTCCTCCCCGGATTCAACGTTTCCCATGCCCTGTGGTGTCCGGGAACATCAAAAAGGTTTCACAAGAGCAGAAAAATACTAGGAAATTCGTCGCCCCTTGTCCTGATGCCTGATGATCATCCCCAGCGGTTCCGCACCTCCCTGTTGGTACCTGGCAGCCGGTAGTCCGCAACGTCGCTGCTGCCATATGCAAGGCGTCGTGGCGGATTTGGCTATGAACCTGGGCCTCCGGGCTGCGGCACCCAGGGATCAGGAGTGCGCAGCACAAAAGTGTGATTCCAGCCCGGATTCGTCGTCTCATTCGTCCCCCACCACTGGACCATACGGTCGGCGGCATCATGTAGAGCAACAGTGGCGGCTACGCTGCCTCAGTCCTGGGTCAGCCAGAGCATCGCATCGTTCCTGGAGGTGAAGAAGCGGGTGGGACATGGCGCTATGTGGACACCGAGGAAGAAGTTTGCCAGGACCCGGTCAACAGGGCTGGTCCCAAGCAAGGCGATCCGGGATGCAGCACAGGGGATAGAGAAAACAGCACGGGCATGACGGTGCACGGACTCCGTGGTGGCCATGTCGACCAGCATGGGATATTCCAACCCGTTGCCAACCATGTTCACAGCGGCCATAGCCGCCTGGGCGTCGAAGGCCTCGATATTGACTCTGGCCTTCCATACGAGGTGAATTATCCCGTCAGCCCCGAGTTCAACGGTACCTTTGCCACCGTCGACCGTTATGGCTTCCATTTTCGCCTCCCATTGAGCCGGCACCCCTCACGTATCGGGGACGAGGGCCTTCTGCGCGGTTTGCAGTCCCTACATAATGTTCACAGGGGAAATGGCAGAGGTTACCTTACTTGGGAAATCCTTAGTCAACCCTTCGGCGATGCTGAGGAAGGGCCTCCTCTAGGGGGAAGTGTAGGTGCCCCCACCTGAATCGAACGGCTGCGAAGTGACTGGCGGACCGTCGAATGGTGTCATTTCGAGTTGATAAACGCGATATCCTGCGGCGGTGACTTTTGAAGCCTCGCGTCTGCGCCCGTTCCATCAAGTCGATGTCTTCTCGGATCGGCCCTATCGAGGCAATCCACTCGCAGTCGTGGTCAATGCTGAGGGCCTCAGTACCGAGACCATGCAGCATTTCGCGAACTGGACCAATCTCTCTGAAACCACGTTCCTCCTCCCTCCCACTGATTCGCGCGCCGATTATCGCGTGCGCATCTTCACGGGCAGCGAGGAGTTCCCGTTCGCGGGGCATCCCACGCTGGGTTCTGCGCATACCTGGCTTCAGGCCGGCGGCGTGCCGAAAACTGACGGCGTCCTTGTACAGGAGTGCGGCGCGGGCCTGGTTCGGGTGAAGCACGACGGCGGACGGTTGGCTTTCGCTGCACCGCCGCTGACCCGCTTCGGTCCAGTGGACTCCGCCGTCCGCTCCCAGTTGGCAGCAGGACTGCGACTTCCGGAGAACGCACTGTTGGACGCAGCCTGGCTGGTCAACGGACCTGAGTGGGTTGGTGTCCTGGTTGCCTCTGCCGAGCAGGTGCTGGCCATCGAACCCGACTGGATTGCACTGGCTGACCTCAAGGTCGGTGTAATCGGCGCCCAAGAGCCGGGTGCCGGCACGGACTTCGAAGTCCGGACGTTCATTCCAGGTGACGCGATGATGGAAGACCCGGTGACGGGCAGTTTCAACGCCGGTGCGGCGCAATGGCTTATTGGCAGTGGCCGCGCGCCCGAGGAATACGTGGCTGCTCAGGGAACCGCACTCGGCAGGGCAGGGCGAATCCATGTGAAGGCTCAGGACGGAGATATTTGGATCGGCGGGGAATCGGCCACGTGCATCCAGGGCACCGTCATGCTGTAGGCGCTTGGAACCTCGCAATGCAGGCCAGTTGCGTCGGGCGTCAGTCTTTCTTCAGTTGCTGAGCGAGCATTACGAGGATTCCGCTGGGACCCCGGAGATACGTGAGTTTGTAGACGTCGGCGTAGGTGGCCACGCCGCGTAATGGATGGCAGCCATGCTTTGCAGCTACCTCGAGGGCCTCGTCGATGTCGTCCACTGAGAAAGCCACCCGGTGCATGCCAATGTCGTTGGGACGTGTCGGGTGGGACTCGATCGCCTCCGGATGGATGTATTCGAAGAGCTCAAGCCGCCCGCTACCGTCGGGGGTCTGGAGCATCGCGATCTTGGCGTGGTTTCCATCAAGCCCAACGGCGGTATCGGCCCAATGGCCGCTGACCGTGTCACGGCCCATGACGGCAAGACCGAGATCGGTGAAAAAGGCGATTGCTGCTTCGATGTCGCGAACAGCAATACCCACATTCTCAAATTTGATCGCCATAGGTTGAAAGCTAGCAAGGCAGAGCCATTACCTCCAGTGGCCAGCGGGCACTGCCTGTCCGTCCCAGTTGTGGCACTGCCTACACTTCAGAGCCCGCGATTCAACGCCAGGTCGGCCTCAGGACGACCGAGCCCGGTGGGCAAGGCGTAGTGATCTGCAATCGAGTCCAAAGTGCGTGCTTGAGCGCGGCGCGAATGGCCCTGAACGACCAACATCACCTCGTCCACACCCGTTTGATCATGAAGCTCCTCCAGGCCGGCTGCTACTTCGGCAGCGGTTCCGTGAAGTGTTCGATCCGTGTATTCCCTGATAACCTGTCGCTCCTGGCCGTTGCCTCGGAAGGCCTCCACTTCCTCGGGAGGAAGCAGCGAGAAGGACTTGCGCTGAAACATTCTCAACATTGCCATAGCGGTGGAAGCCGACTGACGCCGGGCCTCTGCGGGATCCTCATCTGCGACCGCCCCAATGCTGACCAAGCTGTACGGTTCGTCGAGGAAAGGCGATGGGCGGAAATTTTCGCGGTATATACGCACGGCATTTAGAACGTCGGCGCTGCCAAATTGAAGAGCAAAGGCATATGGTCGACCGAGTCGGGCGGCAACCTGCGCGGAGTATGTCGATGACCCCAAAATCCAGATATCAGCACTGGTCTCCTGTTGCTGGACCCGGTTCTGCTCGGCCTGCCAGGGCCCCGGCACAGCGTGCACGTGGCGGTACGGATGATCTTGAGGGAAGTCATCATTCAGAAAACCCAGTAGTTCTGCGATTTGCTCGGGAAATTCGTCGTTCGCTGCGTGGTGGCGGCGCAAGGCTGCAGCGGTTGCTCCGTCCGTGCCGGGAGCCCGCCCCAGCCCTAGATCGATCCGCCCAGGCGCGAGCGCGTCGAGCATGCCGAACTGCTCGGCAACGATCAGGGGTACGTGGTTAGGCAGCATAATTCCGCCCGCTCCGAGCCTGATGCGCTCGGTCTCGCCAGTGAGCCGCGCCAACATGAGCTGCGGCGAAGGTACAGAGGCGCCGGGCATTGCATGATGCTCCGACATCCAAAAACGCTGGTAGCCGCGCCGATCAGCCAACTGTGCAAGGGCAATAATCTCATCGAAGGTTTCCTGTACGGGATGTCCAACACCAGTAAAGGCGTTGTCGAGTACCGACAGAACGAATGGGGCAGTGCCGCAAGAGCGCGGACTATTCATGAAAATCCTCATATAACGGGACATTAGCTTTTTTAACGTGATAATCACTGTAGGGGCTCTCACGCCAAACTGCAACTGATACCGTGATAAGCATGAAGGTCCCACTACCTCCCGCTCCCGGAACCAGCAAGCATCCCTGCCTGGCGCTGGTCAACAGCATCGTTACTCTTCCCGGCGAGCATCAGGTGGATGAGCTCAGCAGTCCGGAAAATGCCACTGCATGGCTGGTAATGCACCACCTCGCTCCCGAGGGCACCGGACTGCTGGAATATTGCCAGCTGCAACTCACCAATCTAAGAGGAGACCTCAGAGGGGTGTTGGAGTCGCACATCGAAGGCGTCGCCCCGGATCCTGCTTCCTTGGACGGCATCAATCGCGCCCTGACGGCGGTGCCCAGTGCGGCACCGCTGCGATACCAGCCCAATGATGGGCTGTTCCGGGTTCCGAATCATCCAGTAACCCAACTCGTCGATCACGCAATGGCGACTATCACCGAGGACGCCGCTTCACTGTTGACCGGCCCCGTTGCGCATCGCATCGCTCAGTGCGCGTCCAGGCCGTGCGATCGATTCATGATCCGAACGCACTCCAGGCGACAGTGGTGCTCTGAACGATGCGGCGCCAGACAACGCGCCAATCGCGCCTATGCCCGCAAACAGGACAAGAGTTCCGCAGGATGACAGCAGTGACTGGAGTAGACGATGCAGGTGCAAAATGCTCATAAGTGGGTTGTCTTCTTTCAGCCGCAAACGCTCCGAATCGCCCCCTCAGCACCTGGCGGCTGAACTACGCCGACCCCCACATGCGAGACCTCATGGACAAAGACGGCCGGTTCAAGAAATGTGCCTATGACGGCCACAAACCCTACGCACCGAAGGTCTGGCGTCGCTCCCGCACATTGAACCTGAAGCCGGCATCTTCGGCTGAGGGAAAGGGGGCCGAGTGTCAGTGTAGGAGTGCTGAAGGCGCGAGTCCCAGCCACCCCTCTCGGGCTACTTCCCATATGCCGCCCCTTTGGGAAGCTGGTCGTAGTTAGGAATCGTCCTGCCGTTCGCGATCCTCTGCTATTCAAAAGCCGCTCTCGACTGGATTACGAGAAGTCCTTTACAGGCCCTGAATTGGAAGTCGGTTGAACTCTTCCCATGATCCGGTTCGAGCAAGGCGGGAAATGCATAGCCGACCGCACATTGCTATCAGAATCAGCTTTGCCTTTGTCAGCTCTTGCTGAAGACCAGACATACGTTTTGGCCGCCGAATCCAAATGAGTTGGAGATGGCAGCGTTTTGTGTGCAGTGACGCGGTGACATGACAACGTCCATTCCTATCTGGGGGTCAACGTTGCCTTGGTGGAGATTGCGTGTGGGCGGGATAGCATCATGCGCAATGCTTTTGACGGTCAGGATGGCTTCGACTGCTCCCGCAGCTCCAAAGAGGTGGCCCAAAGAGGCCTTTGGTGCGGTCACGACTGCGGATTGACCGAAGACGGTCCTGATTGCCTTTGCTTCTGCAAGATCGCCGACCGTCGTGCCGGTGGCATGTGCATTGATGTGCCCTATGTCTGCTGCGTTCAGGTTTGCATCTTTGAGGGCTTTACGGATGGCGGTTATCTGGCCCGATCCGTCTTCCGCCGGCGCAGTCATGTGGAATGCGTCGGAGGCGATTCCAACTCCTCGAAGGACCGCGTGGATGACAGCGCCCCGGGCTTCGGCGTGTTGGGCGCTTTCCAGCACCAGAATGCCTGCGCCTTCGCCCAGAACAAAACCGTCGCGGTCCGCCGCGAACGGACGTGAAGCTGAACCCGGGTCGGCGGTACGCGTTGATATCGCCTGAGTCTGGAGAAAGGCTGCGACAGTTATGGGGGTGATCGCCGCCTCAGTTCCACCGGCTATAACCACGTCAGCTTCACCCGAGCGAATCAACCGTGCTGCCTGGACGAGCGCTTCCGCGCCGGAGGAACACGCTGAGACGGGGGTGTAAGAACCGGCCATGGCCCCATAGTGAATGCTCAAGGCCGCAGCGGGACCATTGGGCATCAACATTGGCACGGTTCGTGGTGAGACGCGACGCTGGCCACGACTTTCAAGAACGTCGTCCTCTCGGAGAAGGGTGCCTATGCCTCCGACACCTGTCCCGACAACCACCGCAAGCCTGGTGCCGTCAATCTGCGCAATACCAGCGTCTGCCCAGGCTTCCTCGGCCGCGACCATTGCAGCTTGCTGAACGCGATCCAACCGCTTCGCTGCCACCGGACTAAGAGACGTGGCCGGGTTTGCCGCCATTGGTGCGGCGATCGCGACTGAGAGCCCTGAATCCTGCAGGAAATCCATGCTGACATCCCGAATGCCGGAGTTGCCCGCCAAAAGGGACTCCCATGTCGTTCTCACGTTCCCACCCAAGGGAGTAGAAGCCCCCATCCCTGTCACCGCAATATCTGTTGCGCGCATAGCAACCACTCCATTCACTTTTTGTATGTCATACAAAATAACCACTTTAGTTGTATAAAGTACAATTTTTGAGTGGAAGTTGTACGCAATAGAAGACGCCGCCCGGAGGGGCCATCCCAGGCACGGGGGCATTCAACCCGGCAACGAATTTTGCACAGCGCCGAGAAGATCTATCTCTCCAAGCCAGCCGGCGAAGTCAGCGTTGCGGCCATTGCAGCTGCCGCGGGGGCTTTTCCTAACCAGGTGACCTACTATTTCGGCTCGAAGGACTCGCTCTTTATCCACGCCGCTTTCCTGGCCCTGTTGCATGATGCTGAACGCGTTGAGGGTGTGGGGCTTTCGGTGGAAAGTCCTGCATCGTTCCGCAACGCCATGGCCAGGACCGTGCTGATACTGCCCTCTATGCCGCTCGTTGTGCGCGCCTTGGCGGTGGGAACATCACGCTCGGATCTCTCGGCCGTCGTCGATCAGCATCTGAACCTGCTTTTCCGCCAGTCCGAGCGATACTTGACCCGCCTGCTAAAGCAACGAAGCTGGGAAATCCAGCGTCCTCTACCCATTGAGACGAGGACGTTTTGGAGCGCAGCGTTTGGTGCGACCCTCCTTTCGCAAGCGGGTGTCACAGGAAACGGCAATGATCTGGATCTTGCAGGAACGTTGACCGTAAGAACTGTTGAGAAAAAGCGATAGGATTCTTAGCCCCCGGCCCCTTCTGCGTGCGCTGACGGAGGCCCGGGGGATTCCCCTGCGACGCACCATGCTCCACTAAACGGGGGTCCCCCAGCGCAGGCACCATTTCTACTTCATCGTGCGGCTGAACTCCGGTTGACCGCCAAATGCCCACGCGCGTGACGGGTTGTCCAGGACTATGCAGGACACGGGATCGGCGCCGAGTAGGTCGCTGAGACGCGGGGTCACGGTGGCGAGAAGGGCTGTCGGGCTCTCCCTCCATATGGTGTGGGGCCGAGATCAGCCGACCCCGAACAGCCGACCTGAAGGAGCCCTTTGAGCATGCCACTCTTCAAAGTGAACGGCAGATAGTGAGAGAGGCTATCGTCATGGGGCAGATGACAGTGCCCTTTAGGAGTTCTTCTCGTTGATGTCCTGATCGGGTTGGCGGAGCTGCCGGGATGCCGTCTCCCGGACCGCGTCGGAGAGCAGAGTAAGAACCGGGGAGTTGATTTTCCACCGTTGCCAGTACAACGACACATCCACCGGATGCGCCGGCGCCAACTCCACGAGCTCGCCATTCCGGAGACCTACCAAACACTGCTGCTCCGGCAGTACGCCCCACCCCAATCCCAACCGGATGGCCTCCGCGTACTCCCCCGATGACGGCACGTAGTTCCGCGGTGCAGTCAGTTCTGCTCCCGTCAGCCTGCGGAAGAACCCGCCTTGAAGGTCATCCTTGCGGTCAAAATCCATCACAGGAGCAGCACTGTCTGTGGTGAAGGCCGGGCCGTCCGGCCACCAGGTACTGATGTAGCCGGGGCTGGCCACGGCGCGGTATCTCAGCGCGCCCAGAGGTTCAACACTGCAGCCCTGGATCGGCTCGGGGGTTGCGGTGACAGCTGCCATTACCGTGCCGTCGCGAATGAGCTGCGTGGAATGATGTTCATCTTCCCTGAAAAGTTCAAAGTAGACGCGCGCATCCACGGGAAGGCTTGCCAGCGCTGGCAGGACCCACGTGGACAGTGAATCGGCGTTCACCACCAAAGGAATGGGCACAACGGGCCCTTCCCTGCCGCCGCCAAGCTCCCGCAAAGCATCCGACTCCAGTTGCCGGACTTGCCGAGCGAACCGGAGGACAGCCTCCCCGGCAGGAGTGGCCCGGACGGGGTTGGTACGCTTCAGCAGGATCTGGCCGGCCGCATCTTCCATCGCCTTCAGCCGCTGAGATACAGCCGACGGTGTCAGAATCAGGCTTCGGGCCGCCGCTTCCAGGGTCCCCTCATCCACCACAGCGCGGAAGGTCCTTAATTGCTCAAGCTGGAACCTCGCCATTAGCTCTCCTTATGAAACCTAAGATTGTTTAGCTGGCCTAATCACAGAATCAACCATACGTTGTAGAGATGGATGTCACTGAACTCATGGCTACCGCGGTCCTCGGCTTCGGGACTGGGCTGGCGCTTATCGTGGCCATCGGCAGCCAGAACGCTTTTGTCCTCCGGCAGGGCATCCGGGGTGAGCATGTGGCGGCCGTCGTCCTCGTCTGTGGCGTCTCGGATGCACTCCTGATCGCCGCTGGGATCGCCGGCGTCGGGGCGCTCATTGAGGCCAGCCCCGTGGTGGTCCTTGTTGCCCGGTATGCCGGAGCCGGGTTTCTGGTGGTTTATGGGGCTATGGCGGCCCGGCGGGCAATCAGTCCCGGGGCACTTCCCGGATCCGGAGACCAGAAGGCACTTCGTGCCGGGGCGGCCATTTCAACGGTGCTTGCCCTGACCTGGCTCAACCCGCACGTCTATCTGGATACGGTGCTGCTGCTCGGCTCAGTGGCCAACCAGCAGACCCAGGACCTGCGATGGTGGTTCGGGGGCGGAGCCATCGCTGCCAGCATCGCATGGTTCAGCGCGCTGGGCTTCGGGGGTCGGATCCTACGTCCGTTTTTCACCCGGCCATCCTCGTGGCGCCTACTCGATGGCCTCATCGCCGTCATGATGCTGACCTTGGGAGTGCGCCTGGCGGTAGTTGGATGACCGCTTGGCGGACGCCCAATCTGGTGTATCCAGTGGACGCGTCTTTATATCCTCCGGCATACTGCCACGGGTTCGTGGCTGCCTGAGTCCCGGTTGTGGTGGTGGTCCCCCACGAGTCGTAGTTGTAGGTGGCGGCTTCGCCTGGGCGCTGTCCAACAGAAGGATGGCGGAGCCGAGGGCGTCGGTGGTGTAGAAGAAGCTGGCCCGCTGGTGCGCATGCTGATCAGTGTTGCAGGTCGAGTACTTGGTCGGGACGTCTGTTTTGGCTGCGCTGGTATGGTTGCTGTTCTTGTCGTAGGTCCAGGCTGCGGTGACGGTTCCGGTGACTGCTTGGGTGAGGCAGTTGATGACGTCAGGCAGAGCGATTACCTCCAGTGGCAGGAGCCCTTCCGCCGGCGGCGATAATCGAAACCAGCGGTAAGACAGTTCTCGCGTGCAAAATAAGGAGAAGCGTGAACGCATCAGCGCTCACGCTTCTCCCGGATATCCGCAACAGGTTGTGACCGTTTGCTAGACCCCGGCGGTCTCGACGACGGCTGGCTTTTTGAGGAACAGTGCAACCACCAACGCGGTGGCGAGGCAGAGCCCGGCGTTGACCCAGATCGCCAGCGTGACGCCGCTGAGCACAGCTGGCGCGTCGGTGGAGCCAAGGGATACGAGCTGGGCGGTGAAGATTGCGCTCATGATCGGGATGCCCATGGTGATGCCGATCTGCTGGCTCATGGTGGCCAATCCGGTGGCAAGCCCCTGCTCCCCCTCGGGCAGTCCGGAGGTGGCCGTAACCATGAAGCCCACAATGACAACCAGGTTGGCAACGCCGCCGATAAAGGTGGCGACCAGCAGCAGTGCGATCGCTGCCGGGTCGTTGCTCAGCATGACCAGGGAGGCTGTTGCGATGGCCTGGACGAGGAAGCCGTAGACGATGGCCCGCTTGTTCCCCAGTTTGCCAATGACCTTCGGTCCAAGGACTCCGCCCAGGACGGTGCCTAGACCCAGCACGGCAAAGGCGAGCCCGGCACCCAGCGGCGTGTAGCCCAGGACCTGCTGGAGGTACAACGTCAGAAGGAACACCAGCGAGGTTTCGGTCACGAACGCCAGAACGCCCGCTATGTTGCCCCAAGCGACGGTGGAGCGCTTGAGTATGGCCAAGGGGACCAGTGGGAATTGGGCCCGTCGCTCCACGGCTGTAAAGGCCAGGAGGAGCAGCACTGCTGCGGCCAGCGAACCGAGCGTTAGCGGGTCTGTCCAGGAGTTTTCTGCTGCGTGTGTCATGCCGAATACCAGCGCAAGGAGGCCCAAGGTAACGGTGATGGCCCCGGGGACGTCGAGCCTTGTTTTGGTTGCTGGCCTGCTCTCAGCCAGTACGACAGGTGCGATGACCAGTACAGCGACTGCTACGGGGATGTTGATGAAAAACGCCCAGCGCCAGCTGAAGATATCGGTGAGGAGTCCACCCAGGATGGCGCCGGTGGTGAAGCCGGCTGCCATGAGGGCGCCGTTGAGGCCGAGTGCCTTATCGCGAAGGGGACCTTCAGCGAAAGAGCCCAGCAGCAGTGACAGGGCGGCCGGCACGACGATGGCCGTGGCGACGCCCTGGCCGACGCGGGCGATCAGCAAGATGGCGGGGTCGATTGCCAAACCTCCCATCAGGGAAGCGGCGCCCAGAAGTGCCATGCCGATGAGGAACATCTTGCGCCTGCCTGCCAGATCGGCGACCCGGCCGAAGAGCAGGGTCAGTCCCGCAGCGCAGAGGGAGAACGCCGTGGCGATCCACTGCAGGTTCTCAAGGCTGAACCCGACGTCGGTGCCGATGGTGGGCAGGGCGACGTTGAGGATGGAGAAGTCCACGGCAAGGGTGAAGCTCGCCGTCAGCAGCACGATCAGGGCGAGCCGCTGTTTGCCCGTCATACGCGGAGCTGATGATGTGTTGGGAAGTGGGGGCGCCAGCAGTGTGTCAGGCTCGGTCGTGTCTGGTTGAGTTGTCATGTGGGTGGTCCTTATCTGCTTGTCGGGCCGCGGGCGCGGCATTTCTCACACCCTCAGCTTCAAGGAACCCAACAACATCAACCACACCCCTCCGTGGGTACCCCCGGCAGTGACAGGACAACTGCTCCACTTACAGGCAGAATGGGCGGATGAGTAATCTGAGTGAACTTGGGGAGTTCCTTCGCGTCCGGAGAGCGGCCCTGCAGCCCGAGGACGTTGGACTTATGAACTACGGCATCCGAAGAGTGCCAGGGCTTCGGAGGGAAGAGCTGGCCATGCTCGCAGGGGTCAGCAACACGTACTACACCAGACTGGAGCAGGGGCTGAGCAACAACGCCTCCGAATCGGTCATCGATTCCATTGCCCGTGCATTGGGTTTGAACACCGATGAGCGCGCACACCTGTTCAACCTGGCCCGGCCGGGCAAGACGAAACGCCGCACTTTGACCAAACCAGACAAGGCCAGGCCGGGAACGGTCCGGCTGGTGCGATCGATGTTCACCACCCCTGCTGTCGTGTTGGGCCGACGCAGCGAAGTCCTGGCCTGGAATCCGCTGGGCCACCGGCTGGTCGGCGGGCACCTGGATCTGGCTGCTCCTGAGACGCCGTCAACCCGTCCGAACATGACCCGGATGCTGTTCCTGGATCCGCACACACGGGAGCTCTACTCGCGCTGGCAGGAGGAGGCTACCCGTGCCGTCGCTTCGCTTCGCCTCCTGGCCGGTATGACTTCCGATGACCTTGAGCTGGCTGCCCTTGTGGGCGAACTGACCATGAAGAGCCCCGAGTTCGCCACATTGTGGGCTAAGCATCCGGTGGAGAACTGCATGTCCGGGCTTAAGTACATGCACCACCCTGAGGTCGGTGACCTGGAGCTGAATTTTGAGGTTCTGACGCAGCATGACGAGTCAGGCCATCGGATTCTTATGTACACTGCCGACCCCGGCACACCCGCAGCCGAAGCCCTGCAGTTGCTGCGTGCGGACACGGACATGCCCACTGCTTCGGTCACCACCAGCACGGGGCAGACTGCCGGCGTCTGACCGCTCCAGCGTTGCTTTATCAGAGGCGGTTTTCCCTCCACCGCAAAGATGGCCACCATCCTGCACGAAGGATGGTGGCCATCTTTGTAGGTATTACTACCGGCTGGCGCCGCTGAGGGCATCGTGGGCGGCAGGCTGCAAAAGCGGATCAACCACTAGTGCGCTTGCCGGGGCTGATGCCCCCGGTGAGGGCTGACGCCGTGGTCTGGCCCATCTGTCCATGACCGGCTTTTCCACCAGTGCGTACAGCGCCCAGCCTCCCAGAAGGGTAGCGAGGAAGAACCCGGCGACCATCAGGAGGGCGATTGGTGTTTCGTAGACCTGGTCGCCGAGGAGTATGCGTCCATAGAAGATGACAACTCCTTGGCAAAGGTAGAAGCCGAAGGAGATGTTTCCCAGCCATACCATCGGTTTGGAACCCAGGAAGCCAGTCCGCCCGGCAATGTCATCTGAGGCCACCGTGCAGATGATGGCTGCCACGGGGATGATGGTAGCCACATTGAAGGAGTAGACGAAGGGCACGATCATCGCCAGGACGTAGCCGGCAAGGCAGATGAGGAGGGTCTGCCACATCTTCAGCGGAACCCAGCGGCCCGAGAGAACGATCAGGGCCAGAATGGAGCCCAGGACGAACTCGAAGAGCCTGGATGGCGGGAAGATGTAGCCGAACCAGAACTGCGTGACAGAAATGGGCGTAAGGGCGGAGACCGGCGTCGCAGGAATCAGGTATGTAGTGACGAGCTGCACGGCCAGCATTGCTACGACCATGATTCCTGCCCACAGCCAGAGCCGGTTGCCCGGGATCTTCCGCAGCAGAACGATGATCAGTGGGAACAGCATGTAGAAAAGCAGTTCGCTGTTCAGCGTCCAGGATGGCGGGTTGACTGCGACGTAGACGGCTCCGTCGGGAACAAAGGAATTGACCAGGAACAAATTCGATGCCCAGCCCACGGGACCGGTGATTGCCGCGGCGAACAGGACCATCGACAGAGCCCACATGACCAGGTGGTTGGGGAAAATTTTCAACAGACGACGACGCCAGAACTGGCGCTTCGCCTCTCCGGGTTTGGATGCCCAGGCCAGTAGGAAGCCGCTGAGGACAAAGAAGAAGGACACCCCGACGTATCCTGCCTTGCTGACCAGCCATTCGAGGGTGCCTCCGAGTTGGGCGTCAGCGAACGGGTTGATCGGGTCGTTGGGCGGAATCGGGGAGTTGGACAAGGTGATGTGGAAACAAAAAACCAGAAGCGCGGCGAAGAACCGCAGCCCTGTCAGTGAGGGCAGCTTGCTCAGGCCCAGTCTGGCTGGAGTTGCGCGGACAGCGGTCATGACGCACCGCCGGCGGGAAGCTCAATTCCGAGGCTGTGGGTGAAGAAGTTGGTTGGGTCCCATTCAGCCTTGGCCTTCTGCAACCGAGGATAGTTGCCCCTGAAATAGAGGGTCGGCCAGCCCACACCGGAGCGGTTCCGCCCAGGATCAGCCATATCTACGTCCGGATAGTTGATGTAGCATCCGTCCAGCTGGTCACCGGGTACGGGTACGCCGCCGGTAGCGGCGAACATGCCCTCGAAGGTCTCGCGTTCCCAGCCCAAGTAGAAGTCGTCATCCGCCGGGTCGGGCCAGAACGTCTGCAGGCAGAGCTTGAAGGCGGACCGCCTCTGTACGTTGGCGGTGGCTTCGGGCGAGACTGCGTTGACCTGGCCGCCGAAGGAGAACAGCACGAGCATGGTGTTCGGGTTGGTGAAGTCCGCCCGGCTCATTTGCCGGAACAGGACCGCGATCTGGTCATCGGTGAACCTTGTGTTCAGGTAGGCGGACTTGTGTGCTCCGCGGCTTGTCGGGTTGGTGATGACGGGGTTGTCCGTGCCTACGAGCCGTGTTGCCTGAAGCCACGGGATCTCGCGTGTCTCGAAAAAGTCGGGCATGGCCGGCAGCTCACCCGTAGGCTGGTCGAGAGGTTCAGGGGTGACGGCGACGCCTTCAAGGATGGCAGCGACGTAGCGGGCCATGACGCCTTTCGCGTCGGGGGACGCGGCGTCGATCTGGGTGAACATGCCCATTCGGCCGTGGGCTTTGGAGCTGACGTTGAACAGGCTGCTCAGGTGCGATTCGGGAGTGCCGGGGTCGCGGTATTTCTCGTGCCAAGCGCCAAAGTTGGTGATGAGGCGGCGGAACTTCGATTCGTCGAGCTGGTCCCAGGGTATGGAGATAGCGCTCACGAGAACCGTGGATGGTGCCTTGACCAGCTGCTCTGACGGGTTCTTTCCGGCAGTGCCCGGCGACCGGAACCAGTATTTTGTTACGATCCCCCAGTTCCCGCCTCCCCCGCCTGTGTGAGCCCACCAGAGGTCTCCAAGTTCGCCGGTGTCATCCCTGGTGGCCGTGACGGTGCGGACCTTCCGGTCACTGTCGACGGTAACAACCTCCACCGCGTAGAGGTGGTCGACCACCAGGCCGTGGGAGCGCGAGAGAAGCCCGTATCCACCGCCGGCGATGTGTCCTCCGATACCCACGCTGTAGCAGATCCCCCCGGGGATGGTGACGCCCCAGTTCTTGTAAAGCGATTCGTAGGCGTTCATGATGCGGGCGCCAGGTTCGATGGCGAAGGCGCCCATGCTCTTGTCGTAATACACGGCGGTCATGGGAGAAACGTCGAGGATCACCTGAACAGAGGGGTTGCAGACGAAGTCGGCGAAACAGTGTCCGCCGCTTCGCACCGAAACCTTTTTGCCGGTCCTGACCGCTTCCCGGACGGCGTCTTCTGCGTCTTTGGTGCTGGTGATCAGGCGGACGTAGTCAGGCTGGGCGACGAACCGCTGGTTGTTGCCCGTCATCAGGTCCGGATATCGGGAATCGTCCGGGCGGATGACGGAGCCGTCCGGGAGGTCCTTGAAATTTCCTGCCGCAGCGGCGGGAGCGTTTGCTGTGCCGATGGCGGCCAGTGAAGCTATTGCAGCGGTGCTGGCAGATCCGGTCATGAAGAAGCGTCTTCCCATGCCGCTTTTCTCTGTTGTGGTCATGACTGGCGTCCTTCGCCTTGAGGTGTGAGGTTGGGGTGCAGGGTGATCTGCGCTTTGGGGGCGACGAAATAGTGCTGTACCGAGTAGGAGATGGTGGCGTAGTCCTCGACGCCGCGGGAGTGGAAATCGCCGGCGACGATCCTGGCGACGGATTCCTCTGATACTTTCCATTTCAGGAACAGGCCCTTTGCGAGGTCCACCGCCTTGTAGTAATAGGCTCCCTGCCAAGGCTGGGGGCCGCGAAGTCCGATGAGGAACTCATCGTCACCGTCGCCGTCGAAGTCCCTGCACATTACGGTGTGCCCGGGCCCTTCGCCGTTATCGTTCGGGTCTCCGTAGATGTCCAGGAGGTGTCGGGTCCAGCCTGCGGCTTCGGTGTCGCCACCGGTTCGGGTGTAGACGGCAACCGTGTTGCCGTGGAACGGTTCGATTGCGGCCACATATGCCAGGGGGTCATCCCCTATCCGGCCGCCGTCGACGTCGCCGCTTCCTTTGAAAGTGGTCTGTTCAAACTGGCCATTTTCGCCGTCCCCGATGTGTTCCCAGGACCAAGTGTTCCGGTCAGCGTCGTAATACAGCCAGGTGACGCCTTCATCGGAGGCCATCAGGACGGAATCCAAAGGAGAACCCGGGATAAGGCCTGGTTTGCGGGCAACGCCGTGGATCATGCGGAAATCGGTATCGGAGATGATTTCTTTATCCCACTCAGCGCGCGGGTCATCAGTGGGTGTGAAGAGCACGACGGGCAGGACCGCGTGAACATCCTCGACGGCGACGATGGGGAAGCCGATAATCTGGATACGGTCGGTGCGGGTGAAGTGTCCGACCCGGAGCCGGTGCATTCCGATGGCACGGCCGACGTAGTGCCGCTTCCAGTTCCCGGTCGCTTCTGCGGCGTTTCCCGGGTTCTCGAGCCAATCGATTTTGCCGCCCTCGGGGTCCGCGTGGTGGATGGTTCCGCCCGGGCCGTACAGCTGGTAACAGACCACCAGGTCGTTGGAGCCGTCTCCGCTGATATCGCCGAAGTCCATGCCCACTGGTTCCTTGATCTTGTCCACCACCAGGTGCTTTTCCCAGTTGGGGTTCTTGTACCAGTAGATTTCGCCGATTTTCAATCCATAGCCGACCAGGTCCGGCTTGCCGTCCCCGGTGAGATCGGCTGCTTCGAGCCAGTACCCGTCCCGAAGGAAGTCGCTGACGGTTTCCGTGCCGAAGGCTGGTTCGGTGACGTTGAGGGTAGGCGCCGAGGCTGCCCGGATTACTGAAGATGTCATGGGAGTGCCTTTTCTTTCTGGCTCGCGGGGAAGGGAGTCAGGTCTTGATCCCCAGTGGTGGAAGTCTTCTTGGTCAGGGTGGAGGCGATGTACATCAGGCCAAGAGCGGTCACGGCCAGGATGGCCCCGATCCAGATAGGCGAGGACAGTCCAAGTCCTGCGGTGATGGTCACCCCGCCGAGGTAGGCGCCAATGGCGTTGCCCAGGTTGAAGGCGGAGATGTTTACCCCTGATGCCAGGGTCGGGGCTTCCTTCGCATAGGACAGCACCCTCATCTGCATGCCCGGGACGGCAGCGAATCCGACAGCCCCCAGGAGAAACAGCGTGATTCCAGCACCCCAGGGCGAGTTGATGGTCGCCGTGAAGACCAGGAGGACCCCGGTGAGGGCTGTCAGCAGGACCAGGAGGGACCGGTCAAGGTTCGCGTCAGCGGCCCTGCCCCCGATGATGTTGCCTGTAAAGAGTCCGGCTCCGAAGACGACAAGCATCCACGGTATGGACGCGGCCGGCAGGCCGGAGATTTGCGTGAGCATCGGGGCGATATAGGTGAAGGCGCCGAACATCGCGCCGAATCCGAAAACCGTAATCAGGATGGAAAGCCAGACCTGGCCGCTGGTGAAGGCAGACAGCTCACGGCGCAGCTGCCCCGGCCGCCGCTCTTCTGCGGCATGCTGGGGTACGAACAGGATCAGCCCTGCCAACGCGAGAACGCCGATGGCGGTGATGGTCCAGAAAGTGGACCGCCATCCGTACTCCTGGCCCAGGAACGTTCCCATCGGTACCCCGAGAACATTTGCGATCGTCAGGCCCGCGAACATGATGGAAATAGCCCGCGCCTTGCGGTCCGGGGTGACAAGGTCCGCTGCCAGGACGGCCCCGATCCCGAAGAACGCTCCATGGCAGAGCGCGGCGACGACGCGTCCGGCCATCATCACCGTGTACGTTTCGGCCACGGCGGAGATGAGGTTTCCGAGAATGAAAAGCACCATTAACGCGCAAAGCACGTTCTTGGGTTTCAGGGAGGCTGTCATCGCGGTCACCAGCACTCCGCCAACCGCAACACTGAGAGCGTAACCGGAGACGAGGTAGCCGGCGACAGGGATGCTTACGCCGAAATCGCTAGCGACTTCAGGGAGCAGTCCAAGAATCACGAACTCAGTAAGCCCGATGCCGAAGCCGCCCAGCGCGAGAGCCACCAGCCCAAGAGGCATAGCAGGCGCCTTGACGTTCAAGCCGCCACCGGGACGAATTCCGCCCCCGGCACGAAGGGCATCGCCGCCGGCCCTACTTTGAAGTAGTGGGCCAGAGCCGCGACAGTCCGTTCAGTTGCCCTTCCATCCCCGTACGGGTTAATAGCCGTCGCCATCTCCATGTAGGCCTCCTGGTCATCCAGAAGCCGCCCGACTTCGGCGGTGATCTGGTCGCGGTTCCGACTGACGAGCCGGGAGCTCCCGGTCAGGATTGATTCGCTGCGTTCCGTAATGTCGCGCAAAACGAGCGTCGGCTTGCCGAGCGCAGGGCCTTCCTCCTCGGCTCCGGAGCTGTCGGAAAGAATGAGGTCGCTTCTCTGCAGCAGCTGGCAGAAGCTCAGGTACGGCAGCGGGTCCACAAGATCCACGTTGTCCAGACCGCGCAGGACCGGAACGATGATTTCCCTGACCCTGGGGTTCAGGTGCAGCGGCACGACGATACGGACGTCATCGCGGGTAGCGATCTCCGCTAGTGATTCGGCGATTTCGCGCATGGGCCGGCCGATACTTTCACGCCTGTGGGTTGTGGACAGGATGACTTTGCGCGGGTCGGAGTCGAGGTCCTCAAGCTCAGGGACACCATAGCCATGGAGGTTATTCATGCCCCATGTGAGGGCGTCCACGATGGTATTGCCGGTGACAACGATCGAGTGCTCCCTAACTCCTTCACGGATAAGGTTGGCGCTGTTACCCGGCGTGGGAGCCAGGTGGAGGGAAGCGATTTGTGCCACCAGTTTGCGGTTAACCTCCTCGGGGAACGGGGAGTAGTTGTCTCCGCTGCGCAGCCCTGCTTCAACATGGATGATCGGCACGGAGCGGTGCAGGGCGGCCAGCGCTCCGGCAAGGGTCGTTGCGGTATCGCCGTGGACCATGACTGCGTCCAGGCCGGTCATGTGGTCTCCTGAGCAGAGCCCCTCGAGGATGCGGTGGGTGACCTGGGACAGCGACTGCTTATCCCGCATTATCCGCAGCTCCACGTCCGGGGTGATCCCGAACTCCTCCAAGGTGTTGTCCAGCATCTCCCGGTGCTGGCCAGTGGAAATGAGCACCGGGCGGAAGCGCGGGTCTCGGATAAGAGCATGGATGATGGGGGCAAATTTGACGGCTTCTGGCCGGGTACCGAAGACAATTCCGATGGTTTTCATGGTTCTCCTCCTGAAAATAGGTGTGGGCAGCCCGCCGGTTGTCGCCGGCTGCCAGCAAGCTGGGATTTAGATGCGGTGGTATTCCAAGGCCAACCAGACACAGTCGGTGTCGGCCCGGTACTGGTGCCAGGGGTAGATGTATGAGCCGTCCTGCTCAAGGCAGAAAGGTACGGGGTTGGTGTTGCCCGGGCTCAGCAGCTGGTCCTCGTAGAGAGTGTCATGGTCTTTGTCCAGGAATTTCTGCATTCGCCCGTGGCCGGAGATCTGGGTGTGTACCTCGATGAAGTCGTGCTGGTTATGGATGCCGCAGTCCGTGCCTGCAGGGCTGAACCAGAGATTTGCCTTGATACGGAACGCCTCCGTGCCCTTGGGCAGCTCAGGCTGGTGCAGGACCAGAGCCGCATCCAGTTCCACTTCCCCTACCTCCACCTGGGACGAGCGGAGCAAAACCGGGGTGTCCTTGGCAGGCCCGTAGAAGTCAGTCCAGCCCAATTCCCTGGCGGACTTCTCCCCGTCCTCCTTCTCCCCGACAGCCAGCACGAGCAGCAAGGTACCTGTGACCCGTGCCCCACTCAGAATCGTCGAGCTGAAGGGCGGGATGGCTGTGGGCAGCGCCCCCTGGCCCCAGGCATCAGATGCGGACAGATTCACAACCACCGAACGGCGGGTTACCGGATAGTCCACCGCGTCCCGCAACACTTCAACACGAACAAGCCGACTGCTGAATGCCAGTTCGTCCACTAAATCGCTTTTCATAAAATACCCCCAAGGTATGAACCGATTGATGCTGCTCTGGGCCTTGATACTGCGGACAGAGAAGTGGGACGGTGCGGCAGCCTCCCCTGAGGCAACTGCACTGTCCCACTGAGCAAGTATCAACAGTACTGGCCACCTATATCCACGCCCTGTCAGTGATAGGCAGAACAGGGGCAGGCACGGCACCGAATTGTTCGGAAAGATGGCGTCATGACCTCAGATATCTCCGAACGGCGGCCAACAGGGTACTCGCAGGGAAAAACGATCAAGCGGGATGTGCCGTGGATGGACGCCGAGGTTGAGGCAGGGGACGGAGAAAGTATTCGCCTCAGGATCTACGAGTCTGTCCCCCGCCCGTCGATGACGCTGGTATGGGCTCATGGCGGCAGCTGGACCCGGGGATCAATCGAAAGCTGGCATGAGGCGTGTGCGGCCATGGCGGCCCTCGGTACTGCAAGGATCATCAGTGTCGGTTATCGGCTCGCCCCGGACTGGATCCACCCCACGGCCGTCATGGACGTAGTCGGCGCAGTCCGGTGGGCGCAGGAGACCTTCAATACGCGGACTGCTCTCGGCGGTGACAGTGCCGGCGGAACCTTGGCTGCCGGAGCCGCGTTCTGGCTGCGGGATAACGGCCTGCCCATTGACGGGCTGCTTCTGGCCTACCCTCCCTTGGATCCTGAATGCGACTCGCGCTCTTACCGTCACCCTGACCAGCCCTTTCCGCCGCGTGAAAGGCTCATGGAGGCCTGGCAGGACTACGCAGGCACCGACGATAACCTTCGGAGCCTGCCCTATCTCTCCCCTTTTCACATGGACAGCCTTGAAGGTCTGTGCCGTACTTCGCTGCTGGTAGGCCCCACTGATCCCGTCAGGGACGATGTCGCACAGTTCGCGGCCCTGCTGGAAGCTGCATCCGTCCCCGTGAGTGTCTGTACCGATCCTGCGGTATTTCACGGACAGTTCCTGAACGCTGCACCCCACTGGACAAATCCCGTTCACGGCTGGGTCCAAAGCCAGCTTTTCCTTTTCCAGCAAACAATCACGCAGCCCCTAGGAGCATGATGAGCCACCCGACTCCAAAAGCCGTTTCCAACCCCGACAATGTGGGCGCCCTCCTTCGGCACTTTGCTGACCTGAGAGACATGACGCACGGGGAAGCCGTCACCAGGCAGGATAAAGAGGCGCTCTTCCACGAAGCGGTGGAGCTGTTGGATCCGTACGCCAGACTTGCCCTTGACGAGATTGACGAAGCACTTCTTCTGAATGAGGGGTCGCTCCAAAGCACCGGCGTCATCCGGTCCAAGGACAACGGGCTTGCCTGCACGTGGACACTGACATGGAAGGAGCAGGCCGCCTTTGGTATTCCGCCAATTACCATCCAGGCGTTCTATGGCAGAGGATTCCATCATCCCCACCTGCGAGGCGGAACGGTCGGGGAATGGCCTCTGAACGTCTTCGATTCGGCCCAGGCCGCCGCGGAACTGCCTACCCTGCGCGCAATTGCAGCAGCGGAAATTCACAACCTTGTCTTCCTCGCCAACTATTCGATCGTCCCGGCTTCTAAACCCGGCACGATTACTCCCAGCCGATGAGACTCTCAGTACTTGACCAGTCCCCTGTAGCGGCCGGCCAGACCAGAGCAGCCGCCATCCGGGAAACAGTGGCATTGGCAGAAGCGGCTGAACAGGCGGGCTTCCACCGCTTCTGGGTCGCCGAGCACCATGATTCGCCGGGTTTCGCCGGGACCACTCCCCTCGTTCTGGCCATGGCCGTCCTGGATGCCACCGCAGATCTTCAGGTGGGCAGCGGAGGGGTACTGCTGGCCCTGCACGACACCAGGCACACGGCGGAAGCGTTCGAGGTTTTGGCCGCCCTGCATCCGGGGAGGGTGAACATCGGTATCGGGCGCGCGGGAAGCGGGGGGCCGGATAACTTCGCCGACAAGCTGCTGGACCTGCACCAACGAATGGGCCTGGTCCCGGGATCTTCGACACGATCCGACATTGACCTGTGGCTTTTGGGGGCGGGTCGTGGCTCTGCACCGCTGGCGGCGGCCTTCGGAGCCGGCTACGCTCACGCCCACTTCCTCAATGCCGATAGCGGCCCCGCAGCGTTTGAAATATACCGGTCCAGTTTCACTGGGGGTTCCCGCCGGCTGGCCCCGGAACCTTTGGCGGCGGTCCGGGTCATAGCAGCGGAGACGAATCCGGAAGCCGAGCGCCTCGCCGACGCGGTGAGGCTTTGGCGGGCCCGGAAAGACTTGGGACAGGACAAGCAGTTCCCCAGCTACTCGGACAGTCGCATCGAGCACTGGAACCGGGAAGAACTGAGCCGGCGGCAGGCCAACGACGTGCGGCTCATCGTCGGCGATGGGGCTTCTGTTGCCCTGCGGCTTCAGAGACTCGCAGTCGAGCTTGGCGTGGATGAGCTGATGATCTCCACGCCTCTCCCCGTTCTGGAAGACAGGATACGTTCCCTTGGATTGATCGCGCGGCACGTCGCAGAACTCAACATCCCCTTAGTCAATTCCTGAGCCGCGGGTGCCACCTTCAATCCATCCGATCGTAGCTGCGATCCGGCGGCAGGCCCGCGAGCGCTTTGCCAAGGCGGCGGTCCGTTGGCGCTGCAACGACTACCCCTATGCAGCCCTAATGAGCATGATCGATGCAAGAGCCAGGGTTCTGCAGCTGAAGGGAGTGAGGGCAGGGGACACGGTAGCAGTTCACGCTGTACGTGGTGTAGGTGGGATCGTTGACATCGCCGCTCTATGGTCTGTCGGAGCCTCAGCCATGATTCGATCCGGGACGCAAGGTCCACTCCCCGTGGACGAGTCAGTCGTCAGGGCGCGGGTGGCCGGCGTCCTAACGTCCGACGGAGGGTATTGGCCGACCGGCCTTGTGAAGCAAGGAGGGCAGCCAGGGCCGGCCTCCCTGATCTTTGCAAGCATGGGAGGGCCGGAAGCGCCGGTCAGGTCAAGAACAGCAGGCCAGCTGGAGGACTCTATGCTGCAGGCGCAAACAGTCTTCGGCCTGTCTGAAAGAACCGCCCTGGGGTTGGCCCCTCCCGGTGATGAGGCATCCCTTTTGGAAACCTGGTATGTGCTCGCCAATGGTGGGACGGTGGACCTCTTGAGCGAGTCAGAAGCAATCTGTCCACGACTGTTGCGAGAACATCTTCGAGAATCAAATGTCGATTTAGTGCAAGCTGACCTTGGAACGGCCCCCGGGCTTCAGGCACCACCTGAAGAATGCGCGCTGACGCTTCCACAAGTACGGGACGTCATCCTCCGCGGATCAAAGATAGGTCCGAATGTGTTCAAGCTCCTTTCAGATACTTTCCCCAACGCCGATCTGCGCCCGATGAACCTGGTAAAGATCTCCTAGCGCATGGTCCCGGATGGCACCTTCCCACCTGCACTTTGCCGGAACTTGATGGGAATCTGCATTGGTTGTTGGATCCGTGATGAAGCTGCACAAAGGCTTTCCCACTCCTGCGGAAACGCTGCCTAAATCTGCTCACGTGCGGGGGCATGATTAATCCAACAGTCAGGAAAACCCACGGAAATTGAAAGCGGAGGCCCTCCGGTGGCAACAAAAGCAGACAAGGCGAATTACCGTTACAGCGACTTCTACTGCTTTATGTCCCTTTCGGACTTCACAGCCTACGTCTCCCGGGATGACCGTGACGGCGAGGACTTCTTCTCCATCAGCACCAGCAAGCTGGCAGCTTAAGCAACGCCCTCGGCAGACTGAACCGCCTGGCTCAGCTTTCCTGCAAGGCAGCCTTGAACGAGAACGCCGCGTTGCTCCACACCACGAAAAGCAGCGGCGCCGGCGCCAGGGCCGTTCCCAAAACCGGCTGAGTCAGCGCCGCAGCTGCGATGATACCCAGCAGCGCCAACGCCGCCAGACTGAGGTACCAGCGCTTAACGGTGAGATAGAGCGCAGCCTTGGCGAGGCTTTTGAGCCGGGTTTTAGGAAGCAGCACCATTCCAGCGATCATCAGTACACTGACGCACACCACAAGGGCGGCCGCCGTCACAGTCAGGGGAACCAGGACAGCGGCTCCCGGCATCGACTGCAGGATCACCAGGTCAAAAACCAGAAACCCCAAAAGCACGACGGCGGCCACGCCCACCGGAGCAGCCCTGCTGAAGGACTGCTTGTACCCCCTCAGGAAGGCAGCCACCGGCCTGACCGCCGGCCCGTTCTCCTCGGCCAGAGCATGAAAGGCACTGAACGCGCCGGCCAGAGAGGGCCCCACCGTAACGGCGAGCGCGAGGAAGAAAGGCCACGCCCCCACCGGATCACCCACAAAGGACAAGAAAAACACGAGAGGCGCGTTAGCCGCTGCAAGCAGGAAGTTCACGGCCAGGAACGTGTAAACGAAGCCGAAGACACTGCCAAAGGTTTCAAAGCCGGGTCCCGCCCGCTTCCGCCGCAGCGGCTGCACGGCGGGCTGGCGCCCTGTGCTCATCCCTTCATGCCGCTCGTTGCGATTCCCTGGATGAAGTAACGCTGCCCCACCAGGAAGATGATCAGGATCGGAACCACCGAAATCACTGAACCGGTCATGATCATGGCGAACTCGGCGTCGAACTGGCCCACAAAGGAACGCAGGCCCAACTGCACAGTCCACAGCCGGTTGCTCGTCAGGTAGATGAACGGCCCCATGTAGTCGTTCCACGTGTTCACGAAGGTCAGCAGGGCCAGGCTGGCAAGGGCGGGCTTGGACAGCGGCAGGATGACCCTCGCCCAGATTCCATACTCGCTCAAACCATCGATCCGGGCAGCTTCACACAGCTCGTCGGGGATGGTCATGTAGTACTGCCGCATGAGGAACACCCCGAATGCGCCGAACGCCTGCAGCAGGATCAGCGCATTGAAACTGTTGGTCAGCCCCAGCTGCTGCATCATGATGTACTGCGGCACCATGTAGGCCTGCCACGGTACGGCGATGGTTCCGATGTAGCCGAGGAACAGCACGTCGCGTCCCGGGAACCGCACCTTGGAGAAGCCATAGGCCGCCAATGAACCCGTGAGGACCTGCAGGATGGTGATGATCACGGACAGGTAGAGCGAGTTCTGCAGGTACCCCATCATGGGAATCCGCGTCCAGATGTCCGAATAGTTGCTCCAGACAAACTCCTCGGGGATCCACTGGATGGGAACCGTGAACACCTGGTTGTTCTCTTTCAGCGAGGAGGACACCATCCAGATAAAGGGAACCATCAGCGCCGCCACGAGGACCACGAGCACCGCGTAGGCGATGACGTTGAGCGTGCGTGCCTTTTGCTCCCGCGGACTCCGCCTGCGGAATTCATCCCGGGCAGAGACGTCGCTTGCTGCGCCCGCTACTGCCTCAGCCTTGAGGTCTTGGGTCAGGTGGGTCATCAGCGTTCCCTCCTCTGCTGGATCTTGAACTGCAATACCGTCACCGTCAGGACGATGAGGAAGAGGACGAGGGAGACAGCCGATGAGTAGCCGAACTTACCTTCGCCGATTCCTTCCTGGTAGATGAGCTGGGACAGAACCGTTGTTGCCCGCCCTGGTCCGCCGTTGGTCATGACCACAATGAGGTCGAACACCTTGAAGCTGGAGACGGTCAGCATCACCACCACAAAGAACGTGGTGGGCCGCAGCGAAGGAACGGTAACGTTCCAGAAGCGCTGCCAGGGGCTGGCCCCGTCCACCTCGGCTGCCTCGTAAAGCTCCGTGGGGATCGCCTGAAGGCCGGCTAAGTAAAGGATCATGTAGTAGCCCATGTCCCGCCACACGCTGGTGATGATGACGGCGGGCATTGCCCAGTCGGAACTGGACGTCCAGCCTGGCGGGTTGGCCACTCCCACGAACTGCAGGAACTGATTGATAGGGCCATCAGTGGGGCTGAACAGCATGTTCCAGACGACGGCGACAGCCACCAGCGACGTGATGTACGGGAAGAAGATGGCAATCCGGAAGAAGCCGATACCTTTGAGCTTTCGGTTCAGGAGCATGGCAAGTCCCAGTGCCAGGACCAGGGTCAGCGGGACGTGGCCGACCGCGTAGATGACGGTGTTGCGGAGCGCGATCCAGAACGAATCGCTTCCGAGCATCCGTTCGAAGTTCTCCAGCCCTACCCATTTCGGGGCAGAGAACGAGGTCCATTCCATGAACGCCAAGGCGAACGCCGCCAGGACCGGGATGAGGGTGAAGGCCAGGAAACCCAGGAAGTTCGGAAGGATGAAGGTCCAGCCGATGAGTGTGTTCCGCCGCGCCTGTTTCCGGTTCCCGCGATTGAGGTTCTTCCCTCGATTGAGGTTGTTCCTTCGCTTGGGATCAGGGCCGACGGCAGGTGCCCGGAGGCGTGTTTCGGTAGTCATAATGGGGCCCGGCGTCAGCCAGGCGTTCCTCCGTTCAGGGTCCGTAACCGGGGGCCGTGTGTGTGGCGCGACCCCCGGCGTGGTTTTACTTAAGGACTTCGTCCTTGACTCGCTTCCCCATTTCGGCGATGCCGTCGTCGACGGAACGTTCACCGGCCATGATGAGCTCGTGCTCCTGGGTCAGGATCTTGTCCGTGGCTGCGGACTTGTCGCTGACGGGCATCTCAAGGGCGGTCGTGTCCGGGGCGAAGGCCTCCTTGGACAGTTCATCGGAGGGCAGGCCCTTGAGCTTGAAGTACTCCTCGGTGATTTCGGCGGTCTGCAGGGCCGGAACCACGCCGATCTTGGCGATGGCCTTGGCGCCCTCCACACCTGCGGCCCACTCGATGAACTTCTTTGCTTCGTCTGAGTGCTGGGCGTTCTTGTTCACGGCGAAGGCGGTGGGAGACCCGAAAGTGGTGATGTCCCCGCCCTTTGATTTCTGCGGAAGCTGGGCGAAGCCCCAGTTTACGTTGGTCTTGCCGTCCTTCAGGGCGGCGGCAAAGCTCGAAATGTACCAGGACCCCATGGGCATCATGGCAGTCTGGCCGGTCTCAAACATGGTGCGGTAACTGGTCTTCTGGCTCTTGGCTGTACCAAAGTCCATCAACGCCCCGCTCTTCTGCAGGTCCAGCGTCATTTCGTACTGGTCCTTGAAGAAGGGATAGTCACCTCCGATCTGGTCGCCGTCGTTCTGGGCGGCCGCAACGGCCTGGACCAGGGAGCGCCAGGTGTGCTGGTAGGTGCCGTAGACCTTCTTGCCGTCCGCGGCCGTTCCGGTCAGCTTCTTGGCGAGCTCGGCGTATTCATCCCACGTGATGTTCTTTGGCTCTTCGAGTCCCGCTGCCTTGAACAGGTCCTTGTTGTAGTAGAGCAGCCAAAAGTCCTGGCGGTATGGGGCAGCGAAATACTTTCCTTCCACGTTGAAGGCGTCAAGACCCGCCAGGTTTTCCTTTTCCAGCTTGTCTACGACGCCGTTGATCTCCTGGAGCTGGCCGTTGCTGGCGTAGCGGGAGTAGTCGATGACGTTCTTCATCGTGAGGACATCCGTGGTGTCACCGCCTGCCAGCATGGTGGTGACTTTTTGGGGGTAGTCATCAGCCAGGATGTCCACTGGTTCGATGTCCACGTTGGGGTTGGCGGCCTCGTAAGCATCGAACAAAGCTTTGAACTCGGGCGTGCCCTCATAGTTCCAGACGGACACGCTGAGGGTGGTCTTGCCTTCTGCTGCGGGCTTCTCTGCGGGGCCGGCGGCTCCTGCGCAGCCCGTGAGCCCGAGTCCTGCAGCGGCAGCCAGGGCAATCGCTGCGAGAGTGGTGCGCTTCATTGCGTTTCTCCTTGTCGAGGGGGAGGTGGAACGTGATGGTTGGAGGTGTAGATGGTTTTTGCTACGCGCTGACGCTCAGGTCTTCAGCGGATACCTCTGCGAGCAGGTCCTTTCCCGCGAGGTAGCGTTCAAGTTCGTCCAGAGCCGTATCGGACATCCTGCGGGTTTCCGTACCCAGGGAACCTGCGATGTGCGGGGTGAGGACCACATTGGGAAGGTCGTAGAGTACTGAACCGGCCGGCAGCGGTTCGGGTTCGGTGACGTCGAGGATGGCGTGAATCCGGCCGTCGGAGCACGCGGCCTCAAGGGCAGCTGTGTCCACGAGGGATCCCCGCGCGGTGTTGATCAGTGTGGCGTTGTCCCGGAGCAGGGCCAGTTGCGGTGCGCCGATCATGTGCCGGGTCTGCGGCAAGGCAGGGGCATGGATGCTCACGATGTCCGACTCGGAGAGGAGCTGGTCAAGCTCCACGAGCTTTCCGCCTGCAGCTGCCACGGCCACCGGGTCGGCGTAGGGATCCGCGACAAGGCAGGTGACGTCCTGAAGCTGCTGGACGAGTTTCACCACCCTCCGGCCGATGCGGGAGAATCCGACAACGCCGATGGTGCGGCCGATGTTTCCCAACTCCCCGCGGGCCGACGCATAGGACCAGTCTTCGCGGCCTATCCGCGCGTCGTTGGCGAGGACCTGCGCCTTCTTTCCAGCCAGCACGATGGAGGCAAAGGTGAATTCAGCGACGGGAATGGCATTTGCATCCGCCCCGTTGGTGACCAGGATGCCCCGGTCCCACAGTTCGTCGCTCACAAATGATCGAACCGTGCCGGCGCAGTGGAACACAGCGCGCAGGAGCGGCATGCTGTCCAGCCGGGCAGCATCCAGCTTGGGTACTCCCCAGCTGGTGATCAGGATTTCAACTTCGGCTAAACGGGCACTGAGCCCAGGCTCGTCCAGCGACTCCGTCCAGGCCGGATCCTCCAGCTGAACCAGTTGCGCAAGGCGGCTCATCCGCGAGGCATCGAACTGATCATCCAGAGTTCCGCGGTTCATGAGCAGCAGGGCCTTGGGCTTGCGCGTCATTCTTCGGGCCTCCTTTCCAAATACGTGGGCGGTCCGCCTTGCCCGGCTTTCCGTGTGTTGCATCACAACTGCGAATCAGTAGATACTCAGATGCAACAAAGTTCAATCGAATCAATCATGATCGATCTCAATCGATCATGATCGAACAACCTGACCCAGGAAGTTACGCCGCAGGAGGCACTATGCCAGGCAGCCCTACCAGCCAGCTTTCGACGCCGGATGCTGCTGTAAGGCTTTCCGCTTCAGGCTTGCGGTTCCGCGGCCCACTGGCGGAGGCCTGGGGATCGGCGGCGGGAGCACCCGACCTGCTTGCCCTCCTCCATGGCTTTCGGGACAGGATGAGTGTTCGCCCGGTTGAGGACCAAGCGCGGTGGAGTGGAGTGCCCGTCACCCGCACGGGGTCTCTGGCTCAGGAAGCCGAGAAGGAAAAACGGACCCCTTGGCCGCAGCCCTTGGTCTCGCACTACGCACGGTACTTCCGGGACGGCAACCGCACCGCATACGAAGACCTGGTACGGGCCCGGCAGGAGCGGCTGACGCGTGCCGTTGTGATGGCATCGCTCACTTCAGGCCAGGCATCCCGCGCCGCTTCCCCTGCCTCTGACTCCGGGGCAGAGGCCGAGGTATGGCTGGATGAAGTGATCGACGGCGCGTTCCTCTTGTGCGAGCAGAGCTCCTGGTGCTGGGCGGCCCACGACGACGTCCACGCCCGCCTCGGCCACGTGGTGCCGGACCCTGACCGCCCCTATCTGGATCTGGGCGCCGGCGAAGTTGCAGCCCAGCTTGCCTGGTTGGACCATGTCCTCGTAACTTCGCTGGACCGGCGCGCCCCCGGGCTGCGCCGGCGAATTCGGCAGGAAGTCCAGGAAAGGATCATCAGCCCGTTCCTTGAGGATAATGACTGGCACTGGCTGGGACTCGACGGCCACGTCCACAACTGGAACCCCTGGATCCACTCCAACATCCTGACGGCGGCCCTTTTCCTCGTCGACGACAGTGAACTGCAGGCGAAAACCGTGGCCAGATGCATCGAGGGCCTTGACCGTTTCCTTGCCGTCATCCCCGCAGACGGCGCCATTGACGAAGGATTTTCCTACTGGTGGAACGGCGCAGGCCGGGCGCTCGAGGCCCTGGCGCTGCTGGAGGAGGCCACCGCCGGCGCCCTCGCGGCTGACCTTCCGGTGGTGCGGGCCCTGGTTGCCTTTCCGCATCGGATGCACATTGGGCAGAAGTGGTTCCTTAATGTTGCGGACGGCCGTGCGCTGGCCGAAAGCAACCTTCCCTGGAACATGGTCCGCAAGTGGGCACTGAGGCTCGGGGACGAGAAGTCGGCCAGGCATGCCGAGGCCATGGCAGCGGCGGCGCCGGACGCGGCTTTCGGGCTGGGAAGGACACTGCACGCCCTGCTCGAAGGCGATGTTGCACCCCCGGACAATTCACCCACCGCTCCCCCGCTGACGGCCTTCACCTACCTGCCGTCGGTCCAGATCATGGTTGCGCGCCAGACTCCCGGGACCACCAAAGGACTCCTTGTCACAGCGAAGGGCGGGCACAACGGAGAGAACCACAACCACAAGGACGTCGGCTCTGTCACTGTGGCGGTGGACGGGGTTCCGTTACTGGTTGACGCCGGTCAACCAACTTATACGGCCCAGACTTTCGGCCCTGATCGCTACCAAATCCGCGCCATGCAAAGCGGCTGGCACAACGTTCCGGCTCCCTTCGGCCTGGAACAGGGTGCAGGTGCAGAATTCGGGGCCGACGTAAAGCAGGCACCAACTCCGGAGGATCCGCGGCTCGTCCTGGAACTGGCCCGCGCCTATGGCCTGGATAGTGGTTCACGGTGGACGCGGACGGTTTCCCTTGATCGCCCCGGCTCGCGTGTTCGCATCGAGGACACCTGGGACCTGCCGGCGGCGGATGCGTTTGCGTCCTCCGCCTCCCGTGCGTTCGCAACAGAAGGAACGGACGACGTCGACATCCACTTTCTCCTGTCAGGAACCGTCAGTCTCGGCCCGCAAGGCACGGCGACTGTCCTTCCCCACGGCATTCCGGCCGTCCACGCGAATAGCACCAGTCGCGGTGGAATCCTGCGCTGGGACCTGCCCGCCGCCGTCGTCCTGGTGGACGAGTGGCAGCTGGACGATCCGCTGCTGGCCTCCGTATGGGGTGCCCGGCTGACCCGCCTGCGCTTCAGGATGCCCGTGCATCAGCGGTCAGCCGGTTCATTTACCCTGACAATGGAGGCAACACCATGACGTCACGCCAAGGCCCGGAGCAGGGTGCGGAACCGGCCGGGAAGTCGCTCTTTTCGCTCCAGCGCCGTGAAAAACTCATGGACGAACTCCGGGCCCACGGCTCCATCACGGTGCGTGCCATCGCGGCCGAGCTGGGCGTCAGTGAGCTGACAATACGCCGCGACGTGAACCTGCTGGCCGTCGAAGGACTGGTTTCGCGCGTCCATGGCGGCGCCACGCTCCCGAGTCCCCTGGACCGCACGGCGTCGATGACGCGGCAGCAGACTAACCGCTACTCCATCGGCATGGTGGTGCCGTCCCTGGACTACTACTGGCCCCAGGTAATCAGCGGTGCCCGGGCTGAAGCCGACGAGCGGCAGGCCAAGATCCTGGTCCGCGGCTCCACGTACGATGCCGCCGACAACCGCCAGCAGGTCCAGGCGCTGCTCACCACGCAGAACATCAACGGTCTCATCGTCGCACCGGACACCACCGGGGAGGCCGGCCGGGAATTGCTGCGCTGGCTCAATTCGCTACCCATCCCCGTGGTGCTGGCAGAACGGCGGTCCCCCATCGAGATACCTGCACACCGCCTGGAATGGGTGGCCACGGATCATGCCTTCGGCGCAGGCATGGCAACACGGCATTTGTGGCAGGAGGGGCACCGGAAAATCGGCTGCATGACCGATTCGAACAGTCCCACGAGCGCGCACGTGGTGCGGGGCTGGCTCCAGGCCCTTGGCGCCCTGCGGATCCCGGCTGCCCAGTCCGTCAACGAGGATTCGGCGCACGTCCCTACCAGCGACCGCGCCGAGCATTTCGACCGCATCCTGCAGCTGTGCCGGGAAACCGACACGACCGCCATGCTGGTCCACTCCGACACCCAGGCGGTCGCTTTCGTCCAGCATTGCGTGGACCGTGGCGTGGATGTTCCCGGAAGCATGGCAGTGGTGGGCTACGACGACGAAGTGGCCTACCTTGCCGAACCCGCCATTTCAGCGGTGCGGCCGCCCAAGCAATATGTTGGACGACTCGCAGTTCAGCTGATCACCGCCCGCATTTCCGAAGGGCCAAAGCGTCCCGTCCATCGTGTTCAACTAAACCCCGATCTCATTGTGCGCGATTCCTCCCTCGGTGGACCGCGCTCTTCCGCCCGAGCCCTGGAGGACTCCCTGTGACTGAACCAACCGCCCTGCTGCTCAGCGGAACCGGACGATACTCCGACCCCTGGCACCCGTTCCCGGAGACCTCCGCAGCTATCGCTTCACTACTGCGCGAGGCTGGCCTTCAGGTGAAGATGGCGGACGACGTCGACACCGCCTTGGAGGGTCTGGGCAAATCGCAGCCGCTTCCGGACCTTCTGGTGGTCAACGTGGGCCAACCGCGCGACGGCGGAACTTCGCCAGGAACGCCTGCAGCGACCCGTGGGCTTGAGGCGTGGGCCGTTTGCGGACGCCCGCTGCTTGCCTTCCATGTCAGTTCCACAAGCTTTGTGGACTCCCCGGTCTGGGAGGAGACGCTTGGCGGAAGCTGGCTCCGGGGCACTACGATGCATCCCGACTATGGTCCAGCCCAGGTGCTGATGGATATTCAGTCAGGACCACTTGCCGCAGGCATCCCCGATTTCGAGGTGCTGGATGAGCGCTACAGCTGGCTGAGCACCTTGCCTGGCATCACAGTGCACGCCAGGCACGAGCACGAGGGGACACTGCATCCCCTCGTTTGGTCGTATGAGCGCGGCGGCCGCACGTTCTATGACGCCCTCGGCCACGATGCCGCCTCGTTTGACTCCCCCGAACACCAGGAACTCCTCAGGCGCGGAGTCAGCTGGCTGCTGGAAGGGACTCGTCCCGCAGCGCCTCGGTCCTGATGCTTCCCTTGGGTTCGGCAAACACCCGGAAGCCCAATTCCGGGTCATAGCCGTGGACCTCCCGGGTGTCAAGGGCGGCCATGAAGTCCAGTGCATCCATCGTGATGACCTGGCCGGGAACCAGAATGGGGAAGCCCGGAGGGTAGGGCGTGACGAATCCTGCGGAAATGACTTCCTCGCCCCCGGCTACCCGCCGGGAGAGTTCGGCTGGCTCAAGGTACTCGGTGGCACCCGTCTTGTAAGTCTCAAAGTAGGCCGCCCTCAGGTTCCCATCGGGGTTGCTGTTGTCCGCCCTGAACCTGTCCGCAAACCTGCTGAAGTCGGGAAGGGCAATGGGAGCACACACCGGACCGCCTTCCGGAAGGCTCCCGCGCTGGCTCCCCGGATCGCTTCTGAGCGCCCGAACGCGGGCGTCGCGCGCCTTCAGCCCCCGTGGCCCCAGCGTCCTTTGCTCCGCATCAAAGGATTCAGCGAGCTTTACGAGGACTTCCACGAGGTAGGCCACGGCGCTTCGTGAGGTTCCGATATTGGTCATAAAGAGGACGCTGTTGCGCGAGGTCTTATTGACCTGGATGCCGTACTTATCCATCAGGTACTCGTGCTTGAACGTGTCGCCGTCGATCCCGGTGAGGCCGATGTCCAGGGTCAGCCGGCTGGGGTCAACCACGAACTCGTCGCGCCGCCAGGCCTCATCCAGTACGGACAGGCCCTTACTGAGGGGCATCGAGGTGCTCGTTTCGCGGTATTCCTCCGGGATGAGTTCGCTGGCGCCGAGCACGCGGAAGTACTTCTTCAGCAGCGGGTTCCTGGCCACTGCCTGCGCAATACTGACAGCCAGGTCCGCCTGCTTCTGCACTAGCGCGAAGCCTTCAAGCTCCACCTGCCGCCGGCCGATGTCCAACGACGCCAGGATCTGATAGTTCGGGGAGGTGGAGGTGTGCGTCATGTAAGCCTCCCGGAACGCCTCTCCGTTGAGGTATTCGAAGTCCTGGTCAAACACGTGGACCATGGATCCTTGGCGCAGGGACGTAAGGGTCTTGTGGGTGGACTGCGTTGCGTAGATGCGGAGCCGCGCCTTTGACGGATCCGGGATAAGCCGGGTGTTAAGCCATACCTCGTCGTCCGCGGGGGCGCCGGTTTCCGGATCCCAAAGAAGTTCAGCCTGCTCGGCGTAACGGAGAACGTAATCCGGGTTCCGGAACTCGGTTTCCAGTTTCCGCGCTGCTGCCATTGCAGTCCGGCGCCGGTACACCGGGTGGAAGGCAGCAAACGCGAACCAGGCCTCGTCCCAGAGGAAGACGAGGTCCGGCTTAATGGCCAGGCACTCCTCCATGACCCGCTCGACGTCGTACACAATCCCATCGAAAGTGCAGTTGGTCAGGGTGACCATTTTGACGTCGTCCAGCCGCCCCGCCCGTCGATAGTCCAGGAGCATCTTCTTGATACTGGCCAGCGGAACGGCACCATAAAAGGAGTAGCGGTCCAGCGGATACGCGTCCAGGTAGGCGACCTGCGCACCGGACAGCATCAGCGCATAGTGGTGGGACTTGTGGCAGTTGCGGTCAACCAGGACGATGTCCCCGGGAGCGACGATTGCCTGGTGCACAATCTTATTGGCCGTGGACGTGCCGTTGGTGACGAAGAATGTCTGCTCAGCACCGAACGCCCGCGCCGCCAACTCCTGAGCTTTTTTGATGGAACCATGGGGGTCCAGCAGGGAATCGAGGCCGCCGGACGTGGCTGACGTCTCGGCCAACAGCAGATTCAGCCCGTAGAAGTCAGCCATGTCCCGGATCCAGGGTGAGTTTCCCACCGAGCCTCCACGCGAGATAGGGAGTGCGTGGAACACACTCGCGGGCCGGCGGCTGTATTCCTGGAGAGCAGTGAAAAAGGGTGTCTCGTAACGCTCCGCGACACCGGCCAGCAGCGATAGATGCAGGTCCAGGCGGTCTTCCCGGCGGAAGATCCTCTTGAACGGCCGGGTGAGTGAGCCTGCGAGGCCCTCAATAGCGACGCCGGCAACCAGGTACACATCCAGTTCAGGCCGAAGCGCAGCCATTCCCTCCGCCAGCCGGAGGATCCGGTCGATGGGCCGCAGCGCTTCCAAACCGTCGTCGATGTGGCGTGCGAGGAAACTCTTCAGATCACTACCGAGCCTCCGCCCGCCCCTGATGGTGAAGCCGGGGCGCAGGATGCAGGCCTGGATGTCAGGGTTCAGCAGCACGGCCACAAGGGCGTCCTCGAAGGATGGCACCACGTTGACCTCATAGCTGAACGCATCTGCCGGGCGCCGTTGCGCAAGCATTTCACTCTTGAGGGTTTCTGCTTCTTCGACAGTGAGGTCATCGACCACCAGGACCTCGAACTTGGGCCGTTCCGGAGCGTCCTGGCGGCCCTCAACGGGTTCGCCTTCCCCGCCGTCGGCCGGATCAGCGGTTTGCCTGGCCTGTTCAGAAGTCGGACGGGTTCGGCCAATGCGGCTTCTGACGCCCTCGATCAGGTCGAAAGCCTCGCCATATTCACCGGCGGCAATGATTCTGCGAAGCCTCGCCAGCATCGGCAAGCCGGGGAAGGCCCAGTACAGCTCAATAGCCTCCAGCAGGACGAGCGCCCGGCGGGTCTGGTCCTCCAGCCCGCTTTGGCTGCCCGATCCTTTCGCCGCAGATTTTCCATTCGGGCCGGTTGTTCCTGCGGCTTGCGCTCCTGCTGCGGCGGAAGCCAGTTGCTTCATGGCGTACCCCAGAAAATCCCACGCATCGGCACGAACACGCCACGCCCGGCTCGGTGTGCCTATTTCCGTTCCAGCCACAGTGGTGGGAGAGACGCCGTCGTCAATCATTTCGTTTAGTTCTCATGCTTTCTGGTCAGTATTCCGCACGATCCCGGCGACGTTGCCGGGGTGGTGGTGTATCCAACTCTAGGTCCGGGGGGATAGTTTTATGTTGGTTGCTGGGCCAAGAACGCAAGGATGAATTTGTGCCTCCAGCTAAATTTCTGTCGTCATCGGGCGAGTAGCGTACTTGGCTGTGGCTGTCGCCGCAAAGAGCCGTGCCTGTGTGGCATGTTGCCCAAACAATCAGAAAGGGTCGGGGTGCCGGGGTGAGAACTGAGGAACTCAGCGGAGAGCTGCCGCGGGTGGCACTCAGCGATGTCCTCGAAGACATCGGCATCGACAACGCCCAACTGCTGCTTGCCCCCGCCGCAGACAACGAGACTGTCCAGGATGCGGTCATCACCGATTCCGAAGACCATGACTCCGTCCAGCGCGGGGCGTTCGTGCTGCTGGTGGGAGCGAGGGGACGCGCGGCCCTGCCCGCAGTCCGGGCGCTGATCGGCGACAGGCCAGTGGCCATTGCCATCAAGGGAACGGAAGCCGAGCTCGCCGCAGTCCGGGAAGTCCTGCGTCCCACCGGAATCGGACTGGTCGCCGTCGCCCTTTCAGCGCGCTGGAACCATCTCGAAAGCATCGCGACAGACCGCATCCGTGAATCGTTGCCTTCCGGCGACACTTCCACCCTGATGCAGCGGGACCTTTTCGGGATTGCCCAGACGACGGCGACGCTGACGCACGGCCACGTGGTCATCGAGGATCCCGCGAACCGCGTGCTCGCCTACTCCCCCGCGTCAAACGACGTCGATGAACTCCGCCGCTTGTCCATCCTGGCCCGCCGCGGTCCCGAGCGGTACCAGAAGCTCCTGAAGGAATCGGGAGTCTATAAACATCTCCAGGCCGGAGAGGCGCCCATTCACATCCCGGCCAATCCTGACGAGGGGCTCAGGGAACGCGTGGCCATCGGCATTCACGCCGGACGGCGCGTGCTCGGGTACATCTGGCTGCAGGAAGGGGCAGAGCGGCTCGCCCCGAACACGGACCGGATCCTCGTGGGATCGGCCCGGCATGCCGCCATTGAACTGGTGCGCCACCGCAATGAACAATCCCAATCCATGCGCCAGGACAGGGTATCCAGCCTGCTGAGCGGGACGGCGCAGATCCATTCGCAGGCGCAGTCGGCAGGGCTTGATCCCTCCAGGCCTGCCGCCCTGGTGCTGGTATCGTCCGGAAGCCTGCAGCAAACTCCTCCCGGCCTGCAGTTGCAGCGGGGCGAATTGGCCAACCTGATCTCAATCCATGCCGCCGCCTACCGTCCGGGTGCTGTGGTTGGCGCGCTTGGCCTGGAAACGGCAGTCATCCTTCCCGACCTGGATCCCGTGAAGTCCCCGGCTGCGATCACCCGCCTGGCTAACGTGATTGTGCGGGACGCCCGGGCCCACCTGGATCTGCAGGTCCAGGCCGCCGTTGGACCTGTCGTGGAGCAACTGGACCGGCTGCACACATCTGTTGAACACGTCCGCAACGTCCTGAAGGTGCTCAAGGAGACGCCTTCCATGCGCGTGGCTTCGTTCAGCGAAGTGGAAACCACTGTCCTGGTCAATGAGCTGCTGGACCTCATCGGCTCCCGCGACCGGCTCCGCCATAAGGGCATCACCGTATTGTGCGAACGCCATCCCGGGTTCGCCTCCACACTGCTGGCATACCTTGAGTCCTTTGGCGATGTGAATCTGTGCGCGGAACAGCTGAAGGTCCACCGCAACACCGTCCACTACAGGCTCCGGCGTTCCTGCGAAGTGGCCGGAATTGATCTCCAGGATTCCGGTCAACGGCTCCTGGCCCACCTGCAGATCCGGCTTTGGGAATCAGAACACCGGCCTGCGCCCGCCAACACACCATCCCCCAGCATCGCCTCCCCCAACACCACATCGTAGAAGTAGAGAACCATCGGTTATGGACATGCAGAACCTCCTCGACGACATCGTCGGGACCATCAAGCCTCACCTTGGACAGGGTGAAGTAGCCGGCTATATCCCTGAACTGGGTGCCGTGGGTGCGGACCATTTCGGAATTTCCGTTGCCACCAGAGAAGGGGAAGTTTTTGCTTCCGGGGATTCCGAGATGGCCTTTTCCATCCAGAGCATCTCGAAGGTGTTCGCCCTCGCGCTGGTGCTTGCCGACGACGGGGACAGGATCTGGAAGCGGGTATTCCGGGAGCCATCCGGTAATCCGTTCAACTCGCTGGTCCAGCTTGAGCACGAGGACGGGATTCCGCGCAACCCGTTTATCAACGCCGGTGCACTCGTCGTCACGGACCGGCTCCTGAGCATCTCGGAGAACCCGTCAACCGCCGTCCGCGATCTCTTGCGGCAGGAAAGCGGCAACGACGCACTGGAGGTTGACGCCGTCGTCGCCGATTCAGAAGCCCGGCACAGCAACCGGAACAAGTCACTGGCGCACTTCCTGGCGAGCTGCGGCAACCTCGACAACCCGGTGGACGATGTCCTCGAGGCCTACATCAGCCAGTGCTCGCTGGCCATGAGCTGCACCGATCTGGCCCTGGCCAGCAGGTTCCTTGCCTCCAACGGCATGCGTGGCGACGGAACCGCTCTGCTGTCGCCGCCTCAGACCAAGCGGATCAACGCCGTCATGCTCACCTGCGGAACCTACGATGCCGCCGGCGAATTCGCCTACCGCGTGGGGCTGCCAGGAAAGAGCGGGGTGGGCGGCGGCATTATTGCCGTGGTACCCAACAACTGCACCGTTTGTGTGTGGAGCCCGGGGCTGGGACGCTCAGGCAACTCAGTAGCCGGCATGGCCGCCCTGGACGAATTCACCACCAGGACAGGCCTGTCCATCTTCTGATCGCTTAGAAGGTTTGCTCCGAATATTCGTTGGCCAGGTTAGCGAAAATTGCGAAGAAGAAGATGAGGAAGACAACCGTCAAGGCGATGCCCACGTAGCCCATCACCAGTCCGGCGATAGCCATCCCCTTGCCCGCAGGTTCCTTTTTGAGCGCCATGTGGCCGAGGACCACCGCTGCAATCTGGGGCAGGATAATGAAGCCAAAGCCAATATAAATCGAGATGCCGCAGCACAGGCTGGCGATACTCAGGCCCTTGGGCTCCGGCGCTCCGTAGTAGCCGGGTTGGCCATAGGGCTGCCCGTAGGGGCCGGGCGCCTGACCATACTGCTGTCCGTAAGGCTGCGGGTAGGGGCTTGGGGTTTGTCCGTACTGATTCGCCGGCTGGCCATACGCCGGTTGGCCGTAGGTCGGTTGGTCGTGCTGCGATTGGCCATACGGCGTTTGCCCATAGGCGTGGGAGCCTGAAGAGTCCGGCTGTTCGAACTTGGGCTGCTCGGACTGCTGCCCGGCCGGAGGGGCCGGCGGCGGTGGGACGTCGGAGCCATCGGAGGGAATGTACGATGGCGGCCGGTAGCCATTCGGTGTATCGTCGCCGCCGGTTTTCGGTTGCTCAGTCATGGTGGATCCCCCTCATAAAGTATTTAGGACAAGCCTACCGCCGTGCAGCTCACTACCTTGGTTGTGGAACGCCCCGTGATGTCGTTGCTACAGTACTTTCGACGGCAATCCCGTACGTCTGTCCAATTACGGCAGGGAGGGGCTCAGGATCTACCTGAGGTATTCCCTCTTACTTTCCAAGCACTAGCTGGCTCTGCCCAGAGAGCGGGGCGGAGTTCACCGCGTCAGAGACCACGATGCCATGACGTCAATCGCTGTTGGGAAGGCGTCCAGGTGTGGCCTGTTCAGGAACCCGTGACGGTTTCGGGGTGGAGTGTGCTGTTTGACGTCGATTCCGGCCCTTAGAAGCTCGGTCGCGAACCGGTCACCGGATGCGCGCATGGCGTCGCGGTCGGCATTGATCATCAGGGTCGGGGGAAACCCGCGGAGGTCGTGGCCGCCCGGGAACGCGTAGCGATCAGTTAGCGCAACCCGTGAGCCGGCATAGTTACGGTTCACGGTGTTTAGGAGCCAGCGGGAGTGTGTCAGCCGCCGGTGGTCATGTATCCGCCGCTGGATCTTGCGCGAACGAGGGTGCGACGAGTGGAAGAAGCCGTAGGCAATGATGACGCCTCTTGGGGCCAAATTCATGTCGACGGCCTTGAGTGCAGCTGCGGATGCAAGGCATGCACCGGCGCTTGCACCGCCGAGGACCACGCCTCCTGGGGACTGGCTGCTGACACTTTGAAACGCTGCAAGTACGTCTTCGACCGGGAGGGGAACTCGACCTCGGGGCCGCCCTCCAGCTCTTCTTGTCCAAGGCAAGCCGGGAAGCGGGGCAAGACGGTAGTCAACCGTTAGGACCGGAAGCCCTCGTTGAGCAAGTGCCAAGGCGACATTGTGTGCTTCAGGTTGATTAAGACCGCCAGCAAAGAATCCTCCACCATGTACCCAAACGATCGTCGGGACCGGTGCAACCTCCGGACTCGCGACTGCTGGGTAGTACCAGCGGATCGGGACTAGACCGTGCGGCCCTGTCACCGGATCGCGAACCGGTAGTTCACCAACACCACTGAAGGACACGGCCATGCACTCGACCCTAGCGCGGCCACAACGGAGGTTAGTCTTAGCGGGCCGCGCGTCAGCGGTCTTGCTTGACCAATTCGTTGGTAAGGCGGGCGATGGCAGCCTCGGCCGTCGGCGGGGGCCCGAACAGCTGCTCCTGTCGGCGGGGGTTCGCGACATACCGGCCGGTATCGAACCAGCCGAACATAGCTGTCATGTCCTGGACTATCGGCTTGAAAGGTCCGGCGATAACGCCTACGGCGCGGGTGATGGCTGAAGGAATTGCGCGCACCTTGATCGGCTTCCCGGCGCTTACTCCCATGAGTTTCGCCACCTCAAGTACACTCACTGGCCGGTCCCAGCCGATATCGATGCGT
>NZ_JAPSHJ010000068.1 GCF_031179985.1 Arthrobacter sp. | reverse complement strand
CCTGTTATCGGCGTTCTACATGGGGTTGCTAATTACAGTCAGGCATTCTCCAAATGCTTATTCAATGTGGGACGCCAGAGACGACCCGTCATCGCTCTGATCGCGATCATGGTCCCTGTCACAGGAGTCGCGTAAGCCGCATCGCATGTGATGGGATAAACCGAAATCACTAAGGTCATAGTGGGAGGATCCCTAGGATTCTCTATGTCCCGTGGATAGTCTGGGACAAGACGCCACCATACGCGAGGGTCAGTGAGAACGTGCTCGAAGCAGTTGCTGCGGTAATCGGCCGGAACAACGTCACCGTATCCGGCCGGAATGATGGGCCTGTGATGATGTTCGCCCACGGTTTTGGCTGCGATCAGGCTATGTGGCGGAAGCTGCTGCCCTATTTTGTTGATGATTACCGGCTGGTGCTTTTCGATCATGTTGGTGCAGGACACTCCGACGTCAGCGCCTATGATTGGGAGAAGTACGGGTCCCTGGACGGGTACGCGTCGGACCTGCTGGAGATTTGCACCGCTCTTGAACTTGAGGACGTCATCCTGGTGGGACACAGTGTCAGCACGATGATCGCCGTGATCGCCGCAGTGCAGGACCCGAACCCTTTCTCCCACCTTGTCCTGCTTGCTCCTTCACCCCGTCATACGGATGACCCGTACGACGGCTACGTGGGTGGGTTTTCGCGGGAAGACATCGAGGGCCTGCTGGCATCTCTGGACAGCAACTATTTCGCCTGGGCTGCGGCCTTGGCGCCCATGGTTATGGGCAACCCGCAGGAGCCGGAATTAGCGGAGGACCTGCGTGTCAGCTTCTGCCGGACCAATCCGTCCATCGCACGGCACTTCGCCGGGGTGACTTTCTTCTCCGACACCCGCCCTGAACTGAGAAAGTTACGTACCAGCTGCCTCATTCTGCAGTGTTCCGACGATCGGCTTGCCCCGCCGGAAGTGGGCGCCTACCTGCACAAGAACCTGGAACACAGTACCCTGGTGCAGCTTCAGGCCACCGGGCACTGCCCCCACGTCAGCGCTCCCAAGGAAACGGCCCAGGCGATTCTGCGCTACCTCGACACCCGCTCGTGAGCTGCACGCCGCGACACGGGTTCCGCGATATGTACCCGAGCATCTCCGCGGTGTTCATGGCCGCCCATATGAGGCCATGTACGTGTGGATGGTCTTCGGCGCCTTGCCCCTGGCCATCATCGACTTCACCCAGTGCCATCAGACGGTAACCGAGCCTGTCCAGCGGTACGTGACCTGTGACCTTCCGAATATGCAGGTCCAGCATGGTCTGGTACGTCTTGGTGGTTCCGCTCGGTGGGCGGATCAGCAGGTCGATGTGCTCCTGAACGACTTCAACAACGGTCGGTATGCGCTTCTCGTTGGAGAGGTTGGCATGCTGCGTGATCGCAGAGGATTGTCCGTTGGTATCAAAGAGGCGCAGGGGCCTGAGGCTTGTTAGATGGAAACAAACATCAAGCACATGACAAAGGCACCTGCTGGGCCAGCGAGAGTGCCGACGTGCATCTACGGCAGTGCCAGTGTGAGATGGCACCGAGGCGATTTGGAGACTCACTCTCGGCCGGTACAGAACTATAGACCAGCCTGTCTCCTCTAGGCTGGCCACTCCCGCAATCAGGCAACAAGCCGCTACGCGGCATAACTGGCTTGACCGTGAAGCCGATTGCAGGCGGGGCGGTAATGTTTTCCGGCTCCCGATTACCTGCCAACTGGCTACATTTGGCTGAACGCGGCGATGGCTGGATCCGCGCCGGCACGGGCGCCTGACTCCAGAGCCGTTATTTCGGCCACTTCATCCGGGGTGAGCGTGAGATTCACGGCTCCCAGGTTTTCCCGCATGCGGGTGGAATCAGCCGATTTCGGAATGACGATTGTGCCTTGCGCGAGGTGCCAGCCCAGCACTATCTGGGCCGGGCTGGCCCCGTACCTACCCGCCAATGACTTCACTGTGGCCGCGCTGAGGTCCGCGCCCTGGCCCAGGGGGCTGTACGCCTCCACCGCGATGCCCAGGGAGCGGCTCTTCGCCGAGAGTTCCTGCTGCTGGAATGTGGGGTGGATTTCGATCTGGTTGACAGCCGGGATAACGTCCGACGCCGCGAGGAGCGTGTCCAGGTGGTCCGTCAGGAAGTTGGAGACGCCAATGGCCCGGATCTGGCTGTTCGCGTAGAGCTTTTCCATGTCCTTCCATGCCTTGGTGAAGAGTCCTTGGGACGGCACAGGCCAGTGGATCAGGTACAGGTCCACGTAGTCGACCCTTAAGGCTTTGCGGCTGTTATGGAACGCCTCGTTTGCGTTGCCCTGCTCGCCGTTACGCAGCTTGGTGGTGATGAAGATTTCGTCCCGGGGGATCCCCGATGCGGCAATTGCGGCCCCGACGCCGGCCTCGTTCCGGTACGCGGCGGCCGTGTCAATGTGGCGGTAGCCCGCTTCCAGTGCATCCTCGACAATGCGCTGGGTTTCTTCCGGCGGGACTTGGAACACGCCGAATCCGAGTTGCGGGATCTGGATGCCATTGTTGAGGGTCACAGTGGGAACAGTGGTTTCTTGTGTCTGGGACATCATCACATCTTCCATTGGGTTGGTTTGGTCTAGTAGGACTGGAAGGGAAAGTTTACGGAGCGGCTTGCGTGCAGCTAAGCGGCTAAGCCAAAGAGGTTTCGACGGCTGAACGGTCGCTCAAATCCGAGGTCGCCAGCGACGGCAGCGGGACACTCACGGTCGGGCCTCAGCCTCGACCGGCGGGGCCGGCTCAATGGCCCACGCAGCGCGGTGTAAAACGCTCGCCAGCCAGCCCCGCAGACGATCCCGTCGTCTCGGTACAGGAAGGGTACGGCGCGCCCCTGCAAAAGGTGTATCCCTGGAGACGCCGCCGTTGTCGTGCTTCATTGAATTGATGACTGTGAAGGCCATCACTAGCGAATTATCCATAATCATCTTCTCGTCGTTCACGGTGCTTCGAACCAGTAAGCACTATCAGCCCCACCCGTCCTGAGCACCGGTAATTGAAGGGGCGATTTCCAGCTTGATTCGAACACTTCTGCCGTGGTTGCGCTGGTCTTCATAAAGCGCGCCTGCGGCAGCCAGGTGCCAGAAGTGCTTGTCGTGCGGTATGCAGACGAGCCTACGCATGTGACGACGTGATAGCAGCAGATTTTCCTCTCCCTGCGATTCCTAGGACTGGGAATCCTACCTTCCCGGTAGAAACTCAAGGGATCGGCACGGCAGAATGGAGCGCATGGGTCAGAGCGCCGAGTTTGGAAAATTCCTGAAGGCCATGAGGTCTCGGCTGACGCCGGAGAACGTAGGGCTCGCCTCGAGTTCCGCTGGCCGCCGGGTCCCCGGTCTGCGGCGCGAGGAGATCGCTAGGCTGGCTGACGTCAGCACCGACTACTACACGCGGCTGGAGCAAGGCCGCAACATCCACCCGTCCCGCGCCGTGCTGGATTCGGTGGCCCGGGCCCTGCGACTGGACCCGGGCGAACAGGCTCACATGCTCGACCTGCTGGAGAACTGTGCGAACACCCCGCGTCCACCGGTTCCGGTGCAGGGCGTGCGGCCTGCGCTGCGCCAACTCCTGGACGCCGTCGGTAATGTGCCCGCTCTGGTTCTGGGCCGCCGCAGTGATGTGCTGGCCGGTAACAACCTGGCCTTTCTCCTGCTTGCCGACTTCCCTGCCATGCCGGCGGCGGAGAGGAACCTGACGCGGTGGATCATCCTCGATCCGCTCGCACGCGACCTTTTCCGGGACTGGCCGTCCGTAGCATCGGAAGCGGTTGGATCCCTTCGCATGGATATTGGTCGGCATCCGAACGACGCCCAGGCCAACCAGCTCGTCGGCGAACTCGCGGTGCGCAGCGAGCAATTCCGCCAGTGGTGGGCCGGGCACAGGGTGGCTAGGGGGTCCGCGGAACGTGTCCGGTTCCGCCACCCAGTCGTCGGAGACCTGGAACTGAATTCTGAAGACCTCATACTGCCTGATGATCCGGATCAGGTGCTTCGCATGTATACAGCGAAACCAGGCTCACCATCTGCCGACTCACTCAAGCTGCTCGGCAGCTTCGGGGCAGCAGAAGCCACGGTCACGGAAACTTCGCGATCACCGGAAAACAGCAACGCATCCGGCCCCGCCAATACCACCTGACCTCGACCACCAACCATCGGCAGCACCCAGCCCCAGCGCGATTCTGCTGCTCACTTCCCCTAATAACCGGGAAGCCCCACCTCCGCGCAGGCGGTCGCTGCTAGGGGCCTGCGGGGCCGAACTGGCGGCCAGTTGGGTGACGGGCCCTTGCCCTCAGCGCCTCCCTCCAACGGCGGTGGGGATCCGCCGGACAGTCAACCCTTGGCCCTTGGGGGTAGCCACCATCGGTGGAACAGGTCACTTTTGTAGTTGGCGGGATCCTGGTAACGGCAGTGGGAACGTTCTAGGTCCTCCTGATCCAGAACGCGCTTATCCTCCTAGACATCTGCCTACTGCCAGCAAGCATTCAGCGCAGCACTTATCCTCGGAGCAGGCGCTCTGAACATTTGGGGCAGAAAACGAGATAGACCAGGCAACAACAAACAGCGCATCGATTGGCGCGTGCATAAGGAACAAGGAGCAACATTCGTGAAGGTAGTAATCACCGGAGCCCGCGGTAAAGTCGGCCGAGCTGCGACCCAGGCGCTTCTGGATGCAGGCCACGATGTTCTCGCAGTGGATCTCAGTCGCCCCGGGTTCGAGCGTCGCGAAGAAGGAACGGCGAGCTACCAAATGGCCGACCTCACAGATGCCGGCCAGGCATACGCCGTAGTGCAGGGCGCAGACGCCGTTGTGCACGCCGCCGCTATTCCGGAACCCACCGGGCACCCCGCCCAGGTCGTGTTCCAAACAAACCTCATGGCCACATTCAACATCCTTGAGGCCTCGATCAGGTTTGGCGTTAAGCGTTTCGTTAACATCTCAAGCGAGACCGTTCCCGGCTTCTTCTTCCCGGAACGCGACTTCCTGCCCGACTACGCTCCCGTTGACGAAGAACACCCCATCCGCCCCCAGGATCCCTACGCACTCTCAAAGCACTTTGGCGAGCAACTAATGGACGCCGCAGTCCGGCGCTCGGACATCCGCTGCATCTCGCTGCGCCCAAGCTGGGTTCAGTATGAAGGCAACTACGAGCAAAACCTCGGCCCCCAGGTTCGCGATGCCTCAGTCCTCAGCCCCAACCTCTGGAGCTACATCGACGTCTACGACCTTGCTGACTCAATTGTGCTGGCAACAGCGTCTGAGCTACCCGGACACGAGGTTTTCTACATCGCCGCCCCGGATAACGTCGGTGGACGGAACTTCGGCGAAATCCTGAACACCTACTACGGCGACAAGATCGAGCTGCGGCCCACAGCACGCCCCGATGCATCGGGAATCTCCAGCGCGAAGGCCCAGCGCATGCTCAGATGGACCCCGAAGCGGTCGTGGCGCGACTACCTCGACGTCAACGGCAAGGCCCGTCCCCACGCCTGATAGCAGCAGGGCCCGATGCAGCGGGAGGAGCGGGTCTGTCAGATTAACGGTGAATCTCGTCCGGCTTGTAGTTATTGATTCTGCCCCTTCCCTATGGCGCGAAGCCGAAAACAGTGGAACCCTCACCGATAAGGCGATCGTGCTCGCCATCCAGGCAGCACATCGCCGTCACGTACGAACTGTCATCGAGCAGCGCCCGCCGCCGCGTCGTCGAAGGACATGGACTTCCTACGCGCAATGGCAAAGACGACCAACACTCAACTGCAGCAGACAGAGGACGACGGATAGGAGCAAGAAACAACCTCGTCGCCAACTACCACGCACGGCTCCTGGCAGCGAACCTCATCGAGCTGGGCGTGCGGAGTGTGCCTGCCTTCGAAGTTCCAGCCTTACAAGGGAGCGTCTGAATATCGGTGGATCCAGGGTTGGCCTGACAAGCCGGGCGGTGCCTGGCGGGCAGGACCGATCATGAGCGACACCATGGATTCCATGGCGACTGACATCGATCAGCAAGAGTTAGCGCAGCTGCTCCTGGCCCAGGCCAAGGAAAGGGAATCGACCTCGTCGGCCCGGGCGGGTTGCTGAACCGCCTGACGAAGAACGTCCTGGAGACCGCGCTGGATGAGGAAATGGATGACCACCTCGGCTACGGAAAACACGACCTCTCCGGCCGCGGCAGCGGGACTCCCGCAACGGCACCCGCACCAAGACCATCGTGACCGAGATCGGGCCGGTGGAGACCGACGTCGCCCGCAGATCGTCAAGAAACGGCAGTGGCGGCTGACAGGCGTCGGCGAGATCGCGCTATCACTCAGCACGAAGGGCATCACCACAGGGGAGATTGCGCGCACTTCGGCGGGGTGTTCGGCGCCAGGGTCTCCAAGGACGTGATAATCGCGCCTGATTGACGCTGAGGGTGCACTTCGGGCCACTGAAGGCCGCTTCGCGGTCCTCACTTCCTGGCACCACTGCAGTGGTTTAGAACTGCGTAAAGGCGGCTGTGGCCGGGTCCGCGCCAACCCGGGGGCCTTTTCCAGTGCGTTGACGCAGCGGGACCTCGCCGCCACGAGCCGGTCCCGCGGGATCGCCGTCGAGGCATGCAGTCCCCTGGGCCAAGGCGCGGACCTGGACTCCGGCACCGTGACCCTTGCCGTCAAGCACGGGGTCACGCCCGCCCATGTACTCCGACGGCGTGATACGTGCCATCGGGGTGTCCAACTTCCTGGAACCCCCACCTCAACACCCTTCACGCCTCTTCAGACCTCGTCCCGGCCGCCAACCAGATCGAAATCCACCCCACCTTCCAGGCTACCGCCACATTGACACAGCTGCCTCCTACCGCAATGAGACAGGCGTGAGCGCAGCGATCGCCGCGTCCGGGATTCCTCGAGAGGAGATCTTCGTCACGACCAAGCTCCGAAACGGCGAGCAGGGGCTGGCTTACGAGGCCTTTCAGAACAGCAGAAACGCATTGGGCCTGGATTACGTGGATCTGTACCTTGCTTGGCCACATCAAGTATGGGCGCTCTGCCGTACCCGTCCCGGTTGCCCCGGCACCGGCGCGCCCGGTCATCCCGTACTGCTCCAACCGACGAAGGAACTGACAACGTCCCAAACGCAAGAAACGACGATCCCCACGCTCACCCTGAACAACGGCGCTAAGGTCCCGCAGCTCGGTTTCGGCGTCTTCCAGGTCCCCGAGGAGGACACCCAGCGCGTCGTTGAGGACGCGCTGGAAACCGGCCGCCGCCCCGAAGTTTTCGCGCATGCGGTCAGGCGAGGAGGTTTTGGGGATGGCGATGTTGCCGGGGTGAAGGTACCACGCGAGCACAATCTGACTTACGCCCAGCTTTAGCCGAGTCCTGCTCGGGACGCGTGCGTGGGTCTAGGCTTGGAGCGCGCCGGCCCAGAGGTTGATGTCGGATTCGATCGCGAATTCGTCGATCTTCTGAAGTTCTTCGTTCGTGAATTCCGGGCCGGAGACTGCCGCGAGGTTATCTTCGAGCTGCTGGACGCTGCTGGCACCGATCAGTGCGGAAGTGACGGGTATCCCCTTGTTCTGCGGGCGCAGCACCCACGCTATGGCCATTTGGGCCAGTGTCTGCCCGCGCTGGCCGGCGATCTCGTTCAGGCCTCGGATCCGTGCCAGGTTTTCCTCAGAGAGATGGCTGTCGGCCAGTGACTTGCCTGCCGCTGCCCGGGAGCCTTCCGGGACACCGTCCAGATAGCGTGTGGTGAGCAGTCCCTGGGCGAGCGGTGAGAAGGCGATAGCGCCCGCCCCGACGTGTTCGAGGGCCTGGTACAGGTTGGGGTCCCCGTGTTCAGTCCACCGGTTGAGCATGGAGTAAGAGGGCTGGTGAATCAGCAGGGGCGTGCCAAGATCTGCGAGGATTTCCGCGGCCTGGATGGTCTTTTCGGGTGAGTAGGAGGAAATCCCGGCGTACAGTGCCCGGCCAGAACGGACCGCCGTGTCGAGGGCGCCCATGGTTTCCTCCAGCGGCGTGTCCGGGTCGGGGCGGTGACTGTAGAAGATATCCACATACTCCAGACCCATGCGTTCCAACGACTGGTCCAGGCTGGCCAGCAGGTACTTCCGGGATCCCCACTCTCCGTAGGGACCCGGCCACATGCCGTATCCGGCTTTGCTGGAGATGACGAGTTCGTCCCGGTGCGGTTTAAAGTCATCCGCCAGGTGCCGGCCAAAATTCGTTTCCGCACTGCCACTCGGCGGGCCGTAGTTGTTGGCGAGATCGAAGTGCGTGACGCCGAGGTCGAAAGCGCGGCGAAGGATGGCCCGCTGCGTCTCGAACGGCTTGTCGTCGCCGAAGTTGTGCCAGAGACCCAGCGAAACGGCGGGTAGTTTCAACCCGCTGCGCCCGACCCTGCGGTAGGGCATGGAATCGTAACGGTCCTGTTCGGGAGTGTAGATCACAGGTTTGCTCTCCTTGGTTTCGTTTTGATCTTGCTGTTCGTGTTCGTCGACTCGCCCGTGTGGGGCCGCCTCGGTTCCTCTAGACACTGGAGCCAAATCGGGAGGGAGATCCGCAGAGATGCCGACGGCGTGGTCTGGCCGCTGTCCCTTAGTCGGCGGGGTACCGGATGCCGGTTTGGCGGCGGGCCTCATCCAGCAGGGACATGGTGATCAGCGTTTCAGCCAAGGGCATGGTGGGGCTCTCGGTCCGGCCTTGCTGGATGCAGCGGAGCACCTCGCGCAGCTGGTAGGTGTAGCCGCGGCCGGCAGGAGTGAATTTCTCCACGCGGGACTCACCAGAACCGGTGGTGATGGTCAGTTCCGTCGGATTGAACAAGGGCGCATTGCACCGCAGCATTCCTTTGGTTCCTGACACCGTGGCTGTCTGTGTGGAGACCGTGGTCAGGGACGTCATCAGCTGGGCCTGCGCCCCCGAGGCGTACAGGAGCGTCATGGAGGTCTCAGCATCAACACCGTCCTGGGTCCTGTGAGAGGTGGCCGTGAGGGAATGGGGCTGGCCAAACACAGCCAGCGCCCACGTCAGCAGGTACACCCCCACGTCCATCAGCGCACCACCGCCCTCCTCGCGCTTCCACAGCCGGGCTTCGGGATGGTACGGCGCCGGAAAGCCCAGGTCCGCCTGCATCCACCTGATCTCGCCGAGCTCACCCGAAGCGATGATCTGCGCCGCCCGCTGGACGCTCGGGAGGAACCTGGACCACACAGCCTCCATGAGGAACAGGCCTCTCTCCTGTGCCAGCCTGACCAGCGAGACCGCTTCCCGCGCGTTGATGGTCATGGGTTTCTCGCAGAGTACATGCTTGCCCGCCTCGAGCGCCGCCTTGGCCACGGCGAAATGGCTGGCGTGCGGAGTGGCGATGTAAACCACGTCTACGTCCTGGTCCTGAAGCAGGCGTACATAGCCGGGGACCCCGGCGTCATCACCGTACGCCCGGCAGAAGCCATGCCGGGCAGCAAAGTCGTCCGCACTGCCCTGGGCCCGGGAACTGACAGCCTGCAGGACAGCGTCGGGCTGCAGTGCCAGATCCCCGACAACTATGGACGCGATCCTTCCCGTGGAAACAACGCCCCAGCGCACCGGCTCGCCGGAAGCCCGGAGCGGGTCCGGGTGGCTGGTGCCACGCAGCGGCGTTCCGGGATGGAACGCGGCTCTGACAAGCACAGGCTCAGTTGCCGGAGTCAATGCAACCACTCGCGCTCCTGTAGTTCCGGCTGATGAGCGGCTGGTAGTCCGGCTCCGGTGTGCCGTCCATTGCCATCGGCCATTCCGGGCGCTTGCCGGTGACGGCCCAGGCTGCCTGGACGGCCGCGCCCCGGGCGACGTACTCGCCCGGGCTGGGGATCACCACGGGAAGCTCGAAGACCTGCGCTGCAATCTTTTGCACGGCCGGGTTCTGCACTGCCCCGCCGATCAGCAGCAGGCGCCGGGCCGGTACTTCCAGGTTCCGCAGCGCATCCGTGCCGCCGGACAGTCCGCACAGCATGCCTTCGACAGCTGCCCGGGCGATGTTGCTGCGTGTCGCGGATGCGATGCTGAGCCCGTGCAGGCTGGCCTTCGCGTCCGGCAGGTTGGGGGTGCGTTCACCCTCGAAATAGGGCAGCAGCACCACTCCCCCGGCGCCGGGCTCGGCGTCCAGCGCCAGACGGGCCAGGCCGTCGAAATCGACGTCCAGGATGTTGGCGATGGAACTCAGGACCCGGGCTGCGTTCAGGGTCACCGCGATGGGAAGGTAGCCGCCGGCCGCGTCGGCGAACCCGGCAACGGTGCCGGTGACGTCCGTGCAGGGATCGGCCGTGACGGCAAACACCGTGCCGCTGGTTCCCACGGACACCACGACATCTCCGGGGCTGATGCCCAGGCCCAGCGCGGCTCCGGCGTTGTCGCCGGCTCCGGCGCCGAGGACGATTCCACCGTTTGCGGAACCGGCCCCCGGGCCCGGCGCGCCCTTGCCGTCGGCGGGGAAGCCCGCGGGATGAACCCGGCCCGCCGTGGCACCGGGGTCAAGGACCCGGGGTAGGACGACGGCGCCGCCCGGCCCCGCAGAATCCCCGGCTTCCCGGGCTTCCCGTCCGAAGGCCAGCTTGAACAGTTCCAGGTCATAGGCGCCCGATGCCGGGCTCCAGTAGCCGGTGCCACTGGCATCGGACCGGTCGGTGCTCAGCTGCTCAAGGTCCGGACCCAGGGGACTGGACCCGGAAGGACCGAAGCCCCGCAGGCGCCAGGTCAGCCAGTCGTGCGGTAACGCGACGGCGGCCACCTTGGCCGCGATTTCCGGTTCCTGGTCCCTGACCCACCTGACCTTGGTGGAGGTGAAGGAAGCCACGGGCACCAGGCCGGTCCGCCGGGCATACTCCTTCGCGCCCACCTCGGCAGTCAGATCAGCGGCCGCCCCGGCGGACCTGGTGTCGTTCCACAACAGCGCCGGGCGCAGAACATTACCCTCGCGGTCCAGCAGCACCATTCCGTGCTGCTGGCCCGCTACAGAGACGCCGCTGACATCGCCCAGCCCGCCGGCGTCGTCAATTGCCTCGGCTAAGGCCCGCCACCAATGGTCCGGATGGACCTCTGTACCGTCCGGGTGGCTCGCGCGGCCCTCCCGAACCAGGGCGCCGGTGTCCGCGTCCAGCACCACCACCTTGCAGCTTTGGGTCGAGGAATCGACCCCGGCAACCAGTGTCATGGGATCAGCGGGCGCCGAGCAGGTGCTCGATGAAGAGCTGCTGGAGCTTTACGAAGCCGAAGCCCTTGCCGCCGAAGTAGGCGTCGGTGTCAAACTCCTCGTAGGCGGACTTGTCCGCAAGGAGCTGCTCGTAGCCCTCGCCCGGGTTGAGGGTGGGCTGGTTGATCTCCGATACACGCGATGCCTCTAGGGCGGCCTGCACCTCGGGGTCGGCACGGAAGGCCTTGGCGCGCTCCTTCAGCAGGAGATAGGTCTGCATGTTCGCCGCAGCCGAGTCCCATACCCCGTTGATGTCCTCCGTACGGCTGGGCTTGTAGTCGAAGTGGCGCGGACCGTCATAGGCCGGGCCGCCGTTCGGGCCCCCGTTTTCCAACAGGTCCACCAAGGAGAACGCGTTCTGCAGGTCGCCGTGGCCGAACACCAGGTCCTGGTCGAACTTGATGCTGCGCTGGCCGTTGAGGTCGATGTGGAAGAGCTTGCCTTGGTAGAGGGCCTGGGCGATGCCGTGGGTGAAGTTAAGACCGGCCATCTGCTCGTGGCCTGTTTCGGGGTTGATGCCGACGAGCTCCGGACGCTCCAGCGTTTCGATGAAAGCAAGCGCGTGGCCAAGAGTCGGCAGGAGAATATCGCCGCGCGGTTCGTTGGGCTTCGGCTCGATGGCGAAGCGGATGCTATACCCCTTGTCGGTGACATAGTCGCCGAGCAGGTTCACGGCTTCCCGGTAGCGCTCCAGGGCGCCGCGGATGTCCTTGGCGGCGTCGTACTCGCTGCCTTCACGCCCGCCCCACATGACGAACGTTTCAGCCCCGAGCTCGGCTGCGAGGTCGATGTTTTCCAGGACCTTACGCAGGGCAAACCGGCGAACGCCGCGGTCGTTGCTGGTGAAGCCGCCGTCTTTGAACACAGGGTGGCTGAACAGGTTGGTGGTGACCATCGGGACAACCATCCCAGTGGATTTCAGGGCACCTGTGAGACGGTCTATTTCCCGCTGCCGGTCTGCCGCCGAGCAGCCGAAGGGGAACAAGTCATTGTCATGGAAGGTGATGCCGTAGGCGCCCAAGTCACTGAGCCGGTTGACTGCCTCGACGGTATCCAGCGGGGGGCGGGTCGCCCCTCCGAACTGGTCCTGGGCCTCCCAGCCCACGGTCCAAAGACCAAAGGAAAACTTATCTTCACGGGTGGGCTGGATCGCCATTGAGATGCTCCGGGGATAGAGGGTTGGGCTTGAGGTCAGGAACGCCGCTACAGCGTACACTGAATATGTTTCGTTATCCAACATATTGCTTTTATTATTGTGATGTCAAGCACCAACGGATCCCGCGTTCTTCGAAAAGACGCTGGTAGGCCACGTCGTCCATGGTTCCTTTTCGCTTCGGCTGTTATGTTTGATACCACACCAAACCGTGCCGCGAAGGCCGATGCGAAGGACGACAGCCACATGGATCAGCTCGTGACCGGACGTAACTGGGCCGGCAATTACGCCTACCACGCTCCCCTGATCGCCCGCCCAGCCAGCAGGCAGGAGCTGCAGGAGCTGGTTGCCGGTGCAGACCGTGTAAAGGCACT
>NZ_JAPSHJ010000067.1 GCF_031179985.1 Arthrobacter sp. | reverse complement strand
TCCCGCGGATCCCGCAACGGATTCCCGCCCCGGGACACAAGCCTCTTCAAAGTATCTGGCATGGTTAATTCAGTGCCTTAGCTTTCAGCGCCGGAAGCCGCCTTCACGGCAAGCGACGAAACGATCTGGGTTTGAGCGGCCAAGCCATCACGAGGCACGCAAGGCACTTGGACAGTGGCAGATGGCATTCCGCTCAGGGCAAGGGCAGTGAGCCGCAGAATTCCTTGCCCCTAAGACTGCCACGTGCCCAAGGCGGGTTTAACCACCGGATCGGGCGGCCCCACCCGCCCTTAAGGATGGGAGGTCCAAGGGCAAAGGCAGGCCAGCCCACGTGCCTCTGCTACGCAGCGAACAGTGCTGTACGGACGGCCTTCTCAAAGCCATTGACGTGAGCGCGTGCCAGCTCTGCTGCACGGGACTCGTCCTTATCGATCACGGCTTGAAGCAGGTCGACGTGCTCATGCACATGCCGGGAAAGGTCCGGCAGGCGATCCAGGACCATGCACCAGATGCGCGTGGCCAGGTTGTCGTAGCGGATCAGCACGTCCTCCAGGTGCGGATTCCCCGCCGCCGCATAGATTCCCTGGTGGACGCGGGCGTCCAGCTGTAGGGTCTCCACGATGGATGCGTTGTCCACGTCGAAGGACTCCACTGCATTCACAATGAGCCGCAGACGCTCCCGGGCCGCCGCGGTGGCGACCCTTGCAGCACGGGAAGCCGCCAGAGGTTCCAGCTGCGCTCGAATCTCCGAGATGAAGGCGAGGTCCGTGACCTCTACCCGTGTTGCAAAGGTGCCGCGGCGGGGGTAGGTCACGACGAGCCGGTCCAATTCAAGCCGCTTCAGGGCCTCCCTTACAGGAGTCCGTCCCACGCCAAGTTCCTTTGCAAGCCCTTCGTCATACAGCGGCTCACCCGGCTTGATTTCCAAGGTCAGCAGGCCGTCGCGTATCCGCTCGTAGGCCACGTCGGCCAAGGATTTCGAGCCAACGTCCTCGGTCACCGCCAGGGCTTCAAACGCCACCGTACCGCCTCTCTTACCGGCCAATATTTCACTATTGACCCTGTCCCTTTGACCAGTATACGCTGGGCGCGAGTCCTAATATATCAATAAGGCGATTAGATATATATCTAGAGGAGGGCACATGACCCTGGTGCAGACTTTCCAAGAGACACGCCCCGCTCCACAGGCGGAAGCCTCCGGAAAACCAGCCAGCCGGAAGTTCGTACTCACACTGTCGTGCGTCGAACGTGCCGGCATCGTTCAGGCAGTCACCACGTTCCTGTTTGAGCGCGGATTCAACATCGAGGAGCACCAGCAGTTCGACGACGGCCTCCGCCAGACTCTTCACCTGCGTACCGCTTTTTCCGGGCCGACACACTTCGAAGCAGCCAGGCTGGAGGAGGAGTTCCGTCCCATAGCGGATCGTTTCGAGATGACGTTCAGCTTTCACGACGAGACCCAAGAACGCGTTCTGGTGATGGTCTCCAAGTTCGGGCACTGCCTGAATGACCTGATCTTCCGGTGGCGCGGTGGGAGCCTGGGTGGAGAACTTGTAGCCGTCGTTTCCAACCACGAAACACACCGGGCCATGGCCGAGGCCGCCGGCCTTCCATTCGTGTACATTCCGGTGACTCCCGAGAGCAAAGAAGACGCCGAGCGCAGACTGCTCGAGCTGGTCGACGAGTACAACGTGGACCTCGTGGTCCTCGCCCGGTACATGCAGGTACTTTCCAATGACCTGTGCCGCGCTCTCGAGGGAAGGGCGATCAACATCCACCACTCGTTCCTGCCGGGGTTCAAGGGCGCGCGTCCGTACCACCAGGCCTATGACCGCGGGGTCAAGCTGGTGGGGGCGACCGCCCACTACGTGACCGCGGACCTCGATGAAGGTCCGATCATCGAGCAGGAAGTCATCCGCGTCGACCATAGCTTTGGGCCGACCGCCCTCTCCACGGTGGGACAGGATGCAGAGGCTTTGGCGCTGGCACGCGCAGTCCGTTGGCACTGCGAGCACCGTGTCCTGCTGGACCAGTCCAGCACGGTCGTCTTCCGATGAGAGCACGCAGGCACGAGCAGCAACAGCGCACAATCAAAAGCAGCAGGAGTAACTAACACATGGCATCGACACCACGCATTGTCATTATCGGCGCCGGAATAGTCGGCACTAATGTCGCGGACGAACTGGTGGCCCGCGGCTGGAACAACATCACAGTCCTGGATCAGGGTCCCTTGAACATGCCCGGCGGTTCCACGTCCCACGCCCCCGGCCTGGTCTTCCAGACAAACCCCTCCAAGACCATGACCACTTTCGCGAAATACACTGTCGAAAAGCTGCTCTCGCTGAGCGAGGATGGCGTCAGCTGTTTCAACCAGGTAGGCGGTCTGGAAGTTGCAACCACCGAGACGCGCCTCGCCGACCTGAAAAGGAAGTTGGGCTATGCAGCTTCCTGGGGTATCGAGGGAACGATCCTGTCCCCAGCTGAATGCAAGGAGCTCTACCCGCTTTTGAACGATGAGGACGTTCTCGGCGGTCTCCACGTGCCGAGCGACGGCCTGGCCAGCGCTGCCCGTGCAGTGCAGTTGCTCATCAAGCGCACGGAGGCCGCGGGAGTCAGGTATCTGGGCTCCACCACGGTTACCGGGATCCAGCAGACGGACGGGCGCGTTACTGGCGTAGAAACTTCAGGGGGCGTTCTTCCCGCCGATATCGTAGTCTCCTGCGGCGGATTCTGGGGCGCAAAGATCGGCTCCCTGATCGGGATGGCGGTGCCTCTCCTGCCGCTGGCGCACCAGTATGTCAAGACCGCTCCGGTGCCCGCCTTGAAGGGACGCAACGAACTGCCGAACGGCGCCACGCTGCCCATCCTCCGCCACCAGGACCAGGACCTTTACTACCGGGAGCACGGCGAACGCTACGGCATTGGTTCTTATGCCCACCGCCCAATGCCCGTTGACCTCGACGATCTCGCGACCTTCACCCCGGACGCCGTCAACGAACACAACATGCCCTCCCGCCTGGACTTCACCCTGGAAGACTTCCTGCCGGCGTGGGAAGCATCCAAGCAGCTGCTCCCCGGACTGGCCGAAAGCGACATCGAAGATGGTTTCAACGGCATCTTCTCGTTCACCCCGGACGGCGGACCGCTCATTGGTGAATCCAAGGAGCTTGACGGCTTCTTCGTGGCAGAGGCGGTGTGGGTTACGCACTCCGCTGGCGTGGCCAAAGCGGTGGCGGAGCTGCTCACGACCGGAAAGTCAGAAACCGACCTGGGCGAATGCGACATCACCCGCTTCGAGGACGTTCAGCTCACGCCGGACTACGTCAGCGAGACCTCGCAGCAGAACTTCGTGGAAATCTACGATGTGCTCCACCCACTCCAGCCCCGGCTCTCCCCGCGGAACCTCCGCGTCAGCCCGTTCCATGCACGGCAGAAGGAACTTGGAGGCTTTTTCCTGGAATCCGGCGGATGGGAACGGCCCTATTGGTTTGAAGCCAATGCTGGTCTCCTCAAAGAGATGCCGACGGAATGGCTGCCCCCGGCCCGTGACGCCTGGGCGCAGATGTTCAGTTCCCCGATCGCAGCCGCTGAGGCCTGGAAGACCCGCACGGCCGTGGCCATGTACGACATGACCCCGCTCAAACGGCTGGAGGTATCGGGTCCTGGAGCCCTGAAGCTGCTTCAGGAATTGACCACGGCGGACCTGGACAAGAAGCCGGGAGCGGTCACCTACACGCTGCTGCTCGACCACGCCGGCGGCGTGCGGAGTGACATCACTGTTGCACGCCTCAGCGAGGACCGCTTCCAGCTCGGAGCCAACGGCAACATCGATACGGCGTACTTCACCAGGGCAGCCCGGCACCAGACCCGGGGCGGATCTGCCACGGACTGGGTCCAGGTTCGGGACATCACGGGCGGCACGTGCTGCATCGGGCTTTGGGGCCCCCTGGCCCGGGACCTCGTCGGCGGCGTCAGCGACGACGACTTCTCCAACGACGGTCTCCGGTACTTCCGGGCAAAGGAAGTTGTCATCGGTGGCGTGCCTGTCACGGCCATGCGCCTGTCCTACGTCGGCGAACTGGGCTGGGAGCTTTACACGAGCGCCGAATACGGCCAGCGACTCTGGGATGTGCTGTGGAAGGCCGGGCAGCCGCTCGGCGTCATCGCGGCCGGACGTGCGGCCTTCAGTTCCCTCCGCTTGGAAAAGGGATACCGCTCGTGGGGAGCGGATATGACCACCGAGCATGACCCGTTTGAGGCGGGTCTCGCCTTCGCGGTAAAGATGTCCAAGGACAGCTTTATCGGCAAGGGCGCACTCGAAGGCAGGACGGAGGAAGGTTCTGCCCGCCGCCTGCGGTGCCTGACCATCGACGACGGCCGGTCCATCGTCCTCGGCAAGGAACCCGTGTACTACAAGGAGCAGACGGTCGGCTATGTGACCAGCGCGGCCTACGGCTACACGGTCGCCAAGCCGATCGCCTACGCCTACCTGCCGGCGACCGTTTCCATCGGCGATTCTGTCGAGATTGAATACTTCGGACGACGCATCAGGGCCACTGTTACTGAAGATCCTCTGTACGACCCGAAAATGACCAGGCTCCGCGGCTAACCAGCCGCAGGGCCCCTTGGGGGCGCGCAGCCCGCACTCATCCTCGCAACGGAAGCGGGCTGCGCGCATCCCCCTTCCCGCCTCAGCCTCAACCAGCCCAGGAATGGACAAATGATCGGTTCAGAAACACTAAATGACTACCTCGGCAGGCTTGCCTCGCGGAACCCGACCCCGGGCGGCGGCGCAGCCGCGGCGTTGCACGCAGCGCAGGGTGCGGCCCTGGTGGCCATGGTGGCAAGATTCAGCACCGGCGGGAAATATGAACAGCACGGACAGACAACGTCCAGGATCATTTCCGCCGCTGACCACCTCATTGACGAGGCGTTGCGACTGGCCGACGCCGATGAGGTCGCCTTTAAAGATGTGATTACCTCCTACAAACTGCCCGCCGCGGACGACTCTGCGCGTGCGGCGCGTGCGGCCGCCATTCAAAGCGCACTAGTTCAGGCTGCCCAACCGCCCGCCCAGCTGATCAAGCTCTCGGGCGCAGTGGTGGAACTCGCCGCCGAACTTTTGGATATTGCCAACCCCAATGTCATCAGCGACATTGCCGCGGCCGCCGACGCGGCCAGGGCGGCTGCCACTACCGCGCGCGTCAACATAGACATCAACGTGGTGGCGATAAAAGACACCCACGCGCGTGCCGCGCTGGCCGAACAAACTGACGGGCTCGAAGAAAAAGTCATTCTGGCTGCTGGCTCGCTCTCACAGCACGTACGGGAAAGGATCCTCCGATGACGGCATCTTTGCTCTCCGGCAAGCCGCTCGCCAAACTCATACAGCAGCAGGCACAGGCCGAAGCCAAAGTCCTGGCGGAAGAGGGCTTGCGCCCGACCCTTGCCGTCGTAGTTGCCACCGAGGACAGTTCGACCCACTGGTACGTGCGCTCCATCGAGCGTGCGTCGGAAAATGCAGGCGTCGACTGCAGGATTGTCGACCTCGGCCATGACGCTACCGAGCAGGTGCTCATTACCGTGCTGAAAGACCTCAGCGCGGAGCCTACCGTCAATGGAATCATTTTGCAGACCCCCCTGCCCCCCGGCGTTAGAAGCCAGGAACTGGTCAGGCACATCGCCCCGGAAAAGGACATCGATGGCGCCAACCCTTTGAGCCTGGGGCTTCTTGCCGTCGGGCAGCGCGCCTTCGCCCCTGCTACAGCACGTGCAGTCGTAGAGATCCTGGACCACTTCGACATCCCGGTAGCGGGCCGCAGCGTGGTAGTGGTGGGCCGCTCAGCCGTGGTTGGCAAGCCGCTGTCTCTCCTGCTGCTGCAGAAGGACGCCACCACCACCGTCTGCCACTCGCGGTCAGGCTCCCTTGCGAAGTACACCAAGACTGCGGATATCGTGGTTGTTGCTGCCGGCCGCACAGGGCTGCTCACAGGGACCGACGTTTCTGACCACTCTGTGGTCATCGATGTCGGCACCAATGTGCTTTCCGATGGTTCACTCGTTGGGGATGTGGACGAAGCCAGCGTCCAGGCCGTTGCTGCCGCTCTGACACCCGTGCCCGGCGGTGTGGGCTCAGTAACCACGTCACTGCTTCTTCTCCACACCGCCGAAGCCGCACGCGACCAGTCCCGCGCGGCCCGAATGCCAGCACTCACGCCGTGACCGGGACAGTAATGGCCCCTCCTGCTGCGCCTCATTCCGTGAGCACTAAAACCAGCACGAAGGTCGTTTCAGACTGGACAGCGCTCGTCCCAGGGGACTTCGTTACAGTGCGGGAGAACTACTCGGTCCCGCACAGCGGCTGGATTGATGACGTGACGGAGGACGGCAGGATCATCTGGCTGGTTCTGGCCCTCGGGCGGGGCCGTCGTATGTTCTTCCGCGAGGATGGGGACTTTATCTCGGTCGAAGTTCCACATCCCGGGAGTTGAACGGCTGACGATTTCGGACCCGGCCGTCCGCCAGACCCGACACCTCCGCCAGAAACCACAGCCTGGCCTGCACGCCATTTGATGGGCACGCACCGCCCGCACAGATTTAAAGGAAGATCCCATGGCCTCTAAAGCCCCCCGCCAGAACATCGATGAGTCAAAGCTGACTGTCGGCAAACCCAAAACCAAGGCCGTGGGCATTCCCGCAGTCGCCAATGCGCTCAAGATATCCCTTGAGCAGATGGGCCCGCTCCGGAGCGTGCAGACTCTTTTGGCGGTCAACCAGATCGACGGCTTTGACTGCATGGGCTGCGCGTGGCCGGAGCACGAAAAGCGCAATGCTGCGGAGTTCTGTGAGAACGGTGCGAAGGCGGTGGCCGAGGAGGCCACCCGCCGCCGCGTTACACCTGAATTCTTCGCCAAACACTCCGTTGCCGACTTGAAGACGCGTGACGACTACTGGCTCGGGCAGCAGGGCAGGCTGACCCACCCGATGGTCCTGGATGAGGGAGCAACCCACTACCGGCAGATTGACTGGGACGACGCCCTGGAAATGATTGCCCAGGAACTCAGGGACATGGATGACCCTGACCAGAGTGTTTTCTACACGTCCGGCAGGACATCCAACGAGGCTGCCTTTGTATACCAATTGCTCGTGCGCGGGGTGGGCACCAACAACCTCCCGGACTGCTCGAACATGTGCCACGAGTCTTCCGGGTCGGCCCTGGTGGAGACCATAGGCATCGGCAAAGGGTCGGTCAGCCTCAAGGACCTGGAGACGGCGTCCCTGATTTTTGTGGCCGGCCAAAACCCAGGAACAAATCATCCACGCATGCTCAGCGCACTGGAAAAGGCCAAGAAAAACGGTGCCGCCATCGTTTCCATCAACCCGCTCCCCGAGGCCGGGCTGTTTCATTTCGAAAATCCGCAAACCGTCGCAGGCACGCTGCTTGGCACCCAGCTGACCGATGATTTCCTGCAGATAAGGGCCGGCGGGGACCAGGCACTGTTCCAAGGCCTGGGCAAATACCTCCTGGAAGCAGAACGCGCAGGCAGGAACAGCCCCGGCCTGTCCACGGTTTTTGACCACGGTTTCATCAATAACCACACGGTCGGCATCGAGTCCTACCTCTCCCAGTTGGAACAGGTCCGCTGGGACGACATCATCGAAGCCAGCGGCCTCACTAAAGAACAGATCGCAGCCACCGGAGAACGTCTCTTGGCGTCAGGCTCAACCATCGTCTGTTGGGCGATGGGCCTGACACAGCACAAGCATTCAGTGCCGACCCTCCGTGACGTCGTCAATGTCCTGCTGCTGCAGGGCAACATCGGGAAGCCAGGAGCCGGGGTATGCCCCGTTCGGGGACACTCCAACGTCCAGGGGGACCGCACCATGGGTATCTTCGAACGGATGCCGGAGAGTTTCCACGACAGGCTCGATCAGGAATTCCAGTTCCGTTCACCTCGGGCCCACGGCTACGACACCGTCGCTGCCATCCGGGCCATGCGGGACGGCAAAGTCCGCCTCTTCGTGGGCATGGGCGGGAACTTCGTCCGGGCTGCTCCGGATTCGGATGTTACCGAGCAGGCCCTGGCCAACACCCGCCTGACGGTGCAGATCTCGACCAAGCTGAACCACTCCCACCTGGCAACAGGAAAACGGGCTCTGATTCTCCCGACTCTGGGCCGCACGGAGAGGGATAGCCAGCAGTCCGGCGACCAGAGGGTGACGGTGGAGGACTCGATGAGCGCTGTCCATGCATCCCGTGGCCGCCTCAAACCGGCAAGCGAACAGTTGATGTCCGAAGTAGCCATCGTCTGCAACCTTGCCCATAAGGTGTTCACGGACGACTCCGGGCTTCCCCTCCCCAACACCCCGGCAACCAACTGGCTCTCGCTTAGGAACGACTACTCCCTGATCAGGAGGCATATCGAAGCCGTCATCGATGGCTTCGAGAATTTCGAGGAGAGAATCCAGAACCCGGGCGGTTTCGTTCTGCCCCACGCGCCCAGGGACAAAAGGGAATTCGATACCCAATCAGGCAAAGCGCACTTTACGTCGAATGCCCTGGAGTACCTTCGGATCCCGCCCGGCCGGTTGATCCTGCAAACCCTTCGTTCCCATGACCAGTACAACACCACCATCTACGGCAAGGACGATCGCTACCGCGGAATACACGGAGGGCGGCGTGTAGTGCTGGTCAACGAGGCGGACATAGCCGAGATGGGCTACGTGGACGGGGACATGGTCGATCTGGTCTCGGAGTTCCGCGGTACAGAACGCAGGGCGGAGAATTTCAGAATCGTGTCTTACTCGACGCCCAAGGGTTGCGCAGCCTCCTATTACCCTGAAACCAACGTGCTGGTGCCGCTCGACTCGGTGGCGGACACCAGCGGAACCCCAACGTCCAAGTCCGTCGTCGTGCGTCTGGAACCAGTGGGAGCAGGGAGTCGTGCTTGAGGAAGCGGCTTTAGCAGTAGGCAGCAAAGGGGTAGACCGTCCGCGGGTGGAGCGGGCGGTCCGTGAGTTCCTTCTCGCCGTCGGCGAAGACCCTGACCGGCCTGGCCTGACTGAGACTCCAGCGCGCGTTGCCCGCGCTGCGGTGGAAATGTACGGTGGGCTCCACGAGGATCCCGCAACGGTACTCGATAAGACTTTCGACCTCGGACACGAGGAGTTGGTCCTCGTCAAGGACATTCCCTTCTACTCAACCTGCGAGCACCACCTGGTGCCCTTCCACGGTGTGGCGCACGTCGGGTATATCCCCTCGGCAGACGGGCTGGTCACAGGCCTGAGCAAGCTCGCGAGGCTGGTGGATGCCTTCGCGCGCAGACCGCAAGTACAGGAACGCCTGACAACCCAAGTGGTGGATGCGCTGGTTTCGGCCCTGCGACCCCTCGGCGCAATAGTTGTGGTGGAATGCGAACACCTCTGCATGTCCATGAGGGGAGTCAGAAAGCCGGGGGCAAAAACCATTACCTCCGCAGTGCGCGGAGAGCTGCGGCTGCCGGCGGCACGCGCTGAGGCACTCAGCCTCATCATGGGCCGCTAGCGAATCACTGAACCGCTCAAGGGCCTTCCGCTTGATATATCTTTAGGATATATTCTAAATATCAGCTGTCACTCCGCTCTTTTTGCAAGAAGCCGGGACCGCCCACAAAGCCCGGCCGCCGCCACACGTGCGGGGACCGAAAGCTTCAGGGTGAGTTCGAAGGAGGGCGATGTTCGTTTCCCGTAAACGGTGTTTCGGTTGGCCTGAATACCTGGGGAGGTAAGCGCCGGAACACCGCTTTCGGGAAACGAACAGATAGAAAACCATCTCAGCAACGAGGGAACGACCAGTGGTAACTCAAGCCCTTCCAATCGCCGACAGACCGGGCAAGGACAGTGGGCGGGCCGCGGACGGGGAACACAGCTGGGCGGAAGCCCGCCGGTTGGCTTTTGATTGCGCCGAACCCCTCGCACCAGTGCGGGTGCCACTTGTGGAGGCGAACGGCAGAACACTTGCCGTTGATGTGACCGCGCTTCAGGAACTGCCCCACTACGCCTCGTCGGCAATGGACGGCTGGACAGTTAATGGTGCCGGCCCTTGGGTGCTGACCGAACCTGGGAAACCCCTCGACAGCGGACAGGCCAGCCCGGTCGTCACGGGTGGAGTAATACCCCCGGGCTCCCAGGCTGTGCTCCGTGTCGAGAGCGGACACGTTGCGGCCAGTGCGGGCGGCCGGGACATCCTGATGGTGGCGGAGGGGGCATCACCCGGTGAACCACGTCATGGCCAGCACATCCGAAAGTCAGGCGAGGAAGCGGCTGCCGGTGAAGTCCTCATCCCCGCAGGGACGGCTTTGAACCCTGCCCACATCGCCCTGGCCGCGGTGGCCGGCTTCGACCAGTTGGAAGTGCTCGGCAAACCACTGGTCAAAATGCTGGTCACCGGTTCAGAGGTCGTGACGGCCAAGGTCCCCGCACCGGGCCAGGTCAGGGATGCTTTCGGGCCACAGATCAGTACACTCATCCAAATGCTTGGCGGTGTCCCAGGGCCGCTGATCCGCATCGGCGACTCGTACGAATCATGGCTGACAGCGCTGGGGGCTTCTGAAGCACCCATGGGTCAGTGGTCCGACGTGATCGTTACCACTGGCGGTACAGGGCGTTCGGGCGCGGATCATTTCCGGGCTGCCGTCGCCGCGCTCGGCGGACGGCTCCTGATTGATGGCATCGCCATGCGGCCTGGCCACCCCGCAGCCTTGGCCAAGCTGCCAAATGGCCGTTTCGTCGTCGGACTCCCGGGCAACCCGCTGGCCGCCTTAATGGCCCTGTTCACCATCGGCGGGCCGCTCCTGGCCGGGCTGGGCCACCAGCCCCTTGCCGACATCAGCCGCCTGCCCTGCGGCACGGTCATCGACGCCCACCCGGCATCCACGCGGCTCATGCCCTTCCGTTGGGTCGATGGCCTGGCGACTCCGGCCCACTACACCGGACCGGGCATGATGCGCGGCCTGGCTTTCGCCGATGGTGTCCTGGTGGTCCCCTCCCGCGGCGTCCAGTTGGGGGAGCCGGTTCCGGCATTCGCCCTCCCGTGGTGCCCGGCACCGCAAAGCACCCGGACATGGCCATGAGGACCAGAACGACCAAGCGAGGAGTGTTTCCTACATGGCACGCATGACCCAACGGCGGAAGGTCCACCGGTATCTTCTGGATGGCTCCGCCGCCGCGATTGAATACCCCGTGCGGATCAGGGAGGACGTGCTGGCGGCCGAGGAGCCGCTGGAGATCCGTTTCGGCACCATGTCCTTTGCCGTGACCATGCGGACGCCGGGAGACGACTTCGACCTCGTTGCCGGTTTTCTCGTCTCTGAAGGCATCATCCGTGACCAGTCGGATCTCGTATCGCTGCGCTTTTGCGCAGGCGAAGATGAAGACGGCAGGCAAACCTTCAACGTCGTTGAAGCCCAGTTCCGCCCCGGCCTGTCGCTGCCGGACAACGGCCGCCACATTTACACCTCCAGCTCCTGCGGCATCTGTGGCACGACGTCCATTGAAGCCGTGCGCAAGACCCTCGCATTCAGCGCCCAGGAGGACCAGCTGCGCGTGCCGGTCAACGTACTGGCACGGCTCCCCGAACAGTTGCGCGAAGCTCAGGCGCTGTTCGATAAAACCGGGGGCGTCCATGCGGCAGGGCTGTTCAAAATTACTGACAGCGGTGAGGCCGAGCTCCTTTGCCTGCGCGAAGACGTGGGCCGCCACAATGCGGTGGACAAGGTGGTCGGGTGGGCTCTGCGCGAAGGGCTCCTGCCCCTCCGCGGAACCGTCCTCCAGGTCTCGGGCCGGGCGTCATTTGAACTCGTCCAGAAGGCTGCCCTGGCAGGCATCCCTGTTTTGGCGGCAGTCAGCGCACCATCAAGCCTGGCGGCGGACCTAGCCACCGATGCCGGCGTTACCCTTGTGGGTTTCAGCCGGGGCAAGAGCCTGAATGTGTATGTGGGCGAAGAACGGGTGGCACCCGTCGCCGCTGTGAACATCTGAAAGGAAGCCCGTGGATGATTGTGAAGTAACCGGGGCCCTTCCCGACGATCCCATCTCTGAGGATCACGCCATTGCCGCCGTTGAAGGTGCTGAGTCCGGCGCCATAGTCAGCTTCCGCGGCGTCGTCCGCAACCACGACGAGGGTAAGGCCGAAAACGTAACTGACCAGCCCTCGGCAGACGTCGAAAACTGACACTGTCGAAAAACCAACAATGAGGAGAAAGATGACCTTGAACATCTCTGCGCCTGCCGTGTCCACCACCCAGTCAGGTGCCCCGGTCACGTCCGATGCCCACTCGAAGTCCGTCGGCGCCGACGGCGCCATCATTCTCACGGACCACTACCTGGTGGAGAAGCTCGCGCAGTTCAACCGTGAGCGCGTTCCGGAGCGTGTGGTGCACGCCAAGGGCGGCGGCGCGTTCGGTACGTTCAAGACCACCGAGGACATCTCCAAGTACACCAAGGCCGCGTTCCTGCAGCCCGGCGTCGAGACCGAGATGCTGATCCGCTTCTCCTCCGTTGCCGGTGAGAACGGCTCCCCCGACACCTGGCGTGACCCGCGCGGTTTCGCCGTGAAGTTCTACACCTCCGAGGGCAACTACGACCTCGTGGGCAACAACACCCCGGTGTTCTTCATCCGCGACGGCATCAAGTTCCCGGACTTCATCCACTCCCAGAAGCGCCTGCCGGGCACGCACCTGCGTGACGCTGACATGCAGTGGGACTTCTGGACCCTCTCCCCCGAGTCCGCGCACCAGGTCACCTGGCTGATGGGTGACCGCGGCCTGCCGGCGTCCTGGCGCGAAATGCAGGGCTACGGCTCGCACACCTACCAGTGGATCAACGCCGAAGGCGAACGGTTCTGGGTGAAGT
>NZ_JAPSHJ010000029.1 GCF_031179985.1 Arthrobacter sp. | reverse complement strand
GGGCGAAAGGTGAGGGAGGGTTTGGGTTTTGGGGGCGAAAGGTGAGGGAGGGTTTGAAGGGTGGCAGACTGGTTCGGTGACTTCTGAGAACACTGGTTCGGCCCGGAACATCCTCACGTCGCTCGCGGCGGCCCGGGTTGCTGTTGCGTCGCTGGTCGAAGGCGGGGTGCACTACGTTGTAGTCGCGCCGGGTTCGCGGTCGGCTCCCATGGCCTATGCACTGGCTGAAGCCGACGCCGCGGGCCTGGTTGAACTGCTGGTCCGAATAGACGAGCGAAGTGCCGGCTTCACAGCTCTTGGGCTCGCGTTGTCCACCGGAGCTCCGGCCGCCGTGCTGACGACATCGGGAACCGCTGTCGGAAATCTGCTCCCGGCCGTGATGGAGGCTAACCACGCAGCCGTCCCGCTGATGGTCATTTCGGCGGACCGGCCAGCGGAACTGCGGGGGACCGGTGCCAACCAGACCACCATCCAGCTGGACCTCTTCGGCGAACACGTGCGTTTCGCCGCCGACGTTCCCGCAGGCGACAATCCCCAGCGCGCCGTCGAAACCGCCCTGAGCGCGGCCACGGGGGCGTTCGACGACGTCGCGCCCGGTCCCGTTCAGCTCAACCTCGCCTTCCGGGATCCGCTGGTGCCCGCAGAGGGGGAGGGGCTGCCCGTTAGCCCCGACCGCCGCCACTATTCGGTAGGACGATCCCCGGAAGCCCTGGTCCTGCCGCCCGCCCCCACTGAGCTGCCGGAGCGGAGAACTGTGGTCCTTGCCGGGCACGACGCCGGCCCCGTGGCCGAGGCCTTCGCCCGCGCCCACGGGCTGCCCCTGCTCGCTGAACCTTCCTCTAACTCCCGCTTTGGGCCAAACGCGGTGGGACCTTACCGTTTGCTGCTCGAGCACTTCGGACCGGACTCCCCGCTGCCCCTCGAGCGCGTCGTCGTCTTTGGCAGGCCCACCCTTTCCAGGCCTGTTGCTTCCTTGCTGGCCCGCCGCGACGTTCCCAGCGCGCTCTACCAGCCGGTCGCCGTGGCCTGGTATGAGTCAGGGCGCCGGCGCGAAACACCCATCGACAACCTCACCGACCTGGCGGAATTCTCGGGACGTGGCTCGTCGGAGTGGCTGGACGCGTGGCTGCTTTCGGGGGCCTCGGCTCAGCACGCCCTGGACGAAGTCCTGTCGGCGTCAGATGCTGCGACTGGCCCCTCCGTTGGCGCAACTGTGTGGAAGCATTCCCGCGGACAGCTGGTCCTCGGATCCTCCAACGGCATCCGCGACGTCGACCTCGCCGGCCAGCCGGGCCCGGAACCGCTTGCCACCGTCTTCGCCAACCGGGGCCTTGCCGGAATCGACGGAACTGTTTCCACGGCTACCGGAATCGCCAGGGGCGGGCGGCAGGAGACAACCCTCCTGGTAGGCGATGTCACCTTCCTGCACGACGCCGGCGGCCTCCTCCTGGGGGCAGGGGAACCCGAGCCTCAACTGCGGATTGTGGTGCTCAACGACGGCGGCGGCGCTATCTTCGACCTCCTCGAGCACGGTTCTGTCCGGGCTGCCGGACAGTACGGAGACGTCGTCGAGCGTCTCTTCGGCACCCCGCACACAGTGAACCTTTCCGCGCTCGCCGCCGCGTACGGCGTCGACCATTGCTCAGTGACGACGACGGCGGGACTTGCCGAGGCGCTGTCCGCCCGGCCGGAGGGGCGCCAGATTGTGGAGGTGCGCACGGACCGGGTGGCCCTGCGCGAGCTACATGGCCGGATCAAGGCCGCAGTGGCTGCTGCGGTGGCCGGCGTGCTCGCCCCGTAGTTACCCCCTGAGGACGCGCAAACGGTCGGAGGACACCCGTATTTGCGTGTCCCTGAACCGTATGCGAGTCCTGGGCCCAGAAAGTTGTCCACATAGCCGCGCTTGACCCTCCAGGAGCAGGCATATTGGTGCGATGTTGGCACCATGAATGAGCTTCCCCAGCTGATCCTGGCCAGGAACCTGACAGAAATCGGTGCCAGCCCACGTCCGCTGTCTGTCGCGCTCAAGGCCGGGAGTCTGGTGCGGATCCGCCATGGTGTCTATGTGGATGCCGCGGAGTGGGGCGGGCTCAGCAGCTGGGAGCAGTACAGGCTTCGGATCGGTGCCGTGGCCGAAACGTGCCGGGCTCCCACGATCTTCTCGCATCATTCCGCCGCGTCGGCGTGGGAGATACCCACCATTCTGCGCAGGCAACCCGTTCATGCGCTGACCACGTTTCGGGGCGGTGGCAGATCCCGTACCGGAGTCCGGCGGCATCTGGTTGATCCCGCGAGCATGGATGCCGAGGAGCTGGACGGTCTGCTGGTCACATCCCGCATCCGGACAGTCCTGGACCTCGCCGCCTTCGTGCCGTTTGCAGAGGCGTTGGTCCCGCTGGACCACGTGCTGAAGCCCGACGGCGCCCGCGGACTTCCGGCTCTGACCAAGGAGGGGCTGCTCGGTGCTCTGGGCGGGCGATACCCCATGGCAGCAGAACGGCGCGTGGTCGCGGCCATAAGATTCGCGGACCCGGCCTCTGCCTCCGCCGGCGAATCCTATAGCCGAGGTCTGATCCACGCAGCAGGGTTTGCCGCGCCCGTCCTGCAGTATGAGGTGCGCAGCGCGGCAGGCAGGATTGCGTACTCCGACTTCTACTGGGAGGAGAGCCGGACCGTGGGGGAGTTCGACGGGATTGCCAAATACCAGAACCCCGAATACCTCAACGGCAGGACCCCGGGCCAGGTTGTGGTCGACGAAAAGCTGCGTGAGGACCGCATCCGGGCGACGGGCCGGAACGTCGTGAGATGGGTCTGGGCCGATCTCTGGAAGGCGGGCGAACTCGGCCGCAGGCTGACGGCGGCAGGGGTCCCCCGCCGTTGTCCGCTCTCCTCAGGACACGGAAACGGTGGCGGGACACAGAAACGGTCCAGGGACACCTGAATATGAGTGTCCCCGGACCGTTTGCGCGTCCCGAGGGCGTCCCAGCGCGTCCAGCGGCCCTAGGAGAGGTCGATGTGCGTCGGATCGAGGACCCGGCGCAGGAACTCCTTGGTACGGTCCTGGGTGGGGGCGCTGATGACCTGTTCGGCCGAGCCCTCCTCCACTACAACCCCGCCGTCCATGAACACCACGCGGTCCGCCACTTCCCGGGCGAAGCCCATCTCGTGCGTCACCACCAGCATGGTCATGCCCTCCTTGGCGAGGTTGCGCATGACGGACAGAACGTCGCCCACGGTCTCGGGGTCCAAAGCGGAGGTGGGCTCATCAAACAGCATGAGCTCCGGATCCATGCTCAGCGCCCGGGCAATCGCGACGCGCTGCTGCTGTCCGCCGGAAAGCTGGTCAGGGTACCGGTCTGCCAAGTGCCCCAGACCCACGCGGTCCAGGTTGGCCTGCGCCACCTGATCGGCCTCGGCCTGAGAGCGCTTGAGTACTTTGGTCTGCGCCACGGTGCAGTTCTGCAGCGCGTTCAGGTGCGGGAACAGGTTGAACTGCTGGAACACCATCCCCACCTTGCGCCGCATCCGGTCAATGTCCACGTCCGGGTGCGTGGCCTCGAAGCCGCCCACATGGACCGTGCCCTCGTTGGGCTGTTCGAGGAGGTTCACGCAGCGCAGCAGGGTGGATTTGCCGGAACCGGACGGTCCGATCAGGCACACCACTTCGCCCGGCGCCACATCCAGGTTGATGCCCTTGAGTACTTCGTTGGAGCCATAGGACTTGCGGAGACCAGTGAGGGAAACACCGGCTGCCCGTACGTGCGCGGCTTTCGGGGAGGAATTTACGACGTCGTTCATGACTGTCCTGCCTATCGCTTCGTCCGCGCGGAGCGGCTTTCGAACTTCCGGGCCAAAAGGCTCAGCGGGATGGTGATCACCAGGTAGAGTGCGCCGGCAACCAGGAGCGGGGTCAGGCCTGCACCCAGGCTCGAGATACCGTCGCGGCCGAACTTGGTCAGTTCGAACTGCGAAGCGGTGAGGCCCAGGACGTAAATCAGTGAGGAGTCCTTGGTGAGCAGGATGACTTCGTTGGTCAGCGGCGGCAGCACAATCTTGAACGCCTGCGGGATGATGATGGTCACCATGGCCCGCCACTGCGGCATGCCCAGGGACCGTGCGGCTTCGAGTTGGCCCTTGGGAACGGCCTGCAGGCCGGCCCTCAGCGTCTCGGCGATGTAGGCCGCAGCCACCATGCCGAGGGACACCATGACCACAACGGTCACGTTCCAGGAAACTCCGAATGCCAGGGGAACGCCGTAGCCGAAGGCAATGAAGACGAGCAGGGCCGGGATGCCGCGGAAGAACTCGATGTAGCCCGTGGCAATCCAGCGGTAGAGAGGGAAGGTGGAGAGCTTCATGAGGGCCAGGAGCAGGCCGCCGGAGAGGCCTACGATGAAGCCGAGGAAAGTGTAAACGAGGGTGTTCGTCAGGCCGACCAGGAAGATGTCCGGGAACATCGGGCCGATCTTGCCAAAGTTGAAGACGCTGGCGCCGATGGTCTCCCAGTCCGTGGCCAGGATCAGTGCGGCCACGGCCACAATGAAGATCCCCGCTTGGACGTTCAGGCTGACTCTGGCTCGTTGAGTTGCGGTCATTGCCATGATGTACTCACATTCATTTTGCGCAGTCTTGAGGACCCCGTGCCGCCCTTGGTGTCGGGACTTCTTTCAGGACGGTACGGGGCCTCAGCTGCTTAGGTCTCAGGGACTGGGGCGCCGGCTATTTGGCGGCGTCGCCGAACCACGTGGTCTGGAATTTCTTCAGGCTGCCGTCATCCGTCAGGCGCTTAAGGGTGGCGTTGACCTTTTCGGCCATAGCAGCGTTGCCCTTCTTGATGGAAATACCCAACTGCTCGCCGGTGGAGTAGTCCTCAACGGACTTGAGCTTGGAGTCGTCCTTGATGGCGTAACCCAGAACAGACTGGTTTCCGAGGGCTGCGTCGATGGTGCCGGCCTGTAGAGCCTGGACCAGTAGTCCGGTGTCTTCGAACTGCTGGGCGTCGATGCCCTTTTCCTTGGCGTAATCGGCGCCGGTGGTGGCCTGCTGGACGCCCACCTTCTTGCCCTTGGCATCATCGAGGTTCTTGACGCCCGAGTCCTGGGAGGCCACCAGCGCGAGGTCGTCGTCCATGTACGGCGTAGAGAAGTCCATGACCGACTTGCGGGTATCGGTGATGGAAATCGAGGAGATGGAAACGTCGCACTGGCTCAGAGCCGTGCCGGTCTCGATGGCCTCGAAGGAGCTGTCCACAACACTCAGTTCGGCGTTGAGGTCCTTAGCGACCTGCGCAGCGATGTCCATATCGAAGCCGACAATCTTGCCGTCCTTCTGGAACTCAAAGGGCTCGTAGGGGACGTCAGAGCACACGGTCAGTTTGCCCGACTCGATGAGCTGGATTCCGTCTTTTGCGGCCGGGGTGGCGCCGCTGTTGCCGCCGCAGGCAGTGAGGGTGAGTGCTCCGACGGCGAGGATTGAGGCTGCCTTGACGGCCAATTTTGCCGTGGCAGGGGACTTCGGCTGCATAGTTTTCTTACCTTTTGTTGCTGGGGGATGTGTTCTGAGACGGCTAATAGTGTATCTGCTGAAAGAGAGATGTGCGTCACAGGAAACTTTGTTTCACTATTGGATAACTATTGCAGTGCAAAACACAAGCCTGTTTTCGGCGAAGGTGTCTTAGATACCGGACAGCACTCGGGATGGACCTGCAGAAGGTGCAGTCAGCTGCTGATGCCCAGGGACTCGAGCATGGGGCGGAATTTGGCCCACGTTTCAGCAAGTTCCGCTTCGGGCTGCGAGCCTTCGACGATCCCGCACCCGGCGTACAGGCGGACCGTATCCGGAGCCTCGATCACGGCGCCGCGAAGGGCGATGCCCCACTCGCCGTTTCCTGCAGCGTCGAGCCAGCCCACCGGTCCCGCATACGGTCCGCGGTCCATGTGCTCAAGCTTCCGGATGAGCGCACCGGCCACAAGGGTTGGGGTTCCGCACACAGCAGCGGTGGGGTGGAGTGCGTTGATGAGGGCAAGGCACGTCGGCACGTGGCCCTCCACCTCGCTGAGCTCTGCCTTCACATCGGAGGCGAGGTGCCACACGTTGGGCAGCTCGAGGATGAAAGGTTCGATGTGGGCGTTCATGGCTTCTGAGAAGGGCGCCAGCTGCTTGGTCAACGACTGGATGGCGATCTCGTGCTCATGCCGCTGCTTCTCCGAACCTGCCAGCACCCGCTCGGCAAACTCGAGGGGCGAGCCTTCCATTCCATAAGCGTCGCGCCGGTCCAGCGTCCCTGCCAGAACACGGGCCTGCGCCGTGCGGCCCTCCACCTGGATGAGCATTTCCGGCGTGGATCCAACGAGGCCGTCCACCCCGTACGTCCAGCATTCGCGATACCTGATGGCCAGTTGCCGAAGGATCTCCGCAGCGTTGACGCCTTCCGGGAGTGTGGCCACGATGTCACGTGCCAGCACCAGTTTTTCCAGCTTCCCTGTGCGCACTTCGGCCACTCCCGCGGCCACAGCGGCCATCCAGTCGTGCTCGGTGAGCGACCCGGTTTCAAGCTTTGTTTGGGGCACGACGGCAGCGCCCGGATCTGCGGGCACCGCACCAAGCGGCTCCCCCTCGGGCACCTCCTCGGAGCCTTCAAGCCATCCCTTCAGCGCGGCGAAGGCGCCCGCTTCGGTGAGCTCGACGTCGTCGAACGTTAGCTGCGTAAGCCAGGCCTTGCCGTCCCTGACGCCCACCACAATCTCGGGCACAATCAACCGCGAGCGGTGAGTAGACAGCTTTGAGAAAGCGAAGGAGCCGAAGGCTACCGGGCCTGTGCCGGGGCACTCAACGAGGTCCGTGACGTCGGCCTCGAGCACCAGATGGCGCCACCAGATATCGGCTTCCAGGAAACGGTCCGGGCCGGTTGCGCTGAAGCGGGTGAGCTCCCCGAAACCCACGAGGCCTGCTTCGCGGCGGGTCCAGCAGAGGACGTCGTCCCGCGTGAGAAATGACGGCAGCCCCCGTTGCGCTGATCCTGCGTCCAGGGGGACTGTTAAAGTACGGAACGTGCTCGTCATGATGGGTCAAGAGTACTTGAAAGTACTGTGGTCCTTGGGTGCTTTCGGGTATCGCCATCTTCCGCCGCCCCCAGGCAACCCCGTGGTTCGTGAGCCTGCCTAACATTTGAGACAATGGCATGGTGAACCGAGCATCCTTGGATAAGCGTCCGGACGAAGTAGCCACGATGTTTGACGACGTCGCCCCCAAATACGACGTCGTCAATGATGTCCTCTCGATGGGGCAGACCCGCCGTTGGCGCAAAGTGGTGGTGGAGGCCGTTGATGCCCTCCCGGGCCAGCGGGTGCTGGATTTGGCTGCCGGAACCGGAACGTCAAGCGAGCCGTACGCCGACGCCGGCGTCGACGTCGTGGCCTGCGATTTCTCCCTTGGAATGCTCAAGGTCGGCAAGCGCCGCCGCCCGGATATCGACTTCATTGCCGGTGATGCGACGCGCCTCCCTTTCGCGGATAACTCCTTCGACGCTTCCACCATTTCCTTCGGCCTGCGCAACGTCAACGAGCCCAAGAAGGCACTGGCCGAGATGCTTCGCGTTACCAAGCCCGGCGGCAAGCTGGTGATCGCCGAGTTCTCGCAGCCCGTGGTTCCCCTGTGGCGCACCATGTACACCGAGTACCTCATGCGCGCGCTCCCGGCCATCGCCGTCAAGGTCTCCTCCAACCCGGACGCCTACGTGTACCTCGCCGAATCCATTCGCGCCTGGCCGGACCAGGACCACCTCGCCGCCTGGCTGCAGGAGGCGGGCTGGGAAACGGTCACGTACCGGAATCTCAGTGGTGGAATCGTGGCAGTGCACCGTGCCCACAAGCCGCTTGATTCAACGCCCGACGGCGGTGCTGCCGCCATCGCTGCCCACACCGGCCCGGTTGCCAAACTGCGACGCAACATTTCGCGCAGCACGCGCTAGCTCTCTGTGAAAGTTCTGATAGTAGGCGCAGGCCCTGCCGGATCCACCGCCGCGTACTACCTTGCCCAGGCCGGCATTGAGGTCACGGTGCTGGAAAAAACGAGCTTCCCGCGCGAAAAGGTCTGCGGCGACGGCCTGACCCCCCGGGCTGTCAGGGAGATCCGGAAACTCGGCCTGTCGCACCCGGAAGAGGACGGCTGGCGTCGGAACAAGGGCTTGCGGCTCCTCGCCGGCGGCCGCAGTATCGAGCTCCCGTGGCCGGAAGTTTCTGATTTTCCGCAATACGGCCTGATCCGCACGCGCCTCGGGTTCGACGAAGAGCTGGCCCGTCACGCCCAAGCCTCCGGCGCCGTCATCCTCGAGCGTCACAGCGTCACCGAAACACTTCGCGCGGAAGACGGCCGTGTCATAGGTGCCCGCGCCGCGATCCTGGACGAGTCCGGGCGGAAGACGGGGGAGTCGCGCGACTTCACTGCCGACGTCGTACTCGCCGCGGACGGCAACTCAACCCGCACCGCCGTTTCCCTGGGGATCCAGAAGCGCGACGACCGCCCCCTCGGCGTCGCCGTCCGCACGTACTTCACCTCGCCCCGCACCGACGACGACTGGATGGAAGGCTGGCTCGAGCTTCCCGGACGCGACGGCAAACTGCTGCCCGGCTACGGCTGGGTGTTCGGCGTCGGCGACGGCACCTCCAACGTGGGCCTCGGAATCCTGAACTCGTCCAAGGAATTCGGCAAGCTGGACTACAAGCAGGTACTCCGCGAATGGACCGCCGGCATGCCCACTGAATGGGGTTTCACACCGGAAAACCAGGTGGGGGAGATCCGCGGTGCGGCGCTGCCCATGGGCTTCAACCGCACGCCGCACTACTCGCCTGGGCTCCTGCTGCTGGGCGACGCCGGCGGGATGGTGTCGCCGTTCAACGGTGAGGGCATCTCCTACGCGATGGAGTCGGCCCGCTTCGCCGCCGAGTTCATCATTTCCTCCGATTCAGCGCACGACGCCGACTCCCACCTTGCGGGGTACGCGGACTATGTGCGGGGCCAGTGGGGCTCGCACTTCACGCTGGGCCGGGCCTTTGCCGCACTGATTGGCAAGCCGGCCATCATGAAGCTCGCCCTGCGGACCGGTATGCCAATTCCTGTGCTGATGCGGTTTGTAGTGCGGCTGCTGGCCAACCTCACCGATCCTGCCGCCAAAGGGTTTGAGGACAAAGTGATCCGCGTGCTTGAAGCGCTGGTCCCGGCAACGTCCAACACCTCGAGCCCGCCCTTAGCCACCAAACAGCGGTTTCCGCAACAAAAAGTTAGGGTTAACCCGTGACCAACTCTGCAGACCAAAGCTGGACGCATGCCGGACACGGCCTGCCGAGCTCTGAACCCGATCTAAATACGACTGCAATTGCCACGGGGCTCCAGCTGCCTACTGGCTTCGCGGCCATCGCCGAAGACCCTGAACTGGGCCCGGCGATCACCACCAATCTGGCGCGGGTGGAAAAGAAGCTCCGTGAGGCTATAGCCAACTCCGATCCCCTCGCCGACGCAACGTCACGTCATCTGGTGGAAGCCGGCGGCAAACGGATCCGCCCCCTGCTCACGCTGCTGTGCGCCCATCTCGGTGATGCTTCCCTGCCAGCGGTGGTCCAGGCCGCCGTCGTAGTGGAACTGACCCATCTCGCCACGCTGTACCACGACGACGTCATGGACTCGGCGCCCTTCCGCCGCGGAGCTCCCACGGCCCACGAGGTCTGGGGAAACTCGGTGGCCGTCCTCACCGGCGATCTCATCTTTGCCCGCGCTTCCATCCTGGTTTCGGAACTGGGCTCCCGGGCCCTGGGAATCCAGGCACGCACCTTCGAACGGCTTTGCCTGGGCCAGCTTCACGAGACCGTGGGCCCGCGTCCGGACGAGGACCCCATTGAGCACTACCTGTCCGTCATCTCCGACAAGACGGGGTCCCTGGTGGCTGCGTCCGGCCAGCTCGGCGCCATCTTCGCCGGTGCTGATGACAAATACGAAGAAGTGCTCGTGGAGTACGGCGAAAAGGTGGGCGTCGCCTTCCAGCTTGCCGACGACGTCATTGATGTCACTGGAATCAAGGTGAAGTCGGGGAAGTCGCCGGGCACGGACCTGCGCGAAGGTGTGCCAACGCTGCCTGTTCTGCTGCTTCGGGAAGCTGCTTCGGCTGGAGACCAGTCGGCTGTGGAGCTCCTTGACCTCATCGACGGCGACCTGTCCTCCGACTCCGCGTTGGCTGCTGCTGTGGCGGGCCTCCGCGAGCACGCTGTCACCGCTGAATCCTGGATCGTGGCGCGCCGCTGGGCTGACGAGGCGATTGCTGCCCTGGCTCCCTTGCCTGAAGGCGTGGTCAAGACCTCGCTGAGCAACTTCGCTTCCGCCGTGGTGGACCGCAGCAGCTAGCCTGTTTGGCTTTTCGTTTCTGTTGGGACGTTTGGCTTTGGGGCTGCCGGCTTTTTGTGGGGCTTGGCGCTCGGGTTCTTTTGGAGCGCCGGGGCATTGACGTGCCGCAGATTTCAGCTGGGCCTTAACGGAACAGCCCCGGTCCCTGCACAACGTTCGTCATCCGCTGCACTGAACCGGGGCCATTTCTCCGTTCGCATCAGATCCACCGGAGGCAATTAGTGGATCCGTGAATGAGTCTATGACAGATATGTCATGTTGGCTAACCAGTGTGTAAACGGCGTGTCACATTTCTTCGCCGCCCCTTGCAATGCCGTCCTGACCCGATATGGCTGCCCCTTTGCAGCAACACGCCGGGGTGGCAGCGTGTCCCTGCACCTGCGGGCGGAATCAAGGTCAGGACGGCAGTGCCCTTCATCCACATACGACTCCTGGCCTGTATCTACCTCGACAAAGTGCCGCAACCATTGCCTCATGGACCCTGATCATTTTCTGCGTATACGAGGCGGCGTGGCACGAGCCGGGGACTTCAGGCGAGCCGGATTCAGCCGCTCGGAGCTCTCGGCATGGGTCCGTAGCGGGAGGCTGATCCGTCCGGTGCGCGGTGTGTACGCCTCTCCGGCTGCTGACAACGACGTCCTTTCCGCTTACCGGGAAAACGGCAGGCTGACCTGCGTCTCCGGGGCGAGGTTTTATGGGCTTTGGGTCCTCCACCGGGCAGACGTCCTGCACCTCAGCTGCGGGAATGGAGTGCCTCGTTATGGAGTGGTGGACCATGCAGCCTGTGATTTCCCAAGCTACCCCGGCCTTCCTGTGGCAGGTCTGGCTGATGTGCTGGTGCACTCCCTGCGCTGTCTCCCGGAGCTGGAGGCGCTGGTCATGGTGCAATCAGCGGTTGGCCGGGGCGACATCACAGCCGGATTCCTACAGCGTGCCCTGGTGGGAAACCGCAATGGGAAGGCCAGATCGGTGCTGGGGTTGGTTCTCCCCAGGGCCGATTCACTGCTGGAGGTCCTCGCGCACACCCACTTTGTCCGGGCAGGCTTCCGGGTTCGTATGCACGTGGTGCTGGAAGGTGTGGGTGAGGTCGATTGCCTGATTGATGACTGCCTGGTGGTCGAGCTGGATGGGTCAACCCACTTCGAGCCGCGGCAGGTCAAGAAGGATCAGCGCCGTAACAACGCCAGCACGCTGGGTGGTTACCTGGTGCTGCGTTACTACTATGACGACGTCGTACATGCTCCGGAAGCGATGGTGGCAGAGATCCGGGCCGTCCTCTGGCAATGGAAGCTGGGGACCTTCGCGCCGTCATGACCCTCTTTGCCGCCGGAGGGCCGTTGACACGCCTGGTTCATGGCGTGTCGCAAGGGAATCACCCGCAAACAAGGTCGGGTAGGGCCCAAGGCGCCCACAGAAAACCTAGTCCTCGTCGTTGAAAGCCCACTCGAACATGTCAAAGACGAACTCAGAGAACGTACCCTCTTCGCTCTTCCATTGGCCTCGGGCATTGTTGCGCCGCCACACAATGGGATCGGGAACATTGAGGTCGCCGACGCGGAATCCCCACGTGAACTGCTCTTCCTCGTCCTCAAGGAACATCAGGAAGCCTTCATCGTCCACTTCCAGTTCCTCGGGGTCCCAGAAGTAGTGGTAGGCCTCCATGAGATCCTCACAGCCGCCCACAGCCTCGTAGAACTCGCGGAGCACCAGGGGGACCGTAAATTGGTGGTCTGCCAGGGCTTTTTCGAGCTCCTCCTGGGACAGCCCATCCTCTTCCTGCCATTCGTCTTCGAGATACTTCGGAACGAGCGCACGGAACTTCTCGAGGAACATGTCAGTCATGGCTCTTATCCTAGCTAATCGCGGGGCCTGCCTGCGCCGTCCAAACCCAGCCTGTGCCACCCGCGGACGGCCAGCGGAACATGCCACGAACGGCGCCAAGCGGCCACCCGGAAAGCGAAAACAACGGCCGCCACAACGCACGCGGTAATGGCGTTGAAGGAACCAGTGAGCCACAGGACGGTGGTCAGTGCGGCGCCGGCAAAAGCGGGCAAAGCGTAAATGTCCTTCGGATCGAACAGCTGTGGCACTTCATTGGCCGTAATGTCGCGCAACAGGCCCCCGCCCACCGCTGTCGTGACACCCAGGAGCACGGCCGAAAAGGGGTTTATCCCCAACGAGAGGGCCTTCAAAGTCCCGGTGATGCAGAACAGCGCCAGCCCGCCGGCGTCGAACAGGATCAGGAGGGAGGTGAAGCGCTGGACGCTGGAAAACAGGAAATACACCAGCAGCGTGGCCAGCAGGGGCGGGGCGAGGTAGGCGGGATTACTGAAGGCAGCGGGAGTGGTGTTGAGGATGATGTCGCGGATCACGCCGCCACCCAACGAGACAAGGGAAGCCAGGAGCAGGGAACCCACGATGTCGAACTGTTTGCGCGCAGCAAGCAAGGAACCCGACATCGCGAAGAAGAAGACTCCGGCGAGGTCAAGCCATACCAGGGCGATGTCAAAAGGGAAGGTCATGCAGCGGCATCCAGTGGATTTCGAAGGGCGGACGGGGCGGCTCCAACGTTACGCTAGCCCTTATGAAGAACCCGATCCTGATCGCCTGTTCCCACGGGACCTCCAACGCGCAAGGTGCTGCAGAGGTGAATGCCCTGCGCGATGAAATCGCAGCCCTGCGGCCGGGCCTGGATGTCCGGGAGTCATACGTCGACGTTCAGCAGCCGGATCTGGTGGATGTTGTGGCTGCACTTCCCGAAGATGAGCCATCCGTGGTGGTGCCCCTGCTCCTCAGCGTCGGATACCACGTCAAGGTGGATATTGCCCGGGCTGTGAAGAGCCGTCCGGGGACTCTCGCCGCCGCCCCCCTGGGACCGGATCCGCGGCTTGCCGCCCTGCTGGACCAGCGCCTGCGAGAGGCCGGGGTTACGGATCGCGACGCCATCGTTCTCGCTGCCGCCGGCTCATCCAACCCTAACGCCGCAATCAGCGTCGAAGAACTGACTGAGCAGTTGCGCGCACTCCGCCCCAACAGGATCGTTCCTGCCTATGGCGCTTCTGCCAGGCCATCGGTGCCCGACGCCGTAGCCATGCTCCGCACGGAAGCGTCGGGCGGTGCAGGGGCGGGGGAGTCCGCCGGAGCAGTGGACGACGGCGGCCGCGTGGTTATTGCGTCCTACCTCCTGGCACCGGGCTACTTCCACGACCAGCTGGCCAAGGCCGGCGCAGATCTGGTGACCGAGCCCCTCTTGCCGTCGCCGGTCGTTGCCGAGATCGCGTTGGAACGGTTCGACGCCGCGCTAGCCAAACTCCCCGCCTGACGCGCCGCATTCCTCATACACGCGCAGCATTCCTCATGGGACGCGCAGCTTCCGTTCTGGCAAGAATTGGCTGCAACAGGCCAAGAACATGACGAAATATTTCCCTAGGTGACCTCCCGTTTCCCAACCTTTGTGACGCGTTTCCGGTCCCCTCTACAGTCGATGCATGACTGATACAGCTCTAGCCGGAGCGTCCGCGGATTCCGCTCCGAAGCGACCGGCCCGCACCTCCCGCCCGGCAGCCAAGCCGCACGGCCAGTGGAAGGTTGATGGCACCGCACCGCTGAACGCCAACGAAACCTGGAAACAGGAAGACGACGGCCTCAACGTCCGCGAGCGTATCGAGTCCATCTACTCCAAAGAGGGCTTCGACTCGATCCCCGGCCAGGACCTTCACGGCCGCTTCCGCTGGTGGGGCCTGTACACCCAGCGCAAGCCCGGGATTGACGGCGGCAAGACCGCCACACTTGAGCCGCACGAGCTTGAGGACAAGTACTTCATGCTGCGCGTCAGGATCGACGGCGGTGCGCTTACCACCGAGCAGTTGCGCGTCATCGGCCAGATTTCCGTTGACTTCGCCCGCGATTCCGCAGACCTCACTGACCGCCAGAACATCCAGCTGCACTGGATCCGGGTGGAAGACATCCCCGAGATCTGGCGCCGCCTCGAAGGTATCGGCCTGTCCACTACCGAGGCCTGCGGTGACGTTCCCCGTGTCATCCTGGGATCACCCGTGGCAGGCATCGCCAAGGACGAGATCATCGACCCCACGCCGCTGATCGCCGAGCTGGGCGAACGCTTTATCGGCAACCCGCTGCTCTCCAACCTGCCGCGCAAGTACAAGACCGCCATCACGGGCCACCCGAGCCAGGACGTGGTCCACGAGATCAACGACTTCGCCCTTGTGGGCGTACGTCACCCCGAACTCGGTGTCGGTTACGACCTCTGGGCCGGCGGCGCACTCTCCACCAACCCGATGCTCGGAAAGCGCCTCGGCGCCTTCGTGAAGCCCGAGGAAGCCGCTGAGGTCTGGCTCGGCGTCACCAGCATCTTCCGCGACTACGGCTACCGTCGCATGCGCACCAAGGCCCGACTGAAGTTCCTGATGGCAGACTGGGGCCCGGAGAAGTTCCGCCAGATCCTCGAGGACGAATACCTCGGCTACAAGCTTGCTGACGGCCCCGCCGCACCCAGGCCCACCAGCCCGGGCGATCACATCGGCGTGCACGAGCAGAAGGACGGCAAGTTCTTCATCGGTGCCACCCCGCTGGCGGGCAGGCTTTCCGGCAAGCAGCTGGTGAAGCTCGCGGACACGCTTGAGGCCAGAGGGTCATACCGCCTCCGCACCACGCCCCACCAGAAGCTCGTGGTCCTTGATGTTCCCAAGGACGAGGTCGAGCCGCTGGTTGCTGAGCTGGACGCCCTGGGCCTTTCGGCCCGTCCGTCGGTGTTCCGCCGGGGCACCATCGCCTGCACGGGCATCGAGTACTGCAAGCTGGCCATCGTGGAAACGAAGGTCACCGCAGCCACCGCCGTCGCCGAGCTCGAGCGCCGCCTCGCAGACCTGGCAGCCTCCGGCGAACTGCCGCACGCCCTGTCCCTGCACATCAACGGCTGCCCCAACTCCTGCGCCCGCATCCAGACCGCGGACATCGGGCTCAAGGGCATGATGCTGCCAACGCCCGACGGCGACCCCACCCCCGGCTTCCAGGTCCACCTGGGCGGCGGGCTGGCGTCCACCGACCGCGACGAAGCCGGCCTGGGCCGAACCGTCCGCGGCCTCAAGGTCTACGTCGAGGACCTTCCTGACTACGTGGAGCGTGTGGTCCGCAGCTTCGTGGCCAAGCGCACCGAAAACCAGACTTTCGCCGAGTGGGCCCATGCAGCTGATGAGGGTGATTTGCAATGACTCCCCAACCACTCCCCAACCTCGCAAGCCTGGCCGGGGACCCCGGTGGCCGCGGCCCGACGGAGACCAAACGCTCCACCGAAGAACTCAAGGCGATCGCAGAGTCCGGCGCTGCCGAGCTCGGTTGGGACGCTCCTGCCCGTGACGTGATTGCCTGGGTGGCGCGCAACTTCGAACTGCCCGCCGTCGCCGTCGCCTGCTCCATGGCCGACGCCGTCCTCCCGGCCCTCGTCGCTGACCAGATTCCCGGTGTCGACGTCCTGTTTTTGGAGACCGGCTACCACTTCCCGGAAACCTACGCCACGCGTGATGAGGTGGCTGCGAACCTCCGCGTCAACGTGGTGGATGTCCTCCCCGAGAACACCGTGGAGCAGCAGGACCGGCTCCTGGGCAAAGACCTCTTCGCCAGGGACGCTGCCCAGTGCTGCGCCCTCCGGAAAGTGGCGCCGCTCAAGCGCACCCTCTCAGGCTACGAGCTGTGGTTCACGGGAGTACGCCGCGACGAAGCCCCTACCCGCACCAACACGCCCCTCGTCACCTGGGATGAGGCCAACGGCCTGGTCAAGGTCAACCCGGTGGCGGCCTGGAGCTTCGACCAGCTGGTGCAGTACTCGGACGACAACCTCCTCCCCGTCAACCCGCTGCTTTCACAGGGCTACCCGTCCATTGGCTGCCAGCCCTGCACCCGGAAGGTGGCGCCGGGCGATGACCCCCGTGCCGGCCGCTGGGCAGGAACCGACAAGACAGAATGCGGACTACACGTATGAGCACCCAAATCACCAACGAGGACCTGGAGCTGTCTGTGCTGGAATCTGACACCACCGTCCCAGCCACGCGCCTCTCCAGCCTGGACACTCTTGAGTCCGAGGCCATCCACATCATCCGCGAGGTTGTTGCGGAGTTCGAGAAGCCTGCGCTGCTCTTCTCCGGCGGCAAGGACTCCGTGGTGATGCTGCATCTCGCCACGAAGGCGTTCTGGCCGGGCAAGGTTCCTTTCCCCGTGCTGCACGTGGACACGGGCCACAACTTCCCCGAGGTCATCGACTTCCGCGACCGGACCGTTGAGCGGCTGGGCCTCAAGCTCGTCGTCGGCAGTGTCCAGGAGTTCATTGACCGGGGCGAGCTGGCTGAGCGGGCTGATGGCACGCGCAACCCACTGCAGACCATTCCGTTGCTGGACGCCATCCAGTCCAACAAGTTCGACGCAGTCTTCGGCGGCGGCCGGCGTGACGAGGACAAGGCCCGCGCCAAGGAGCGCATCCTCAGCCTCCGCGACGAGTTCGGCCAGTGGGACCCCCGGAACCAGCGGCCCGAACTGTGGAACCTGTACAACGGCCGCCACACCGTAGGCCAGCACGTCCGCGCGTTCCCCATCAGCAACTGGACCGAGCTGGATGTGTGGCGCTACATCGAGCGCGAGAACATCGAACTGCCCGGCCTGTACTACGCCCACGAACGCGAGGTCTTCGCCCGCGACGGCATGTGGCGCGCTGTTGGCGAAGTGTCGCAGCCCCTGGACACCGAGGAAGTCATCACCAAGACCGTCCGCTACCGGACCGTCGGCGACATGTCCTGCACCGGCGCTGTTGAGTCAACCGCCGCTACAGTGCGCGACGTCGTCATCGAAGTTGCCGCCTCCACCATCACCGAACGTGGCGCCACCCGTGCAGATGACCGCATCTCCGAGGCCGCCATGGAAGACCGCAAGAAGGATGGCTATTTCTAATGAGCACCGAAATCGATACCGCCCGCGCGGCCACACTTCTTGACGACGCACCCCTGAAGGACGCCACGCTTTTCCGGTTCGCCACGGCCGGATCGGTCGACGACGGCAAGTCCACCCTGGTGGGCCGCCTCCTCCACGATTCCAAGGCGATCCTGGCCGACCAGCTCGACGCCGTGGCCCGGACCTCTGCTGACCGTGGCTTTGGCGGTTCCGGAGCCACCGGCACTCAAGCGATCGACCTTGCCCTCCTGACCGACGGACTGCGCGCCGAACGTGAACAGGGCATCACCATCGACGTCGCCTACCGCTACTTCGCCACCGACCGCCGCAGCTTCATCCTCGCGGACTGCCCCGGACACGTGCAGTACACCAAGAACACGGTGACGGGCGCTTCCACCGCGGACGCCGTCATCGTACTCATTGACGCCCGTAAGGGTGTCCTTGAGCAGACGCGCCGGCACCTTTCCGTGTTGCAGCTGCTGCGGGTTGCCCACGTCATCGTGGCCGTGAACAAGATCGACCTTGTGGACTTCAGCGAGTCCGTCTTCCGCGAGATCGAAGCCGATGTGCAGCAAGTCGGACGCGAGCTTGGACTCGGCAGCGACGGCATTGCCGATCTCCTGGTCATCCCGGTTTCGGCCCTCGACGGCGACAACGTGGTGGACCGCTCGGAGCGCACCCCATGGTACGAAGGGCCCGCGCTGCTGGAAACGCTCGAGTCCCTCCCCGCCGCCGACGAGCTCGAAAGCCACCTGGAAAGCTTCCGCTTCCCCGTGCAGCTGGTCATCCGGCCGCAGGGCGCACTGGCTCCCGATGCCATCGAGGGTGGCCTGGACGTCGAGGCATACCGCGACTACCGCGCCTACGCCGGGCAGATCACCGAAGGCTCAGTGAAGCTGGGGGACAAGGTCACCGTCCTGACCCCGGGCCAGGGCCCCCGCACCACCACGGTGACAGGGATCGATTTCGCCGGCGCCGAGCTCATCGAGGCTGCAGCACCCCAGTCCGTCTCGATCCGCCTCGCCGATGAATTCGACGTCGCCCGTGGCGATACGATCGCAGCAGCCGGCACCATCCGGGAAAGCTCTGCGGACCTCTACGCCGCGTTGTGCTGGCTTTCTCCGAAGCCGCTCCGCGAAGGCGCCAAGGTACTGGTCAAGCACGGTACGCGCACGGTCCAGGCTCTGGTCCGGAACGTCAGCGGCAAGCTGGACCTGGCAACGTTCAAGCTTGAGGGTGCGTCCAGCCTGGAGCTCAACGACATCGGCCACGCGCAGCTCCGGCTCGCTGCCCCGCTGCCCCTGGAGAACTACCTGCACCACCGCCGCACCGGCGCGTTCCTGGTGATCGATCCCATCGACGGCAACACTCTCGCCGCGGGCCTCGTGAACGACCACCCGGGCGACCACGAGGATGAGCGCTACTCCATCTAGTTCCGCTGTCCCCAGTTCCGCCGAAGTCAAGGTTTCCGAAGTCAGGGGTCCGGGCAGCCGTCTACGGGTGCCCGGACCTTCGACTACCTATGTCCTGACTTCCGACTACGGGTTCCCGGCCAGTTCCGCTGCGGAGACACTTAGAGTGACCGAACATGACGCCACGTGAACTTGCATGACCCTGAGTTTCTGTTTCATTTAGCCCCGATTGTGACACTCCCTATGGTGAATTCATGACTAGCCCACAGCCCGGCATGAAGCGCATTGTTGCTGGTGAGAGTAACAAGCCCCAGCGCAGTCGCGCCGTGGAGATTGCGCTGGCCATTGGTCTGGTCCTCCTGATCGGAGCCGGTGCCGCGGTTTCCTCGGCAATGTCCACTGCCCAGTCGGCCGCTCCCGCCCCGGCTTCGGACGCCCAGGAACTGAAACTCGGTTACTTCGGCAACATCACCCACGCTCCCGCCCTGGTTGGCGTCAGCCAAGGCATTATTGCCAAGGAGCTCGGAAGCACGCGCCTGAGTACCGAGTCCTTCAACGCAGGCCCGGCAGCCATCGAAGCCCTCAACGCCGGAGCCATCGACGCCACCTACATCGGCCCCAACCCGGCTATCAACTCCTTTGTCAAGAGCCAGGGTGAGTCCATCAGCATCATCGCCGGGGCTGCGGCGGGCGGCGCGCAGCTCGTTGTCAGGGAAGGCATCAACTCGCCTGCCGATCTGCGGGGCAAGACGTTGGCCTCGCCTCAGCTTGGCGGAACCCAGGATGTCGCTTTGCGGTCCTGGTTGGCGAAACAAGGCTTCAAAACCAACACTGACGGCAGCGGTGACGTTGCCATCAACCCCACTGAGAACGCCCAGACGCTGAAGCTGTTCCAGGACGGAAAGCTCGACGGCGCGTGGTTGCCTGAGCCCTGGGCCTCACGGCTGGTGCTCCAGGCCGGAGCCAAGGTACTGGTTGACGAGAAAGATCTCTGGGACAAAGGCGAGTTTTCGACCACTGTCCTGATCGTGAACAAGAAGTTTGCCGCTGAGCACCCCCAAACGGTCAAGTCACTGTTGAGGGGGCACGCCGAGTCCGTGGCTTGGCTCAAGGATGCTCCGGAAGCTGAAAAGGCGTCCGTTCTGAACGCCGCCTTGAAGGAATCCGCCGGTGCCGAGCTGGAGCCGGACGTCCTCGAGCGTTCCCTTCAGAACATCGTTTTCACCGTGGACCCGCTCGCGGGAACCTACAAGAAACTGCTCCAGGACGGCGTTGAAGCCGGAACCACCAAGCAGGCAGACCTCAACGGAATGTTCGACCTCACTGCCCTGAACGAAGTTACAGGCGAGAACATCACGGCCGCCGATTTAGGCAAAGACTAGCTTTCACGTCAGCTCCACCATCATCAACTAGCAAAGGACGGGACCATGCCAGTCGTACTGGAAAACCTGGGTAAGCGCTTCGGCGACGGCGCCCCGGTACTGGACGACGTCAACGCCAGCATCGCCAAAGGGGAGTTCGTCGCCCTGCTCGGTGCCTCAGGCTGCGGCAAGTCCACCCTGCTGAACATCATGGCGGGACTGGAGCTGCCGACGTCGGGCGCTCTTGAAGTACCCAGTGATGGCGCCGCCTTTATGTTCCAGGACTCCGCACTGTTCCCTTGGCTGACGGCCCGGGAGAACGTGGAGCTTGCCCTGAAACTGCGCGGCGTGGGCAGGTCGGAACGGCGCGTCAAAGCCAACGAGCTTTTGGAGCTGGTGCACTTGGCGGAAGCCGGGGATAAGCGCCCGCACGAGCTCTCCGGCGGTATGCGTCAGCGTGTAGCCCTGGCCCGTTCCCTCGCCCAGGACCGCCAGTTGCTGCTGATGGACGAGCCCTTTGCAGCCTTGGATGCCATTACCCGCGACCTCCTCCACGACGAACTCGAGCGAATCTGGAAGGAAACCGGCCGGACCATCGTGTTCGTGACGCACAACGTGCGCGAAGCCGTCAGGCTTGGCCAGCGTGTGCTACTCCTGTCCTCCAGGCCGGGCCGGGTGGTCCAGGAATGGAACGTCACCGAGGAACACCGAACTGACGCCGGGCTTGCCGGACAGTTGACCGGGGTCATCACGGCCCGGTTGCGAGAGGAGATCCGTCGCCATGCCAAATAATCCCACTCCACTGCAGGACGTTTATGCGGAGCCGGCGGAATCGCACAAAGTCCATGCTGCGCTGACGCGTTCCTCAACCGGATCCGAGGACCTCCGCGAACTCGGCAGCGGTTTGGATTCACTGCAGTCGGACGCCGTCCGCAAGGCACGGATCGACTGGACCCGCATCCTGCTTCCGATAGCTGCAATCGCGGTTCTCATCGTCATCTGGCAGTTCTACGTGTCGTTGGGCATCAAGCGGCGCGACCTCGTGCCCGGCCCGTTGGATGTCCTCGCCCAGATGGGCACTCTGTGGGGTGAGGGCAAGGTCCAGGAAGCCGTGTGGACTTCCTTGCAGCGTGGGCTGGTGGGATTCCTTATTAGTGTCGCGATTGCGACTCCCATCGGCCTTTTGCTGGCCCAGGTTGCTCCGTTGCGCCGTGCGTTCGGTCCGCTGATCTCGGGATTGCAGGTGCTTCCTTCCGTGGCCTGGGTTCCCGCCGCCATCATTTGGTTCGGCCTGACCGACGCCACCGTGTACTTCGTCGTATTCATGGGTGCCATCCCGTCCATCATCAACGGTCTGATTTCCGGCGTGGACCAGATCCCGCCGCAATACCGCAGTGTCGGCACCGTTCTGGGCGCTTCGCGTCTCCAGATGGCCCTGCAGATCGTCCTTCCCGCGGCGCTTCCGGGCTACCTCGGGGGACTCAAGCAGGGGTGGGCCTTCTCCTGGCGCTCTCTCATGGCGGCTGAAATCATCGCCGTCGGTGGAACCATCGGCTTTGGCCTGGGCTCCATGCTTGACCAGGGCCGCATCCTGTCCGATATGTCTGTAGTTATGTCGGCGATCCTGCTGATCCTGGCAGTCGGCATCCTGATCGAACTGCTCGTCTTCGCACCGATTGAGAAGCGACTCCTGCGCAGCCGAGGCCTCCTCGCCGGCAGCACCCGCTAGGCCGCCCAGCACCCTAGCGTCTGCGCTTCGACGGGTATACCTTGACTCGTATCCCGAGTCACGGGGACGGGCGTTTTTGGGACGTGAGGAATGGTCAAGGTGCGAGCATTTGGGGCAGGAGAAGGCGTCCTGGCAGGGATCGGTTCCACCCCGCTGATTGAACTCAGCAAAGTTGTGCCGCCGGGCTCGGCGAGGGTCCTCGCCAAGCTCGAATTGGCCAATCCGACGGGGAGCATGAAGGACCGCATGGCGGCTGCGGCCATCCGGGGAGCCGAAGATCGAGGCGACCTGGTTCCGGGCGATACCGTAGTCGAGTACACCGCTGGTACAACGGGAATCTCCCTCGCGCTGGTCTGCGCAGCCAAGGGCTACGGGCTCCATGTAGTTTTCTCGGACGCGTTCAGCCCCGAGAAACGTCGAACCATGGAGGCCCTCGGGGCAATCGTGGAAAGTGTGCCCAGCGATCAGGGACGGATCACCGAACAACTGATCAAGGCCATGATCAGCCGGGCAGGGGAACTGAGCGCCGAGCCATCGCACTGGGCGTGTGATCAGCTCAATAACAAGGACGCCGTCACCGGCTACCTGGCGCTCGGCGAGGAAATCTGGCAACAGTCCGACGGGCAGGTGGACGCCTTCGTCCAGTCTGTCGGCACCGCCCACTCCATCCATGGTGCAGCCCGTGCCCTGCGTGCCCACCTGCCGGAAGTGCGGGTCGTCGCCGTGGAGCCAGCCGAATCCGCGGTGCTTTCCGGCGGCATTACCGGCTCCCACCGGATTGAAGGAATTGGCATCGGCTTCCTGCCCCCGCTGTGGGAACCGGACGAAGTTGACGCGATCGAACTCGTCTCTTCCGCCGATGCCATGGCCATGAGCCGTCGCCTCGCACGGGAGGAAGGAATCTTCGCAGGGACTTCCTCGGGAGGAAATGTCGTTGCCGCACTTCGGACAGCCGAGCAACTCGGGCCGGGCGCAACCGTTGTCACCGTAATGGTCGATTCCGGTTTTCGCTATCTCAGCACGGGGCTTTACGGCTAGGAAACCTCATCCGCCTGTTTTCCGGGGCTTGCAGGAGACCGCGGGAGATGCCGCGCAGCCCTAAACCCCAATATGACGTTGGGTTACCTTGCGTGAACTGGTGTTTCCGCGGCGTTGGTCCCCAATGTGACGCGGCCCTACCGTTGATTCATGGCTATCCAGGACATCTATCCCACAGCGCTGCGCCTCCTCGGACGCCCCGTGCTGGTGGTAGGCGGCGGCCCCGTTGCTGCGCGCCGTGCCAAGGGACTCCTCGACGCCGGAGCCCGGGTTACTGTCGTCGCTCCTGTTGCGTCAGCCGCTCTCCTGGAACTGGCCGACGCCGGACTCCTCACCTGGGAGCAGCGGACTTACCAGGCTTCCGACGTCGACTCCGTCTGGTTCGTCCAGACCGCCACTGGTGATGCCGCCGTCGATGCCCAGGTCTCCGCCGATGCCGAAGCCCAGCGCATCTGGTGCGTCAACGCCTCCAACCACGAAGCCTCAGCTGCCTGGACGCCTGCGGTCGCCGTAGTAGACAACGTCCACATCGCAGTGAACGCCGGGGGAGACCCGCGCCGCGCCATGGCACTCCGCGATGCTGTTGCCACCGCCTTGGAGACTGGCGACCTTCCCCTGCGCCGTCGTCGTGCTTCCACCGATGCCGGTTCCGTTGCCCTGGTGGGCGGCGGTCCGGGCGATTCCGGCCTCATTACCGTTCGGGGACGGCGGCTCCTTGGCCAGGCCGACGTCGTGGTTGCCGACCGCCTTGGTCCCCGCGAACTCCTCAAAGAATTGGCCCCAGACGTCCGTGTCATCGAAGTGGGTAAAACCCCGGGCCACCATCCTGTTCCGCAGTCGGAGATCAACCGGATCCTCGTTGACGAGGCGCTGCAGGGCCACCGCGTGGTCCGGCTCAAGGGCGGCGACCCTTACGTTCTGGGCCGCGGCGGCGAGGAAGCAGAGTTCTGCCGGCAGCATGGCGTCCAGGTTGAAGTGGTTTCCGGTGTGACATCCGCCATCTCCGTACCAGCGGCCGCCGGCATTCCGGTCACGCACCGTGGGCTGGCCAAGGGCTTCAGCGTGGTCACCGGCCATGAGGAGCTTGCCGAGGTCCCGGCCCGTGCCGACCATACTGTGATCTTGCTCATGGGAGTGGGGCAGTTGCGTGCCTCCGCCGCCTCTCTGGCCCAGGCCGGGCTGCCTGAAGACACTCCCGTTGGTATTGTTGAAAACGGCTATTTGCCTAACCAGCGCGTGACGATCGGCACCCTGGCGTCCATAGCGGACCAGGCCGAAGCCACCGGCGTCGCCAACCCCGCGGTAATCGTGATCGGTGACGTTGTCCGCGTCAGCCCGTTCGCGCCGTCGCACTTCAAGACTTCCGATTACAGCACCATCACCCCGAACCGCCCCCGCACCACCCTGAGCTCCGCCCGCGTTCTCACCCCCTGATGCAGAAGAAAAGGAACACAGCCGTGTCAACCAGCACCACCGTAGGATCTGCTGCCCGCCCGCTGCGCGTCGCCGTCGTTGGCTCCGGCCCTGCCGGCGTTTACGCTGCGGACATCCTCACCAAGAGCGAAGCCGTTAAGAGCGGCGAGCTGACGGTCAGCATCGATCTCTTCGACCGCTACCCGGCCCCCTACGGCCTGATCCGTTACGGCGTTGCCCCCGACCACCCCCGCATCAAGGGCATCGTGAACGCCCTGCACAAGGTGCTGGACCGCGGCGACATCCGCTTCTTCGGCAACGTGGACTACGGCACCGACCTCTCCATTGAGGACCTCCGCACCCACTACGACGCCGTCATCTTCGCCACCGGTGCCATTAAGGACGCGGACCTGAATATTCCCGGGGTCGAGCTTGAAGGTTCTTACGGCGGCGCTGACTTCGTCTCCTGGTACGACGGCCACCCCGATGTGCCCCGTGAATGGCCGCTGGATGCCAAGGAAATCGCCGTGATCGGCAACGGCAACGTGGCCCTCGACGTCGCCCGCATGCTGTCCAAGCACGCCGATGATCTGCTGGTATCCGAGATTCCCGAGAACGTCTACGCCGGGCTGAAGGCTTCGCCTGTCACGGACGTCCACGTGTTCGGCCGCCGTGGCCCTGCCCAGGTGAAGTTCACCCCGCTGGAGCTGCGCGAACTGTCCCACTCCAAGGACGTCGACATCATCCTGTACCCGGAGGACTTCGAGTTCGACGAAGAGTCCGACCGCCAGGTCCAGACCAACAACCAGACCAAGACCATGGTGGGCACCCTCACCAACTGGATCGCCGAGCAGCCTGAGGATCCTTCGGAGTTCAAGGCTTCCCGCCGCCTGCACTTGCACTTCCTGCACAGCCCGGTGGAGATCTACGATGACCCCGCAAACCCCGGCCATGTCGCGGGTATGAAGTTTGAGCGCACCGAGCTGGACGGGACCGGCAATGCCCGCGGCACTGGCGAGTTCATCGACTACCCGGTCCAGGCCGTGTACCGCGCAATTGGCTACTTCGGTTCCGCCCTGCCCGAGGTTGAGTTCGACCACAAGAAGGGTGTTGTGCCGAACGACGGCGGCCGCGTGCTGGACGCTTCCGGCTCTCACGTCCCCGGCATCTACGCCACCGGCTGGATCAAACGCGGGCCTGTGGGCCTCATCGGCCACACCAAGGGTGACGCCCTCGAAACCGTGACCTACCTCCTCGAAGACCGCGAGAACCTCCCGGTAGCTGCAGCTCCTGCGCCGGACGCCGTCGTCGAACTGCTCGAAAACCGCGGCGTAAAGTACACCAGCTGGGAAGGCTGGCTGGCGCTGGACGCCCATGAACTGGCTCTCGGCGCCGAGGCTACTGCTGCAGGCGGGTCGCACGGTGTTGAGGTCAAGCGTGAGCGCATCAAGGTTGTGCCGCGCGAGGACATGGTGGACATCTCCCGCGACGGCGTTGCCGCCAGCGTCTAGTCCCTTACTGCTTATTAAGCGCCAGCTGGCTGCCCCCCCCGCCTTAGATGTCCGGACCTTTTGCACCCGCACCGCCCGAGGCCATCAGCTCCAGCCGCTTGAGCGTCTCCTTGTTGCGGATGGTAATGAGGGGATCGAGGATAAATTTCGGGACGGCACTGCCCGGGCCCTTGATGGCGTCTTCGGTCATGGTGACCTTGCAGCCAGTGCGCTGTTCCTCAATGGTGATCACCACTTTTGCCTCACCGAGCGGCCAACCCCTGGCGATGAGCTCAATGGACTTTCCCTTGTTTGAGGCAGTGACATGGGTTTTGTCATTGATCAGGAGGGGCCAGGCTCCTACTGAATGATGGAGAACCGCGCCCTCGGCAGGCCAGAGTGCGTCGACGTCGCGAATCCTCGACGCCCCCACCACCCAGCCGGAGTAGAGCCAGCCGTCTGCAATGACGTTCCAGACGTCGTTTGCCGAGGCAAGGAAGGTTTTGCTGACGGTAACCATGTGGGTGCTCCTGCTCAGGGATTGGTGGGTGGGCGGACCAGGGGAGTGGATGGATCGACGGCGGGACGTGCTGTTGTTTGGGTGCCGATATTTTGGTTCGCGGTTACTTGGCTTACGGGCGTTTGGCTGGCGGGCAATGCCGTACGCCGGCGCCCGCAGGCGTCTGGTCCAAGTGTAGGTCCCGGCGCTTTTCAGCGGATTGAGAACCGGATCGAAGCGGAGGCCGGTGTCTTCGGCGGCCGGCGCAGGGCGCAGGGTGAGGGTGCCGAAGCGGATCCAGGGTCCGGATGGCCTGGCGTAGTGCATCGCCAGCACCCAGTCATCTGCGGAGGGCTGTGTTCCCGACGGTGCTGTTCCGTGCGCCGCTGTACCGGGGGACTCCGTGGTGAGGCCAAGCAGGACAGGACCGCGGGCTCCTTTGTAAGGCATCAGTGTGGTGAACGTGGCCTTGCCCGGATCCCGTCGGGGCAGGAGAGCGAATCGTGCTGGCCAGGACCAGCCGGTGGTCGCAAAAAGTACATCTTCCGGGCCGCCGTCGTCCTCGAGTCGCAGTGCCAGCCCCAGAATGTCAGGCAGGGGAGGGGGGAACCCTATCGAGCGCGAATGGCGGGCGGTTACAGCATGCCTCCCGGGCAAGTCGATCCACGGTACGCCGCTGGATCGGATGTGTCGGAGACTGTCGGTATTGCCGGGACCTTCCTTGGTGAGCTCGCCGGTGAGCAGGGTTCCTTTGGGGTGGATAGGCCGCTCCGGCCGGACAATCTTCAGGGCTTTGAAAATCAGGGCGAAGCCAAGACCCGCAACACCCGCCGCACTGCTGATTCCCATTGCCATGGCTACATCCTGCCGAAACGGGATCGGACGAGGGCAAAGACTCCGTAGCAGATGAAGCCCACGCCGATGGCGGAAAGGAGAAGCGGCCCCCACGGATGGTCCCGCAACGCTTTCAAGCTGCCATCAAGACCGGTCGACTCGGCAGCGTTGTTCTTCACAGCAGCCACGATGAACAACAGTCCCACCAGCTTCAAAGCAATACCTTTGGCAACATGCCCGGCGACGCCAAGTCCGCTGATGGCCCTGCCCCGCCGCGTCCCCTCGAAGTGCTGCAGCTCGTCCTTGAACCGCTTGGCGAATCCCTTGAACACGAAGTAGATGCCGATGCCGATAATAGTCAGGCCTACAATCACCAGCACCGGAGCGCCAAGGGGACGGCTGAGCAAGGAGGTGCTGAAGGCCCGGGTTGACTCGCCGGAGTCGCTCCGCGCACCTACAGCAAAGCCCGCGAAGGTATAGCCCACGCTGCCGTACACCACGCTCAAAGACCCGGAGGAGATCAGCTTTCCCAGACGCTCGCGCCGGTGTTCGCGACGTACCCGCAGTGTCGCTTCGCTCAGTTGCCATAATGCGAGACCCGCGCATCCTGCTGCGCCTGTCCACATCACAAACGGGCCCCAGGGATTGGCGGCGAGCTGTTCAATAGCACCTGTAGGTTCCGGCTCCCCGGGCTGCCCGAACGCGACGGCTATGGCAATGGCGCCCACCACCACATGAAGGATCGCCATCACGGCAAATCCCCAACGGGCGACGACGTCGAGCGCCTTGGCGTTGGAGGCAGACTCCGCGGCGCTCGCCGCTTCGCTGAGTGCCGAATCCATGTCCGTCATGTCTGAATCCGTTGACCTTCCTACCCGTTCATGGGTCCCTCGGCGTGAATCTTCTCTGAACCTGGCCCCACAAGCTTGACGGTGCAGCGGACCACGAGGCTGTCCGGGGCCGTGTGAAAGTCCACCAGCGTTTCTCCGGGAGCGAGCACTGTGTAGGTTTCCGTACCCGGCTCCACGCTGACATTTTTGGAAGCAGCAGCCTGCTGTGCGTTCTCAAGCGCTTCATGGCGAAGAGTGTCAACGTACTGCTCGTCATCCTCCCGCGAGGCATCCCCAAAGGCCCAACCGAAGAGTGTTCCACTCATTCCAGGTCCCGCCGATTCCCTAGCCCCGAGCATTCGCTTCAACATTCCCTTCCATTCCAGTTCAAGGGGTATCAGTTCTATAGTAAGTGTGCTTACCATATTAGATCACGACTATCATCCGGATCTTGTCTGAACATTCTCGCGATGAAGGTCCGGAAAGTCCTGAAGCCTAAGCCCAATCCAGGAAACGCAAACACGTTAGGAAGAGACAATGGCAGGAAATCTTATTGCCCGTTCCATCCACGATCTGACAGCAGGAGCTTGGTTCGGCGGTTCGCTGATGGGTGCCATAGGACTCAACGGGGCAGCGGCTGAGGCCAAGGATCCAACGGAGCGCACCCGGCTCTCCAGCCTCGGATGGAAGAGATGGGCACCGGTCCAGACAGCCGCCTTCACAGCGCACATCGTTGCCGGCCTCGCAGTGATCTGGGAGAACAAGGAGCGCATGGCCAAGCAGGAGGGCGTCACTCGTCTGAGTATCTACAAAACGGCCGTGACGCTGGTGGGGGCCGCCGTCACCCTTTATGCGGGCGTGCTGGGGGGCAAAGTCGAGAAGCTTGCCGCCGAAGGAGCCGAAGGCGCAACCGAGCCCCATCCTGCGGCTTCCGATGAGCTCAAAGCAGCGCAAAAGCAGCTCAAGTTGCTGCAGTGGGCCATCCCTGTCTTTGCCGGATCAGTGATAGTCATGGGTGCCAAGCACGGTGAAATGCAGCGTCCGAAGAACGTCCTGGCAGGCCTCAGGCGCTCCTGATCCAGCTGCAATAAAACCAACCCCTGGAATCAACCAACCAATGCAGCCAGCCCGGCAAGTTACACGGGCTGGCTGTTGGCTGGGGGCAGGTCGGGGTTCATATCCTGGAGTTTCGGGTCCTCGGCGGTCCAGACCTGGATGATGGCCCACGCAACGGCCGCGAGCGGGACGGACAGCACGGCTCCGATGATGCCCGCCAGAATGGTACCCGCCGTCAGTGCCATCAGGATGACCAAGGCGTGCAGCTGAAGCGATTTCCCCATAACCACCGGCTGCAGAAGGTCACCCTCGAGCTGGTTCACGGCGATAACGACTGCCACCACGATCAGCGCGACCACGGGGCCGTTGGCCACCAGTGCCACCAGTGCCGCGAGAATACCGGCAACGGTTGCTCCCACCAGGGGGATGAATGCGGTGATGAATACGATGATGGCCAAGGGTATGGCGAGGGGGACCTGCAGAATCAGCAGGGCCGCGCCGATTGCCACGGTATCCACGAGGGCCACGATGGCCGTGCCGCGCACGTAACCGCCCAGGACCTCCAGCGTCCGCTTGCCTGCCCGGCGCAGTTTCTGTTCCCGCTGCCCCTTGAAGGGCCGCAGGAAGAACTCCCAGATCTTCGCGCCGTCCTTGAGGAAAAAGAAGAGGATGACCACCATGAGGATGGCGCCGGCCAGGAACTCGGTCACCACGGACAGTCCGGTAATGGCTCCGGACCGCGCCTGGCTGCTGGTGGCAAACTCCACCAGACCTGTCCGTGCCTGTTCCAGCTGCTCCCTGTCCAGCGGGAACGGGCCCGTCAAGAGGAAATTTTCCAGTTCCTCCAGCCCTGACGCCGCTTGGGACACAAGCTCTCCCCATTGGTTGCGGACCGACATGACGATGATGCTCGTGACCCCGGCCAGGACAGTCAGCAGCAGAACAAAGGCGATGGCCGTTGCGGCACCGCCGGGCAAACCACGTCGCCGCAGCAGGTTCACGAACGGGCCGATCGCAGCGGCCAGGATGAGCGCGATCAGCACCGGAATTACTAACAGCCGGATCTGCATCAGGGCAAAGATGGAGATGCTTACCACCGCCAGGATGAGCAGAATCTGGGCAGAGCGGACGGCCACGCGCCCCAAGCTGTCTGACCAGAGGGAGCGTGGGGTTTTGGGGGTTGTCGCGGCGGTAAGGGTTGGTGCCGCGTGGGTCGTGGATTCCTGTGCCGAGGGTTCCACTGCTCGAGCCATGACGTTCTCCCCGTTGTTGGTGGGCAAAGCTGAATCAGGATTCATTGAAAAGATAACCCTGAAACAGTAAGCCTTCTGACATTTTGGGGGAAGTTCAGCGGGGTTACTCCGGAAGCCACTCCCGCAGCCACTCCGCGCAGGAGTTCAGATTGCGTTGAACGCTTTCGACGGCGGCAGTCTCGTCATGCGCTTCGATGGCGTCCAGAAGCTCGCCGTGACCCGCAACCGGAAGTCCCTCGAAACCGGGGCGGCGTTGCTGGCGCACAAGATCGCTGTGGAAGACTCCACCGAAACTGGTGTAGAGCTCATGAAGCAGCGGGTTCCCCGATGCCTGGGCAACCGCCTCGTGAAACTCCCAGTCCGCCCGCGCCCAAGTTGCATAGTCTCCTGCAGTCCAGGCCTTCTCCCGTGCGGCCAGGAGCGCCCGCATCGCGATGATGTCGGCCTCGGTGGCGTTGCGGGCGGCAAGCCGTGCCGCCTGCGTATCCAGCCCCACCCTAACCTCGAGGATGTGCTCCTCAGTGTGGTCCTTATACATCCGCCGCGCAGCTCCCGAAAGCTCGCTCGTGGCCCGGACGTAAGTTCCGTCCCCCCGCCGAACCTCCAGCATTCCACTGTGCGCCAACGCTTTAATGGCCTCACGCAGGGTACCCCTGGAGACGCCAAGCCCAGCCATCAGCTCCGGTTCAGCAGGGATCCGCTCCTGCAGGGGCCATTCCCCGGTCTGGATCATCTGCCGCAGCTTAGCGGTAACTTCTTCGGCCAGTGCCGGACGGGAGGAGGCAGTAAGGCTCATGGCTTGGCCACCGGGATCTTCTTCTCCGTCCGTTCACTGGTGAGCTGATGGGCCACCACCACCTGCACCATCGCGATGGCGAGCAAGAGTGCCAGGGGCAGGCTCCAGCTTCCGGTTGCACTGTGCAGCAGGCCCATCCCAAATGGTCCTGCTGTTGCAAGCAGATACCCCACCGACTGCGCCAGCGTGGAGATCGCCGTGGTTTCCGCCGTCGTGCGCCCGCTTCGGCTGATCATCACCATGACCAGCGGGAAAATTCCGAGCCCGAAGCCCAGTACTGCTGCCGGTACGGCGGCAAGGGATGGCGGCAGCAGGAGCATCGCAGCTATTCCCAGGACCATGGCCACGGTCGCGAGGTAAAAGGCGGGCCGCAGCATCCGGGGACGCGAGCCGATGGCAATGAGTATCATCCCTGAGGGAACGGAGACCAGCTGCATCAGCCCGAACAGCAGTCCGCTGTCAGCCGGGGAGAGGCCGACGGTGGTAAGCATGTACGGGAACCAGCTCAGGATGGCGTAGGCCAGCAATGCCTGCAGCGTGAAGATCGCCGTGATCAGCAGGCCCTTGCGCGTCCGCAGCATCTGCCAGGGCGAGAAGTGCAGTGGCATCGCCGCCTTTGTCATCCGGTGCGCACGGAGGGCAACCGGAAGGAAACCGAGGAAGGCTGCGGCGGAGAGCAGGCCGATGGCCCCCACTCCCAGGGATGGTGAACCCAGCTGATGGGCCAGGGGGACGATCAGTACGGAGGAGAGAGTGGCGCCGGTAGTCATGGTGACGGTGTAAAGGCCGGTCATGAGGGATGTCCGATGCGCATAGTGCTCGCGGATGAAGGAGGGCATCGCCACGTTGCAGACTGCCAGGCCGGACATTGCTGCCACCGTTCCCGCCAGCAGCATTCCGGTCGAGGGGATGCCCCGCAGCAGGAGCCCTGCGGTCAGCATTCCCAAGGCCAGCAGAATGGATTTTTCGACGCCCAACCGGCGGCTCAGCCACGATGTAGCGGCCCCGGCCACGGCGAAGCAAAGGGTGGGGATCGACGGGATCACTGAGGCAACGAAGGGTCCGTAACCCAGGACCTGCTGAAGATCATGGAACAGGGCCGAAGCTCCTGTGATGCCCGCGCGCAGGTTCAGCCCGATCAGCACAATGGCGACGACCCCCAGAATGAGCACCGAGCGCGGCTGCGAGGGAACGCCCGCGGGGTCGCCGGCAGCGCTGTTTGTTACCACACTGGTTGAGGAATTTCCGTCTGCTTGTGGGTCCACTGCCGGATCTGCCGCTGCGCCGCCGTAAGGAGGTGCAACCGTCCGCAGGGATGCCGTCGTCGTACTAGCCATTATCAAAGGTTAGACGTTAGACGTTTGCATCCGGAACTTAAGTGGTGCAGATCGCTCCCTGAACGAGCTGCGTAAGAACGGAGTTAGAAGCTCGTCACCAGATCGCCAAGCACTGCTTCCAGCCGGTTGGGATCGCTCGCGTCGTAGAAATGAGCTCCGCTGGCCTTGGCGATCGCCCGCAGGGAAGCGGTGTCGGCGTCGGCGCCGTAGGCGAGGGTGAAGACCAGTATTGGCGCGGTGTGGTGCTGGTCATGGAGTTGCTCTGTCAGGGTCGCGAGGGTTCCTGCGTGGGGAGTGTCGTTCTTGCCATCGCTCAGGAGCACGATGGTGTTGATCGAAGAGCTGTCGTAGGCCTCTGCCTGCTGTGCGGCAAACTTCCCCACAGCTTCGAAGAGGGGCGTGTAGGCGACGGGTTGCAGTGCGTTCAACTCCGCCAGGAGATCGGCTTTGTTTGTTTTGAGCGGGGCCACCGGACTCACCAGCCCCGGGGACAGTTCGCCGCCCTCCAGATGGGAAAAGGCAGCCATGCCCACTTGGTCTTCCCCTGTGAAGTGCTCCATGGCCTTCGTGACGGCATCCTTTGCGCCCTGCAGGCGGGACACCCCTGGGGCGATTTCCTGGCGCATGGAGCCGGAAACGTCGAGCAGGAAAAGGGCCCGCGCCCTCTTGCGTACCTCCGGGAAGCTCTTTTGAACCGCCGTCAGCACTTCATCCGAGGGCAGCGGGATCACATCAAGTGAGGATGCGTAACGTCCGGTAGTCGCCACGACATCCTCCACCTTGTCCTGGATATTCCGGTACCCGGTGGTCTTGACCACGTTCTGGCCCTGCTCGGTGCCGGTGTAGGCAATGAAGCTTTCTGCGGCGAGACGCTGCTGCGCACTGATCCAGCTTCCCTCGAGGACCACGGCCGGGCTGTCCGCCACCAGGACGCCTTCGCTAGGGTAGATGGCCAGCAGGGGTTCCTTTGGTGCCAGTCCTGTCTGTTTGGTGACGCCGTCGTTGCTGGAAATGCCCCTGTTGTAGTCCCAGACAGACTTCTCATCAACGATCACTGCTGACAGGAATTCCGAGACCTTGCCGGCGTCATCTGCCTGACGGGCATGCCAGAGGAAGTGTTCGGGAGTAGCCATGTAGTGGCTTGTGCTGAGCTCACCCGCTTTGACCTTTTCAACGACTGCAGCCTCTTTCAGCCTGGACCCGTCCAGCGCCTCCAGATTGTTTCCAGCCACACCGTAGGAGGCCACTAATCCCATCAGGCCGGAGGTCGAAACGGTGGGGCTGGCTTTGCCGAACTTGAACTTCCCCCAATCGGGGTGATTGAGGCGCTCCCAGACGTCGGGGTCTCCTGCGGCTTTGAAGACGTCGGCCCAACTGGGAGCCTTGGCGTCCCATCCGATCGCCCTGGCCATGGAAGCCGGCATGGCTACGACGATCCCGCTCCGCGCGACGCTGGTGCCGCTGGTTTCGAACCCCTTCCCGGCGTCTCCCGCCTTGTCCTTGGCTACGCGCAGCCAGGCGGTGGAATCGGGCAGCCAAATGGTGGGACGTTCGGCTGCAGGAGTTGTTGCGAACTGACCTGCCCTCTTTACTGCTGCCACGCCCGACTTCTCCTGGCTGACGTTCACGGTCACGCACAGTCCGTCTACGCTCCGGGGTTTGGCCATGTACTCCGACGCGAGGGACCGCACCATGTCGGCGTTTTCCAGGGACGCGAGTACGTTCACCGAAATGCAGGGCGCCTTGCCCGAGGCGGCAGGGGGTTGATCAGCCGGCAGAACTGCTTCCACGGTTGGCGTGGGGGTGCCGTCCATGGCCGCCCCTCCCTGGGAGGATGCCGATCCGCCCGGTCCCAGGATGGTCGGCAACAGCAGTGCCCCGCCGACCAGGCCCAACACGGCAACAGCGGTAATTGCAACGGTCAACAGCCAACGCGGGTAGCTGGGTCTGGTGGCGGCACGTCGTCGGCCCATGCTCGTCGTATCCTTTGATGTCCGCGGGGTCGGGTCCCGGGCTGCATCTCTGAAAATCAGCCGGGGGCGGCTGGGTCGCCACATTGCGCCTAGCCCCCGCCCTGGTGCCGGAACACCTGGATACGCCCCTAGAGAATATCCCAAACCTGGCAGCAGCGCGTGGCATGAGTCACAATCGAAAGCGCAGCCGCAATGTGCACGCTCATCTCATGGCGGGCTAGTGACTCCCGGCCGAGACGAATCCAACGATGACGGCAGTCCACCAACAGAGTTGCGATGCCGGGAACCGCAAAAGCAACTGTTGCCGGAACCAAGGGGCGGTGAAAGCCAGGAATGGGGCATCCCGGCCCATGGCTCTCAGCCGTTCCTTGAAAGGAACAAGCCAGATGCCGGAGACCAACAGAGCCAACAACCCGCCCCGGATGAAGGGCGTTACGAAGTTCTCCATTCGCAGGGCAGCCTGGACTGGGCGTAGCCCGGCCATCCACAAGAAGCCCCTGATATCCACTGCCAGGACACCGCTGAACGAGGCCACCATGGAGCCGGATGGACCATGAGGGAAGGGATCTGACAGCGTGCAGCGTACTGTCTTGAGGTCCCCGAGGGACTACCGTCCTGCGTGCCGCGCCCCCAGCCGGGAGACTGCGAGGGCGAGCCACAGTTGCACACGGTCCGCCGTGATCGAGGGATCGTAACCGGTCATTTCGGTGATTTGCGCCAGACGGTACCGGACAGTGTTGCGGTGCAGTGTCAGCGCTTCGGCGACGGCGGCCACAGAACCGTTGTTGCTGAGGTAACTCTCCAGGGTGGTCATCAGCTCGGCACCATGGTTGGCATCGAACGTCCGGAGCGGGTTGAGGGACTCGTTGGCCATGTCGGCAAGGGGTACGTCTTCACTGGCCAGCAGCAGCGACGTCAGGCTGAGCCGTTCCGGTTCGTTCACGGACAGGCCGCGGCTGGCGGCCTCCCGGGCCTCGAAGTAGCTCCAGCGGAGCCCGTTTGGCTTGGTGTACGCCCCGCCAATTCCTATTGTGGCGTGGATGCCGGCTTCCGCCAGGTGATCGCTCAGGCGCCTGGCGAGCGCACCGGAACCGGTACCGTCGTCGGGGATGACAGCAATAAGGTCCTTGCCAACGACGGCGGTAACTCCCTGCTCCAGCTCAGGCGGAACTGAGGAGCTGATGAGTTGTTTCTGGTGGGCGGCGGATTCGGCCAACAGGACCACGTTCTTGCGGGTGCTGTTGACCCCTATCCCGGCCAGCCGCCGGGAGGCTTCGCTTGGTTCCAGGGTTCCGTGGATAACGTCCTCAAGGACCTGCCCGGACAATGCGCGCTGGGACTGGCGCTGTTTCATCATGTTGTTCAGCTCCACGCTGATGAGGTTTTGGGCGTAATTGACGATCCCTGAATCCTCGAAGGGCCTTTTCACCCAAAGCGTGCAGGCATCCCGGCGGCCCGTCGGAATGGGATACGACGCCCACTCGTCCGCGGTGGGGGACGGGCTTCCGGCAGCGCTGTTGTAGAGCTGCGCGGTGAACTGGGTCAGGATGATTTCAGTACGCAGCATGGAACCGAGGTGCCTCAAAAGCTCCGCAAGCCCGCCGCCAGTGAGCAGTGCGCGGGCCAGGATCTGATGGCCCGCGATGAGCCGCTCAAGTTTGGCGTAGTGGTCGGCCGACTGCGCATCCGCCACGAGTTTGCCGATGGCGATGAAGGGTGTCTCATAGGGCACTTCGACGACCGGAAGTCCCCAGCGGTTAGCTTCGGCGACGAGTGCCGGCGGGACCTCCTCATGCGTCAGCCCCGTTCCAAAGCCGATCCCCACTGCCCCGGCACGTTGTACCTGGCGGACGAACCTGCGCTGCTCCGGAGCCGTCCGCAGGCGCATGCCGGTAGTGAGCACCAGTTCTCCGCCGTTGAGGAACCGCTGCGGATCCTCTTGTTCAGTCACGGCAACCCAGTGGATGTCCTGATGCCAGGTGGTCTCCGCCAGGCCGGATTTGCGGAGTTTCAGAGCCTGCACCCCCAGCAGGGCAGCGAGTGAGATTGCCATGCGTAAAGGATAGCCCCGTGCTGTGTCATCGCACTAAAGGGATCCCCCAACGGTGTGCAGGTGGCTATTCCCAGCCATGAGGGCAAGGCATAGGCTCGTTGCAGCCGCATCGGAGGCATGCTCCTATGCTCCGCATCACAAAATGGCTCTTTGCCTGAGTCAGTACGAAAGAGGTTGCACACCGTGGTTCAAACCTTGCAGAACTTCATCAATGGCGAGTTCGTTACGCCGTCCGGCATGGAGTCGCTGGACATTGTGAATCCCACCAACGGTGACGTCGTGGCCAAATCTCCGGTTTCCGGCCAGGCTGACGTTGACGCTGCCATGAGTGCCGCCGCCGAGGCGTTCAAGAGCTGGAAGCACACCACACCCGGCCAGCGCCAGCTGATGCTGCTCAAACTTGCTGACGCCATCGAAGCCAACAGCGACGAAATTGTCGAGGCCCAGCACCGCAACACCGGGCAGGTCCGCTCCCTGATCGCCTCGGAGGAAGTTGCAGCCGGAGCAGACCAAATGCGGTTCTTTGCCGGTGCCGCGCGCATCCTCGAGGGCAAGTCCGCCGGTGAGTACTTCGAAGGCCACACCTCCTTTGTCCGACGCGAGCCCATCGGCGTCGTAGCTCAGGTAGCTCCCTGGAACTACCCGTTCCTCATGGCCATCTGGAAGATCGGTCCCGCCCTCGCGGCCGGCAACACTGTTGTGCTGAAGCCGTCCGACACCACACCGGAATCTACGCTGGTGCTTGCCCGGCTTGCAGCGGACATCCTCCCGGCAGGCGTGCTCAACGTGATCCTTGGTACCGGCCAGACCGGCTCGATGATGGTGGAGCACAAGGTCCCGGGTCTCGTGTCCATCACCGGTTCAGTCAGGGCTGGGATCGCTGTGGCTTCGGGAGCTGCGAAGGGTCTCAAACGCGCCCACCTGGAGCTGGGTGGCAAGGCACCCGCCATCGTCTTCAAGGACGCTGATATCAAGAAGAGCGCCGCCGCCATCGCTGAATTCGCCTTCTTCAACGCGGGCCAGGACTGCACGGCGATCACCCGCGTGCTGGTGGAGGACTCAGTGCACGACGACGTCGTGGCCGCCATGGTGGACCACACCAAGAGCCTGCACACTGGCTCCCAGAACGATGAAGAAAACTACTTCGGCCCACTGAACAACGTCAACCACTTCAAGGCGGTCAGCGCCGTGGTGGAGTCCCTCCCGGAAAACTGCAGGATCGAAATCGGTGGCAAACGGGCGGGAGACAAGGGCTTCTTCTTTGAGCCCACCATCATCACCGGAGCCAAGCAGACGGACAGCGTGGTGCAGCAGGAAACGTTCGGCCCCATCATCACGGTCCAGAAGTTCAGCAGCGAGGAAGAAGCAGTCGGCCTGGCCAACGACGTCGAATACGCCCTCGCCTCAAGCGTCTGGACCAGCGACCACGGTACTGCCATGCGGGTCAGCCGGGACCTCGACTTTGGCGCCGTCTGGATCAACACTCACATCCTGCTCACGGCGGAAATGCCGCACGGCGGCTTCAAGCAATCCGGTTACGGCAAGGACCTGTCCATGTACGGCGTCGAGGACTACACCCGCATCAAGCACGTGATGTCTGCACTTGATGCATAATCCCCACCGGCACCCTAACCTCGCTTCGCTTCGGCCAGGGAACCCTGCCGGCGTGGCCCCACGTTCGCCGGTCCCGTCACCGGCACCCTAACCTCGCTTCGCTTCGGCCAGGGAACCCTGCCGGCGTGGCCCCAACCTGTGAAGAAGGAAACTCAATGACCGCCACAGCAAGTGAAATCACCTACCGTCTCGAGCAGAAGCGCCGCGTCCAGGCAGACTTCCCCGGCCCCAAGTCCCTGGCACTGACCGAACGCCGAAAGGCAGTAGTGGCTGCCGGCGTCGCCTCCGCCGTACCTGTTTACGTGGCGGACGCCGACGGCGGCATCATCCATGACGTCGACGGAAACTCCTTCATCGATCTTGGCTCAGGCATCGCCGTGACCAGCGTGGGAGCCTCCGATCCCGCCGTCGTCGGTGCCGTGAAGGAAGCCGTGGAGCACTTCACCCACACATGCTTTATGGTCACCCCCTACGAGGGCTACGTTGCGGTCGCCGAGCAGCTCAACCGCCTCACCCCCGGCGACCATGAAAAGCGCACGGTCCTGTTCAACTCGGGTGCCGAAGCAGTGGAAAACGCCGTCAAGGTTGCTCGCCTGGCAACCGGCCGGGACGCTGTCGTCGCCTTTGACCACGCCTACCACGGCCGCACCAACCTGACCATGGCACTGACCGCGAAGGCGATGCCGTACAAAACGAACTTCGGCCCGTTCGCGCCTGAGGTCTACCGCATGCCCATGAGCTACCCCTTCCGCGAGGAGAACCCCTCGATCACCGGCGCCGAGGCCGCCAAGCGCGCCATCACCATGATCGAGAAGCAGATCGGCGGCGATCAGGTCGCTGCGATCATCATCGAGCCGATCCAGGGCGAAGGCGGCTTCATCGTTCCGGCCGACGGCTTCCTGCCCGCACTCTCGGCGTGGGCCAAGGACAAGGGCATTGTGTTCATCGCCGACGAGGTCCAGTCCGGCTTCTGCCGCACGGGTGAATGGTTCGCGGTCAACCACGAGGGCGTTGTTCCGGACATCATCACCATGGCCAAGGGCATTGCAGGCGGCATGCCGCTCTCGGCCATCACCGGCCGCGCGGACCTGCTCGACGCCGTCCACCCGGGCGGTCTGGGCGGCACCTACGGCGGCAACCCGGTAGCGTGCGCCGCGGCACTCGCGTCCATCGGCTCCATGGAAGAATACGACCTCAACGCCCGGGCCAAGCACATCGAAGAGCTGTCCACGGGCAAACTGCGCGAACTTGCTGAGGAAGTCTCTGTCATCGGCGACATCCGTGGCCGGGGCGCCATGCTGGCCATCGAGCTGGTGCAGGCCGGATCCAAGGAACCGAACCCGGAGCTGACCAAGGCCGTGGCTGCAGCGTGCCTCATGGAAGGCGTCATCATCCTCACCTGTGGAACCTACGGAAACGTGATCCGGTTGCTGCCGCCCCTGGTCATCACCGACGAGCTGCTGCTGGATGGCTTGTCTGTGCTGGCAGCGGCAATCAAAGCCCACGCTTAAAGGTTTCTTCGACCGCACTGCAACGCGCGAACTGGCAGCAAATGCCCTCCAATCACGATTTTGAGGGCATCAACTGCCGGTTCGCGCTTGTCTTTTTAGGCGTGCGCCAGCTTCCGCGCCACTGAGTTCCTCCGTGCGTAAATCAGCATGTCCACTGTGAGTACCAGGAGTGCGAGCCAGACGACGCCGAACCCGATCCACCGTCCGGTGGTCATGGCCTCCTGGAACACCGCGAGGGCTATGACGAACTGCAGAACCGGAGCGAAGTACTGCAGCAGGCCGATGCTGGTCATGGGCAGCCGCCGGGCGGAGGCGCCGAAGAACACCAAGGGAACGGCAGTGATAATGCCGGAGGACAGCAGCAGCCAGAAGTGGGTAGCCCCGTTATTGGTCAGGGTGGCGGTGTTGGTGAAGGCAAGGAAAACCATGGTGGCTGCCGCGAGTGGTGCCAGCACAATAGTCTCGACGGTGAGGCTGGTGATGGCATCAGCCCTCGGACCCACACGCTTTTTTACGAAGCCGTACAAACCGAAACTGACGGCCAGCGTGAGGGCGATCCAAGGAAGCTTGCCGTAGGAGATTGTCAGGACCACCACGGCCACAAAACCGATTCCGACGGCGGCCCACTGCAGGGGGCGCAGCGTTTCCTTCAGCACAAACACGCCCAGCAGGACCGAGACGATGGGGTTGATGAAGTAGCCAAGCGACGCCTCAACCGCCTGGCCTGTGGTTACACCAAAGGTGTACGTCAGCCAGTTCACGGCGATGAGGCCCGCGGCTATGCCAAGGGTTCCAAAAACTGAGCGGTTCTTGAAGGCGCTTATGAGCCCATGCCAGGAACGGGTGACAGTAATCAGAAGCGCGCAAAAGATCAGAGACCACACCACCCGGTTGGCCACAATCTCCACGGCTCCGGCCGGTTGCAGCACGAAGAAGTAGATGGGAAGCAGCCCCCAGAGGCCGTAGGCGCCAATGCCGAACAGAATCCCCGCCGTCGTGTCCTTGTCCACCGCCTTCAGGCCTGGCTTTTGTCCTGCTGGCGAGGCTGAGGGGGCTCCTGAACGGGATTCCATTGACGATCCAGACTCCATTGAAGGGCCGGACACGGGGTCAGAGCTGGCAACGCTGGCAGAGGAAGATCCGTGAGGTGTAGGCACAAAGTCAAGAACATCACAGCTCCGGCCAGTATTCCGCCAACAGAGAAAAGCCGGCAATCCTAACTTGCCTGGATTCCGAAGTTAGTCAGTAGGCTTACCATTGTGATCATGATGCATGGGCAGGAAAGCATTCCATGAGGCTCCGGCGGAGCAACGCCTCGGGCCGGGGCTACCGCAGGGTGGCTGCCGGAAAAGGCTTCAGCTACAGGGACCTGAATGGCACCACGGTGCCACCGGGCCCTGTCCGTGAGCGGCTGGAGAGCATCGGGATTCCGCCAGCCTGGACCGACGTGTGGATTTCGCCCTTCGATAACGGGCATATCCAGGCAACCGGTCTGGATGCTGTAGGCCGGCGCCAGTACATCTACCATCCCGAATGGCGCGAACGTAAGGACCGGGTGAAGTTCGATCGCGCCCTGCAGCTTGCGGAGTCCCTGCCGTCCGCACGGCGGCGCGTGACCATAGACTTGCGCTCCGAAGGGTTGTCCCGCGAACGTGTGCTGGCGGCGGGGTTCAGGATGCTGGACAGCGGATCGTTACGGGTGGGCTCGGAAAAGTACACCAACGAAAATGGCAGCCATGGACTGGCCACCCTGCTCTGCGCCCATGTAAAGGTGCGGAAAGACACTTTGCTGCTCAGCTTTCCTGCCAAGAGCGGGAAGACCTGGGAATCGGAAATCATTGATCCGGACCTGGCCGCCCTGATGCGCGTCCTGAAGAAACGAGGCGGCAACGCCCGCCTGCTCGCCTACCGGGAACGCAGAAGGTGGCATCCCGTGACCAGCGCCGACATCAACGCCTATGTGAAGGAACGAACGGGTTCAGACTTCACCGCGAAAGACTTTCGGACCCTGCGCGGAACTGTTGCTGCCGCCGTCAGCCTGGCCCGGAGCGGACCACAAAGATCAGTGGCCGCCCGGAAAGCTGCCATCAGCCAGGCCATGAGGGAGGCCGCTGCCGTCCTTGGGAATACGCCTTCTATTGCGCGGAAGAGTTACGTTGATCCGCGCTTGCTGGATCATTTCGCGGCCGGCGAGACGATTGATCCCAGGCGCCTGGATTCCGCGGAAGCTGAGCTTCGGGCGCTCCTTTACCGCGAGGGGCAGGTCGTCCCCATCCAGAACGCCGGCTGACGGACAGGCCACTAGAATTGGATACTGTGCGCTGCATGAGCTCGCGCAGCCTCCAGTCTCAGAAGGGGTCCCGTGACCAGTTCGGCAGAAACAACGGCCAAACGCCCCCTCCGCGTTGCAATCATCGGCGCGGGGCCGGCAGGGGTCTACGCTGCCGACATTCTCACCAAGTCCAACGAGGTCAAGGACGGGGATTTCGAAGTCAGCATCGATCTCTTTGAGGCCCATCCGGCTCCTTACGGCCTGATCCGTTACGGCGTGGCTCCGGACCACCCTCGGATCAAGGGAATCGTTAACGCCCTGCACAAAGTGTTGGATCGAGGCGATATCCGGTTCCTTGGCAACGTGACTTACGGCCGGGACCTCACCCTTCACGATATCCGGGCCTTCTACGACGCCGTGATCTTCTCCACCGGCGCCATCAAAGACGCTGAGCTGGACGTTCCCGGTGTCGAACTTGAGGGATCCTTTGGCGGCGCGGATTTTGTGTCCTGGTACGACGGACACCCGGACGTACCCAGGGACTGGCCGCTGGACGCAAAAGAAATTGCCGTCATAGGCAACGGAAACGTGGCGCTCGATGTCGCACGCATGCTTGTCAAGCACGCGGAGGAACTGCTGACGACGGAAATCCCGGACAACGTCTACCGGGCGCTGAAGAATTCACCCGTCACCGACGTGCATGTGTTCGGCCGCCGTGGTCCGGCACAGGTGAAATTCACTCCGTTGGAGCTGCGCGAACTCAGCCACGCCAGGGACGTGGACATAGTGCTGTATCCCGAGGACTTCGAGTTTGACGAAGCCTCTGAGGAAGCCATCCGCAGCAACAACCAGATCAAGACGATGGTCAACACCATGACCAATTGGCTGGCGGAGGAGCACGCCCAGGCGGATGTTCCGTCGTCGCGGCGCTTGCACCTGCACTTCCTGCACAGCCCGGTCGAAATATATGCAAGCGATAGCGACGCCGGTAACGGCAAAGTGGCCGGCATCAAGTTCGAGCGGATGCAGCTCGACGGGACAGGCCATGTCAAGGGAACCGGCGAGTTCATCGACTACCCCGTCCAGGCTGTCTACCGCGCCATCGGCTACCACGGTTCCCCCCTGGACGAACTCGAGTACGACGCAAAGTACGGGGTGATCCCGAATGAAGGGGGCCGCGTGCTGGACGAATACGGCGAGCCAGTCCCCGGGATCTATACCACCGGTTGGATCAAGCGCGGACCGGTGGGGCTGATCGGCCATACCAAGGGCGATGCGTTGGAAACCATCGGCTTCCTGCTGGAAGACCGGCTGACGCTTCCTCCCGCGAAGAACCCTGATCCGCAGGCCATCATCGAACTGCTGGAGCAACGGGGTATCCGGTACACCACCTGGGAAGGCTGGAACCGGCTGGACGCCCACGAGTTGAAACTCGGCGTCACCTGGTCCGGCAGGACTGACTCCGGAATCGTTCGTGAGCGCGTCAAGGTGGTTCCTCGTGAGGAAATGATTGAGATTTCACGCGGACCAGAGGACTGAGGTTTCGGGAGACTGCGCTCGCGGACCAGGGCGCTCCCGGGAAAGCTAGCTGCTTTGCAAAAAACCACTTGGCGCGCCCTGTGACGTGTCGTGGATGAAGCAGAAAACGATCCCCGAACCGTCACGGGCGGTCACCGGGGAGAGCGGCACCGCCGATAGGTCGTGGATTGATGGATTGATACAAGGGAGGCCTCCTGCAATGAGCAGGAGACCTCCCTCGGTGGTACGGCTTTGCCTGACACCCCCAGCGGGCCAGGCAAAGCAGTTCTTTACGCGGTTACCGCCGCAGGCTGTCCAGGAGTCTGGCTACGTCGTGGACATCGTCCGGCAAGGGCTCGACGTCGATTCTCACCTTCGCTCCCGGGAACTTCCCGGTCAGCAGGCTGTTCAGTTCCGCGGCACAGCTGTTGATTCGGCCGAAGGCGTCCTGGGTCCGTTCCGAAAGGACGATGACGGCGTCGGGGGCCCGGCTCAAAACGGTTCCGCTCCGCGTGAAGTTGTCCGCGCAGATGTGGCCGATCCTGGCTTCCAGTTCCCACCGCCGGCCTGCACCGTGATGGCTCGGGTGCCTCAGGACAGCAAGCAGGAAGCGCCGGCTGACGTCCTCGTGGGCGCCATAAAGTTCGTAGAGCCGGTTCCTGAAATGCGGCCAGGTGGAGAGGCCACTGGCCGGGTCGGTGCAGGAGATGGCTACGCTCAGGAGCGAAGAGGCTTCCACCCAGGCCTCGGCGAAGGCGGCCGTCACGTTCATGGGCGTGGGCAGGTCATGGGCCGAGAAGAGCGCCCCGACGTCGGCCAGTGCTTCGGCGATGCCAACGCCGTCATAAGCCCTGGCCGCCCCCAACTGCCGGACGGGTTCGAGCGAGCCCGTGTCTGCTGTTTTGATTCCTGCGCCGAGTGAACCCAGGCTGAAGACTTTGCCTGTTTGCTGGCCGGCCGCGTTCTGGCCGGCAGTATTTTGGCCGGTCATGGGCTGGCCGCTGAAGTGGTCGCTGTAGGAAGAGGGCCGTGCTGGATCGAAGGACCCGCGGGCAAAAGCGGTTGCCAACGCCCGTGTTCCTGCACAAAGCCAGTCGGCCTCGACCCGCCAGTCGGCTGACATGGTGCGGCGGCGCCAGCGCGCCAGCACATCCAAGGGGTCCATTGGCCTGATGCCGGCCGCGGGCTGAAGAATGGTCACATCGGTTAAGAGCACCCAGCCCGGGAGTCATGACGCGACTTTCGAACATTTTCCCAGGACAACCCGGAACCTGATTCGCCGGCCGTAAACTGGGAGCCCTGCCCTGTCCGGCAGGGGATACGACGGACTGTCAGGAAGAATGATGCTCAGCGAAGCCACCCCCGGAGCGGAACCGGCCGAACCCAGCGATGCTGAGCTCATTGCCAAGGTACGGGCCGGCGAAGGGGATGCCTACGGTCAGCTCTTCGGGCGGCACCACAGGGCCGCCGTCGGGCTTGCCCACCGTTACGCCCGCAACGGATCCGACGCCGAAGACCTGGCTGCCGAAGGTTTCGCAAACGTCCTGGCGGCGCTGCAAAGCGGATCCGGACCGGACGCCTTTTTTCGGGCATACCTCTTTTCGTCCATTGCCCGGCTGGCAGCCCGGAAGAACATTGGAGACGGCCGGCAGACCCTCAGCGATGACCTGACTGCCTATGAGAACCCCACGGACTGCACCGATCCCGTGCTCACGTCGTTTGAGTCCAAAACCGTTGCTGACTCCTTCCGTTCGTTGCCCGAACGCTGGCAGGCAGTGCTCTGGTACACCGAAATCGATGGCATGTCGCCGGCAGCCGTGGCTCCCTTGCTGGGACTGTCCGCCAATGGTGTATCTGCGCTCGCCGTGCGTGCACGGGAAGGGCTGCGGCAGTCCTACCTTCAGCACCACATCACGGCCACAGCCGAAGATCCCGGCTGCGCGGCAGTCACCGACAAGCTGGGGGCCTATGCCCGCCAGGGGCTCAGTCCCCGGAACGAAGCAAAGGTCCGTGACCACCTGGATGAGTGCTCCAAGTGCCTGGGTCTGCTCCTGCAGGTACAGGACGTGGGCGCGGGCATGCGTGGAATCATCTTCCCGCTCGCTGCCGGGCTGGCCTTCCCTTCCACAGCCGCGATTGCCGGCGGAGGACTCTTCGGCGGGGCACTCCTGGGACTGCAGCAGGGCGCCGCACGGACCTGGGACTGGGCCCGCTCCCATGCCCTGCTCAGCTCAAGCGCCGCTTCTGTTGCTGCTGCGACCGTCGCAATCGCGGTGGCAGTGCAGTTTGGCGGCCTCAATGCCAGCGGGGCGGCACCTCAGGTGCCTGCAGCGCAATTGCCGGGACATAGCGCGCCGGCGGACACTCTGCTCCGTGGTGGGGGAGTGGCGCCCGACGCCGGGCCTTCCCCGGGAGACGTGCCGGAAGCAGGACTTCCCGGCTCACCCCGGGATGGCGAGCAGCTGCCGCCCGCGTCGGACG
>NZ_JAPSHJ010000066.1 GCF_031179985.1 Arthrobacter sp. | reverse complement strand
TCAGTGCCAGAATGTTCCTGATCATGGCAGCAGGCTTCGCCGTCATCGTCCTTGTCTTCTGGAAAGTGGATCGTGCGAGAAGAGCCGAAGGCGTCTTCGCGGGGATACTGGTGGCCACATCGCTGGCGCTTGCCTTCCCCCAGCACAACTATTTCCCTGCACCACCGGTCCAGGACTTCAAGATGCCTGGTGACACGTCCAAGTACGGACAGCAGCTCGAAGGCGCCGAAGGCCAGGCGATCGTGGTGGGTGCCCCGTCATCCCTTGATGGAGCAGCCTGGGATGAGACCCTGGTTGGCAACATGTGGTACCTGAACCCCGTTCCGGTTCACAACCTATACAGTCCCATCCAGAACGCGGCGTATTCCAAGGACCTCTGCATCATTTCCCGCGGCGAAACATGCCGGGAGCTGACAACCAAACTTTTCGAAATTGATCCGGCCTCAGGAAAACCACTCGCAGATCTCCTGCGGATAGACACCGTGCAGGTTGTTCGGGACGCCGCGGACACGCAGGGCCTCGAACTGGCCAAGGTGACACTCCCGTCGGGCTGGAGTGTGGCATCCCGCACGCCTAACACCGTCATGTGGACCAGGGACGCACCTCTGGGCAATGTAGGCGCTCCCGTCTATTCGTCGGAAGGAACGGACGTAGAGCTGGTTCAGAATGAGGATTCTTCTGTCAGTTTCAAAGTCACCAAGGTCGGAAACGACGGCGGCAAGGTCACCCTCGGCAGGATTGCGTGGCCTGGTTACAGCGTCGATGGCGGAACACTTGCCGACCCCCTGCGCGGATACCTCCTGACGGTTGACGTGGCACCGGACATGATCGGCAAGACGGTCACTGTTTCATTCCAGCCGCCGGGCTGGAACATCGAACTGGCAGCCTTGGGTACAGCTTTGCTCCTCGGGGCCACCTGGTCGGTGCTGTTCGCCCTCAGACGACGGCGTGACCATCCACAAACAGGAAATCTACCCCCTGCTGCCCGGACGTCCGGCCCTGACGCCCAGGATTTTGACGAGCCACAAGATAAATCAACAAATCCCTCCGAACCGGTAGGAGTAGCAGCGAAGGCACCATGGAACGAGGAGAGATAGTGACAACGGCCCCATTACCCGACGAGGATGAGCCGGTCCGCGGTATTCATTCGGGCCCGCCGGGACCCCTGCTTAAGATCATCAAGGACCAACGCGTCGCATTCCTGATCGTCGGCGGTGCCAACACCGCGTTCAGCACCGGACTGTTTATTGTCCTTGCCCTGGCCTTCCCGCAGTCACCGTCTTTTGTGCTGCTTACGGCTTCCTGGCTCGTGTCCCTCATTTCGGTGTTCTTTGTTTACCGGAAGCTCGTTTTCCGGGTAAAGGGCCACGTCTGGCTGGACCTCGGTAGATTCGCCTTGGTTAACCTGACATCCCTGTTGGTGAACATCGTGCTGTTGTCACTCTTTGCAGACATCCTTCAGTTCCCACGGATCCCCACCCAGATTGCTATCACTGTGCTTTCGGTCTGCATCAGCTACTTCGGCCACCGATACTTCTCGTTTCGCCGCAGGGAACCGTCCCGCCCGGCAGCAAGCACACCCACCCATGGAACCAAAGAGGAAGAAACGGCATGAGCCCCAAAGTCTCCATAGTCATCCCTGCCTACAACAACGTTCAATACATTGCGGAAACGCTTGAGTCGGTGTTGAACCAGACCTTCGACGATTATGAAGTGGTGATCGCGGACCATTCCTCGATTGACGGAACCTCCGAAGTCATCGAGACCTATCGGAGCAACCCCCGCCTCCGGATTCTCTCGCCCACTCCCACGGGTGGCGGCGCGCAGGCCAACTGGAACCGCGTGAGTTCCGAAGCGCGTGGCCAGTACGTCAAACTTGTCTGTGGTGACGATCTCATCGCTCCGACGGCTCTCGAGGAGCAGGTTGCAGCCTTTGATTCCAATCCCAGTGCTGTCCTTGTGGCTTCCCAACGAGACCTTGTGGACTCGAAGGGCGACGTTTTCATTAAGAGCCGGGGATTGCAGGGCATTTCCGGGCTCGTCAGTGGCGTCAAGGCGGTACGCGCGACCGTTCTGGCTGGCTCGAATATCTTCGGTGAACCGGCCTGCGTGATGTTCCGCCGTGAACTCATCGAACAGGAAGGCGGCTGGGACAACACCAACCCTTATCTGATCGACCAGGCAACGTATGCCCGCATTTGCCTGCACGGGGACGTGGTCGCTCTTCGGAAAAGCTTGGCGACATTCCGGATCAGCGCCAGTCAATGGAGCGTCCGGCTCGCGAAGCAGCAGTCAGACCAGGCTATTGCGTTTCACCGGGAGATTGCGGCAAAGCATCCGGGAATCCTCAGCAAGACGGATCTTTACATCGGAAACCTGAAGGCCATAGGAATGTCCTATGCGCGGCGACTTGCCTACCTGCGGCTTGGCAAGCGGATGGGCCATGAGCTTGCCGTCGAAAGCACCGTCTAAGAGGCGTTCCGCTCGGCCGCGGTAGGTTTATCGTGGCCGAGCGCAGGGTCGTCTACGGCCCGTTCAGGAATTTGCTGGGTGGACATCACGCGCATCTTGCGACGCGCAGGCTCTTCAAAATGCCTCCACAGCATGTATCCAAGGACCGAAACAACCACCGGCATCAGAGCAAAGCCAACCTTTGCACCTACTGTCCCAGTCCCAAGAGCCTCCGGAAACGTCATCTGCATCTTCCAGAAGATCTCGATCAGCGGCATGTGGACCAGGTAGATGCTGTAGGACGCCATCCCGCCGATCACCAGGGCCCGCGTTCCAAGCAAGCGTGCAATGTGCCTGTCTGCCACGCCCAGTGTTCCCACCATCATGACAAGGACGGGGATCAGAAGACCCACGTACCGGGCACGCCCCGTGAGGTGCATGAAATAGCATCCGGCCACCAGGACGACGATGGCCACAACCAGCAGATGGCTGGCGAGCATTCGCATACGTGCGGTGTCTGGCAGGCGGCGGACGATGTAGAACATCAAAGCTCCGGCGGTAAAGGCGCAGAGAATCCGCAAAACCCACATCCATGGTCCGTAAAGGCCCAGGACGTAGGAGAAAAAGACGACGGGGAACAGCACGACGCCCGCCATAACAACCAGCGAGCGGGTACTGAACGCCCTGTTGAGCCGAAAAATTAGCAACGCGATGATGGGATACAACAAGTACGCGAACGCTTCCGCGGACACAGACCACGCGGCGCCGTTCCAGGTAAGGCGGTCAAACCCCGGCTCCGTCCACTGCACCACCAAGGTCAGCTGCCGCAGGAAACTCGCAATACTGTAGTCCTTCACGGCCACAGGGTCTGCGCTCTGGCGGGCCAGAAGAATGCCATGCCAGATTGCGGTAAATACCAGCATGAAGGCATAGGCCGGCCACACACGCGCGAGCCTCGCCCACCAAAACTTGACGGTGGCCTGACGGTCCAGCCGGATCCCCATCCGCTCGCCATAGTTCAGCGCCAGCACATAGCCACTGAGCGCGAAAAAGAGGTCGACGCCGAGCTCTCCGTGTGCCAAAAGAGGACCGATAACCGCGTCAAGCCAAGGGAATTCAGCAGCTATGTTTCCCCGAACGTGGAAGAGGACAACCCACATTGCAGCCACAATGCGGACGCCAGTCAGAGCGTGCACCTGCTGCACTGCGGCCGTGGCCGTTCGGGGCGGGGTCTCTAACACGGCGTTCGTTTGCACGCAGTTCCTTCGCGTTTCATCATTCAGGGACAACAGCGCCGGACGAAGGGCACCTTGTCAAGAATACCGGATAGCCACCGGCTCGATGGCTCCGGCCCGAGCGGCGTATGGCCCTCTCCCTTCATGATACTTTCGGGGGATGGGCATTAATATTTATCTCGTTGCGTCCGCGGGGAACCCGAACTACGGCGACGAGTTGATCGTAGCGTCGTGGCTGCGGTTCCTGGCAAGGGTGCGCCCGGACGCTTCCATCTGGTTGGACTGCCCTCAACCAGGCACTGCCAGCGCGCTGTTTGCCGGAATCCACCCTCACCTGCGCACCACGAACACCCTTTGGCGTTCCTGCGCGGAGTCACCGGATCAGTCTGCCCAAGGTGTTTGGGACCATGTGGACCGCATCGTTTCCCATGGCGGAACCCCTATGTACGACGTCGGCCTGATGACTCTGGGTCAGGCGGACACTATCCATCTCCTGGGCGGTGGATACGTCAACGGCGTCTGGCCTGACCACGTTGGACTGGTAGCGGGAATGGCCGCTGCGGGAAGACTGAACGGGGCCCGCCTGATCGCTTCGGGACTTGGCCTCATGCCTCTCCCGGAAAACGCCGCGCAGCTCAAATCTGCTGTCACTTCATTCAGCAGTGCCAGCGTACGGGACGCAGCGAGTGCCGGAGCCATCGGGCTTGAGGTGGGGTTGGATGACGTGTTCCTGGGCCTCCCGCACGAGCTGAAGCGATCCGCCGGCTCGGAGGCAGTCCAGTCGAGGGCAAAAGATGTCATGCTCTGTATCCAAAGCGACATGACCGATGACGAGACATTCACCCGGCTGCGGGACAAGCTTCATCTGGTGGTGGAGAAGTCACTGGCTAACGGATTGTCAGTCGGCTATATGGAAGCGATCCCTGGCTCTGACCGACGCATGTTCGATGCTTTGGAAGGGCTGATCCCCGAGGAGAACTTCGTTCCGTTCCTCTCTGTCTGGAACGACGGTCTGCCAGTACGAACCGGTCAGGTCTGGTACACATCGAGGTTTCATCCCCATATGATGGCCGCTGCTGCAGGGGCGCGCGGCGTGGCGATTGGCATTCTTGATGACTACTACGACGTCAAGCATCAATCATTGCTGGAGCTGGGAACCGGTTGGGCGTACGCCGCTGCCAAGAGCGGGGAGAACCTGCCGGAGCCAATGGGCAACTCCCACTTCCGGCAACTCGCTCTCGGCTTGTCTGCACGCAAACGAACCGAAGCATTGTCCTTGTACCCCTTGCAGTGATTTCAGCTGCCTGGCCGCATCTTAGGAGCCTCAGGGCCTCTTAAATGCTTCAGGGCCCGGCACTGGCCGGGCCCTGAATTCACAGTAGGCGGTCTAGCGGACGCTCCGCGCCATCTTGGGCTTGGGGTCGAATTTCAGGCCCTCAAGAATACGTTTCGCCACTCCGAGCTGAAGCCTGCGCCCTACCCGCGCCCTGACCATCCAGGCGTAGGTGGTGACCACAAACTGAACCCAGGCAAGCTTGTCGTCATGGTGCCATCGGTATGAGGACTCATTTCGGGCACCGTGATAGAACTTCCAGGCATTCCCCGGGTTAAGGTCACCGAAGTTCACGCCCCGATTTTCGGGCATATCGTGGACTGCAACGCTGTCCAGAATCTGAACACCGGGTCCCTCAGCGCTGATCCTCAACGTGTACTCCATGTCATCGAACCAAATGAAGTATTCAACCAGTGGGAGTCCATACTTGGCGATCGATCGACGCGGGATGAGTACGGAGACGAAAGAGCAATTGGTGATCAGAACCGAATTCAGACCCTTGGCGATCAGGCGGCCCCAGTCCCAGGTGGTACCCGGATTGTTCATTTCGCAGATGGAACCATCGGTGTATCGCACCAGTGAGCAGCTGTACGGAACGGGCCGTCCCAGTTCCGTTTCTGCTTCTGCATGACCCTCGAGCAGCTTCTCCAGCGCAGTCTCGGTGGTGTAGCAGTCGTCGTCCATGATCCAGACCCAGTCGGCGCCTCTTTCGTAGGCCCGTTCCATGCCTGCAGCGAATCCTCCGGCACCACCGGTATTGGTGCTGAGCCGGACAATTTCGACCCGGGGATCATCGTCGTAGACCGACAACAGCTGCGGCGTCGAATCCGTGCTGGCGTTATCGACGACAATCAGCTGGTCAACTGACCGTGTCTGGGCCAGGATCGAATCCAGGACTTTCCCGAGCTTATCCACCCGGTTGTACGTTACAACTACCGCTGCGACCTTGTCGGTCATGCTTTCCATCCTTCATACAGTTTCTTTGTCCACAAACGCGCTTCCGGGAGTTCCTTCAGGGACTCGATCTTCTCGCGCTGCTCCTGGACGATTTGTTCACGCAGCTCTTCGGATTCCATGATCTCCTTCGTAAGGGACACAGCCTCCTTAAGGAATGCCAGCGGCTGACGCGGCACGAGTGCGCGGGAGGAGACGAGGGAGGCCTGCGATCCGACATCCGTTGAAAGTACTGCGACATCATGGGCAGTGGCTTCAAAAGTAGTCAGAGTCAATCCCTCATTATCTGAAGAAATCACCAACAGGTCCGATTCGGTCAGCGTATCGTCAACTGCCCGCGGCGGCCTTCTGAACTCCACACAATCCGAGAGCCCATAGCGGGACACCAATTGAGTGGCCTCATCGGACAACGCGCCGTCGCCGTGCATGATGAAACGCACGTTGCCAGCGGACCGCTTCAGCTGGTGTGCATAGCGCAGGAACAGGTACGGCCGCTTTTGCTGGCTCAGGCGGCCGATGAAGGAGACGGTGAAAGGCCTCCCGTTCTCGGTCTTCGCCTGCTGCACGGGTGCGGCCTCATGGAGTCCGTATAGCGGAGCCAACGCCACCCGTTCCTTGGGAATGTCGCGCTGCAGCACCATATAGTCACGGAGTTGGGGCGAGATGACATGGTGAACGTCAATAGCGTTGGAGAGCTTGATGGAAACCTCGACGAACCCACCCGTGCGCCACTCAATGATGTGCAAGGAGTCCGCCACCTGGATGGTCGGGTCCATCGCCTTGAACCACGCGAGCCGGTGGTAGAGCCAGCCGTTGTGATGGACATGGATTCCCCGGACCGAGAACTCCCTGGTGAGGGCCAACAAAAGATCAACTTCCTCTGTACCAGGCAGCGGCAGATCCAGCGGAACAACCAAGGCGCCTTCCAGCTCCGGACGCACGATCCACGGGTGGGAAGATTCCCTGTCAGTGAGGACGATGGGAAGGAACCCGGCCTCTTTGGCCAAAGCAATGGATTCAAGCGCCCATCGTTCCGCTCCACCCATTTCAAGCCAGTGCAGTCCAAACACAATCGCCGGCGGCCTGTCTTCTCCGGCAAGCCCTTGCAGCGGGGCAGCCGACTCGACCCGTGCAATCCGGGGAGGCCGACGATTGGAAGTAATCCGCTTTTCGTAGTAATCCGTGAGACCTTGCCGCAACGCATCAAAAGCAACGGGAGCACCAAAGCGTGCCCTCCTCAGGACTTTTGCTTTTAGACCCGCACGGCTGTAGTAAGAAGTTCCCCCACCAGGGTGTTCTCCGCCAAGGTCAATGACCAGCGGCACCAGCGGGGCGTTGTCAGGTGCCGTGCCATTGAGAGTGCTGCGAACCTGAACCGTGCAAACCACGGTCCGGTCGGCGGGCCACTCCAGACGATGGCATGAATCGCCGGTCAGTCTCGGGAACGACTCGTTCGGTCCGCGGAGCACAACAGCTCTGAATTCCCGGCCTGGCTGTACCAGCGAATGGTAGTTCAACGCGCCGGCCAACAAGCAAAGTTCCCGTGGCGAGAGGCGTTCCTCGGCCCCATCAAGGCCGGAGCCGCCGTCGTCAATAATTTCGAAGACCTGTCGGGCCCTGGTCATGTGTACTCCCTGCATCATTGTCATGCCTCGGTTCCGTCTCAGCCTTCCCGCAACAGCGAGACAGCTTCTCCAATAGGCCCGTCTGCCACCTTCTTACCTTGCCGCAGCACCACTCCCCGGTCGCAGACTTTGCTCACCATATCCAGGTCGTGGCTGACGACTACCAGTGTGCAACCGGAATCACGCAGCTCCTGGACACGGGCAAGGCACTTCTTCTGGAACGGCTCATCGCCGACGGACAAAATTTCATCGATGAGGAAGACATCCGGGTTGGTGTGTACGGCGACCGCGAAGGCCAGCCGCAGGAACATCCCCGAGGAGTAGAACTTCACTTCCGTATCGATGAACTTTCCGATCTCAGAAAATTCCACGATGGCGTCAAAGCGCTCGGCGGTTTCTTTCTCGGTCATCCCGAGAATCACTCCGTTAAGGAAGACATTCTCACGGCCCGTCAGATCGGGATGGAAGCCTGCACCCACCTCAATCAAGCCGGCAACCTTGCCGCGGGTCCGAACAGTACCCGAGTCAGTTGTCATGACCCCCGAAATCAGCTTGAGCAGGGTGGACTTTCCGGAGCCGTTAAGTCCGAGCAGTGCGACGGACTCCCCCACCTCCACATTGATGTCTACCCCGTCAAGAGCCATGAAAGTGGAGGACAGGTCGCCGCGGCGTCCCTTCAGCAGCCACACAACGGTCTCTTTGAGGGACCTGGTATGGCGGAGGTTGAACCGCTTTGAGACATTTTCAACAACAATAGCCTCTGAACCCATCACAGCTCCTGCGCAAATCTGCCCTCAAGGCGTCGGAAGGCTGACTGTCCGACGGCCAGGATCAGCAATGAAATCAACAGGCCCACGGGAAGCCACAAAGAAAGAAGGTTCTCGGGAAGCCTTGCACCCTCCGGCGCCAGCCTGACTGCTGAGGTCGGAGACCAGAATGCTGCGTGGAACAGTTCCACGGCGATCGTCATGGGGTTGAGCTGATAGAAGAAGTAGAACGTTTCTCCAAGCGTGTCCCGGACCAGATACCAGGCATAGAGTACTGGCGAAAACCAGGTAGCCATCATGAGCATGAGGTCCACGATGTTTTCAGAGTCCCTGAAAAGCACGTTCGCCGCGGCAAAGAAGAGTCCGAGGCCCAATGACAGCATGGTCACTATCACGAATGCCCCCGCTGCCCCTATCAATTGGGGGATAGTCGGAGTCCATCCAAAGAAGAAACACGCCACCAGCAGAATCAGCATCTGGGGCAGGAAATGGACGATGGCGACCCAAACGGATGCAACAGGGAACAGTTCCCTCGGCAAGTAGATCTTCTTCACCAAGGCGGCGTTGGCAACCACTGAACGGGTTGCCTGGCCGAAGGCCTCAGAGAAGTAGTTGACGAGGATGATGCCTGAGAACATGTAAATCACGAAGTTCGGCTGCTTGTTCAGCCCCAGGAACACACCGAGCGCGAAGTAGAAGACGACGAACTGCACGCCAGGCTTGACATAGGACCAGAGGAGCCCGAGTACGGAACTCCGGTAGCGGACCTTCAGTTCCTTTCGGACGATCAGGCGAAGAAGGTCCCGGCGGCGAAGCACGTCAAACAGGCCGCCACCCTTGTCGGGTGCAGCCAAGGCGTCTTGGCTCATGCGTCCACTCCTCCGCTTTCGAACTGGTCTCCCGCTTCGAAGTGGGGCCGTATTTTGTTCTCAAACATAGTCAGGGCGGATCCGATTGCCATGTGCATGTCGAGGTACTTGTACGTGCCCAGGCGCCCTCCAAAGAGGACGCTCTTCTCTTCCGCCGCCAGATCGCGATACTTCAACAACCGATCACGGTCAGCCGCAGTGTTGATGGGGTAGTAGGGCTCGTCACCCTGTTCCGCTGCACGGGAGAACTCACGCATGATGACGGTTTTCTCCGTCTGGTAGTCCCGCTCGGGGTGGAAGTGGCGCGGTTCAATGATGCGCGTGTATGCGACGTCGGCGTCGTTGTAGTTGATGACGGACGTACCTTGGAAATCGCCGACGTCGAGCACTTCCTCCTCGAAATCAATTGTCCGCCAGGAGAGACGGCCTTCCTCGTAGTCGAAATACCGGTCCACGGGACCTGTATAGACGACCGGAATTTCTCCGACGACCTTGTCCTTGCTGTATTCCTGTGAATCATCAAAAAAGTCGGTGTTCAGTAGAACTTCGATGTTCGGATGATCGGCCATTTTTTCAATCCACGCGGTATAACCGTCGGTGGGAAGGCCTTCGTACTTGTCATTGAAGTACCGGTTGTCGTAGTTGTACCGCACCGGAAGCCGCGAGATGATTCCGGCCGGCAAATCCTTGGGATCCGTCTGCCATTGCTTACCCGTGTAGTGCTTGATGAAGGCCTCGTAGAGTGGGCGTCCAATCAGCTGAATGCCCTTGTCATTGAGGTTCTGGGGATCCGTTCCGGCAAGTTCTCCGGCTTGCTCCTGAATCAAGGCCTGGGCCTGGCCCGGTGTGAGATTTGCGCGGAAGAACTGGTTGATGGTTGCCAGGTTGATGGGCAGGGAATAGACCTCGCCCTTGTGCACGCCATACACCTTGTGGACATAGTTCGTAAACGTTGTGAAGCGGTTTACATACTCCCAGACGCGTTCGTTGGAGGTATGGAAAAGGTGGGCCCCATAGCGGTGGACCTCTATGCCTGTCTGCTCTTCCTTTTCGCTGTATGCATTGCCGCCGATATGGTGGCGCCGGTCGATGACAACGACCTTCAAGCCCAACTCCGTGGCGGCCTGTTCTGCAATTGTCAGGCCAAAAAAGCCTGACCCTACGATGACAAGGTCAGCGGTCACAAAATCTCCTGATTCGAATGCGGGCAGCACAACGTATGGCATTGTCTGCTGCTCTAGCCTACCCGAGGGTGGCGCACTCACCGCGAATCGGAACTTGCAGCAGGACGTTATCCACATAGTGAAGGCGGGGCCGTTCGAAGTTGCCGACCAGGCCATAGCGTGGGTCAGGACCGCACCGGTAAAAGCGAGGAAGACCATGAAGCTCGAATGCACGCTCGTTCGCAGCCATGGTTCCGGGCTTACCCGCGATCCCCTCGAACTGACTATCACGGCGCCACCCGGCTGCACCGGCTTGGAGCTTCAAGACGCCGTCTCGCAGAAGTACGGCACTCGGACCCTTTTTGCGGGAGGTTCGCCCATTGCGGGGATGACCGTTGGTGTTCCCCCGCTTGTCCCCGGAGTTGTCCTGGTGGACGGAAACGAAGCGCCCGTTCACGGAAATCCGGGGCCTTCGTCCCTCGGCTTGATGTTGGTAGTCCATGGTGGCCCGGGCGCAGGCACTGTGGTGCCCCTGGGCCGGGGTTCCGTCCGCATTGGCCGCAGCGGTACGGAGGTCCTCATTGCCGATGCCGAGTTGTCGCGGGAGCACGCCCGTCTGGAGGTATCGGAGGCAAACGTCACCATCACTGACCTTGGCAGTGTGAACGGAACAACGGTGGATGACAAAAGGGCTAAGAGCTCCAACGTCTTCACTAACTCCCTCATACGTTGCGGCCACTCAACGCTAAGCATCGTCTTCGGCGGGTCTTCCACTGACCAGCATGTTTATGCTGAAGCAGGCAGCAACGTGGCCGAGCCGTTGATCGTCGGCAGGAAGGCCGAAGCCGGTAACCGCGGGACGTTGATCCTTACTGCGGTGCTTCCCATTGTCATCGGAACAGGCCTTGCCGTGATCACGGGAATGTGGATGTTCCTGGCCTTTACTGCAGTTTCGACCCTTTCCATTCTGTTTCCCGTCATGTCCGGCAGGCGCCAGCGCCACGACCTGAAAAGGGCAGTGGAGGCGGCAGTGAAAGACGACCAGGAACGACGACGGCGGTCCGCACCTTCAGCTGCCGACGTTGTCCTTCAAACCCTGTACTCCGGTCCCCGGCCCACGCCCGCATCAGCTGGGGAAGGTGGCGTCTCTCTACGGCTGGGACTCGCGACCCAACCGGCAAACGTGCGAACAGATCCCGCCGACCCTGGCTTTCGCCCACCCCTGCTGGGATCAATGGCTGTCAGTCTTGAGCCAGGACTCGGCGTGACCCGGATACAAGGGCCGGACGAAGCAGTGGCAGGGCTTGTCAGGTCCCTCGTCATGCAGTTCTCAGCCTTTCCGCTTGGCGGGGGAACCCGGGTCATGATCCTCGGGGGAGCCCGGGAACTCCCTCTCGCTGCCCGGTTTCTTACCCAGGTCTCCCTGGTGACTCAAACCGCAGCCTGTCTGGCGAATCTTTCTGCTGGCCCAGGTCAGGGATTCGACCATGGAGTGCTCATCATGATGGAGAGTTTTCCGAGTTCCGGCGAGGCTGACAAAGTCCTTTCCGCTGCGCTGGACAACGGCTGGCAAGTTTTCCACTGCTTCAATGCACGGGGCGGACTTCCGACCGACCTGAATGGCCCGTATATCGATTTGAGCGGAGGAATGGCGCGGCTGACGAGAGCCGCCGGCCGCATTGATTTTGTGGCTGATCTCGTTCCCGATCAGGTTTTCAGTAACTTTTGCCGGCGGGTCGCCTCCAATCCACCGCAGGATGATGGTGCCGCACGAGAACGTGTACCGGAAGCCTGTCTGCTGGAAGATGTGCTCGCTCTCTCCGACTCCGAACTCGCCCTGCGTTGGGATAAATCCCGGGAAATGCGGGGTCTCCCCGTCAGTCTCGGCATCGGAGCATCCGGTCCGCGCTTCTTTGATCTGCAGGCGGACGGGCCGCACCTGTTGGTCGCCGGTACCACCGGTTCAGGTAAATCGGAGCTGCTACGCAGCCTGACCATTTCCCTTGCCCTGTCGTTTCCTCCCGATCGCGTCAATTTCCTCTTTGTGGATTTCAAGGGCGGTTCCGGCCTTGGGCCTTTATCGGGGTTGCCGCACTGCGTCGGAATGCTGACGGATCTGTCGCAGCATGAACTTGATCGGTTTCTGGTCTCCCTCCGCGCGGAAATCCGCCGCCGTGAAGAACTTCTCGCCTTGGCCCAAGCCCCCGATCTCGTAAGCTACCGGGCCACGGCAACCGGAAAGGCGCCGGCCCTACCCCACTTAGTGCTGGTTATTGATGAATTCAGGATGCTGGTAGAAGAAGCGCCGGAAGCACTTAGCGAACTCATGAGAATTGCTGCTATCGGCCGGTCCCTGGGACTGCACCTCATCATGGCAACCCAACGCCCGCAGGGTGCGATTACAGCCGATATCCGGGCCAATGTGACCACCAGCATTGCCCTTCGGGTCCAATCAGACCTGGAATCAGCGGACATCATCAACTCAGGTGCGGCTGCCAGGATTCCGGTGGGGATTCCTGGCCGAGCCTTCCTTGCCCGCGGAACTGACCCGCCCGAAGAATTCCAAACGGCAGCACTGACGGGAACGGCAGCGACAGCTGACTGCTATCTGACGGTCGAAGCAACCCTTGATGTGCTGGCCGCCCCGTGCACGCCTTTACACCGCGATGCTGCAACAGTATCCGTCACCCCGGCAGATGCCGCCGCTCCACTCATCCGCCAGGCATGCACTCTGTGGGCACTTCGTGGCGGTACCTCCATCCGGCCTCCTGTGGCGCCGCCGCTACCTGAACTCCTGCCGTTCCCGGGCCCGCGCTCTCATGGTGTGGCAGAGCTCGGGTGGGTGGACTCTCCGGAGCAGCAGACAGTAACAGCGCTGAAATGGAAACCCCTGACTGACGGTCATCTTGG
>NZ_JAPSHJ010000107.1 GCF_031179985.1 Arthrobacter sp. | reverse complement strand
TGTGGCTCGGCTTCCCCTACATGTTCCTCGTCTGCACCGGGGCACTGCAGTCGCTGCCCGAAGAACTGGATGAGGCAGCCCGCGTGGACGGCGCCAGCGCGTGGCGGATTTTCCGGTCCATCAAGCTCCCGCTCCTGCTCGTATCCGTGGCTCCGCTGCTGATTTCGACGTTCGCCTTCAATTTCAACAACTTCAATGTCATCTTCATGCTCACCTCCGGCGGCCCGCGGTTCTCCGGAACCACGATGGACATCGGCGCGACAGACATCCTGATCACCATGGTCTATAAGGTCGCCTTCGGCGGCGGCGCCGGCCGGGATTACGGCCTTGCCAGCGCCCTTGCCATTCTCATCTTCATCATCGTGGCGGTTATCTCGGCATGGAGCTTCAAAATGACCAAGTCCCTGGAAGAAGTAAACTCATGACAGTCCGCACCTCGACGCGCAGCATTTCACACCGCAAAACCCTGCCCGCCCGAGGGCCTGACAGCGGCAGAACAGCGTGGGCAAAAAACAAGGGCTGGCGCCATGTCGTTGGAATTGTCACGATCATCTTCGCGCTGTTTCCCCTGCTCTATGTGCTCTCGGCCGCCCTGGACTCAAGCGGGACCCTTGCCGGAAGCAACAGGCTGTTCGGCCAGATCGACTTTGAGAACTTCGCCCAGCTCTTCTCTGACCCTGCCCGCCCCTTCGGGCGATGGTTCCTCAACACACTCTTCATCGGAGCAGTAACGTCCCTGGCCAGCGTGCTGCTGGGGGCCCTCGCTGCCTACGCGTTCTCGCGCATGCGCTTCAAAGGCCGGCGATTCGGCCTGCTAAGCCTCATGCTGCTGCAGCTGTTTCCCCAGCTGCTCGCCATCGTCGCCATCTTCCTGCTGCTCAGTGGCATCTCCGACGTTATTCCGTGGCTGGGCCTGGGAAGCCAGCTCGGACTGATCATGGTCTACTTGGGCGGAGCCCTGGGAGTGAACACCTACCTGATGTACGGCTTCTTCAACACCGTGCCCACGTCCCTTGACGAGGCAGCACGGCTCGATGGCGCCAGCCACGTCCAGATTTTCTTCGGCATCATCCTGCGCCTGGTGACCCCGATCCTGGCCGTGGTCGGACTGCTGTCCTTCATCGGCATCAGCAGCGACTTCATCATCGCCTCCGTCGTACTCCAAGATCCGGATTCGCAGACTCTCGCCGTCGGACTGTATTCCTATGTCGCACAACAGCGCTCCGAAAACTGGGGCGTCTTCGCCGCAGGGTCCGTCCTGGCTGCTCTTCCGGTAATGGCCCTCTTCCTGTTCCTCCAGAAGTACATCACCAGCGGGCTGATTCAGGGCTCCGTGAAGGGATAGGCAGCCGCACCAAGCGCACAACCATACCCTCCTGCCGGGCAGCCACCGATAAAGGCAAGTCCCTGTACAGGATCAGAGCAGATGGAGAATCAAGCGGTGAAGACCGATATCCCCCACCATGACGGTTCATCGCTGTATGTCTCTGACCAGGCGTTGGCCGCGGGCAGCCAGGTACGGCTCCGGATGCGAATCCCGGCCACGTACGGCAGCGTTGACCGCGTTTTCGTTCGTTCCCTCAGAGACGGCGAACCACACTTTGACGAAGCCCACCGGGTCGATGCACCGGACTGCCCGACCCGGTCCGACCACTCCTGGCAATGGTGGGAATGCGTGGTCCTCGCAGTCAATCCCGTGCTCCGGTACCGCTTCCTGATCGAAACCAATCATCTCGGCAGGCCCGCCTGGGAATGGTTGAACGCGGAAGGCCTCTTTGACCGGGAGACCCCCGATTTTCAGGACTTCCGGTTGATCGCCCATGCCCCGGCCCCGGACTGGGTTCACCGCGCAGTGATCTACCAGGTCTTCCCGGACCGCTTTGCCCGTTCCTCAGCCGCCGCCACCCGGCCCACGCCTGACTGGGCGGTCCGCTGCGCCTGGGATGAACCCGTTCAGCCTGCAGGAGAAGCCACACCGCGCCAGCTCTACGGCGGGGACCTCGACGGCATTGCCGAGCATCTCGACCACATTCAGGCCCTCGGGGCCACCGTCCTCTACTTGACTCCCTTCTTCCCCGCCCGCTCCAATCACCGATACGACGCGACGACCTTCACGAAAGTGGACCCCCTGCTGGGCGGAGACGAGGCGCTCATCCGTCTGGTGGACGCCGCACACCACCGCGGGCTACGAGTGATCGGCGACCTCACGGCAAACCATTCAGGCTACGCCCACGAGTGGTTCACAGCCGCGCTTGCGGATCCGCGCTCCCCAGAGGCCGGCTTCTACTATTTCAACGAAGACCACACCACGTACGCCTCGTGGTTCGGCGTGCCCAGCCTGCCAAAATTCAACTGGAACTCACCCGAGTTGCGCCGGCGCTTCATCACCGGAGCATCCTCGGTCATAAGCCGTTGGCTCGCCCCTCCCTTTAACCTGGATGGGTGGCGCATTGATGTGGCAAACATGACCGGCCGCCACGGAACCGACGACATGAACCGCGAAATTGCCACGATGATCAGGCACACGATGCAGTCCATCAAGCCGGATTCCATGTTGCTCGCAGAGTCAACAAATGATGCAGCAGCCGATTTCGACGGTTCAACCTGGCACGGGGCTATGACGTACTCCAACTTCACCCGCCCGCTCTGGCAATGGCTCACGAAAGAGGAAGCTCCGGTCAACTTCTTCGGGACGCCCATTCCCGGTCCCAACCGCATCAGCGCGAAACACTTCGTCCAGACCCACCAAGCCCTGGCCGCGGCCTTTCCCTGGCGCATCCGCACGCAGAACATGAACGCCCTGAATTCCCATGACACTGCCCGGGCAGCCACCGTCATGATCCCGGACGGCCAACTGGTGGGCCTGGCCATGATCTTCACGCTGCCCGGAATCCCGACGCTGTTCGCCGGCGACGAATTCGGCCTCGAAGGGATCAACGGTGAAGACGCCAGAACACCCATGCCATGGGCGGAACCCGAAAAGATACGCGCCGACCTGGGCCCGGGCATCGCCGAGCTCAGCCGACTACGCCGGGAGCTGCCGGCACTGCACGAAGGAAACCTGCGATGGCTGTACGCGGGCGACGACGTGTTGATCTACGTGCGCGAGCACAACGACGTTTGCGTCCTGGTAGCAGCATCCCGAGCTGCATTCGAAGCCGTGGAACTACCCGCATCGCTCATCCATCCCCGTACTGAGAACGCCACGCCATCCCCGTTATGGGGTTGTGGCACTCTTACCGCAAGGAACACAGCGCAATCCACCACCTTCTCAGGTTCCGGACCATCACTGCAGCTCTGGAGACTCCCGGGGATCAAAGCTCCTGCCGGGCAATCCGGATCGCACATCTCCAGTGCCACCCCGAAAGATGACCCCATCGGAGACACCACCAGCGACCTGCCCTGGACGGACCAAGCGCCTCGGCTGCAAGCAACGCAGCATCACTGAACGCACCAACTCACCAACAGCAAAATTCAAGATCAACAGGAAAAGAAGGAACACCCTTGTCCACCACCGCCACTCTGGCAACCTCCTCTGAATCCGAGCGTATGGCCGATCCGAACTGGTGGCGTCAGGCCGCTGTTTACCAGATCTACCCGCGCAGCTTCTCCGACTCCAACGGCGACGGCA
>NZ_JAPSHJ010000028.1 GCF_031179985.1 Arthrobacter sp. | reverse complement strand
AGGGACAGCCCCCGAAAAGGGAAGTAGTCCTGCTCCGAAACGCGTACCAGTTGGCCTGAAGTCGCGAACTAGTTAAGCACCCGAATCCCCTCGGGCAGGGTGCCGCCAGCCATCAAATCAACCGCCGTATCCACCAATGCCGTGAGGGCTATGCGCTGGGTCCAAGGACCATAGGAAATCCTCGACACGCCCAGTTCCTGCAGCTTTGCTGGCGGCAAGGACCCCGGCACATTGATGACCGATACCTTGTTCCAGCCAATTCCTTCCACAAGGGCAACTACTGTGGCTTCATCGAGCAGGCCCGGAACAAAAACAGTGGTCGCGCCGACGTCGAGGTATGCCCGACCGCGCTCAATTGCGTCGGCCAAAACCTCGGCCGGGTTGCGGTCCTTCCCCTTGAGGAAGGCGTCGGTGCGGGCGTTGAGGACGAAGTCAATTCCCTGGGATTCTCCGGCTTTGATGACGGAAGCCATCTGGACGATCGCGTCGTCGATGGGCCGCATTTGGTCCTCGATGTTCGCGCCGACAATCCCGACGCCGATTGCCTTCCGAGTGGTTTCACCAGGATCGCCGTAACCTGCCTCGAGATCGGCTGAAACGGGAAGTTCTGTGACCGCGGCGATTCGACCTACAGCCTCGACCATCAGATCCACGGGGATGCTTTCGCCATCCTTGTAGCCAAGTGACGCCGCGATTGAATGGCTGGCCGTTGCCAGGGCGGACGTACCGGGGAGGTCTGCAATCACTTTGGCAGTAATGCAATCCCAAACGTTGACGAGCTGAAGAATTTGGGGTGCCTCATGAAGGCGAAGGAGTTCAACGGCTTTTGCAGTGGTGGATTCAGTCATAGGCCGAGCCTAGCGTGCCGTGTTATCGCCTCGCACACCCGGCGATGCGCCTACCCCCGGGCCGCAGCACCCGCACCCGCAGGCCCTGGCTCGCGGCCCACATCAGGCTCCTTTTGCCACGGCATGGCCCTGCTATTTCCAGTTCCAGCGAGAAGCTGAGGAACGTCCGGATGAGGACGATGATCGCGAGTACGCCCACGCTTTCGAAGGTGGGCGTAACGGCGACCGTCCTGATGATCTCGGCGGCCACGAGGAGTTTAAGACCCAGCAGGATGGAACGTCCAAGGAGCTGACACCAAGGCGAACCACCGAGAACCCGAACCACCGCGAACCCGAACCACGTGAGAGCTCAATCAGCCCCCGCAGCTCAATCAGCGCCCGCGCAGCCCCAACCAGCGAAAACCCCCTGCCTAAACCGAGCTAACCTCCGCGCCCTGCCTGAAGCCCGCGCCGCAGGACGAATCCGCCAAGAGATCAGAACCATCAGCGCGGAGCCTCGAACGCAGCGTCCCGCTCTTCGGCTCGGCACTGTACAGCCCACGGTCCACCAACTCAGGAACCACCAATTCGGCGAAGTCATTAAGCGATCCGGGGCTGACCAGGGGGTTGATCATGTATCCGTCCAGCCCGGACACGGCAGCGTGCTCCTGGATCTGCGAGGCAACATCTGACGGAGTGCCGATGAACAGGAGGTCCGTCCCGCGAGTGACGTCAGCGAACTTCTTGCGGACATCTCCAGCGGTCAGGGGCTTCTCGCCGGTTCCACCCTTGACCACGTACGAGGTCAATCCGTTGGAGAGGGTAGTGAGAGGCTCGTCGTCAGCGTATTTGCTGAGATCGATTCCGGTATCGCCTGCATAACTGACCAGCTGGGCCTCCATATGGTAGTTCCGCTGCAGCTCGTCATACTTCTGCTGCGCCTTGATGGCGGTGGGCGCAGTGATGATCCTGGCCAAGGCCATGGACCGAACCTCTCCAACAGGCCGGCCCACTGCCAGCGCTCGCTGCTTGATATCCGCCAACCCTGCGGCGATCTCCTGCGGGTCCTTCTTGGGCAGCAAGATCACTTCGGCGTGCTTTGCGGCGAATTCCCGGCCGCGCGGGGACCAGCCTGCCTGGAACAAGGCCGGCGTCCGTTGTGGCGACGGCGACGTCAGCGACGGTCCGTCTACGCGGAAGTGCTCGCCGTCGTGCTTTATGGGACGCACAGAACCGGCCCGGGCGTACACCTTCTGACTCTTACTGCCGACGACGGCGTCCGCCGCCCAGCTGCCTTCCAGCAGTTTGTAGAAGACATCCATGAACTCGTCGGCGCGGGCGTAGCGGTCTGCGTGTTTGAGCATCTCATCCATGCCAAAGTTGCGGGCTGCACTGGAGAGATAGGACGTCACGATGTTCCAGCCGATGCGGCCGTTGCTGAGGTGGTCGAGGGTGCCGAACCGCCGGGCCATCGAGAAGGGGTGCTCATAGGTGGTGGATGCCGTGATGACGAAGGAAAGTCGCTCGGTCAGGGCGGCGAGGGCCGGCACGTACATAAAGGGATCGTTAGCGGGCGCCTCGACGGCCCATTCGAGCGCGGCGTCGGCCGAGCCGCCGTAGACGTCGTACAGGCCCAGCACGTCCGCGAAGAAGAGGGCGTCCAGGTTGGCCTCCTCGGCGGTTATGGCGACGTTCCGCCAACGGTCCAAGGAGTTCACCTGCAGGCGGTCATCGAGCGGGTGGGTCCACAAGCTGGGCGCCCCGCCGCAGCCGACGCTCGCCTGTTCGTACAGGGCGAAAAGCAGTGGAGAGGTGGATGAGCTCATCAGAACACTTCGCTTTCTTCGATTGTGGAGGAATGGTCGACGGCGGTGCGTGGCCCGGTTTTGCCCGCGCCATAGCGCAAGCGGAAGTACAGGTAGCAACCGGCCACAAAGGCCAAGCCGAAGGCCAGGGCCACTACCTGATTGGGATCAATTGCCTGCCCAATGAGGGATATGAGGCAGATGGCAAAAGCCAGCAACGGTACAAAGGGGAAGAACGGTGCGCGGTAGGGCAGCGTGGTGACGTAGCCGCCGTCGCGCACAAAAGCCCGACGATGGAAAAAGTGCGAGGCAACGATGGACATCCAGACGCCCACTGCTGCGAAGCCTGCAATGGAAACGAGCACAAGGTAAACAGTTTCGGCAGCCATCACGCTGGACAGCAGGGAAGCCAGGCCGCCCACCATGCTCACGCCCAGGGCGATCAGCGGGATCCCACGCCGGGTGACGCGGCGGAAGGCCTTCGGCGCATGGCCTTCGTCGGCGAGGGAGAAGAGCATGCCTCCGCACGAGAACAGGCCGCTGTTTCCGGCTGACAGAAGCGCTGTGATGATCACGAAGTTCATGATGTCGGCAGCGTAGGGCATGCCCAGGCCGCTGAAGACAGTCACGAAGGGGCTTTCGTCCAGGCGAAGACCGCAAGCGTGGTCACCAGCACTCCTGTCAGTCCATTGGGAAAGAGCCCGTCCGGCGTCACGAAATTAGTGAGCAGCAGGGGAGGGCCGGCGTCGGAGTTCAAAGGCTGGAAGCGGAACAGGGCCGCACCGCCCAGGACGATCAGCGCCACGATGGCCGAAACCTTCACCAGGGAGAACCAGAACTCTGCTTCGCCGAAAAACTTGGCGGAGAAGGCATTGAGGCCGAAAACCAGGGCGGCGAACACCACACACCAGATCCAGACATCGACTCCCGGGAACCACCGCTGCATCAGGATCCCGCTGGCGGTGAATTCAGAGCCCAGAGCCACTGCCCAGCAGAGCCAGTAAAGCCACGCCGTGGTGAACCCGGTTGCTGGGCCGATGGACCGGGCAGCATAGATGTGGAAGGCTCCGGCCACAGGATAGGCGACAGCAAGCTCGCCGAGGCAGGCCATCACCAGATACACCAGGAGGGCGCCCAGAAGGTAGGCGAGGACTGCCCCAAACGGACCGGCCTGACAGATGGTGTAGCCGGAGCTTAGGAACAGTCCGGAGCCAATCACGCCGCCCATGGCAATCATGATCAGGTGCCGCGGACCCATGGTTCGCAGCAGGCCGCTGTCTTCCTGAGCGGACGGGTCTGTGGTCAACGGGTCTCCCGCCAACGCGTCCGCGAGCGCGCTCGCCTGAGGTGGTGGCAAGGCCGTGCGTGAGTGTTGCGGCATCTGTAGGCTCCGGATCAGGGGGAGTGGCCGGGGAGTCGGACCCCCCTCACGCTAGGTCGAGAGCACCCCAGCCTCCGCATTCGTTACAGAGTGTTGCAATATACGCACATGCAATTGCGCATTGTTACCAGAGTGCCGCTGTTGCCAGCGCGCCATTGCCCATCGCTCCGGCCCTTCGCTGATGCCAGTGTGCCGCCCTTACGGGTGCCTGACGCCTTTGCCCTCCAGAATTGCCCGGTACCCCTCCCTGTAGGTCGGAAAGCTGAATTCGAATCCTGTGCCTCGGAGCCGCTTGTTGCTGCAGCGTTTGTTGCCGCCCCGGCTCGGCTGGCCAGCGGAGCCCTCAGGTTCCCGCGATGCAGTTGGTGGGCAGGGAAGCCCCAGTTCTTCGGCCAGGAACCGCAGGACCTCGCCCATGTCAGCGGGATGGCTATCCACTCCCAGGTAAACGGGATGGGGAGTGGCTTCCATGGTGCACAAGTGAACAATGGCGGCAGCTGCATCGTCCCTGTGGATGCGGTTGGTGAAGCGAACTTCGGCTGGGATGACAGCGCTGCCGCTGCCGACCTGATCGATCAGGCGCGTCCGCCCGGGGCCGTAGATCCCGCCCAGGCGCAGCACCACGGTATCCGTGTCAGTCCCCTCAAAGTGGCCACGCAGCAGCTCTTCTGCCTCGAGGATGATGCGGCCGGAGAATCCGTCAGGGGCCGGCGTCGCGTCTTCATCCACCCAGCCGCCGCCGGCGTCGCCACAGACCGCCGTCGAGGAGACAAACAGCACCCGGCGGGGTCTGACGGCATCACGCTTGAGCGCATCCAAAACATTCCCAAGCCCGTCCACGTAGGCCGCCCGGTAGGCTGCCTCGGTGGACGAGTCCGCAGCAACGGCAATGACCACAGCCGAGGTATCCGCCGGGACGGCCGGCAGTTCGGCCGATGTGAGGTCAGCTGCGACACCCTCAATTTCGGCCGGAAGTTTCTCCGGTGAGCGTCGCCAACCCACCACCCGATGGCCGGCAGCGGCAAAACGCAGCCCCGCCTCGGTCCCAAGGTCGCCGCAACCGGCCATAAGCACTGTCATGCTCGCCAGTCTGCCAGAGCCCTCTTCCGTCGGCCTACTTCGTCCGTGGGCCTACATCGCCTGTGGGCGTACCTCGCGCTCAGGCCAGCGGCGCCGGAACCGGGAAGAACACCCGGGGATCCTGGAGCAGGGCCGGGTAGTCGAACGCCGAGCGGCTAATGACCTCAGTGACCTCAAAGTTGCGCCCGAAGCTGCCATCCGGGAGCGTGATGGGCCGTCCCAGAACCTTGCCCACTGCGAAAGAGCCTCCCTCTCCCAGCGGTATGGCAACGTTTGATTTGCCGGGGAGGGTCCGGAAGGCTTCCTCCTGGCGCTGGCGCTTCCGGGACGGCTTCTTCACGAGTTGCTTGGGTGGAAGTTTCTTGGCCTGCTTGGCCGGACGCCTTGATCCCGTCTCGGCGTAAACAAACTGATAGTCCCCGCCCTCTGGATCCTTGCCGGGAGATGCCACAGCCCCGGAGCGGCTCACTGCCGGCAGGCTGATGGTGTCGATTTTTTCCGGATCGGAATCGCCCACCGGTGCCCGAAGGATCCAGAGCAGGTTCTCCTCAGGGTCTTCAGGGAGGAACACGTGCTTTGGCTCGGGCCATACGTACTCAAGGTCCGCAGGCGTGCCGCGGAAAACCTCTGTATAAAAGCGCGGCTCCTTGCCGATCAGTTTGGAGCGGTGGCTCAGGTGAAGATCCGCATCACCCAGCCACGGAGGCATCGGAATCTTTTCGGCATAGGCAGGATGAGCTGCCTGCGGAGCAAACTCAGTGATCTTGTCCCGGGTTGTGTCGGCGCCCCCGCGGACGGTCCATTCGTCCACCATCGCCAGGCCATAGAGCGCCAGGGCCGGGACATAACCCATCCACATGCGGGTTGCCGGGTGCGACTGCCAGCCGTACTCCGGAATGACCAGGGCGCGCAGGATCTGCAGGGCTTCGACGCGTTGTTTGCCGAGCCGGACGGGATCAAGAGCGGCTGCACTCTGGTGGAAATCTGGGTACGGAAGGAAGGTCTGCATCCCTCCAGTGTGGAGCCGCCGAGGTTAGAGTCCAAATGGGCGCCGGATACCCGAAAAGGGGATGGCCTATCATGGTTGGAGAAGTGTGCGGCGTAGCCTACTCGACCATATGGTGAGACACCAGCGACAACACGCCGTAGCAGGACTAAAATTAATGGACCCTCATCAGCCGTCAGCCGCCCGGAAGAACTCCCATGACACTCACTCCAGCCGCATTACCGCAACCAAAGTACGGACAGATGCTCAGCCCGGACGCGAATGGCATTCTGGTGCTTGACGAATTCACCCTTGATCCCGCCGCTGCGATCAAGGAGCAGCATGGTTTCCGTGCCGCCCTCGGTTCCGTGGCGCAGGCGTTGAACCGCATTGTGGCTGCCCGGGTGATCATCGCGGTTGTGGCTATCGCCAACCTTCCGCTCTTCCTGCTGTCCACCGGCTGGTGGATTTACGGAGTGTCACTTGCCTTGGTGATCGGGGTTCACGCTTCAGTTTCCTGGCTGAACAAGCATGAGCCGAAGCTCCGCCAGCGTCATGAGCTGGAACTCCACATGCACCGTGAGCGCAGTGACAACTACCGCAAGATGCGCAACGCTGTGAAGTTCGTCATTGATTCTCCTTCGCGGATGAACGAACAGCTCTACCTGGAACTGCTGGCCGCCAAGCGCGTCGCTCTGCATCTTGCACTGGGTACCGTGGCGCTGCTGGACACGAGCGACGACACCGCGTGGAAAGTCCGGATCGTCCGCGAACTGCCCGTCGCTGCGTAGCCCCACAAACGGGGGAGCCAACAACCCGCGCAGCCCACAAGAAGCAAAAGCTTTTCCCATAAGCCCAAAGCAGTACGACGCCGGAGAGTTCCCTCAGGGGGGACCCTCCGGCGTCGTACTTCTCTTTTGGACGAGGTACTACCCGTTTGCCTGGCTACGCCGGCAGCTGCAGTACCTGTCCCTCGAAGACCAGGTTAGGGTCCGCGAGCGTATCGAGGTTGGCGTCGGCAAGGGTTTGCCAGCCGCCTGTGATGTTGAGCTTCTCGGCGACCTTGCTGAGGGTGTCGCCCTTCTCAAGGGTGTAGGTCTCGCCGCTGAGCGGAACGGCGGCCGCGTGGCGAGGAGCCGATTCGAGCGGCGCGCTTTCAAGCGGCGCCACGGCTGCGGTGGCCGGAACCTCAGCGGGAACCTGCTGGACCGGGACGCTTTGCGGAGCCGTCGCCGTCGCGCCCCCGCTCAAACCGAGCTGGGCTGCACACGATGGCCAGGCTCCCCAGCCCTGGCTGGCCTGGACCTGCTCGGCTACCGCGATCTGCTGTTCACGGCTGGCATCAGCTGCCGAGCCCGTGCCTCCGTAGGCAGCCCACGTGCTTGAGCTGAACTGCAGGCCGCCGGTATAGCCGTTACCCGTATTAGTGCTCCAGTTTCCGCCGCTCTCGCACTGGGCAAGGGCGTCCCACGTGTTTGTGGGAGCAGCGCTTGTGGCGTTGGCTGCGGTTGCAGATAGAGCGAGTCCTGCAACGGAAACGGCGGCCACAGTGATTCCGCGGCGCGCGGCAGTAGAGAGAGTTGATGATTTCATGGGTGAGGATGCTCCTGAGGGCCACCTGCGCTCGATCCGTCCCCGGAGGTCGTTGCGCCACTGCCCGCCCCTGACAAATAGAGGTCGTATTCGGTGTCTGCCGGCCGGGCAGTATCTGGTAGTGGCAGCACCGGGCATTCTTGGTCCCGCTTGGCGGGCCTGTCTTCCACGCTAAAACAGCTGGTTGCGGAAGCCAAATCGTGAGCCGGAAGGCGTGTCGTGACTGCCCGCCAGACGGCCCCTGATCCCGCCCCGTCCAATGGGCCCGGATCCCACGCGTCCAATGGCCTCAGAGCGCGCCCCAGCACGGCCCCGAGGCCCTCAGCTCACGCCAGCTGATCACCCCCGATCTTTTTTGGCGCCGGACGACTATTCTTGCGAGATGACCACGCACGACGACGGCGCTGACCTGCCGCTTGAGGACTCCCTTTCGCCCGAGCCGGAACCCACGCCGCCCGGGGTGCTGCCGGTGGCGGAATTGCACTTGCACATCGAGGGAACGCTTGAACCGGAGCTCATTCTCGCGCTTGCCGAGCGCAACGGAACCCAGCTGCCGTACACGAATCTGGACGAGCTGCGGGCACGGTACGAGTTCACTGATCTTCAGTCCTTCCTGGACCTCTACTACGCCAACATGTCCGTGTTGCAGACGGAACAGGACTTCGCGGACATGACCCGTGCGTACTTGGCCCGTGCTGCCCAGGCTGGCGTCCGCCATGCGGAAATCATGATGGATCCGCAGGCCCACCTGGCGCGCGGCATCCCCCTCGAAACGTGCGTCAAGGGGGTGGCGTCGGTCCTGGCCACCTCGGAAGAGGAATTCGGAATATCCACACTGCTGATCGCTGCGTTCCTTCGCGACTTGAGCGAGGAGTCAGCGCTCGCCGTACTCGAGCACCTGCTTGCAATGGAAGCGCCGATCTCTGCGATAGGGCTTGATTCGGCTGAAGTAGGCAATCCTCCCGCGAAATTCGAGCGGCTCTTCGCGATGGCACGGGATGCGGGATTGCACCTGATTGCCCATGCCGGGGAGGAGGGGCCGCCGGAGTATATTGTGGAGGCCCTTGACGTTCTGGGCGTGGAGCGGATTGACCACGGTATCCGGTGCATGGAGGATCCTGCGCTGGTGGAACGTCTTGTGGCCGAGTGGGTTCCGCTTACCGTGTGCCCGCTCTCGAATGTGAGGCTCAGGGCAGTGGATTCCCTGGCCAAACACCCGCTGCCTGAGATGCTTGCAGTGGGGCTGAACGTTTCCGTCAACTCGGATGATCCTGCCTATTTTGGCGGCTATGTGGACGACAATTTCAGGGAGCTGCAGGACGTGCTGGGGCTCTCGGAGTTTGACCGCGTGCGCCTCGCCTCGAATTCCATCCGTTCCTCGTTCGCTTCGGAGGAACGGAAGGCCGAACTCCTGGGAGAACTGGGCATTTCAGGCGGATGATGTGCGGGCCGTCTGATGGACTTTCCAATGGCCAATCGGCCGAGCCCTCGCTGAAGCTGACAGAATAACCGTTACTGATCGGTAAACAGGATAAACGCCCCGTTTCTCCTGTCACAGTGGTTCACGACACACGGAGTTAACCGTTTTCAGTGGGCTTATTTAATATTTCCTTGGCAAAATTGTTGGTGCATCAATCGCTTCTAAAGGAGACCCATGGGGAACACCGCTGAAAACACCAACCTTCGTCTGAAAGCCGTGCTGGAGGTTCTAGCCGAAGGGGTGTGGTCCGGCGAATCGGCGAACGCCGGCGCCGTGCTGGGCGAAGCAACTGCCCGCGTTCCTTTCAACGAACATGAGGGCGTGCTGCTGAGTGGCGGCATTCCCCGTGGACACAAGACCCTTACCTCGGCAACCGCCAAACTCGTGAAGGCAGGGTGGCTGGTCAAGGGCCGTTCAGGCTGGACCATCACCGACGACGGCCTGCGCGCAACCGTCGCCTTCCCTGACGCTTCCGCTTTTGGGACAGCGCTCGACGCCGGTACTCCCGTTCCGGCCGACCTTCCCGTTCCCACGGTGGCACCTGCCCACCTGGCGGCGAAGAAGACAACGCCGAAGAAGGCCGAGGACAAGAAGCCTGCCGCCAGGAAAGCTGCCAAGGTTGCAGACAAGGTGCAGGACAAAGCCACGCAACTGATCGAGGACGTTGTGAAGCCGGTGGCAAAGGCCGTCCGCACCCGCAAGCCTGCTGCCAAGAAGTCCGGGTCCGTTGCTCCGACGGCTGTTCCCGACGTCGACGCAGCCTCGGCTGACCACACCGCACCGGCAATCACCGTCGAGACGTTCGGCCAGCCTGAGGCAGTCGCTGTCGCCGGTGATTTCAATACCCTTCTGGGCGCCCCGGACAACTGGGCACCTCAGTACGACGAGGTCCAGCTGGAGCTGGATCAGCTGGACCAGCTGTGGAAGCTTTCAGCTGATCTGCCGGCCGGGTACTACACCTTCAAGATTGCGCTCAACCGTTCCTGGGATGAGAACTACGGTGCGTTTGGGGCGTTCGACGGCGCCAATCACGAACTGCACCACGCCGGCGGACCGTTGACCATCCAATACGATCACCGCACGCACGACATCCGCTACTCGTAAACACCTTCGCCTGACCCTGTTGTTCGGGGTTCGAGCCGGATCCGGTCAACGGATCCGGCTCTTGTGCTTTCCACTGCAGAGGAATTCTGCTCGTCATCATGTCCGTCCACGGTTCACCAGGTAACCCAACATTCCAAGGAATTAAACGCTGGCGAAACCCAAAGGCAGGCTCCAGGAATGAACATGTAGGTGACGGCATGCGTCGGTCTCAGCAAGCTGCCCGGACCCGACTATGAGTGGAGTTACCCCAATGAACCCTGGAGATGTCGCCTGGATCCTCGCGAGTTCCGCGTTGGTCTGCATGATGATCCCCGCCCTGGCACTTTTCTACGGTGGCATGGTGGGGTCGCGCCGAATCCTGAACATGATGATGATGTGCTTCGGCGGTGCCAGCCTTGTGGCCGTACTGTGGGCATTTTTCGGTTATTCAATGTCCTTCGGCAACTCGGTGGGCGGGCTCGGCCTCGTTGGGGATGTGACCGAGTACCTGGGCATGGACAAGTTGCTGGTCGAGGATCCGGAGGCGGCCATACCTCCGGCCCTGTTCGCAGCCTTCCAGCTCTTTTTTGCCTGCGTCACCACGGCCCTGGTTGCTGGTGCCGCTGCCGGACGCATGAAGTTCGGAGCATGGATGGTTTTTGCCGGAGTCTGGGCCACGCTGGTCTACTTTCCTATCGCCCACTGGGTCTTCGCCTTCACCTCCGCGGACGGCTCAGTCACTGGCGGCTGGATAGCGAGCGGAATCAAAGCTATCGACTTCGCTGGCGGAACCGCAGTGCACATGAACGCCGGCGTGGCGGCCCTGGCACTGGCCCTTGTCCTGGGCCGCAGTTCCGGTTGGCCCAAGATGGAACACACCAAGCCGCACAGCCGGCCCCTGGTACTCGTCGGAGCAGGCCTGCTGTGGGTCGGATGGTTCGGCTTCAACGCCGGTTCGGCCCTGAGTGCCGGGCAGTCGGCGGCGGTAGTTTTCCTTAACACAGCTGTCGCGGCGGCTGCAGGCCTGCTCGCCTGGGCATTGGTGGAGCGCGTACGGAGGGGTGCCGCCACGAGCATGGGCGCGGCCTCCGGGCTCGTCTCGGCGCTCGTTGCCATCACCCCTGCCTGTGGGGCGGTCAGTCCGCTGGGTGCTGTCGCGACCGGCGCCATCGCCGGTGCAGTCTGCTCATTGGCGATTGAGTGGAAGTTCCGGCTCGGTTTCGATGATTCGCTCGACGTCGTTGGCGTGCACCTGGTGGGTGGCATCATAGGCACACTCTTGGTGGGCTTCTTCGCAACGGATAGCGCCCCCAACGGAGTCAGCGGCCTCTTCTACGGCGGCGGGCCCCAGCAACTGGGCATCCAGGCTGTGGCGACCGGCGCGGTGCTGGCATACTCCTTCCTCCTGACCTGGGTTATCGCCAAGGTCCTGGACATGACGATTGGCCTGCGGATCCATGAAGAGGATGAGCTGCGGGGCATCGACCTTGCCGCCCATGCCGAGGATGCCTACCTCACGGACGAAGACCCGGTGAACCTGGGATCCGCCACCAGCCGGCCATGACAAGCTGACGCCTGGGATCTGCAAAAAACAGAAAGGCCCGCCAATGCTCTAAGCACTGGCGGGCTGTCCTGTCGAACGCGGTGCTGCTCCTAATCCGGCCCGGCCCTAGAACCTTGTGGGGTCCGGATTTGGCGGAACTGGCCCGGGGTCCGGATTTGGCGGCACAGGCCCGGGGTCCGGAATCGGCAAAGGCCCCGGAGTTGGAGGGGGATTGGGCTCGGGCGAGGGAGTGGGTTCCGGCGGGAACGGGTTGGTGGGATCGGGCGATCCCGGATTTGGGCCGGGTTCCGGCGGGAAGGGATCAGGTTCGCGGGTGGGTGGGATGGTCATGGTGCCCCCTCGATGGTGGCTCGGTTCCGATTGTTGGACGGCGACATCAGGATACGTCCGGACCCTTTTGAACAACAGGCCTGCTTTTGAATAACAGGCCGATTCGAACAACAGGCAACGTCCTGCGGGATTCACCCGAGCCGGCGGAAGACCTTCAGTTCCCACGGTTTGAGGAGCAGGTCAGGCCTGGAGGTGTAGTTGCCCAACACCTGTTCTGCCTGGGCCCAGCTCTTATCCACGTGGGCGGTGTGTTCTGAGCCGGAGAAGTTCCCCAACACCAGGATTTCAACGCCCGGCAGCGAGCGACGGAAGGCGTAGACGTGGGGGTCATTGGGCAGCAGCATGGTGAAGTCGCCGGCGGAGACCACCGGATCCTCGTGACGGAACGCGATGACCTTCTGATAGAAACTGAATACCGAATCGGGATCATCTACCTGGGCTGCGGCGTTGATGTGATTGGCATTCGGATTGACGGCGATCCAGGGTGATCCCGTGGTGAACCCGCCGTGCCGGGTGGCATCCCACTGGACCGGCGTGCGGGCGTTGTCCCGATTCAGCGGGGCCAGGGCAGCGAGGACCTCGGCGTCAGTGTGCCCCAGATGGGTTGTGGCTTCACGGTGATGATTGAGCACCTCAATGTCCCGGTAATCGCTGATGGCTCCGAAGGTCATGTTGGTCATGCCCAGTTCCTCGCCCTGGTACACGTAGGGTGTGCCGCGGTGCAGGTGCAGTACGCCGGCGAGCATCTTCGCGGACAGTTCACGGTACTGGCCGTCGTCGCCGAACCTTGAAACTGCGCGGGCCTGATCGTGGTTGCCCCAGTAAAGGCTGTTCCAGCCCCGGTCGGCGAGGGCATCCTGCCAACGGCCGAGGGAACGCTTCAACTCGGTCAGTTCCAGCTTCTTGGGGCGCCACTTGTTGCCTTCCTCCTGGTCCAAAGCGACATGCTCGAACTGGAACACCATGTCCACTTCTTTCCGGGCAGGGTCGGTAAACAGGACGGCGTCCTCCACCGTCACGCCGGGCGTTTCACCCACGGTCAACAGCGGCTTGTCCCGGCCGGCGAAGACTTCCCGGTGCATCTCGTGCAGAAATTCATGGATGCGCGGCCCGGACATGAAGTACGGGCTGCCGTCGCCATAAAGCTTGCCGTCAGCGCGGGGGCCGTCGGGTAGCGAGGTGTCCTTGGAGATGAAGTTAATGACGTCCATGCGGAAGCCATCCACGCCCCGGTCCAGCCACCAGTTCATCATGTCGTACACGGCCGCCCGCACCTCCGGGTTTTCCCAGTTGAGGTCGGGCTGCTTTTTTGCGAACAGGTGCAGGTAGTACTCCCCGGTGGCTTCGTCGTAGTCCCACGCCGGACCGGAGAAAGCGGACCCCCAGTTGTTGGGTTCCGCGCCGGGAGTTCCGGGCTCGACGCCGTCGCGCGGCTGGCGCCACCAATACCAGTCCCGTTTCGGGTTGTCCTTGGACGAGCGGGATTCCACAAACCAGGGGTGCTCGTCCGAGGTGTGGTTCACCACGAGGTCCATAACCAGTTTCATTCCCCGCTTGTGCAGTCCGTCGCTCAATTCCTGAAGCTCTCCAAGGGTGCCGAAAATGGGGTCGATATTCCGGTAGTCGCTGATGTCGTAGCCGTTGTCGTCCTGTGGCGAGGTGTAGATGGGGGAGAGCCAAACGACGTCGACCCCCAGTTTGTGAAGGTAGTCCAGCTTGCTGATGATGCCGCGCAGGTCGCCAATCCCGTCCCCGTTCGAATCAGCGAAGCTACGGGGGTAGATCTGATATACGACGGCGCCGTGGAACCAGTCCCGGCCCGCCTCCAGTTCACCGTTGTCCTCAGTGCTTGGTGAAGATTCGTTTGCCGGGTCCATCTGGATCGTCATCGCTGTTCTCCTCATTAGCCTTGGTCAACGGTTCCGATTATTGAACACATGCCACAGGCGGGCAACGAACCATCCCCACGCAGCCGCCTTTTTTAACGGCCTTCGTTACGTCGGCAACGTTTCGATATCGATTGGAATTAATGCTTTTCCCTGAAGTTTCGGAAGTCCACAATTGAGGAATTATCGGCGGTCTCACGACAAAATCAGGAGTTACAGATGCACCGCACTGCGCCATCCGCCCTTGCCGTTTCAGGGGCCCTATGCCTGTCCTTCCTGCTGGTCGCCTGTGGAGCGCCAGCATCCGCCCCCGGAACAGGAGCACCCACCCCAACCCCCACCGCAACTTCTACGGCCTCCGAAAGCCCGGTGTCGACGTCGACACCGACCGCCACCGCAACTGCCACCGCTTCTGCGACAGGGACAACTTCAACGCCGTCAGGAGACTGGACCAGCTACACAACCACGGACGGGGATTTGTTGTTCGACTACCCCTCGACCTGGGCCATCAAGGATCCCGCCGGGGAAACTCCTGCCAGTGGCGGTGTCTTCCTCGAGATCACGAACGCGAACGGAAAGCCGTTGGCAACCCTCCGTACGCATATGGCCGTCGGTTCCACGTGTACCGACAGGCAGCCGTACGCAATGTTGGATTCCGAGCCACTTCCTGCCCTGGCACAGTCCGGTCAGACCCCGCGTTTCATCTTTGAGTCACGGATGGACGCTACCCAGACGGATCCGATGAAGATGAACGTGCTCGCATACGGGATCACTTCCGGCCCGGAACCGACCGGCCCTGACGCTTGCCCGATTTTCCAGTTCTTCACGTGGCCGCCGAACGCTGCCATGTTCTCAGGCGTCTACAACCCCTTCGACACCACCCCGGGCAATGAGCCGCATGTGGACACTCCGCAGGCCTACATGGAAACCCAGGAGTACAAGGACATCAAGAAGATGATCACCTCGCTGCGGCCAGCCAGCTAAGGTCGCGCAGCAGGTCGGTGCGATGAGCGGAAAGGGCCTCTGCCCCGGGAATGTATCCCGGGGCAGGGGCACTTTCTATGCCCCGGGAACGGCGGTTACATTGGACGCATGGGTAAGACTTACGGACCGGACGCAGCAGAAAATGTACGGCTGACAGCACGTGTCGAAGGCATGGTCCAAGCCGTGGGTTTCCGGTATTGGACCCGGCGCAAAGCAGACGAGCTTGCACTCACCGGGACGGTAAGGAACGACGCCGACGGGACTGTCGCCGTCGTCGTTGAGGGTCCCCAGCCGCTGGTGCTGGATTTCCGGAACTGGCTCAGGTCAGGCCATCCGCCTGGCCGGGTGGACAACGTCGAGGAGTCAGTGACGCCGGCGACCGGGGAGTTCAAAGAGTTCTGGATTGTCGACTGACCGGATTCGACTGATCAGCCGCACTTGCGCCTAGACTGACCATGTTCGCTGCGCCTCCGGATCCGGACCCTGCGCAGCGGAAGCTGGGAAAGCCGTGGAAACTGGGGAGAGGAAATCTGCGTGCCACTTCAGGACCGGGCTGTGGAAACCCGCAAGGCGATAGTTCGTGGTGCGGCCGCGGTGTTCGAAGACGTGGGGTACGGCCCTGCGAGCCTTCAAATGGTTGCGGAGACAGCGGAAGTGACCCGGGGTGCCCTCTATTTCCATTTCAAAACCAAGGAGCTCCTCGCCCTGGCCGTCATTGAGGACCAGCACGCCCGGACCAAAGAGTCCGCTGCCGACGTCTTTTCCCGCAGCCTGGGACCGATCGAAACTATCTGCGCGCTGTGCTCCTGTTTTGCCAGCCTTCTCCAGAATGATCCTGTGGTGCGGGCAGGAATCCGGCTGACTCTGGAGTCATCAACCTTTGGCCAACGGATCAGAAGCCCCTATACCGACTGGATGCAGACCATGGAACAGCTCACGCTTGAGGGCCAGGCGTCCGGGGTGATCTCCAGCAAGGTGGACGCGGGGGCTTTCGGAAGGTACCTCGTGGCAAGCTTCACCGGTGTTCAGATGGTGTCGAATGTTCTTACGGCCCGCGAGGACCTGACGGAACGCGTTGAAGAGCTGACGGCCTTTGTCCGGCTCACGTTGTCGCCCTCAGCGCAGCACGGATTCCAGACCCTGGACGAACTCACACCTCACGTCTGAGCAGCTGGTTTTCCTCCACAGCCTGGCGGGACAGCGTTTTGTAGCCCTCCTGCTCGAACAGGACTGTAATCACGTCGTCCTCGTGCCGCATCACCAGGCCAGGGCCCCATTCCTTATGGACCACGCTGGATTGCAGCGGGAAGGGTTCGCCTTCACCGTTGCTCGTAGTGTCATCCACTTCGTACGCTGACCCGTCCGTGCAGGTGTCACAATTTCCACACGGCTCAGGCAGGTCCTCGCCGAAATAGCTGAGCAGGAACTGACGCCGGCAGCCATCGGTTTCGGCATAACCGCGGATCATCTGGATGCGTGAAGTATCTACGCGCTGGCGGGCTTCGGCCAGCTCGACGGCGCGCTCCACCACTGCGGACAGCCGGGCTTTCGCCCTGAGCTTCGCGCCCTTCTTGCCGCTTTTGACGGAGCCGGTCTCTTGGAGCTGGTTCAGCAAGCCAGTAACTCGCCGGGTCGAAAAACCTGTAGATTCCGCCAGAGCTTTGGCAGTGAGGAAGTTGTCGGCTGCGCGGAGGGCCTCAAGGACTGCCAGCAGGGATTCCTCATCAGGAGTGTGCGTGCCGAAAAATTTGCGCAGGCCCAGGTCCTCGGCACGGTAGTGCAGGACCGCCACCGCCGGCCCGTCGTCGCGCCCTGCCCTGCCGATCTCCTGGTAGTAACTGTCCAAGGATTCGGGGATATCGGCGTGGATGACAAAACGGACGTCGGGCTTGTCTATTCCCATGCCGAACGCCGTGGTGGCCGCCACGACGTCGAGCCTGCCGTGCATAAAGTCCTCATAGATGCGCTCGCGATCTGAGACGGCACGGCCAGCGTGATAAGCCTCCGAGCGGAGCCCGAGTTGGGCAAGCTTCAGGGTGTATTTTTCCGTGTCTTTGCGTTTGGCCGCATACAAGAGTCCGGGACCCTGCAGGTGGGAGACGAATTCTGCGACCTGCTCTGTGACGGTGGTCCGCTTCTTCTTATCCTCATGGTGGCGGAGCACTTCCAGGCGGATGTTGGTGCGGTCAAAACCACGCACCAGGACCAGCGGATCCTTCATCCCCAGGCGCTGCTGCACGTCATCGCGGACCGGGGGAGAGGCGGTGGCCGTGAGGGCGACCACCGGCGGGTTGCCCAACTGTGCCCGCACTTCGCCCAGCCGCAGATAGTCCGGGCGGAAATCGTGGCCCCAGGAAGAGACACAATGGGCCTCGTCCACCACGAACAGCGACGGGTTCAACGCTGCGAGCCGCTCCACTGTTTCGGTCTTAGCGAGTTGCTCCGGTGCGAGGAAGAGGAACGCGGCGTCTCCGCCTTCCACCGCTTCCCACGCGTCCTGGATTTCCGAGTCGCTGTGCGAGGAGTTGACGACCACCGCGGCGCCGGGTCCCAGCACCTCGAGCAGTCCGTCCACCTGGTCCTCCTGCAAGGCAATCAGAGGGGAAACCACGACGGCGGGGCGTTGGGTTTCGCTGTGCAGGTGAAGTGCTGCGACCTGATAGATGGCTGATTTTCCGTAGCCTGTGGGCATTACGGCCAGCACATCGCGGCCCGCTACAAGCGCGTGCATACCGCTGAGCTGGCCATCCTTCAGTGTTTCCCAACCGAAGCAGGCTGAGGCTGTTTCGCAAAGTTCGGTGTCGGCTGGCTGGTGCGTCATTGTGCTGCTCCCCGGCGGAACGATCCTCGGCCAGGTTGCTTTAGCCGTGGCTTACAGAGTAGCCGGAGCGAAGGTGCGGGCAAAGCCCGGGCTTGTGTACTATTCCATTCAGGGCGAAAACGCCGCAGCGTGTTATTGGGGGAACGATCAGCGCATGTGCATGCCATAAGACTGTCGGCTGCGAGTACCCCTCACTTATCCCGGGTTTCTCCCTGCTGAGCCCAGCCGCTCCTTCCCCTGCTGCGATCTTCGCAGCTACTTCGCTCCGCACCCGTTAGTTCCCCGCCCGGCGACGCCCTGCTGTCGCCGTCCCGAAAGGATCCCATGAGCCAGTCAGGCCCGTTTGCCCCGCCGCCCCCGCCGTCTCCGGAGAATGGCGGTTACCCGGCACCTCAGGGTCCGTATGCCCCCCAGGGTCCGTATGCCCCCCAGGGCGAGTATGCTCCGCAGGGCGATTTCGGTCAGGGCCAGTACGCTCCTCAGAGTCAATATGCTCCGCAGGATCCGCAAGCTCCCCATTTTCAGGTTCCCTATCAGCAGGGCCAGTTCGGACCCCAGGGCCCGTTTGCTCCCCAGAAGTCCTTCCTCACCACCTGGCTGTTGTCCCTGCTTATCGGCAACTTCGGCGTCGACCGCTTCTACTTGGGGAAAATCGGAACCGGCATCCTGAAACTGATCACCCTGGGCGGTCTTGGTATCTGGTCCCTGGTGGACCTCATCATCATCCTGGTGGGCAAGCAGACCGACAAAAACCGGCAGCCGCTTGAAGGTTATGACCGGCACAGGGTCATGGCCTGCATCGTCACCGGTGTCCTGCTTATCGGTGGCATGATCGTCGGCGCCATCAGCGGCGCTGCAGCGGGCATCGCTCTGCAAAGCGCCACCTCGGAACAACTCCGGACTCCTGCCCCCGTTGTTAAGGACGTCGAAGAATCAGCCCAGCCTGAACCATCCGGAGCCGCCGCGCAGCAGCGGGACGCGTTGCCCACCCAGACGCTCACCGGCACGGGCGACGACGTCAGGACGGTGGATCTGGGAGGGCTGCCCGGCATCATTACCTTCACGTGTGAGGCCTGCACCGAGAACACCGTGGTGAAAACCAACGGCACGGACGGCCTGCTCGTCAACGCCATCGGTGCTTACACAGGCTCCCACCTGGTGGACTCCGATGGAACCGCAACGACGGAGCTGACCGTGGAGGCGGACCGCCCCTGGACGCTCACCATTGCCGATATCAGCACGGTCAAGTTCGCCAGCGGGGCAGCCAGCGGGCACGGCGACCAGGTGTTTTTCCTCGAGGGCGAGACAAGCGAAGCCACGGTGAAAAACACGGGTGAAGAAAACTTCGTTGTGATCGGTTTTGGAGGAGACGCTCCCGAACTGGCAGTCAATGAAATCGGTCCCTATGAGGGAACTGTCCAGCTGACGGCCGGCTTTATCCAAGTCCGGTCCGATGGCGACTGGACCATCACGGCGCAGTAGCGCCACACGACAGTATGCACGACGTACTGTCAGAAGGACCCGGCAGACGCACCCGTCTCGCCGGGTCCTGATGCTTAACCTCCATTTCTCGCGCTGGCCACGGCTAGGCTGGGAGCAACAGGCGAGGCGGTAGTAAGCCTCAAGAACCAAGGAGATGCAGATGTTGGGGATTACCATCCGGCACAACCTGGAGCGCGAACGATTCGAAGTGCTGGACAACGGGAAGGTTATTGGCAAGGCCCTCTACCGGACCTACGGCGAAGATCCCAGCCATCGGATTTTTTACCACACCGTTATTAATGAGGAGTACGGCGGCCAGGGTCTGGCAAAAAAGCTGGCTGTACAGGCTCTTGATCAGACAGTGGAGGAAGGCCTGAAAATAGTCCCGGTCTGCCCGTACATCAAGAAATTCCTGACCAAGCACCCGGAGTACGACGAGAGCAGGGTCCCGGTCACGGCTGCCCATCTGGAGTTCCTCGACGCAGCCCTTGCCCAGGGCGCGAGGTCCTGAAGCCGGCCTCACTCACGTTGCCGTTTCAGGCTTTACGTTTGTAGGCCTTTGGTAGCTTCAGCCCACGCTCCTCCATGACAGACCGAAGACGGGCGGGGTTGTCCGTTATCATGCCGTCAACGCCCAGGTCGATCAGGCGTTCCATCTCTTCGGTGGAGTTGACGGTCCATGGAATGACCGGCAGCTTCAGATCGTGGGCTTCGGCGATCATCTCAGGGGTGACCGATTCGACTGCAGGCGAAATGACGTCGTAGCCCTGGGCGGCAGCGGCATTTGCGAGGGAGCCATCGTAGTCGTCAATGTCGATGCCGCCGAGCTCGGGGCTCGCGCCGGGCATTCCCACCCCCAGCCACTCGGGACCATGGGAGAGGGCCACCAGGGGAAGCTCCGGGGCGATCTTCCGGACCAGGTTCAGCGAGGACCAGTTGAAGGATTGCACCGTAGTCCGTTCTGCCACTCCGGCCCGGTAGATTTCGTCCACCACTGCCTTGGTCAGTGCTCCGTCGTCGCCGTCCTTGCCCCGCTGGACCTTGGTCTCCACGTTGAACCGGACTTCCGTGGCATCGTAATCGCGGACCAGTCTGAAGACCTCCTTGAGCTCTGAAATCCTGCTTTCTTCGCCCTCGTCTTGACTCGCCTGGCCGGGGACGTCCGTGGGACTGCAGATCAGCGTCCTGACCTGCGCCAGGGTCAGCTCTGCCACACGGTCACCGACGTAAGGGAACTCCACGTCACCGGGGGTGGCGGGGGCCGTGTCTTTGCACTTGGCGGCCTGGATGACCCTGTCGTGCCACACGATCACTTTGCCGTCGTCGGTCAGATGTGTATCGAGTTCAAGAGTGGTCACACCCAGCTCCAGCGACTTGGCGAATGCAGTCAATGACTCCTCTGCCCAGTCGCCCCGCCCGCCGCGGTGGGATTGCAGGTCGAAGAACCTGCCATCCGACGGCGGGGTGGGGCTTCCGCTGCAGCCTGACAGGGCGATGGCAAGCAATACGCCGCAAGCCATGACTCTCTTCATTGCTTCCCAACACACCTTTGAATCACCGAAGGTCCGAGCTGCATCAGACAAAAACGATAGCTCCGATCTTCTCACAATCGCCTCTGAGCACATCCTGGACAGCGCCGCTAGGACGCAAATCACTTGTAACAGAGTCGTGGTGCCTCCCCTCAGTGGACCAGACTGTTGCCGTGAGCAACACTCCCCGGACGGGACTCGCCGTCACCGGTCTCAGCCTCGGCACCGCGCTGAACCCGCTGAACTCGTCCATGATCGCCGTCGCCCTGGTGGTGTTGCGCGCGGACTTCCGGCTCGACGTCCCTACCGTCACCTGGGTCATCACCGTCTTCTACCTCACTTCGGCTGCCGGGCAGCCCGTAATGGGCAGGCTGGCGGACCGGTTCGGACCGAGGAGGCTCTACCTGTTCGGTATGGCCTTGGTGGCTGTGACGTGTGCCCTCGCCCCGTTCTCACCGAACTTCCTGTTGGTCTGCGTTGCCCGCGCCTTCATGGCGCTGGGGACAGCGAGCGCCTATCCGTGCGCAGTGGTCATGGTGGGGCCACTTGCTCGCCTGGCGAACGTCGAGTCAACCCGGCCGCTTGGCAGGATCCAGATGTCCAACACCTCCGCAGCTGCAGTCGGGCCGGTCATCGGTGGTGTGCTCGTGAGCCTGCTGGGGTGGCAGGCGTTGTTCCTGATCAATGTCCCGTTATCGCTCGCAGCTCTGTTCCTGGTTTGGAAATACGCACCCGCCGATACCGAGCGGGAGCGCGGCAAACTATCCGAGCTGCTGCGCGACTCCGATATTCCGGGAATCCTGGCTTTCGTAGGTTCGCTCATGCTGGTGATGATGTCCCTGCTGAACGTTCTTCCTGACCTCCGCTGGTGGCTTCTGGCCGGCGGAACGCTGCTGGCTGTGCTGTTTGTCTGGCGTGAGCTGTGCTTCAGCCCGCCGTTCCTGGACCTGCGGCTGCTGGGCAGGAACCGGCCGCTTCTGCTGGTCTATCTGGGCTTCGCCCTCTTCAATGGCCTCTACTACTTCGCCTTCTTCGGGCTGCCTCAACTGCTGGAGGAAGCAGGGGGCTACGACCCCGGAATCGTGGGCCTGCTGATGCTGCCCCTGGCAGCTATGTCAGTGGTGTCGACGCCGTTCGCCGTCCGGGCGATCGAGCGGTTCCGTGTGCGGCGGGTGCTGATCGCCGGCGTCGTACTCCTGACCCTCGCCTCCGGCGCGATGTGGTTCCTGACCGGGTCCCTCGCCGTTCCGTTGGTGCTGGCACTTACCGCGCTGTTGGGTGTGCCGTACGGAATGGTGAGTATTGCTTCCAGCCAGGGCATGTTTGTCTCCACGAGGCCACACGAAAGGGGAGTGGCGGCAGGGATCTACCAGACCTCCCGGTACCTTGGCGCGATCACTGCCACAGTGCTGATCGGCGTCCTGTATGGCAGCGGGGTCACGCAGGCGAATTGGGGGTCGATGGTGCTGGTGATGCTGGGGCTCGGCGCGGTGGCGTTTGTGGTGGCGCTGCTGTGGCGGGAGCGGACAGAGTAGTACTGCCGGGTAATCAGTTGGCGTGTGTAGGGTTGGAATACATCGTCGTCTGGGACCAAGCAAAGGGGATTGTTTATGCCAAAGCTGATAGTGGGGGGCTACGGGCGCGACATAGTAATGAACTTCGAAGACGAGGTATGCCGGGCGGTACAAAACGTACTGATCCGGCGGCTTTCCCTGGGCGATGGATTGTTTCTTCGCAGCTCCGGCGATTCTGACGGCCAGCCGGTCACCACCGTGATTTGGATTTCACCCGCAAGTTCCCTTCGTTTTGAGTACGACGACGAGAAGCTTCCCGAACTCAACAAAAAGCTGGCTGAAACCTACTGGTCAGTGATCGAGGGCTCAGGCGGGCTTGTCCTGCCGTCCCAAGGGGAGATCGACGCCTGGCGCCTGGAGGATGAAGTGGGAAGCACGGTTGATTCGGACAGCAACGCCGGGGCGGGCCAGCGGGACTGATTCCCGAAAGGGATTGGGTGCTTGCGGTGCCAGTCCGCACCTGCTAATCCTGAAATGACGGCAACCGGCCGTATTTCGGTGCTGAGTACTTGAGCCGATTGAATGCCGTTCTGACAGCCAAGAGGTGGGCAGCGTGACGGACAAAAACCCGCGGGTGGAAGAGGTCGACGAGAAAGACGTCGAGGTGAAGGACCACCCGAAGAAGTGGGCGGCAGGCATCCCGGGTGTGTACCACTCGATGAAGCCGGCAATTGAGCATATGGGACTCGAACGGTCGCGGAAAACGCTGCTGGCGTTGAACCAGAAAGACGGCTTCGACTGCATGAGCTGTGCCTGGCCGGATCCTGACCACCGCAAGACCTTCGAGTTCTGCGAGAACGGCGCCAAGGCAGTCACCTGGGAGGCCACGCCCGTGGTGATCGGTTCGGAGTTCTGGGCCGAGCACAGCGTCAGTGAACTTCGCGGGCAAACCGAGTACTGGCTGGGGATGCAGGGACGCCTTACGGAACCTGTATACAAGCCCGCCGGGGAGGACCACTACCGCCCGGTCAGTTGGGACGAGGCCATCACCATCCTTGCGGATAACCTCAAAGGCCTCGACAGCCCTGATGAGGCCGCGTTCTACACCAGCGGCCGGACGTCCAATGAGGCCGCTTTCCTGTATCAGTTGTTCGTGCGCGCCTATGGCACCAACAACCTCCCTGACTGCTCCAACATGTGCCATGAGTCCTCGGGTTGGGCCATGGGCCAGACCATCGGCGTCGGCAAAGCCAGCATCACGTATGCGGATTTCGCCAAGGCGGACCTGATCATTGTGATGGGCCAGAACCCGGGCACTAACCATCCGCGCATGCTGACTGCCCTGGAGGAAGCCAAGGAGGCCGGCGCTGAGATCGTCGCCATCAACCCGCTGCCTGAAGCGGGCCTCATGCGGTACAAGAACCCGCAAAAAGTGAAGGGCATCATCGGGCGGGGCACCGAACTGGCGGACCAGTTCTTGCAGATCCGGATCGGCGGGGACATGGCTTTGCTGCAGGCGATCTCCAAGCGGGTGCTCGACGCTGAAGCAAAAAACCCCGGAACAGTGCTGGATCATGACTTCCTGCAGAAGCACTGCCAGGGCCTTGAAGAGCTGAAAGAACATCTGTCAACGCTCGATGAAAACGTGGTGCTTAAGGCCACCGGCCTGCGCAGCGAAGAAATAGACGAACTCGCTGCACGGTACATGAAGGCCGACAAAGTCATCATCACCTGGGCCATGGGCCTCACGCAGCAGAAAAAGGCTGTGGCCACCATCAAGGAGATCATCAACCTCCTGCTGCTGCGCGGAAACATCGGCAAGCCGGGCGCCGGGGCCTCCCCGATCCGCGGCCACAGCAACGTCCAGGGTGATCGGACCATGGGGGTCTGGGAGCAGATGCCGCCCGCTTTCCTGGACGCTTTGGGCAAGGAATTCAGCTTCGAGCCGCCGCGTGAGCACGGCGCGGATTCAGTCGAAACCATCCGGCGGATGCGCGACGGCGGGATCAAGGTTTTCGTCGCGGTCGGCGGCAACCTGGTGGCTGCTATCTCGGACACGAACGCCGCTGAAGCGGCCATGGAAAACACGGAGATGACAGTTCAGGTCTCCACCAAGCTCAACCGCTCACACACCGTTACCGGCAAGGAAGCACTGATTCTGCCCACCCTGGGACGCACCGAGATCGATCTCCAGGAGTCTGGCGAACAGTTTGTATCCGTGGAAGATACTGTCTGCGCCATCCACGCCTCCTACGGCGCAGTTGAGCCTGTTGCACCTCAATTGCTGTCCGAGGTGGCCATCATCAGCCGTCTCGCAGCGAAGGTGGTAGGTGACCGGATCCAAGCGGACTGGGCAGGCTTCGAACGGAACTACGACCTCATCCGGGACCACATTTCGCACGTGGTGGTGGGCTTTGACGACTACAACAGGCGTATCCGCCAGCGGGACGGTTTCCTCCTGCCGCATGGCCCGCGTGATTCACGGACGTTCAACACGCCAACAGGCAAGGCCATGATCACCGTCAACGAACTGGAGTATTTGGAGCGGCCGGACAAGACGCTGATCCTGCAAAGCATGCGCTCGCACGACCAGTTCAACACCACCATCTACGGCCACAATGATCGCTACAGGGGAATCAAGAAAGGCCGTCACGTGGTGTTTGTGAGTCCTGAGGATCTTGCAGAGCTTGGCCTGAGTGACGGGCAGTACGTTGACGTCCACGGTGTCTATACCGACGGCGTTGATCGGGTGTTGCGGAACTTCCGGCTGGTTTCCTATCCCACCGCCCGCGGGTGCGCGGCAGCCTACTATCCCGAAGCCAATGTGCTGGTTCCGCTGGAGAGCGTTGCCGAGGGAAGCCACACCCCGGTATCCAAGGGGGTCATTGTCCGGATGGAGTCAGCTGCAGAGCGGGCTGGTTAGCCGTTCGCGGCGGGGTAGACACCATCGGTTGACGGAGCCCACTAAAGTACTCCCATGCTGATTATCCGTGAGGGAACCACTGACGATAATCCCGGCCTTGCCAGGCTACGGACAATCTGGGCCGATGAGCAGGAGCCCTCTGACATCGAGGACCCTGAGTTCGAAAGGACCTTCCTTGACTGGGCGAAGGCCAACCCCCGGCAGGTGCTTGTGGCTGAACAGGACGGGGAGCTCATCGGAATGCTCAACGTTATGGTTTTCCATCGAATGCCCAAACCGGGGAAGGCGGCGTCGTGTTGGTGTTACTTCGGAAACGTCTATGTTCTGCCTCAGCACCGCAACGCCGGCATCGGCGGGAAGCTGGTGCAAGCAGCCATCGAGTTCTCACGGAGTATCGGTGCGGCTCGAATTGTCCTGTCGCCTTCCTCCGAATCCCGCCGTCTCTACGAACGCTTGGGTTTTAAGCCAGCCAAGGAACTGAGCCTTCTGGAGTTCTAGGAGCAAAGGCGGACGTCGTCCAGCGCCAGCGCCTCGTTTCAAGACGTGGTCCGCTGCGGCTGCGGCAAGGCTTTGACAACTTCCACAAGTTCACGAATCCCCAGCTGCTCCAAGCCTTGGTCCTGCTGTGGCTAAAACTGGCGCCTCTACTGGGCGGTGTCCGCCCAGCCCTTGCTGGCCGGGCCGCCGTCGGCTCCTTGATCGCAGAGCTGGAACGCGACCTCGGCCGCCTTGCGGATGGCGACTCGCGACGACGCCTGGGAACCCGCGCTGCCGGTACCGGCTTCGAGCCCGGCCGCGTAGCCGACCAGAAAGGTGGTGACCGGTGCGGCTGCGTGGATCACCGAGTCGGCGGATTTCCTGGCAAGGGCAAGAAGCAGTTCCTGGTCGAGTTCCAGATCCAGCAGTTGCAGAGCCTGGGCCAGGCGCTGGCTCCACTCATCCAGGACCTGAAGTTCGTCGTCGGCGGCAGGCATCGTTACTCCTTTGCTAGCGGGATGCGCTCTCGCCGAGCGCTGGTCCAGTGCCCAAGACACTACAAGGCTTCGTCCGCTAAGTCACCGCCGAGAGTTAACTGGCATCCAGGCCCCCTTGCCCAGCGTCGGCGTCATCTTTCACTCTCTCCGTGGTTACTACTGTGAGGGCGCCCCGTCAGAGTTCCCTGTTGCCTTGTTTGCTGCTGATAAAGATGAACATTTGCCTAATACATATATCTCCGCGAAGGCTTCATATCCCTTCTGCGAAATTGTCGCATTCCTTTGCCATCAATAAAGGAATTGAAGTGCTCATGTATTGGCTGTGCCTTAGGAGGACTGGCGCTCAGCCTTCATTGATGGAACGGGATCTATGCGTCGATCTACCCTGCCATGTCAGGACAAACGTGGCTGTTAAAAAAGCCAGTCTGTTGTTTTCTACTAGTAAGTAACCTTGCATTACTATGTGGTTTGTTAGCGTTAAACTAAATAATTGACAGGCCAAAATTTACCTTTAGTATTTACGCTGGGGGGGAGCAAATTACAGAGCCTTCAGCTGTGAATGATGCGACCCGAAGAATCGTCAGGGCGCGTTGATGCCCTCATCCAACCGTCAGGTGGTACGCAGTTGAACTATCGAAGTAAGAGTCCGGATTTACTCATGGGGAATACACGGTGCCTGTCCCAAACGACCCGCACTGTCGCTGCATCATTGGTTGTTATGCTGCTGCTCGGCCTTTTGACATTCACCAACGCCGTTACCACCGCGGTCCCCGCCAGCGCAGCAGTATCAGGGGCATGCAGCCTTGCCCAAAACGGTTCGTTTGAGACGCCGAACATCCAGGACCCTGACAACCCGACGGCAGGCGACGCCTACATCAACGGCTATAACATGTTCCGTACCGGGCAGCCCACGATGAGCGGCTGGAGCACGGTCGCTGGTACGGTCGACATTCTCCGGTATTACAACAACGCCAGCGACGGGGATCAAAGCATCGACCTTTGGGGAACTGCGCCGGCCACGATGGAGCAGACGTTCGCTGGTCTGGTCCCAGGAGTGCAGTACACGTTCTCCATCGATTACAGCGGTCTCGAAGCCGGGTCCTCGCGAGGCTCCGTGCTGCTTAGCCAAGGTGGGCCCTTCACGTCCTTGGCCTCGCTCTCACCCTCCACTAACGGCGTACTGAACGGCAGTAGCGGACTGCCAGGTACCAGACAGTACACAGTAACGTGGCAGACTTTCACCCACACCTTCACCGCCACAGGCACATCGGTAACAATCCAGCTGCAGAACCAGACCGCACCGGCGGCGCAAAACACGGGCCTGTTCGTGGACAACTTCCTCTTTGGCAGCGATGACCCCTGCCAGGACTTCGGCGATGCACCAACAGGAACGCTCCAGGCAGATGGCGGACCCAGCCACATCGTCCCGGGTATTGACCTGGTCGCCGGCACCGCACCCTTGATGCTCGGACACACAATTGACCTCGAAGACGACGGACAGCCCAACGCTGCCGCCACCGGTGACGGCGCAGACGAAGACGGTATCACCGGTCCGGTCACCTTGAACCCTGGCGCGACAGGAATGACACTGCCGGTGTCATTAACCAATAGCTCCGGCGCCGCTGCGACCCTCTATGGGTGGATCGACGCGAATGACAACGGCAGTTTCGAAGCCAACGAGTTCACCTCGGTTTCGGTAGCAGCCGGTGCAACCAGCGCCAGCCTGGACTTTTCCGGGCTTGCTGCGTTCCAGGACGGTGCCACACCGGCTATCCGTCTGCGTCTGACGACAGACCAACTTCTCGATGATCCCAACACCCCGGCGGTAGACGAGCGCGCACTGGGCGCAGCCTCCGATGGAGAGGTGGAAGACTACCTTGCGCGGGTCGCCACTCTGGTTCCTGTCTCGTGTGCGGCGCCTTTCGTGGAGAGCTTCGGTGCGGGTACAGGCTACGGGTCCCCGCTGCCCAGTGGTCAGACGACGTACATCTACGAGGGTTCCGCGGCCGTCAACGACGGCGAATATGCGTTGCTGTCAGCTTTGCCGGGCGCCGCAGGCGGGTGGTGGCACACAGCCTCAGATCACACAATCGGTGACACCAATGGGCGGATGATGGTGATCAATGCATCATTCAGCCCCGGGCTCTTTTTCCAGCGCACGTTTACTGGATTGGTTCCGGGTACTACTTACGATTTCGCAGCGTGGATCACGAATGCAAACAACATAGGATCTCCCATCCTGCCCAACGTGAAGTTCAGGGTGGTGGATCCCGCGACGGATCTGGTGTTGTCGGAGCTGGACACCGGGAATATTGCGGCTACATCGTCCCTGGAGTGGCAGCGGTTCGCGCTACAGTTCGCGGCTTCGCAATCAACAGTACGGCTGGAGCTGATGAACACCGCACCCGGCGGCAGCGGCAACGATTTGGCCATTGATGACATCAGTTTCATGCCGACCTGTGAGTTCGGTGACGCACCAGACTCCTACGGCACGCTGATTTCCAGCGACGGTGCAGCACATGTGGCCAGCGGCCCGACTTTGGGCACGCTCCGTGACATCGAGCCCGACGGCCAGCCCGCCGCCACTGCAACCGGTGACGGCACCGATGAGGATGGCATTGCCGCCCCCATCGTGATTACACGGGGTCAGGCCTCCACCGTGTCGGTGTCCGCGACCAATGATTCGGACGTTGATGTTACTCTGGCCGGCTGGATGGACCTGAACGGTGACGGCGCTTTCCAAACTGCCGAACGGGTGACCGCCACGGTCCCGGCGAACTCAGGGACGAACAGCTATCAGTTGATCTTCCCAGGGGGAACCACAAGAGCAGACACCTATTCCCGGTTCCGGATCTTCAGTGAAGTCATCGGCGATCCTCAAGCGACAGGGAGCGCTGCCGGGGGTGAGGTCGAGGACTACGCTGTGACCGTGCTGAACCCGGCGTTGTCGGTCGGGAAAACCTCGGACGCCACCGCCGACACCCGCCCCGGGGACGTCGTGACCTACACAGTGACAGCAACCAACACGGGAACAGGCGACTACACTGCCGGAACACCGGCGACGCTGACCGATGACCTCTCGGGCGTGCTCGATGACGCGGAGTTCAACAATGACGCCACGGTGTCCTTCTCCGACGGGTCAACCTCAGCCCAGCCGGCACTCACCGGCACAAGCCTCACCTGGTCCGGTCCGTTGAAGGTTGGCGAGACCGCAACCATCACCTACACGGTGAGGCTGCAGCCCGGCGGCGATGGTCAGGTGAGCAACAGTGCCTGCGTTCCGGACGCTGAAGCGGACGGCTCCGCATGTGCAGACACGGGGACGGAGCTCCCGCGGCTGACGATCACCAAAACCGCGGACACTACGGACCTGCCGGTCGACGGCGGGATTGTGACCTATACGGTCACGGTCACCAACGCCGGACCCGGTGACTTCACGGCCGCCGCCCCTGGAACCGCATCCGATAACCTCTCCAACGTCCTCGACGACGCTGCCTACAACAACGACGCCACCGCTAGCGCCGGGACGGTTTCCTTTGATTCCGGGGCCCAGGAGCTCAACTGGTTCGGTGCTCTTGCTGCCGGGGGAACCGCGACCATCACCTATTCGGTGACCTATGATTCAACCGGCGGGGACCAGAGTCTGGTGAACGTCGCGTGTGTCCCGGCGGAACTCGCCCTGGACGCCGTCGAACCCTGCCGGTCGGTCCGGATCCCCGGTTCAGCACTGCAGACACGCAAGAGTGTGGACCCGGCCTCCGGGACCTCAGTGGTTGCAGGCCAGGCTGTGACCTACACCCTGCACTTTGAAAACACCGGCCAGGCAGCCGCGACGGTTGACGAGTTCGATGATGCCTCCGGAGTGCTCGATGACGCGACTATAACGGCCGGCCCGGCAGCGTCCAACCCTGCCCTCACGGCCATGGTGAACGGATCACAGATCGACATCACCGGGTCCGTGCCGGCAGGTGCCACCTACACAATCACCTACACGGTGACGGTGAACGAGTTCGCCCAGCAGGCTGACCATGTACTGGCAAACGTGCTCGGCGGGGATGACAACTGCCTTCCCAACGATGCAACCTGCCGCACCACCAATCCCGTCAGGCACATCTCGTTGACGAAGAGCACTTCAACGGCCGCACCCGTGAACACGGGTGGGACCATGACCTACACGGTGACGGTTACGAACGACGGCGCCGCTGACTACCCAGCGGACGCCCCCGCGGCAGCAGTTGATGACCTGACTGGAGTCCTGGACGATGCGGCATTCAACAACGACGCAACCGCCACCACCGGCCAACTCTCGTACACGGCACCGGCCCTGAACTGGACCGGAGCTCTGGGCATCGGGCAGAGTGCGACCATCACCTACACAGTGACCGTCACCAACTCCGGGGACCATTCGCTCTCCAACACGGCCCAGGCCTCATGCACGGCACCGGAGATATGTGACCCTCCTGTAAACGTGATCACCCTGTTGCCCCACGTAGTGCCGTCCAAGTCCTCGGACCCGGCTACAGGCACCGGAGTCAACGCAGGCCAGGTCATCACCTATACCCTTTCGTTTACCAACGATGGGCAGGAAGCAGGTCCCGTAGACTCCACTGACAACCTCGCAGACGTTCTCGATGACGCCACTGTGACCTCGGAGCCGGTTACCTCCGTCCCTGCCATCACCGCTGTCAGGACTGGTGACCAGATCCGCACTACGGGCATGATCCAGCCGGGCCAGACCGTCACAGTCACCTACCAGGTAACCATCAACCCTGACGGCCAACGGGGTAACAACAACGCCCGGAACGTCCTCACTCCGGACGTGCCGACGTGTCTTGTTGCGGCGGATTGCCCGCCGCCGGTCACCGGGCACTCCATTGGTGAGCTCGATGCCTGGAAGACGGTTGACCCGGTATCCGGCACTGCTGTTCAGCCGGGGAAGGTCATGACCTACACCCTGCATTTCCAGAACACCGGAACGGCCGACGTGGCAGTGAACAAAGACGACGTCCTGACCCAGGTCCTGGACGACGCGACGATCAGCGGCGCCCCGGTCAGTTCGCACCCCGCGCTGACCCTTACTCCCGTGGCTGACGGCCGGTTCACCATGACCGGTTCACTGGCACCCGGCCAGCTGGTCACCGTCTCCTATGCTGTGACAGTCAACCCTGACGGGGAACGCGGTGATGACCGGCTCGGAAACTTCCTCGTCAACGAGGGCGACGAGCCCCCGTCGGAGTGTGTGGCAACAAACGCAGAACGCCCGGCCTGCACGCTCAGCTACGTCTCCAACATCGTGGTGACCAAGACCGCCGATCCGGGATCGGGGACAAAGGTCTTGGACGGGCAGGATGTGACTTACACTGTGACCTTCACCAACGCCTCTACCAATGAGGCAGCGGCTGACGCAGCCATCGCGTACACGGACCATATGAAGGACGTTCTGGACGACGCGACACTCAAGACCGGGCCGAACAGCACCAGCAACGGCGTAAGTGCAATCACCAGCGGCGAGACCATCCTGTTCACAGGTGCCCTGGCCTCCGGAGATACCGCCAAGGTGACCTACACCGTCACGGTCAAGCCCTACGCCCAGGGTGGCAACCACAGCCTCGGTAACGTTGTTGCGGCCACCGGTGAAGAGCCGATCTGCGCAGCAGGCAGCCCGCTCTGCACGGACAACCCCATCGATTCCCCGATTGTGCCGGTCATCCCGCCTGGAGCTGATCTTGCCGACACCGGCGCCGAGGCCGTCGGCGCACTCCTCCTCCTCGGGGCACTGCTCATGGCAGCCGGTGGAAGCCTGATCTTTATCCGCCGCAAGGCCGGACACGAAGAGGGAGGGACCGTCCTGTAACCCAAAGCTTCGGTCATCGCCGCTTCCCTCCGACGCGGCGATGACCGGAACGAGACGCTGGTTGCGGCAACCAGTCGTCGAACAGATGCAGGCTCCCGAATAAAGGGAGCCTGCATCCGCTTTACAACCCGTTGCTTCGCCTCAGTGTCGATTGCGCCGTTGCCCTGTGTGGACGGGCGCGTAACAATCGCAGCGGTTACCCCTTCACTCCCGCAACTTTGCGACTGGCTATTGCCTAAAGCTCCCGTGCGCTCTAAAGTTCCAACTTGTGAGCGCTCACATCGCTCGATCCGTCACAGCGCAAGCTACGTCCCCAAATGCCCTGGGCGGGAGTCAAACACAGAGGAGTGTCCATGACAACGAGCGGTACTTGGCTTCGGGTGGCTTCCACCATCGCTACTTTTTGCATTGCATCCACCTTGGTCATCGTGCCGGCGCAACCCGCGCTCGCCGTCGCGCCTGAGGACGCCGCCGCAGTGCAGGCGGCAGCCAGCGCCCTCGCTGTAACCAACATCAACGATGTCCGCGGTAACCTCACTCTGCCGGCGGCAGGCGCGGAAGGTACCTTGATCGCGTGGGCCTCCGAAGACAGTGCGGTGGTTGACCCGAGCGGCGTCGTGCACCGTCCCGCCACCGGCCAGGCAACCGACGAAGTTACCCTGACCGCCACGATCACCAGGAACGACGCGTCCACCACGAAGACGTTCAACGCCGTGGTCCCCGCCCTCCCGGAGACGCCGAAATTCGAGGCGTACATGTTCCCTTACTTCACCGGCGACTCCATCGCCGGTGAGAAGATCTACTTTGGCGCCAGCAACGGCAACGATGCCCGCAACTGGCTGACTCTCAACGGTGGCCAGCCGGTGAAGACCTCCACCATGGGCACCAAGGGCCTGCGCGACCCGTTCATCGTCCGCTCCCCGGAGGGCGACAAGTTCTACATGATTGCCACTGACCTCTCGATCGGCAGCGGCACCACCTGGGACGCCTCGCAGCGTCAGGGCAGCCAGTACATAGAGATCTGGGAGTCCACGGACCTCGTGAACTGGTCGGATCAGCGCCACGTGAAGGTGTCCCCGGACAACGCCGGCAACACCTGGGCACCCGAGGCATATTACGACGTCACCCTCGGCGAATACGTCGTTTTCTGGGCCTCGAAGCTGTACACCACCGCTGACCACAGTGAGGGCCAGCCGAACCAGATGCTCTACGCCACCACCCGGGACTTCGTGACGTTCAGCCCGGCCAAGGTCTGGCAGAACACTGGCAAGTCCAGGATCGACAGCACAGTGATCGCCGAGAACGGCACCTACTACCGGTTCACCAAGGACGAGGCCCAGGCAAGCGGCTGCCTGGACATCATGCAGGAGCACTCCACCAGCCTCACCGCCGTGACCACAGTTACCTCCGCGACCTCTGATACCTGGAAGCTCGACGCCACCTGCATTGGCAAGAACGCCGGCACCGCCGCCGTCGAAGGCCCCACCGTGTTCAAGGCGAACGACGGCGACGTCAACGGCCCCGGCTACTACCTGTTCGTTGACGAATTCGGCGGCCGCAAGTACATCCCGCTTTTCTCCCAGAGCCTGCAGAACGCCAACTGGGCTGTCCCAGCCGGGTACTCGCTGCCTTCCCCGGCACCGCGGCACGGAACCATCATGCCCATCACTGCTGCCGAGCAGAAAGCACTTATGGGCGCCTACCTGCCCAAGGCGACGTCCGTTGCCGAGGTGAAGACAGCCGCCGTCGTCGGAACCCCCGCAAAACTGCCCCGCACCGCGACCGTGACGTTTGCTGACAACAGCACCCGGGATCTCGCCGTCACCTGGAACGCTCCGGCACCCGCTGACTACTACACCCGCGAAGGCAACGTCACCGTGACCGGAGCAGTCACGGGCACGGATCTGACCGCCACCGCCATCATTTCGATGATCCCCGCGGGCAGCGACACCCTGCTCCACTACGACTTCTCAAAGGTCACCGGCACCGTTGTGCCGGACTCGTCTCCCTGGGGACGTGACGGTGCAATCAAAGGTACCGGCGCCACTGTCGCCGGCAACGTCCTGACCCTCCCCGGCGGCGCTGCCAACAGCACCGCCGCCTACGTGCAATTGCCCACGGGTACCTTCGACGGCCAGAACACACTGACGATTTCCGCCTGGCTCAAGAACGAGACGGCCTCCGGAAACTACGCCGCCATGTTCTTTGGGGGAGCGAACAACCCGCCAAGCCAGTACTGGCTGCTGAATCCGCGGAACTCCCAAAGCCGGTTCAAATCCGTGATCACCAACGGCAACAGCACCTCCGCGCCGTGGGGAACCGAGGCCGGCATCTCGCCGACCAACGCCGCGCAGGGCATCGCCGGGCCTGTTACGGACAATTCCTGGGGCCTGTACACAACAGTGATTGAACCCAACCAGATCACCGGGTACTTCAACGGCACCAAGATCGGAACCGTTGCGACCACGCGGAAGGTGAGTGACTTCGGAACCAGCCTGGTCTCCTACATCGGCCGTTCGTCCTACCCGGACCCCTTCTACAAGGGCGGGGTCAAGGACGTCCTCGTGCACAGCACCGCGAAGACAGCAGAACAGATAAAGGACTACTACTTGAGCACGGTGGATCCGGCAGTCGTTGACGCTGCCCTCCAGGCAGATGCCGACGCCATCAATCTGGGCCCGACTCAGGTAACGGGCAACCTCACCCTCCCCACGAGCGGCGCCAAGGGATCGGCCATCAGCTGGGCATCGTCTGATCCTGCCGTCATCTCCGTCACCGGCCAGGTCACGCGCCCCACCGACGCCGACGCTGCCGTCACGCTCACAGCAACCCTTACGCTCGGCACCAAAACCGTCACCCGCCAGTACCAGCTGACGGTTGTGGCCCAGAACCCGGTAGCCGACCTTACCCTCGCAGCCAAGCGCTACGTGCTCCGGCCCACCATCGTCTCGGGGACAACGCTGCCGGCTGCCCAGGCCGGACACACCGTCGCTTACAGCACCGGCACCGCCGGGGTTTCCGTCACCGGCAACGTGCTGCGCACCAGCGGTAGCGCCCCCGTGACTGCCAAGGTCACCCTGACGCTTCGGTCCGCAGATGCTTCAGCTGACGCCCAGGTCACCAAGGAGTTCACCGTGACCGTCCTGCCTGAACAACTGGCCAGGTACGTTCTGAGCTACGAACGCGCAGTGGTGGACACCGCAACCTACAGCGGAAAGCTCGCGTACTCCATGCACCTCGGCCTGGGCACCACAAGCGGTGACCTCAAGGCCCTGAACGACAACTACGGGATCCTGTTCGCGAAGGCGGCCCCCACCGGCTCGCTGGACATTCTCAGCACCCGCACGCTGCGGAACCCCTACGTCTTCCAGTTGGACGCCGGCGGGTACGGGATCGTCGCGACCCGGGCACTGGACAACGGATCCGATGACTCCTCCGCCGCCAGCTCCCTGCTGTACTTCACCTCTCCGGACCTGAAAACCTACACGGAGGTCGGCCTGGTTGACCTTGGCGTCACCAGCGGTGTCAACAAGCCGAAGGCCGTATGGGACTCAGCCGCCTCGGCGTACCGGGTGGCCTGGACTGCCGACGACGGCACGGCTTACCACAGGTCGTTTGGGAGCCTCAGCATCCCCGGTAGCCGCGGTGACCTGGGGACCGGAACGCTGACCTTCGACGACGCCGCTGTCACCACAGCGATTCCCGGCGCCGCGCCGTCGAACGTCCTCCCGGTTACGGAAACCGTGGCCGCCGGACTCGGCACGAGGTACGGGCGGATCACCAACACTGCAGTCTCGGTTCCCAACCAGGAAGTCGAACGGAACTCGCGGCTGGATCTCAACGGGCTCGCCGCGGCGCTGGACTACTCCGACGGTTCTAAGGCCTCACGTCCCGTGGACTGGAGACCCGAGGATCTCGCCGCCGTCAACACTGCGGTACCCGGCCAGTACACAGTGCGCGGCACCGTGCGGCAGCGGGCCTACTCGAGTCCGTTCATCGGGGCCGAGGCGGATCCGGCCATCATCAAGTGGAAGGACAGTTTCCTGTTCATCGCCACCGACGACGCCAACGTCATCAACGCGAAGAACATGTACCTGCGCAAGGCCAGCACCATCGAGGGCCTGAAGACGGCGCCCGACCACTCGGTCGCTACAACGGGCGGCAGCGCAAACATTGCCGGCTGCTTCTGGGCCCCCGAGCTGCATGAGGTGGCCGGGGAACTCTACACCTTCTTCGCCCCGTGCATCGGGCAGGCCAGCTGGAACAAGGTGCAGGCTCACGTGCAGAAGCTCAAATCCGGCGGCGACCCCACGATCGCTGCCGACTGGGAGCCGGCCAGACAGGTTTTGAAGGCCGACGGTTCCCCGCTGCAACGCGACGCCAGCCACCCCGGTATCAGCCTGGACATGACCTACTTTGAGGACGGCGGTAAATCGTACGTCGCGTGGTCTCAGCGCTACATCGGCAGCCAGAACGGTGACGCGGAGATCTGGATCGCCACGGTCAACCCATCCGACCCGACGCGGTTGACCAGCGAGCCCAAGAAGCTGGTGACCTCGGAATACGGCTGGGACACGAACACCAGCAATGTCGCCGAAGGCCCCTTCGTCATCAAGCGCGACGGGAAAATTTTCCTCACTTACTCGGGCTCGAACGTCGACACCACCTACGCCGTCGGCCTGCTCACGGCATCTTCGGAAGTGGACCTGACCGAGCAGTCCAACTGGACGAAGGGCAACACTCCCGTCCTTAAGAGCGATCCTGCGATCGCCCAACTGGGTCCGGGCCACAACAGCTTCACCACTGACGAGGACGGCAACCTGGTGATGGTCTACCACGCCAAGTCCTCCAACACCTCCCTCCGGGACACCTACCTGCGCCGCGTGCACTGGGCAGGAGACGGACGTCCGGTCCTGGACATGAGCACCAGAGAGGAAGTGGCACCGGACAAGGCTGCCGTCAGCATCACCGTAACCGTGTCCTCGACCGGCCAAGCCGTTGCTCCGGCCGCTCCGGCCGCGCCCTCGCTGACAGTGGACGGGCCATCGGCCCTGACCGCTTCGTGGGTAAAGCCGGGCGACGGCGGCTCGCCGATCACCGGCTACAACGTGACCCTTTACAAGTCGGACGGCGCCGTCTACCGGACCTCCCGGGTGGATGCCTCCGTCACTTCCACCCGCTTCTCAGAGCTGGAAACCGGCAGCTACCAGGCAACGGTGGTGGCCACGAACGCCATCGGTGATTCCCCGGCGTCGGCAAAATCCTCGCCGGAGGTGGTGGGGCAGAAGCTGCTGGCCCGTTATGATTTCTCAGCTGTTGCGGGAACGTCTGTTCCTGATGCTTCGGGGAATGGCAGGGCGGCGACGATTATGGGTTCGGGCGCGACGGTCTCGGGTAAGGACCTGATACTGCCGGGTGGTTCCTCTACGAGCGGCGCGGCGCACGTGAAGCTGCCGACCGGGATGTTTGACGGCCAGAACACGCTGACAGTCTCGACATGGCTGAAGAACGAGACAGGGTCAGGGAACTACGCGGCGATGTTCTTTGGCTCAGCTGCCAACCCGCCAAGCCAGTACTGGCTGCTGAACCCGAGGAACCAGCAGGGGCTGTTCAAATCGGTGATCACTGACAGTTTGAACGCGTCGGCGCCGTGGGGCACCGAGGCCGGTATCTCCCCGACGACGGCGTCCAAGGGTGTTGCGGGTCCGGCGACGGGCACTGACTGGGCGCTGTACACGACCGTGATCAAACCCGGCTCTATCACCGGCTACTACAACGGGGTCAAGATCGGCACCGTTGCCACCACCCGGAACGTGAGTGAGTTCGGCTCTGGCCTGGTCGCTTACATCGGCCGGTCTTCATATCCGGATAACTTCTACAAGGGCGGGGTGCGGGACGTGTCGGTCTACAGCACGGCGCTTTCTGACACCGATGTGGCGAACGCTTTCTATGCGGGTTCGGATCCGGCGGTGGCGAAGGCTGCCCTGGATGCCGATGCTGCCTCGCTGAACCTGGGTCCGGAGACCATCGCCGCGGACCTGACGCTGCCGCAGACGGGGGCGAAGGGATCCAAGATCACCTGGTCCAGTTCGGACCCGGCGCACCTGGACGCGAACGGCAAGGTCACCCGGCCCGCCACCGAGGACGCCACGGTCACGTTGACCGCGACCCTGGAACTCGCAGGCCAGAGCACCACCCGCACCTTCACCTTCACCATCCTCGCGAACACTCCGCAGAAGGACCTGAAACTGGCGGCGGACTCCTACAACCCGGCCATCGGCGTCGTGACGGAGGACATCAGCCTCCCCATGGCCGTCGGGAACGTGACTGTCTCCTGGGAATCCTCGAACGCCCAGATACTTTCAACCGAAGGAAAGGTCACCCGGCCGTCCAGCGACGCGTCGCTGGTGCTGACGGCAACGTTCGCTGCTAATGGCCTGACCGAAGTGCGCAACTACACCGTAAAGGTGCTGGCAGCGGACGCCGGACGGATCGGCACGTACATCCAGTCGGGCAACACTGCGCGCACCGATTCACTGCACCTTGCTTCCCAGAACGCAGACGGAGGCGTTTACACAGGCCTGAACAACGGCCGTGCGGTGCTCTACCCGACCCTCGGGGCAGTGAAGTTCGGTTCACCCACGCTGTTCCGGAAGGTTGACGGGTCCTTCGGCCTCGTGGCCACGGTGGACAGCAACTCCTCGTCCATCTACGTCTATGACTCGGCGGACCTGACGGCGTTCACGGGGGAGCGGCTGGTCGCTTTCAACAGCAGGAACCTGGCCGCCAAGTCCGTCGCGGTGAAGTACGACAACAGCATCGCGGCGTACCGCCTGACGTTCGTGGCACTCGTCGACGGTAAGACGTACCAGGTCACCACGAAGGACTTCACCTCCTTCACGGCCCCTGTTGAGGTACCGGCTGTGCCCGCACCAGGTCAGGGTACGTTCCCCCCGGGAGCCCTTGAGCCGTCGTCCATCGGGCTGACCAAGGGTGAATATGACCGGGTCATCGCCAAGTACAGCCGCCTCTTCAATACAGGCGTTGCTCCGTTCAGTGATGTAAAGCTCGACGGCGGTGCGCCGCTTACGCTGCCCACGACGTCGGACGTGCAGTACAACAACGGCTCCACCACCAAGATGGGCGTGCAGTGGAACGCTGACGATGTTGCCGCCGTCGAATCCGGAAAGCCCGGAACGTACACGGTCAACGGCACGGTCCAGCGGCCCACCTATCCGGAGAAGCTTGTTGCACAGCGGGCCGATCCGGACGTGATCAAGGGCGATGATGGATACTACTACTTCACCGCTTCCTATCCGATGGTGGGCAGCGGGGATCCGGAGGGCTACGACCGCGTGACCCTGCGCCGGGCGACGACCATCGCAGGGCTGGGCACCGCACCCGAGGTCACCATCTGGGACGAGAACACCTCCGCCTTGAACCGGTACATCTGGGCGCCGGAGCTGCACAAGGTGGGCGACAGCTGGTACGTGTTCTTCACGGCCAGCATCGACAGCAGTGTGTGGAGCATCCGGCCGGTGGTGCTGAAGCTTGACGGCGCCGACCTGATGGATCGCAGCAAGTGGAGTGAACTGGGCCGGATGAAGCCCGCGGCCGGTGACACGGAGGCCTTCCGCGGCTTCTCCCTGGACATGACGTACTTCGAGAACGCCGGCAAGCATTATGTGGTGTGGGCCGAAAAGCCAGGCGCCTCCAACCTGCGGATGGCCACCATCGATCCCGCCGATCCCTCGCAGCTGACCAGCAAGTCGATCCTGCTCTCCACGCCCACCATGGCGTGGGAGAAGAACGCTGGCCAGTCGGTGGATGAGGGCCCGGCCGTGATCAAGAAGGATGGAAAGGTGTTCCTCACCTTCTCTGCGGCCACCGTGGACGCGGCCTACTGCATCGGGTTGCTGACGGCTGCCGAGGGCGCTGATCTGATGAACCCGGCCTCGTGGACCAAGAACCCGTATCCGATCCTGACCACTGCGGACGTACCCGGCCAGGCAGGCCCCGGCCACAACTCCTTCACTGTGGACGAGTACGGAAACCCGGTCATTGTCTTCCACTCTCGGACTGTCGGAGAGGTGTCCGGTCCGGGCGACAAGGGCGACGGAGGCCTGTTTGATCCAGGGCGGCATGCCAGGGCAGCAACGGTGCACTTCGGTTTTGACGGCCAGCCGGTCTTCAACATGACGGCAGCCGAGGAACTGGCTGATGCGCACAAGAATGTGCAGGTCAAGGTTGTGGTTTCGGATTCGGCAGCGCCGGCACTGACCGTGACGGTTTCCCCTGACGCGCCTGATGGGACCAACGGGTGGTGGAAGTCGATTGTGAATGTGTCGGCAACTGCCACCGATGACAGTGGTGTGGCGCCGCGGATAGAGGTGAGCCGCGATGGCGGCGTGACCTGGGACGTATTCGCTCCGCTGGTGCTGGCTGATGGAAGTCCTTCCTTGCAGCTCCGCGCAGTGGACGCCGCGGGCAACGTGTCCGCCGTCGTGGAGCGGGCCTTCAAGATCGACCGTATGGTTCCGTCAGCGTCGGCAGTGGTGGACGCTGCTGCCCGGAAGGTCACACTCTCCGGCGCTGACGCGGAGCCAGGGTCCGGTGTGGCCGGCCTGGAGTATCGGGTTGACGGTGCCGAGGCGTGGACGCCAGCGGCAGGTGCAGGAGCTGAAGTCACTGTTGGTGCAGATGCGGCCACCGTTGAGTACCGTGCGGTGGATGCTGCGGGCAACGTGAGCGCAGCACAGTCAGCGCTGGTGCCGGCAGCCGCCGTCGCTAAGGCAACTGTGACTTTGACGTCGGCTGCCCAGCCGTCGGCCGAGGGCTGGTATGCCAAGGACGTGACGGTGACCGTCACAGCGCCGTCAGGTTCCGTCGCGGAGTACCGTCTGGACGGCGGGGCCTGGCAGTCCGCGGCGCAGCCGTTCACCATCTCCATCAGCGGACCGCATACCGTTGACCATCGCCTGCTGAAGAACAACGTGGTGGTTGACGGGTCTGCCGGCAGTGCTTCGGTGAAGATTGACAAGATCACGCCCACGACGACGGCACTCACCACCCCGGAATCGGCTGTGGGAACGCCCCGGAACCCGGTGAGCGTGCTCTTCTCGGCGAGGGACACGTTGTCCGGCATCGCCAGGATCGAGTACAAGGTGAACCAGGGCGCCTGGGCGAACGTCGCGGCGGGTGACCCCGTGAAATTCTCCGCGGTGGGTGACTATGTGGTGAGCTACCGGTCCTTTGACGAGGCCGGCAATGCCGACAAGATCCGCACCCTCACAGTGAAGATCACGGCCGATGTGGCGCCGTCGTTGAAGGCAAGTGCCGACAGAATCAAACCCGGCGGTGTGCTGACGTTCACGGTGGCCGGTTTCGACAGGTGGGACAAGGTGGTCCTGAACAACGGAGCCACCATCCTTGGCACTGTGTTGACCGATGACAAGGGCTCGGCGAAGGTCACCCTGACCATCCCCGCGAACACCCCGGCAGGCGAGGCAACCATTACTGCCAAGGGATCGGACGGGGATCCGTCGGCCACTGTGAAGGTCACTGTAAAGAAATAGAAGCTAAGTGGTCTCCACAAAGCGGGTCAGTCTAGAAGCGGGCTGACCGACACAAAAGGCGGGCCTGCTGCAGTTTTGCAGCAGGCCCGCCGTCGTACTCCTGATTCTTGAGCGGTGAAGTCCTCAGCAGTTCGGTCTTAGGCGGTGCCGCCTCTAGGCGGTGGCTCCATACGCCTTCGGCAGCTTCAAGCCGCGCTCGTCCATGAGGGTGCGCAGGCGGGTGGGGTAATCGGTGATGATGCCGTCCACGCCCAGGTCCATCAGCCGCACCATGTCGGCGGTGGTGTTTACCGTCCACGGGATAACGGGCAGGCCCAGCTGGTGGGCGTCGGCGATCATGTCCCGGGTGACGGAGCGGAAAGCGGGAGAGATGACGTCGTAACCCTGGGCGGCTGCCGCCTTGGCAAGTGAGCCGTCGTAGTCGTCGATGTCGAGGCCGCCCAGGTTGGGGCTGGCGCCGGGCTTCCCGACCTCGAGCCAGGCATCGCCGCTGGACAGGGCAACAAGAGGAAGGTCCGGCGCGATCTTTTTGGTGAGGTTGAGCGAGGACCAGTCGAAGGATTGCAGGGTGGTGCGCTCCGCCATGCCGGCCTTGTAGATTTCCGTGACAACGGCCTTGGTGAGGGCCACCATGCCCTCGCCGCCGGCCTTGCCGTCTTCCACCTTGGTCTCGACGTTGAAGCGGACCTTTTCGGCGTCATAGTCCCGGGCCAGCTGGTAGACGTCCTTGAGCTCGGCAATCCGGTTGTCCTCGATCACGTCCTGTTCCGGGTACCCGGCGAGCTGGGCGTACCCGCAGTTCAGTGTTTTCACCTGGGCGAGGGACAGTTCCGCCACGCGGTCGCCGACGTACGGGAACTCGGCGTCGCCCGTCACTGCGGGGGCCGTGTCGATGCACTTGTTGGCCTGAATGGTGTCGTCGTGCCAGACGACCACCTTGCCGTCCTCGGTCAGGTGGGTGTCCAGCTCCAAGGTGGTCACGCCCAGCTTGAGGGAATTGGCAAACGCTGCGAGTGATTCCTCGGTCCACTCCCCGCGGCCGCCACGGTGGGACTGCAGGTCGAAGGAGCCGTTGCGCTCGTTGGTTTTAATGGCAGACGGGTTTCCGGAAGCGTCCGACGTCCGAAAGTTCGACGACGGCGCCTCCGTTGCCGGGGCGGCGACGGCGGGACTTGCGAGTGCACTGGTTGCCAAGGAGGCGATGAAGGCGGCGGCTGCCGCGGCGGTCAGGACTTTTCGCATTGGAAGGGTTCCTCCTGGTGGACGGTTCGCCGTCGGTCTCCGGCGACCTCTCCACAGTAGGAAGGCCGGATGGACTCCCGCTCGCGGGAAGTTGGCCCTGAGGTTAACGGAAGATTCGCGCACAGCCCCAACCTGCCCGGAACAGGGGAGATCTGAAGGCGATACGGTGGCATGCTTTATGTGTCGAAGTCGAACTCAACAGGGGAGGGAACCATGACTGATTCCGCTGCGGCCGTTCTGCACGACGGCACCACTATTCCCATCACACTGCACGGCGGTGGACCTGCACTTCTGGTGCCTGCGCGTCTCGAGCCATACCCGCCCGCGGAAGCCGAGACCATGCGCCTGTGGGGCGGAGATCCGGATCTGGGACCCAATTTGGTCAATGGGCTAGCGGGATGGAACCGGGTGATCGTGGCCGACTATGAAGGTCACCGGATGGCGCACCCGGCACCGGAAACCCTCACGCCAGCGAACGTCGCGGCAGACCTTCTAGCCATAGCTGACGCCGCCGGTGCCGACGTCTTTGGCTACTACGGATATTCCTGGCTGGCGCTCAGCGGGTTGCAGCTGGCAATTCGAACGGACCGTCTTCGGGCGCTCGCCATGGGCGGCTTCCCGCCGCTGGGCGGACCCTACAAGAGCATGTTGGCGGTCACGTTGGCCGCGCATTCGGCGTCGACCAGCCAGGAAAGCGATCCGGGTGCAGCTCCGGCTCTTGACGCAGAGCCGGGGGACTGGGATTCCGCCGGCATTCAAACAGATCCCGCTCAAACCCAACAGTTCGTTACCCTCTACGAGGCCCTTCAGGACTTCGACGACTCCGCTGCTGCAGTCCCGCGGGATTTGCGGCGGCTCGCCTTCGCGGGCGCAGAGGACCGGATCGATTACGGGCCGAAATGGGGCGGCGTTCAGGTGAGGATAGGTGATCCCTTGACTGAGCACCAGAGTGCGCTTACCGAGGCCGGCTGGGACGTGCAGGTACTTCCGGGCCTCGATCATTTGGGTGCGATGGAGAGTTCAGTTGTGCTTCCCATACTGTCCAAGTGGCTACAGAAGGTGGGCTGGGTGCGGGATTAGAATGACCGGCCACCGCTTCGCCCCAGGAGGAGAAATGTGGGTTGATGATCGAGGGGAAGCATAGCGGGCCGGTGATAAGGCTCCTCCAACTCTGGTGCCAAAGGCGCCCTGAGAGTACCGTTCTTCCCATCAGAAAACTCCGCTGAACTGGGCTCCGGACACATTATTCGTGTGGAGGTGCCCCTGTGAGCACTGGCGGAGCGGCATCACAGCCGAGTCCCAGAACTGCCGGCATGCCTCTGCGTGATGCTTCTGACATCACATCCACTCAACTACGCCGTCCTGACGCCTGTGCGCATCACGGCAAGGGTGGGCGTAAGCAACGAACAGACAATCTTGGCTCGCTGCTGCGGGCCACCATTTGAGGAGGATGCAATGAAGCACAAGGTACTCGCCGCCTTGGGAGCAATGATCTCTGCTATCGGACTCTCAGTCGCATCGGCTGGCCCTGCATCAGCAAAGCCACTTGAGCACGACCATTTCGTGGATTCCGGCAGTGAAATTGCGCAGCTGGCGGATCCGCTGTTCTGCGCTGGAGTCGTAGGCTTCCCTGTGTTGCACGAGTGGAATGCCGAAGGACTGTTCCACTTTGTCGTGCACGGTGACGGCCTCGCTTACGGAGGGGGTCCGTTCCGGGCCACCGATGTGTGGACGAACACGCTCAACGGTAAGACCTTCACTATCACTGTCGCCGGTCAGAGTCGGGACCACAAGGTAACCGACAACAACGACGGCACTTTGACGATCGAGTTTGCTGACACGGGTGTACAGAAGGTCTACGGGCCGGATGGGGATCGGCTGTTCATGGACACAGGGCTTGTCAGGGCTGAGGTTCTTATTGACCACGCTGGCACGCCAGCTGACCCCGTCGACGACCAGTTCATCAGGTTCCTCGGCGAGACGGCCGTTCATGGGCAGGCGGATACGTTGGGACGCGACTTCTGTGAAGACCTGGTCACCTTCATCGGATGACGGGTCCAACCGCAGCGGTGGCCCTGCTTGATCGGCGGGCCACTGCCGTGCAGGCAACGTCGATCTATGGGTTTTGCTCCCAGTGGATCCGGATGGCCTCGGCAACCGGACCGCTGGCTGCATCCACGCGGAAGGCCACCGGCGCTGTTCCTGTCTCTTCAATGACGGCGTCCCGGTACACCCGGCCACACTTAGGGCACAGGGTGTAGATGTCCTCATCTTCGGGCCATTCGGCCAGTCCGGCGGGTACGGGGGTGCTGTCGTCACCGTGAACAGGGATGCCTTCTGAGTTGGCCTGGATCAGGCCCTCGCCGTCGACCGTGTTCCCGCAGAGGCAGATGATGGTGGTGACATCATGACCAGTGACATCTGCATATTCAGTCTCCATGATGTGCTCCCGGGCGATGGAAGAAGACGTTAACTCCTAGTTTATGTGTCCCTTGCCAGCAGCCGCCGATTGCCCTTCATTACGTGTTGACTGCATGCCGCGGCAGGGCCACCATATGAGCAATTGTTTCCTGGTCTCCCGATGAATTGAGGGCAGCCATGACCCTTGGAAATTCCCAGGACCGGACGACGAGTAAGCAAATTCTCCGGTGGACTGGAATGGCTGCACTACTTGGCGGGGTGCTCTGTGGCCTGGCCGCCTTGTTGCATTCCTTTGAGCCCATCGGATGTATTGGTCCGGAGTGCGATACCCGGCCAATGCGCGTAGCCACCGGCATGGTTCCGGTTATTTCTCCGGTGGCAACAATCCTGATACTGATCGGGATCGCCGGTCTGACGTGGCTGGCCCGTCAAGCCGGCCGCTACAAGAATCTGGGCAATGCAGGAGTGATCTGCGCAGTTGCCGGCCTCGCTGTGTTGTTCCTGAGCGGACTCATCCAAGCCATTTTCTTCAATGGCGATTCTCCCTGGATGCCATTCTTCGTGATTTCAGGGATCCTGGCTGTCATTGCCGGCTTCGTGCTTGTAGCTCTGTTCATTCTCCGTTCCGGAGTGCTCCCTCGCTGGCTTGGCCTTTTCCTCCTTGTGAGCAGCGTGCTTCTCTTGGCGGCCAATGAGCAGACGGTAACGGTTCTCCTGGCAATACCCTTTGGCTTGGCAGTGGCCACTGTCGGGGTTTATATGTGGAGGGTGAGGGACCGTCTGAATACTTCTGCCGAGGCGGCACGCTGAACCGATACTTCGAAACCGAAGTAAATCTTCCTGAAAACTGCTGAGGATGCTTTTTTGGAGGCCGGACATGATTTCGGAAGCTTCATCCACCCTGATCCACACAACGCTTGGTCCACTGATGGTCCGGCGCGCCGGCAGAGGCGCTCCAGCGCTCTTGTGGCACAGCCTTTTTGTTGATTCGAGAACTTTCGACGGCGTCGTGGAGGAGTTGGGCCGGCAGCGCGAGCTGTTCATGGTGGACGGCCCGGGGCACGGTGACAGCCCTGGGCCGCACAATCGCTATTCCTTGGAGGACTGCGCCACCGCTGCTGCCCAAATCCTGGATGCCCTGGGCATTTCGACGCCGGTGGACTGGGTGGGCAACGCTTGGGGCGGCCATGTAGGGATCTCCGTGATGCTGCACCGACCTGATCTCCGCCCGGTCCTGCCCCGTCTGCAGGTCCCCACCCTGATGCTGGCGGCCAGGGATGATTCGCTAAACGATCCGAAGGAAGCGGAGCGAGCAGCGCGGACCGTCCCGGACGGACGCTTTGCCCGGGTCTCCGGTGGGGGCCACGTGGCTCCTCTTCTCATTGCACCGGCTGAAGTAGCCCAACATATCCTGACGTTCTGGTCGGCCAACCGGAACCGTCAATCGGCGGCATGAATCAGTCAATGCGGGACTTGGTTGTGCCCGCGGTAGCCGGGATTGGCTGGGCCGGGATGTTCGCTCATAATCTCGCTGAGTTGCCCGGGCATGGTTTTCTAAGCCCGGAATCGCTCATCCCTTTCCTGATTACTGCCCTGCTGGTGGCCGGATGGTTCGCGCCGATCCGGCGCGGGACGACAATAGCCATGCTGGTCTGGGGCCTGCTGCATTTCGTTGGCGGTGGTGTGCTCAGCGTCCTGCCCTTGCCGTTCCTCCCGTTCGCTCCAGAGCAAACCGTCAGCCACTATCTGTTCCACGGTATTTACGCCCTGGCCCAGCTGCCCCTCATCTTTGGCGCCTTGGCATGGCTCCGCTTACCTGATCGCGTGGACAGCGCCAGCACGGCAGGCCCAACTGAAACTGGCTACTGATCCAAGAGCTGCTCGCGCAGAATGTCCGCATGCCCGCAATGCTGCGCAAATTCACGGATCGAATGGAGGTACATCCAGCGCAGGGGGAGCGGGCCGCGCCGGTTGCCATGGAGCAGGTCGTCGAGGCCGAGTGAGGCAGCCAGTAGGCGCGATGCTTCGCAGGCCTCCAGGTGTGCCTGCCGGACGGTGGCGATGGTGTCGCAGTCGTCGAGAATAAACGACTCGTCGGGAGTGGCGGGGATGCCGATCTCGGCCCGGGGCCGGCACGTGATGGCTTCGTCGAACAGGACCTTCTCAACAAATGTCGCGTGCTTCACCAGACCCAGCAACGTGGTCCGGGACGGCACCAGGGAGCGGCGAGCCTGCTCCTCCGTCAGCCCGTCGAGGCAGGCGTTGAGCGCGTTGCGGTGTTCGTCGAGAAACGCCTCGAACTGGGCGCGCGCTGGCTGGTTGATGACGTCGTCGGCGGCGGCGACGGGGAGGGAAGACATGCGTGAAGTATGCCAATGCTCCGGGCCGGGAGCAAT
>NZ_JAPSHJ010000106.1 GCF_031179985.1 Arthrobacter sp. | reverse complement strand
CCGATTAGGGTGATCGCGGCCAGCACGGCGGGCATCCCCTTGACCAGCAGCTCGCCGAAGCGCTTGGAGCCCGCGGATTCTCTAGCGGCCAGGTGCAGGCCGATGTCGTCCATTTTGACGATCAGTCCGACGGCGCCGTACACAAGCACCGTGATCACCAGGGCCACAACAACCAGGATAATTGCCCGGGACAACAAGGAATCGGCGGCCACCTCGTTCATCGAGATAACCATGATCTCGCAGGACAGGATGAAATCGGTGGTGATGGCGCCCTTGATGACCTTGGACTCCGCCTCGGGTCCCCGTTCGACCGCCGGCGTAGCTTCTTCGGCGGAGTGGTGGCCGCGGAGCTTGTGCCAGACCTTTTCGGCACCCTCGTAGCAGAGGTAGGTGCCGCCCAGCATGAGGATGAAGGGGATGGCCCCCGGGAGGAAGGCGCTGACGAGCAGCAGTGCCGGCAGGATGACCAGCAGCTTGTTCCGGAGCGAGCCCCAGAAGATCCGCTTGATCATCGGCAGTTCGCGGGACGGGTCTGCCCCGGACACGTACTGTGGGGTGACGGCGGCGTCGTCGATTACCACGCCGGCGGCTTTGGCCCCCGCCTTGGCGGCTCCGGCAGCGACGTCGTCCACCGAGGCGGCCGCTATGCGGGCAAGGGCGGCGACGTCGTCCAGGAGGGCGACGAGACCGCCGCTCACAGGTCGCCCCGGTGCTGCTCGAGGGCGGATGGCTGGGCGTGGGAGCCTCGATTGAGTCGCGTGATTGGCATGTTCGGAGTATATGTCTTACGCACAGCTGCGCGCGGATTCAGGCCCAAACTTCAGCTGCAACGACCTCCGTTCGAAGCTTGCAGGACGCCCACGGCACAACAAAAGCAGGGCCCGTCCGAAGACGGGCCCTGCTCGAAACCTAACGGTCCCGGTTCTCTAGAAAATTAGAGAGCCTGGATGTTGACGGCCTGGGGACCCTTGGGGCCCTGCTCGGTGTCGAAGGAAACCTTCTGGTTCTCTTCGAGGGAGCGGAAGCCGCCGGAGTTGATCGCGGAGTAGTGCGCGAAAACGTCCTGCGAGGAGTCGTCCGGGGAAATGAAGCCGAAGCCCTTTTCAGCGTTAAACCATTTGACGGTACCAGTAGCCATTATTTTTGTCCTTCGTGAAGGTGGAGGGAAAGTCCCGACTTTCGGGCCCTCCGGTGTGGGGTGTTCAAAACCGCTACTTCAGAAGAACGCGGACTTTCGACCGCGCGTACTGCCTGAACTACCAACTGCATAAACACAACAACGAGTACAACACTACAGGAGATTTTCACCACCAGTGACCACGGCTTCCGGGCAGCACCCAGTACGGCCGCCATCCGGTATCACGACGGCGGTCTTCCCGGCTTGGGTGTCGACCGGCGCCGGGTGCGGGAATATGCTTCAGACAGTCCAGCCTTTCCCGCTCCCCGCCCAAAGCCAAGGAAGTGTTCAGAATGCAGATGCCCAAGCCGTCCGAGGAGGACAAGGAGCGGTTCCGTGCTGCCGTGCCAGATCATCCGGACGTGGTGGTGAAGCCGATGTTCGGGAACTTGGGCGCCTTCGTGAACGGGAACATGTTCGCCGGCCTGTTCGGTCCTACCATCGGCGTCCGGCTGTCTGAGGCCGACCGAACACTACTGGAGAGCTCCGAGCGGACTGTGCCCTTCGGGCCGGAGGAGCGGCCGATGGGCGGCTACGTCGGACTGCCCGAGGTGTGGAACGAAGAAGGCGACGGCGATCAAGCGCGGGCCCGGGCGTGGGTGATGAAGGCGTACGCCTACGTGGCCGGGCTGCCGCCCAAGGAGCCAAAGGCACGCGGCAAGAAAAAGTAAGGCCTGCAGGTTCCACGTGCGCCACCGGAAACCGGCGCGCGCCAACAGCTGGCCTACGTTGCCCGCTTGTCCGTCGTTGTTCCAGCCCCTGGCGCTCCGGGCACTTCTTCGGCCGCAAGCCGCTCGCTGAGCTGTGCCTCCACGGCCTCCGTGACCTGGTCCGCCAGGTGCTCCTGGTAGTGCTCCTGGACCGAGTCGTGGATTTGCTCCGCGAAGTGCTCCTGGACCGAGTCGTGCATGGTGTCGTGCACCTGCTCGGTGACATGGGCCGTCATCTGGTCCCGAGCTAGCTTGCGCTGCGCCCGCATCAGGATGGCGTGCTCACGATGGAATGCCTTAGCCGTGGAGATGCACATCAGAATGATGACCACGCTGAAAGGTACTGCCGTCAGGATCGCCGCGGTCTGAATTGCCTGCAGTCCGTTGGCCAGGAGCAGTGCGATGGCAACAGCGGCGGCAGCCGAGGCCCAGAAAATGCGCAACCAGTTCTTCGGTTCCACGTCGCCGCCGGTGGAGATCATGCCCATAACCAAGGCACCGGAGTCCGCAGATGTGATAAAGAAGATGGCGATCAGGAGAATGGCGCCCACCGTGAGGATAGTTCCGCCTGGCAGGCTACCCAGCAAGCCGAACAGTGCGCCCTCGGTATCCACGCTCCCATCGTCACCGATCAGTCCCCCGGAACCGAACAACTCGCGGTGAATCGCCGCACCCCCCAGGACGGCGAACCACATGAAGCCGACGGTCGTAGGTACAAGGAGTACGCCGACAACGAATTGACGGACGGTGCGGCCCTTTGAGATGCGGGCAATAAAGATGCCGACGAAGGGCGCCCAAGAGATCCACCAGCCCCAGTAGAAGGTTGTCCAGGCCGCTTGCCAGGCTTCCCCTTCCGCGCCTGAGAAGGCCAGGGTGTTGAAGGTAAGGCCTACCACGTTCTGCAGATAGTTGCCGAGGGACTGCACGAACTCACGAAGCAGGAACAGGGTGGGGCCGGTGAACAGCACGACGAGCATCAGCAGCGCGGCAAGAACTATGTTGGTGTTGGACAACCACTTCATGCCCCTGCCCACGCCGGACACCACCGACACGATGGTCAAGGTGATGATGCACAGGATCAGCCCGATCTGCGTCATGGTGGTGGCCTGAACGATGTTGGCTTGTTCCAGACCGGAGGAAATCTGCAGGACGCCGAGGCCCAGTGAGGTGGCCACGCCAAAGAGCGTACCTACCAGCGCGACGACGTCGATCAGGTTGCCCCACCCGCCGGAGACGCGTTTCCGCCCCAGGAGCGGCTCGAGGGCCCACCGTATGGAGATGGGGCGGTTTCTGCGGTGCACAGCGTAGGCAATGGACACCCCCACCACAACATAGATGGCCCACGCGTGAAGCCCCCAGTGGAGGTACGTCTGGGTCATCGCCTGCTGGGCAATCTCCAAGGGGGAGCCTTCTACACCGGGCCGGGGTGCGGCGAAATGGTTCAATGGCTCAGCCACACCAAAAAAGACCAGCCCGATTCCCATGCCAGCGGCGAACAGGAGGGCGAACCAGGACATGACGCTGAACTCGGGTGCGTCCTCGTCCTTTCCTAGTTTGATGTCGCCGTAGCGGCCGAGGCCGATCCAGAGGGCGAATGCCACGAAGAGCGCGATGGCTGCCACGTAGTACCAGCCGAACCACCTGATGACGTTGCTTTGAATCGCGCCGAACAGTTCGGTCGCGGCGGCCGGGAAAATCGTTGCGAAGAGGACAAACACGATGATGACGCCGGCTGCGGGCCAGAATACCCAACGGGCCAGATGGTTGCCGCCGGATCCGGGCGGGTGATCCGTGCGGTTCCCGGCCGCGGGGGGTGTTTCCCCT
>NZ_JAPSHJ010000065.1 GCF_031179985.1 Arthrobacter sp. | reverse complement strand
GCCGAAAGCAGGTACGGCATGAGCCGCATCTTGAGCTCAGTGAAGTGGCGCAGCACATCACTAGATTCGTCGTCCACCAGCCATGGCACCCGGTACGAGGCTGAACCATGCAGCCGTGAATGGGACGACAACAAACCAAACGCGATCCAGCGCTTGAAGAGCTCCGGGTCAGGAGTTCCTTCGAATCCGCCGATGTCATGGCTCCAGAAGGCGAATCCCGAGGACGCGAGGGACAGGCCGCCGCGGAGGGATTCGGACATCGCGGAGAAGGTGGACTCGCAGTCCCCGCCCCAGTGCACGGGGAACTGCTGTCCGCCCGCCGTTGCTGAGCGGGCGAACAACACTGCCTCGCCTTCGCCCAGCTCCTTGGTGAGCAGGTCAAAAACCGCCCGGTTGTAGAGCTGCGCATAGTAGTTGTGCATCCGTTGGGGATCGGAACCGTCGTGCCAGGCCACGTCGGTGGGAATGCGCTCGCCGAAGTCCGTTTTGAAGGAATCCACGCCTTGGTTCAGCAGCGCGCGCAGCTTGTCCTGGTACCAGGTGACGGCATCCGGATTGGTGAAATCCACCAGGCCCATGCCTGCCTGCCACATGTCCCATTGCCAGACCGAGCCGTCCGCCCTCTTCACGAGATAGCCCAGCTCCGCTCCTTCACGGAACAGGTGCGAGCGCTGCGCTATATAGGGGTTGATCCACACGCACACCTTGAGCCCCCGCTCGTGGAGCCGCCCGAGCATGCCTTCGGGGTCAGGAAAGGTGGCAGGGTCCCAGACGAAGTCGCTCCAGTGGAAGGCACGCATCCAGTGGCAGTCGAAGTGGAATACGGACAGCGGAAGCTTGCGCTCGGCCATCCCGTCAATGAAGGACATTACGGTTTTCTCGTCATAGTCGGTGGTGAAGGACGTGGAGAGCCACAGCCCGTAGGACCAGGCAGGCACCTTGGCGGGCCTGCCTGTCAGCTCGGTGTAACGGCGCAGAATCTCCTTGGGGGACGGTCCGTGGATCACAAAATACTGGAGTTTCTGCCCCTCAATGCTGAACTGCGTCCGGGACACCACTTCGGAACCGATTTCGAAGGACACGCGCTCAGGGTGGTTCACGAAAACGCCATAGCCCGCATTGGTGATGAAGAACGGCACGTTTTTGTAGGCGAGTTCACTGGACGTGCCGCCGTCCTCATTCCAGATGTCGATCGACTGTCCGTTCTTGACCAGCGGCCCGAACCGCTCGCCCAGGCCGTAGACATTGGTGCCAACGCCGAGCGTCAGCTGTTCGTGGACAAAATGCTTCCCGTCCTGGTCTGTGATCACGCCGATGCTGCGGGGCACCGAGCTGGTCAGCAGCCGGCCGTCACCCAGGAAGTCAACGTTCCAGTCGCCCGCTGTGTTGATTCGCGCGGTGAGGCCACCGGAGCTGAAGGTGGACGTGCCGCCGTCGTTCCCGATGCTGATATCCGCTGCTCCTTCCTTGAGCTCGAAGTGCGGCCCATTGTCCACGCCGCCCTGGAAGTGTTCAATGGTCACGCCAATGACATCCGGGAGGGGCGACTCGAACGTGATGGTCAGCTGGGGGCAGTTCAAGGCATCGCCGCGGTCCGCGATCCTCTTGGTGGGCGCATAGACCGTCAGCTTGTCCTGCGAAGCTTCCACATCCGACACATCCCGCGGATGTAGCGCGGACAGGCCCTTACGGTAGAGCCAGTAGCCGTCCGTGAATTTCATGCTGTTCCTCTATTTCCCTAGTTCTTTGAGTACAAGCGCCCCGAAAGGCGGCAAGGTCAGGTGCTGGCCGTGCTCAGCCCCGGTGAGCAGGTCCACGGACGCCCAGCCGAGCCGGACCGCCTGCGGCAGGTTCGAATGATTAAGCAGGAACAGGTGGCCGCCGCGGCTGGCCGCTTCCACCGGTTCCGGAAGCGGTGCGGCCAGCGGGGAGGCGATGCCGGCTGAGTCCAGGGCTGCAGCCAGAACCAGGTCCAGCGCCTCCGCGGGAAGGTCGGCGCCGACGTACCAGGCACTCCCCTCGCCTTTGCCGTTACGTACGACGGCGGGCTTGCCTTTCAGACGTCCCTCGCCAAAGCGCGCCAGGGCTTCCGCGGTTTCCTCCCTGAGCGCCAGGTCCTCCGCCCAGATACTGGCGTGCCAGGATGCTTCAGCCTGTTTTCCGGATACCTCGCTGCCAAACTCAATGCCCAAGGGGGACGCGAGCGGCAACCACTCTTCACCGTCCACACCAAGAAGTTCCGCCAGCACTCCTGGGAAGCGTCCGGGAACGAGATGGCCGTTTTTGTCCGCCACAGCACTGAACGGGCCCACCACCAGATGCCCGCCAGTCTGCACAAACGTGCCAAGTGCTTCGGCGTTCTGCTGCTCTAGTAAGAACAGGCTCGGCGCCAGGACCAGCTCGAACCTGCCCAGGTCCGCGGAAGGATGGACCACTTCAACGGCGAGCCCCCTGCGGAGAAGCGGCGCGTAGTAGGCCTGGATCTGCTGCAGTACTTCCAGCCGGCTGGTGGGGGTGTCCGGTGATTCCGCGGCCCACCAACTGTCCCAATCAAAGAGGACTGCGATCTTCGCCTTGCACGCTGTGCCGGCCAGCTGCCGCAAGGATTGCAGGTCATGACCGAGTTCAGCCACTTCACGGAACCCCCGCGTGTGTTCACCGGCCAGGGGCACTACGCCGGAGTGGAAGCGTTCAGCGCCGAAACTGGACTGGCGGAACTGGAAGTAGCAGACGCCGTCGGCACCGCGCGCTATGGCCGACAACGCATCCACCCGCAGTTCCCCCGGTTCCTTGGCCACGTTGTGTTCACGCCAGTTCACCGCCGACGTTGCGGATTCGATGAGCAGCCACGGTTCGCCGCTGGAGAGCCCCCGGCACAGGTCGTGGGTCAGAGAGCCCAGCCTGTGGGAGTTTGGATCGGCCGGGTCGGTGTACCAGTCGTTGGCCACTACATCCGTTTCCTTGGCGAAAGAGAAGTAGTCGGCGCCACGGAAGAATCCCATCAGGTTTGTAGTGATTGGGCTGTTGGGATCGTAGCGGCGGATTATGTCGCGTTCCCCGCGGTAGAGGGACAGCAGTTGGTCGGACGTGAATCGCTGGAAGTCCAGGGTTTGGCTGGGATTGACCAGGTAAGGCGCGCGCCGCGGCGGCATGATCTCGTCCCAGCTGCCATACCGCTGGCTCCAGAAGCTGGTGCCCCAGGCGCGGTTCAGCTCCTCCATCGATCCGTAACGCCGCACCAGCCAGGCGCGGAATGCAAGCGCACTTTCGTCGTCGTAGCTGATCTGCCCCAACTCGTTGCCCACGTGCCACATGGCAACTGCGGGATGGTTCGCATACCTTTCGGCCAGCGACTCCGTGATGGCAGCCGCAGCCCGGCGGTATCTGGCGGATGACGGGCTGAACTGGTTGCGCGAGCCGTACCAGAGGGTGTGCCCGTCCGCGTCCACCGGAAGCGTTGTGGGGTAATCGTGACCCAACCAGGGCGGCGGTGATGCTGTGGGGGTGGCAAGGCACACCCGGATGCCGCCGTCGTGCAACAGGTCCAGAACGTTGTCCAGCCAGCCGAAGTTACGGGCACCTTCGGTGGGTTCAAGCATGGCCCAGCTGAACACCCCTACCGTGGCAAGGTTGATGCCGGCCTGCTGCATCAGCCGGATATCCTCCGGCCAACTTTCCACGGGCCACTGCTCGGGGTTGTAGTCAGCGCCGTGGATGAGTCCCAGCGTCTCCGTCAGGGAGTCCAGGCCGCGCTTAGGGATGAAAGTGGGAGAAAGGCCAAAGTTGTTCATGGTATCGAATCGCTTCAATCGAGGTTGGAGATCTGTGGGTGCTTTGGAGCGGGCTTGCCTAGAGGAACCAGTCGAATTCAATCGAAACAGTTGGCCGTTCCGAACTGTCTTTGTGGCTATGATGGTGTTCCACGCACAGAGGAAGGAAGTGGTCCATGGCCACCATGAATGACGTCGCCAGGGCCGCCGGGGTATCGACCAGCACCGTGTCCTACGTGCTGAGCGGCAAACGGACCATCTCCGAAGAAACGCGGGAGCAGGTCCTCGCAGCCATCAGGAAGCTTGACTACAGCCCCCACTCCGGCGCCAGGGCCCTTGCCTCCAGCAGATCCAACGTGCTTGGCCTGATGGTCCCCCTGCGGGCGGACGTAAACGTCAGCGTGATCATGCAATTCGTGGCGGGCGTTGTGACTACTGCCCGGGATTACAACCAGGACGTTCTGCTCCTGACCCAGGACGACGCCGATGGCATCCACCGTGTGACTTCCCAGTCCATCGTGGACGGGCTGCTCATGATGGATATCGAAGCGCGTGATACCCGTATCCCCCAGCTTGCGAAGCTCCGGAAGCCCGCTGTCCTGATCGGCTTCCCGGACGATCCGCAGGGCCTGAGCTGCGTGGATTTCGATTTTGCAGCTGCCTCCCGCACTGCCGTGCGGCACCTGGCGGAACTCGGCCACAGGAGCATTGGCTTCATCGGCTCCCCGCAGGCCTCCCTGGAGCGTCACGCCACTTATGCCGACCGCGCCCGCAAAGGCTTTGAGGATGCTTGCCAGGCTGCGGGCATCAGCGCCGCCCTGAAGGCCTGCGAACCCACGTCCGTTGCCCTGGCCGCCGCCCTGGACGCCATCCTCGCGGCTCCGGAGCCCGCCACATCCCTGGTGGTCCACAATGAAGGACTGCTCCCCCTGCTGCGGGAAGCCCTCGCCTTGCGCGGGCTGCAGATCCCGAAGGACATCTCGGTTGTTGCCATTGCTCCCGAAGATGCGGCCATGGCCGCCGCCCACCCGTGGACTGCGGTGTCCATACCTGCCCATGACATTGGACGTGCCGCCGTCGAAATGGTCATGGACCGGCTCAACTCGGACAAGCCCGTGGAGATCCGGCTCATTGTGCCCGCCCTGGTGCAGCGCGAAACTTCCGCAGTCCGCGGCTAGGAGGGCCTGGCCGGCGCTGTTCAAGGTCACCCCTTCACCGCACCGATCATGACTCCCTTGGTGAAGTGCTTTTGCACCAGGGGGTAGACCATAAGGATGGGCACCACGGCCACCACGATTACTGCCATCTGCAGGGCCAGGGACGGTGCTGCCCCCTGCCCCACGGCAATCTGGCCCGGGACCATGACGCCCTGCAGGACATAGGAGCGCAACACCACCTGGAGCGGATTCATGGCGCTGTCGTTGATATAGAGCACCGCGTTGAAGAACGCGTTCCAGTAGCCCACTCCGTAGAAGAGGGAAATAACAGCTGTCACTGCTTTGGACATCGGGAGCACGATCTGGAACAGGATCCGCCATTCGCTGGCTCCATCGATCCGTGCGCTGTCCAGGATCCCGCGGTCTATCCCCATAAAAAAGCCGCGCAGAATGATGATGTTGAACACCGATATTGCACCGGGCAGAATCAACGCCCAGTACGTGTTGATCAGGCCCAGGCCGGATACCAGGAGGAAGGCCGGAATCATCCCGGCGCTGAAGAACATGGTCAGCAGCAGCGTGAACAGGATCGGCGTGTGGGCAAAGGAGCCCGGGCGTGACAGGCCGTACGCGCAGAGCACCGACACCACCATGCTGAGCAGCGTCCCCACCGCGGTGACGCCCACGCTGACCAGCACCGCCCGGGTAACCACGCCCCCGCTGATGATCTGGCGGTAGGCATCCAGGGTGATCTCCCCCGGCACAATCACCATTCCGCCAGCCGATGTAATGGTGGCCTGGGAAGAAAGGCTGGTCAGGACGATTGAGTACAACGGGCCCAGCACGGCGATCACCACCATGGTGAGCACGGCCGCCTTCCCGACCTTCGCCGCCGCGTGCGGTTCCTCCTCCCAGGCCGGCCGGGATGACTTTTTGGTGCGTAGGGCCTTTGAACCAGTCCCTGCCGGTTTGGTTATGGTGCTCATGACTTTGAGTACACCCCGCTCTCTCCGAATAGATGGGCAAGTTTGTTGGCTCCCAGAATCAGCGCCAGGGACACGACGCCCTTGATCAGGCCGGCCGCGGCTGCGTAGCTCCAGTCACCGTTTTGGATGCCCGAGTAGTACACAAAAGTGTCCAGAACTTCGGACGCTTCTGCGCCCACGGCGTCGCGTTGCAGGATCAGCTGTTCGAATCCAACGGACAAGGAATCGCCGAGGCGGAGAATGAGCAGCAGGATGACGACTCCCCGGAGCCCTGGCAGCGTTACGTGCCACATCCGGCGCCAGCGGTTCGCTCCGTCCACAGCCGCCGCCTCGTACTGCTCCTGATCGATGGCGCTGAGGGCGGCCAGGAACACGATGATTCCCCAGCCGGCGTCCTTCCAGATTGCCTGTGAGGTAATCAGGAACAGGAATGTGTCCGGGTTGGTCATCACGTCCATGGCCTGCCAGCCCTGTGCCCGCAGGCCCTGGCTTACGAGGCCCGCACCTCCGAACACCTGCTGGAAGACGGATACCACCAGCACCCAGGAAAAGAAGTGCGGCAGGTAGACGATTGCCTGGATGGTGGAACGCAGTGCCGGGGACAGGATGGAGTTGAACAGCAGGGCCAGAACAATGGGGATGGGGAAGAAGAAGACCAGCTGGAAGGCCGTGATCACCAGCGTGTTCTTTACTGCGAGCCAGAAGCCTGGATCCCCCAGGACGCGGGTAAAGTTGTCAAGCCCGACAAAGGGGCTGTCCGGGATGCCCACGAACGGTGAGTAGTCCTGGAACGCCACGATGTTGCCGAGCATCGGAACATAAGCGAAGACCATGAGCAGCGCTATGGCCGGCAGTGTCATCAGCACCAGGGACTTGTCCCGCCTCAGCCTGGTCCGCACGCCCGCTTTCTTGCGTGGCGTGGATTGGCCACCTTGGCGGGTGCCGCCGGCGTCTGCGCGATAACTGCCCTGTGCTGGAACCGCTGAAGCGGTCAAGGTGGATTCGGTGGTAGTCATAACGGGCGTCCTAGGCGTTCAGGAATCCTGCGTAGAACTCACGCAGTTCATCTCCGCCGTTCTTCTTCCAAGTGGCAATGGCGCCGTCAAGATCAGAGATACTCTTGCGCCCGCGGAGAATGTCCTTGGCGAGGTCCTCGAACGGCTTCCCCAGGGAGCCGAACTTGTTGGGCTCCTGGATCTGCAGGCCGTAGAAAAGGCCGTCAACCACGTTCGGGGCCTGGCGGACTTCCCAGTCCGTCTTTGCCTTCACATAGCCGGGGTACTGGACGAAGTTGTTCACTACCGTGGAGTTCACCAGGAACGCATACGTGCTGGTGACCTCCTCCTTGCCCTTGGCCGTGGCGTGGGGAACGTTCTGCGCGTCGAGGGTGTAATGGATGCCTTCAACCCCGTTGTTGATCAGCATGTTCTCCTCTGTGCCGAAGGGGGCGGCAGCGAAGTTCGCCAGTGCGAGCATTTCCTCCACCTTGGCTGGATCGTCCGTTTTCTTGATAAAGCTGAAGATGCCTGCCGGTGCGCCACGGAAAAGTGTGGGCTTGCCGCCGTCGGCAGCAAAAAAGTCCATGGGCTGCTGCTGAAACTTCGGGTTGCTGGGCAGGACCCTGGCCAGGGCCTCATGCCAGCCACCCACGCCGTCGTTGGTCATCAAGACCGCACCGGACTCGAAGCGCTGTTTTGCCTGTTGCGAGTTGCCTGCCACAGCGTCCGGGTGGACCGCGCCTGAAGCGAAGAGTTTTGCGCCCCATTCCAGGGCGGCCCGGTATTCATCTGTCTCAAACTTGTTCTGGAGCTTGCCGTCCACCAGTTTCCACTTGGACACCACTCCATGCATGATCTGCGCGCCGTTCCAGATGTCATCTGAGCCCCAACGGTTCTTGGCCGGGTCCGTGAGTTCCTTGGCCACTGAGATATATTCATCGGCGGAATTTGGCTGTTCCAGGCCCAGCTCGTCGAACAGATCCTTACGGTAGAAGATGGCGTCCGTAATCTGCTCGGCCGGATATGGCAACCCGTAGAGGCCACCCTCAAAGCAGCTGTACTTCCAGGCAGCGGTTGGGAGATTTGCGAGGTTGGGGTATTTCTTGACCTTGTCACCGGCAAGGTACTCGGAAAGGTCCGTGAAGAGGCTCTTGGCTGCCTGCCCGAACCGCGGGGGGAGGTTCCACCCTGGTATGACCACCCAGTCCGGTACATCCTTGGGTGAAGCCAGGACTGTCTGGATCTTGTCCGCGTAAGTGTTTCCGTCGTTAACCTGGAAATTCAGCTTCGCGCCCAACCGTTCATTGACGGCCTTGTAATAGCCGTTGTCGGCCTGAGGGATTGCCCACCAGGCGGGGCTCATGACTGTGTAGCTGCCGCCCTTGCCCGGAACACCCTGCACGGACTTGACCAAGGATGAGGGCATGGTGGTGAAGCCCGCTGCGGAACCGTTCACACTGGCGATGTCCGGCTTGACGATGTCCAGCGGTATGTAGCTGGGCACAAGCTTGGACATGGCGTCAGCCATCCCCGCGGAGGTTGTGGCCTGCGGGGCCCCGCCCCCGCTGCTGCATGAGGTAAGCGCAGGGATGGCAGCAAAGGCCACCGCTCCACCCATGAGGCTAAGGAAGGACCGGCGCCCTACTCCCGTCCGGCCGAGCTCCTTCAGGGACGCACTGCGTTCAGGTGAGGCATTGTTTCCAAGCATTTCTTGCACTCCTTTGTGTGGACTTCTGGTGGCCTGACCCAAGCCTGATTGCCGGGCCGGCAGTTGCCCTGCGCAGCTTTGCGAGAGGGTAACTTCGCCTGGGATTTGTCGAACTTGGATCAGAGAAACTATCGAAGCGTTTCGATTGCCAACAGCCTAGATCATGACAAATCAGACCGCAAGGCTTTTTTGTGTTGCAGCTCACAGGCCGAAATGCCACAATGTTTGCCAGTCACTCGATACGCAAGCGCTTAAACAATTCGCCCCAAGGATGGCCTACGATGCCAATCACAATTGACGCCACAACCGCTGCCACTCCTGAGGCCATGCTGGCCCGCCTCACACTGGAGCAGAAGATCGCATTGCTCCATCAGCATGCCCCCGCCGTCGAAGCCCTCGGCCTTGCTCGGTTCCATACCGGCGCTGAGGCTGCCCACGGCGTGGCCTGGCTCGGGCCGGCCACCGTTTTCCCGCAGCCCGTGGGCCTGGCTGCCAGCTGGGACGCTGATCTGATCCGCCGCGTAGGCACCGCCGTCGGCATGGAAGTCAGGGGCAAGAAAGCGGAGGATCCGAGCGTGAGCGTCAACGTTTGGGCACCGGTGGTGAACCCTCTTCGCCACCCGCTCTGGGGGCGCAACGAGGAAGGGTTCTCCGAGGACCCGCATCTGACGGCCTTCCTTGCCTCCGCGTACTGCGCGGGGTTGAAGGGCGAACATGAGCGTTACTGGCTGACCGTCCCCACGCTGAAACACTTCCTGGCGTACAACAACGAGACTGACCGCAACGTCACAAGCAGCCAGCTGCGGCAGCGCGTGCTTCATGAGTACGAACTGCCCGCTTTTCGCGGTCCTATCGAGGATGGTGTGGCGGGCGCGGCGATGCTTTCCTACAACCTGATTAACGGACGCCCGGCCCACGTTTCGGACCTCGTGGCCGGCGAGCTGCGGCAGTGGCGGAACGGCGAGGACATCACCGTCGTCACCGATGCCGGCGCCCCGTCCGCGCTGTACACCGCCGAGAAGTATTTCGACGACGGCCCGTCCGCCTACGCGGCCGCCCTCCGCGCTGGCGTGGATAACTTCACCGAGGACGGCGACAACCCTGCTCCATCGCTGCAGCACCTCCGCGAGGCACTGGACCGCCGGCTGGTCACGGAGGCGGACATCGACCGCGCAGTCATCCGGTTGCTTACCTTGCGGGAACGGACCGGCGAATTCGAGCCAGACGGCGGCCCGTATGGCTTTGTCGGCTCCGACAAGGTGGGCGATCCAGCGCACGTGGAACTGGCCCGGGAAGCAGCGCAGAAGTCTGTGGTGCTGCTACGGAACGAAGCGGGTCCAGGCGCGGAGGAAGCAGCCGGTCCTCTCCTTCCGTTGGGGGCAGAGCCAGGGAAGATCGCGGTGATAGGTGCCCTCGGCTCCACCGTCCTGAGCGACTGGTACAGCGGCACCCTGCAGGATGAGGTCAGCATTGTCGAAGGCCTGTCCAAGCGCTACGGCAACGTGGTGGCGGAGCCAGGCGTGGATACGGTGTCGCTCCGATGTGTCCGGACCGGCACGTACCTTGGCGCCGGTGGCCCCGAAACCGCGCTCTCTGCCGGTGCCACAGCCCCCGGGCCGGCGGAAACGTTCCTGCTCAAGGACTGGGGCGGCGGTGAATGCACCCTGCAGTTCCCCGCTACTGACAAGTTCGTGGCGGCCACCGGCTACTACCTGACCGCGTCGGCTGACCGGGTGGGTGGCTGGGTGGTGCAGGAGACCTTCCGTCTCCATCCCAATTCGGACGGATCCGTGTCCATCCAGCACATCGGCACGGGGAAGTGGGTGCGGATTGAGGCGCACACCGGAAGCGCCGCCCTGTCCGCCGGAACCGAAGAAACGGCGGACCGCTTTACGCTGCGGACCGTCTCCTCCGGCCAGCAGGCCGCCCGCGAGGCAGCCTCCGCAGCGGATGTCGCCGTCGTGGTTGTGGGAAACGATCCCCATCTGGGCGGCAGGGAGACGATCGACCGGACCACGCTGGCACTTCCGCAGGAGGAGCAGGAACTCATCCGGCTGGTGCGTGAGGCCAATCCCCGGACCATCCTGGTGATCGTTTCCTCGTACCCGTACTCTCTGGGCGCCCTGACAGACACGCGCGCGATTGTGTGGACGTCGCATGCCGGCCAGGAGCTGGGCAACGGGCTGGCTGATGTCCTCAGCGGAGACGCTGAGCCGAGCGGACGCCTGCCCCAGACCTGGTGGGCGCGCGACTCGGATCTTCCGGACATCCTGGACTACGACCTCATCGCGTCCCGCGGCACGTACCTGTACAGCGACGCTGAGCCGCTGTTCCCGCTGGGGCACGGCCTGGACTACAGCACCGTCAGCTACGAATCTGCTGTACGGGCCGACGATAGCCTGGATGTGGTCCTGCGCAATACGGGAAGCCGCACGGCACACGAACTGGTGCAGGTGTACGCGGCCTCCCCCGGCCACCGCTTCGACTTCCCGAGGCGGCTGCTCGTGGCGCACCGGCGGGTTCAGCTCGAACCAGGCGAGCGAATCACGGTACGGATAACCGTACCCGTGGACCGGCTGGCCACTTACAGCGTCACCGCTGGCCGGATGCTGGTTGAACCCGGCACGTACCAGCTGATGGTGGGTCCCTCGGCAAACGATCTTCCCGTGGGCGTTGAGTTGACGGTCACCGGCGAAGGCAGCGGGCCGCGCGCCCGGGGCACCTGGATTCGGGCAGAACTGTTTGATGACTACTCCAACCTTGCGCTGGTGCCGGAGAGTCCGTTGGCAGGCACCGCCGTCGCACCGGCGTCCCCGGCGCAGAGTGCGACGGCGGTCTACCGCGGTTGGCAGGGCCTCGCTCCTAAGGGGGCGTCGTTCCGGCTCTCAACCACGGGTTACTGCAGGATTGCGGTCCAGCTTCCTGGCCTGGGCGGGACCTGGCGGGACTGTGCCGACGCAGCAATACGGCCCGGGTTCAACGGTGAACTTCGTCTGGAGATGGCAGGCCACAGCGCTGAATTCGAGGCGGTTCGGATTGTTCTGAAGGGGCCGGTTACGGTGAGCGCACTGCACCTGGACGAGTAGAACCATGATCCCCCACGCACCCTGGTTTACCGAGGCCAGGCTCGGCATGTTCATCCATTGGGGCCTCTACGCTCTGCCGCGCGGCATGAATGGGTCATGAACCGCGAACGGATCCCGGCTGCCGAGTACGGGAAGTTCTTCCAGCATTTCGAACCGGATCTCTATGACCCCGGGAATGGGCCCGTGCGGCCAAGGACGCCGGCATGAAGTACGTGGTCGACTGGCCATACCGGGCGACGTCGCTACGCCGGAACAGTACCAGCTTTCCGAGTCCCTGGCCGCAGACGGTGTCCCGACGCCGTGGGAGGCGTGCCAGACTCTCAACGGCAGCTGGGGCTACGACAGCGACAATTTGGACTACAAGCCCGTAAACCTTCTGGTGAGAATGCTCGTCGATGGTGTCTCCAAGGACGGAAACATCCTCCTGAACGTGGGCCCGACTGCCCGCGGCAACTTTGACCCCAGGCCATGGAGTCCCTGCGCGGGATGACGTCGGCGCATAGTGGGCGGAAGTGGCCCACTCAGGCAGCTCCATAGATCCGCTGCCCCTGGTTCTCGGCGCGCCCAGCTCGGCTGACGCCCAACAAGAGGGGCGCCCTGGGCAAATCCGGCCGAGATCCGCTCCCACCAGCGGGCGGCGAAGGTGTCTATTTTGTCCCGCTTCCGTCGTCGTCGGCCGCTTCGGCACCTTCTTCCGCTTCGACCATGGCCGCCTCGCTGAAGGGGACGGCTGCCTGCAGCCCCGTCGTTCCCCGAACCGGGCCGAGCCGGCGCTGGCGCAGCGGGTCGCGGCGCAGGTCAGCGTACAGTGCGACACAGAGCCCGATGATAATCAGCACAAACGGGCTGGCGGCCAGGATGGTGAAAGTCTGCAGGGCGGCGAGCCCGCCGACGGCCAGCAGGACCGCGGCCACCGCGCCGGTGAGGAGGGCCCAGAAGATCACCAGCGGCTTCCACGGATGCTTGCTGCCGCGTGTGGATAACGTCCCCAGAACCAGGGCGCCGGCGTCGGCACCGCTGATGAAGAAAACGGCGGTCAGAACCATAACCACCAGCGCCGCCCCGATGAAGAAAGGGTAGTTCTGCAGGGCTGCGAAGAACCCTGCCGCCTCGCTGCCGGTTCCGGCGATGTCCACGCCGTTCAGCTGCTGGTTCATGCCGGCTCCGCCGAAGATGACAAACCACACAATGCTGACGGCGGTGGGCACCAGCAACACGCCCAGGACGAATTCCCGGATAGTGCGCCCGCGGGAAATCCTGGCGATGAAAGTGCCGACAAACGGGGTCCAGGAGATCCACCAGGCCCAGTAGAAGATGGTCCAACTGGCCAGCCAGTCACTGCCTCCGAACACAGCCGAATGGAAACTCATCGGGACCAATTCGGTCAGGTAGGCACCGATGGCAGAGGGCAGCAGATCCAGGATGAAGAGCGTGGGGCCGGCCACAAAGACGAACAGCAGCAGGACTCCGGCCAGGACCATGTTGGTGTTGCTGTGTTCAGTGCCACTGACTCTAGAAACGAAGCTGGGTCCAAATGTAGGAGTCTCTCCAGCGGGGTTCCTCGAACGCCCATGAAGTGATCAGAGCTTGTGCCGCCCGCATGTCAGGAGCACTTGTGCTGAAGTGCTGGTCAGGAGTCCCGTCCCGGTATTCGACGAGGTAGGTGCCGTTAGCGTTGCGGGAAGACTGAATATAGGTCTGTCCCGTGACGTCGACCAAGCGTTCGACGATTGCGAAGGTTTCATCGCTGTTCTCAATGTCTTCCAAGAGCATGAACAGTAGATCCTCCGAGGGATCATCCCAGGTTTCACCTGACTCATTCGATGCCCTGAGCGTCGGTATCACTTGTGTTCCCCTAACCTTTTCCCCGCATGAGCTGTCTACTGATGTTCGTAACCTTATCCCTGCGTTTGAAGGGGGGGCGGTCCGCAACCAGATGCACTCAAAACTCAATGACATCGAAGCGCTGTCCGTAAGCCGATCGTCTACCGGCACGCTTGAAAGAGCACCAATTCCGATCGCCCGTCGTCGGCTGTCACCCCGCGAATCTTCGCGAACCGACCGACGGACTGGAAACCTAGAGCCTCGTGCATTCTGATGGAAGCCGTGTTGTGTTCGTTCGCGAAGTAATAAACGGTCGAAGACTGAGACCAGATCCACTCCACCCGCGCGCTGGTGAGAGCAGAACCGATTCCCCGCCGGCGGGAATTCGGAGGGACGACGACACCCCCTAAATAGTGGCCCGCAGGGGCTTTGCCATCGGGTTCGCCATGGAAGTGCGTTTTGGCTACGCCGACGATCTCATCTTGTATGGACGCTACCAACACGATCCGCTCGCTTATCGGGGCAACCATTTCTGGAGTCCAGCGTGCGCGGTCGCTGACATCGCAGATCGCGACCACCTGTTCCAGGTCGTCCAGGGTCGCCTCGCGTATCTGCATCCATAGAGCTTACTGAGGGGGCTGAGCGGGGCCATTAAAGTTCCCCGCCAGCCGTAGATCAGACGACGCTTCATCACCCCGTAAGGGATCCTCTCGGGCAGTCGGATTGCCCGGTCAGGGTTCGGCGGATTCAGGCGGTCATTGCAACAGGAGTTCTTCGATCAGTTCGATCGGTTTTTTGAACTCTAGTC
>NZ_JAPSHJ010000027.1 GCF_031179985.1 Arthrobacter sp. | reverse complement strand
TACCTGAACTCCTGCCGTTCCCGGGCCCGCGCTCTCATGGTGTGGCAGAGCTCGGGTGGGTGGACTCTCCGGAGCAGCAGACAGTAACAGCGCTGAAATGGAAACCCCTGACTGACGGTCATCTTGGGCTGGTGGGAACGGCGATGGCGGGTGTGGACGAGGCACTGCTCCTTGTGCTGGACCAAATGCTGGAGACACCAGGGGAGGCGCATTTTTACCTCTTGGACTCCGACGGATCTTTAAGCGGAACATCCGCGCTCCCACACGTTGGTGCAGTAGCTGGCCTTCAGGAACTTCGTCGCGGAGTCCGTGTGCTGGAACGAGTCGCCCACGAGATGTCCGTCCGGTTGGGTCGCCAGACCGAGGGTACAGATCCTCCCCTCGTCCTGGTCATTTCAGGTTGGGGTTCCTGGGTCTCTGCGCTCCGCGCCTCTCCGCTGGTTTGGGCTGAAGACCTGCTCCAGGACATCATCAGGGATGGACCGAAGGCCAAGGTCACGGTTCTCATTTCCGGAGGTCGGGAACTCGTGACAGCACGCTTTTTCTCCTCCATTCCGAACCAGTGCTTTTTCCCGACGGGTTCCAGCGAGGAAGGACGCCTCGCGTGGCCCCGCCTTCCTGCCATGCCGTCGGTAAGAGGCCGGGCCGTCGCTTTTGGATCCCTTGTTAAGGGGAGTCCGTCCATGGTCCAGTTCTTCGCTCCACCGCAGAATACGCTGCGGCTTTCTGCATCCGTTCAAACTCCAAAGACAAGACCATTCAGGGTAGAGCGGCTACCCGCTTCCATTCCCGGGAAAGCAATTAGAGACCGGTATGAGGACATGACGTTCCGGGGAATTGTTCCTTCCGGAACTTCACCCAAGCGACGGGACCACACGCTCCTGGTGGGAGTAGGTGGAGACGAGCTTGAGCCTGTAACCCTCACGCTTCCCAAGGGCGGCGTCCTGGCGGTACTGGGTGGCCCATCGGCGGGTAAGAGTACCTTTCTGCGGGCCCTCCCCGAAATGAACCCCGGTGAAACGGCCTGGCTAATCCCGGGGCAGGAAGCAGATGCGGCATCGTACTGGTCCAGCCTCGCCGCGAAGGGCGCATCGCAGGCACTCGCCCCGGATGCCTTAGCCCTCGTGGACGATGCTGACCGGTTGTCGCCGGCAGCGCACAGCAGTCTGCTGGACCTCAACACTATGGGTCTGACGATTGTCCTGGCCGCGGGCTTCAGCTCCACGTTGGCACAACGCGTTCCCTTGATGCTGCAGGCGCGCAGCCACGGCACGGGGGTACTCATTTGTCCGAGGAGCGTTCTGGACGGCGACTTCTTCGGTGTGCGTTTCGATCTGGACAACCGCCCGCCAGCCGGCCGCGCGGTAGTCATATCCCGTGGAATTGCCGTCCTGACCCAGCTGGGAACTTTGGCTCCCCGTCTACAAGGCGGGAGGTCCACCGCCTGAACGTGAAGCAAACCTGACCACGCGTTTGTCGAACAGCAGCACGATGGCTGTGGCAGCCGGGACCAGCATCAATAGTCCAATGAGCGTGAGTCCGCCTGTCAGAGCGGGAAATCCAAGGGTGAGGACGAAGAGTTGGGCCAGGAAGGCTCCTGCCCTGGGCCAGCGGTAAGCGCGGAAAAGAAAGTAGGCCATCGCGTAAAGCCACGCTGAAAAGGCGAGCAGGAGCACAAGGAGGAAGACAGCGCTCCAGAAGGAGCCTGTGGGAGCTCCGCTGACCAGCCCGATGATGAACCAGGCGGCAGCAACGAGAAGGGCAGTTGCTTCTGCTGCCAGTATTCCGCTGAGGACGGCAATGCCGGCCGGGCGCCGTTGCGTGTCGGCTGCATCGGCGTCATTGACCCCGGGGGTGCGGCGGATTTCGGCGCTGCTGTCCATTCCGGCGTCGCTGCTCATCCCGGTGTTCCGGTCGTTCCCGGAGGCATCTTCGGGTGGTTCCAGTGGAGGTCTTGACACATTGGCACAATACCGGACATAGTCACTAACTGTGAGGGCCCCCTGAACAATGTGATGCATCGCTCACGCCGAAGAGGCACTTCCGTCATCAAACCCCCTTGTTTACACAGCGTTAACATGACAGGCTTGTTCGAGATGACCAAGGGGGCCCGATTGGGCCCCTTTCCTTTGTTGCCTTTAGTGAATATTTTCACAAAGCACTCAACGAGTTTCCCAGGAATGGAGTGACTGATCAGCATGGATTGGCGTAACCGCGCAGCGTGCCTAGACAAGGACCCGGAGCTGTTTTTCCCCGTAGGCAACACCGGCCCTGCCCTCCTGCAGATCGAGGAGGCCAAGAGCGTCTGCCGCCGGTGCCCCGTGGTGGATACCTGTCTTCAGTGGGCCCTGGAGTCCGGCCAGGACGCAGGCGTCTGGGGCGGCATGAGTGAAGATGAGCGCCGCGCCCTCAAACGACGTGCTGCACGCGCACGCCGGGCTTCCTGAGAGCACAAACTGATGAGAGGGGCCGCGGACGTTACAGTCCGCGGCCCCTCTCATTTTGCCGGCGATCCGGCGCGACTTAAGGCCGGAAGTTCCGGGACGGCAACGGGCCCTACCGCCGGATGAGGCTAAGCACGATCTGGACCGCGGTTCCGCCACCTTCGCGTCGTTGCCACTGGATTGTGCCTCCGAGCTCACTCATCACCAGGGTTCTGACAATCTGCAGCCCCAATCCCTCGGTGTGGGGTGTTTCCGGGAGTCCTACACCGTCGTCGGCAACGGTCACTGTCAGCAGTTCCTCACCGTCGTCTCCTTCTGAGCGGTTGGCGAGCAACCAGACGGTGCCGGTTCTCCCCTCCAGTCCATGCTCGACCGCGTTGGTGACGAGTTCGTTGATTACCAGGGCCAAGGGTGTGGCGAAGTCGCTGGGCAGTTCACCAAACAGACCCGCGCGCTCGGTGCGTACCTGCTGGGAGGGCGAGGCGACTTCAGCCGAGAGCCTGAATTGCCGTCCGATTAGTTCGTCGAAATCGACACTTTGGGTAAGGCCCTGGGACAACGTCTCATGGACCAGTGCGATGGTTGCTACCCGGCGCATCGCCTGTTCGAGGCCCTGTTTTGCCTCGTCACTGACCATTCGGCGGGATTGCATCCTGAGGAGGGCAGCGACCGTCTGCAGATTGTTCTTGACCCGGTGATGGATCTCGCGGATGGTCGCGTCCTTGGTCACCAACTCCATTTCACGGCGCCGCAATTCCGACACGTCGCGGCACAGGACTAGGGCTCCGAACCTCTGCTGCTCGTCCCGCAGCGGAATAGCCCGCAGTGAAAGGCTGACGCCACGGGACTCAATTTCGCTGCGCCAGGGCATCCGCCCGGTAACAACCAGCGGCAAGGTTTCGTCCACCATTCGGCGGTCCTTGAGCAAACCTGCGGTTACTTCTGCGAGCGATCGCCCTTCCAGAGACTCCCCATCGCCCAGACGCCGGAAAGCCGAGACGCCGTTGGGACTGGCATACTGGACGATTCCGTCCGCATCCAGCCTGATGAGGCCATCCCCCACACGCGGGGCACCCCTTCGGGAACCTGTGGGCGATGCGAAATCGGGCCAGAGACCCAGGGTGCCCATCCTCAGCAGGTCGTACGCACACTGGCGGTACGTCAGCTCAAGCCGGGAGGGCATTCTGGAACTGGACAGGTCCATGTGGGAGGTGACCACAGCGAGGGTCCGGCCGTTGCGAACCATCGGGACCGCCTCCACGCGGAGGGCCATGTCGCTGCTCCAGTTGGTCTCGCTGGAACGCTCAATAGTCCGGCTCTCCCACGCTTTGTCCACCAGGGGCTGCAAATCCGACCTGATCCCCTCCCCCACAAAGTCGGCGTGAAACACCGTATGCGTGGTGGAGGGGCGGACATGCGCGAGCGCGATGTATCCGTGTTCCGGATGCGGAAACCACAATGCAAGGTCAGCGAAGGCAAGGTCTGCAACCATCTGCCAGTCGCCCACCAGGAGGTGCAGCCACTCGGCATCCCCCGGCCCAAAATCAGCATGCTCCCTGATAGGGTCCGTAAAGATTGCCACTGCACCTCCATTTTGCGACGCTCCCGGCTACTGCCTAGCGTCGGACGATTGACCTCAAGAGCCTCAATGCTACCGACAGGGACGCCATATCGTCGGCTTCAAGGGCGTTGACCTCATCAAACATGCTCTTCGCCCTCCCCAACTGTTCGGCGTTAAGTCCTTCCCAGGTCTTCAGGCGGTCTTCCGCAGGGACACCGCTGGGAGTGGCCTCCAGGACTGAAGTGGTTATATCTGAGACGGTTGAATACAGATCGTCACGCAGAGCGGCCCGGGCAAGGGCCTGCCAACGGTCCTCCCTCGGGAGCTTCGTGATCCGCTCCAGCAGGGAATCGCTGTGGAACCGGTTGAAGACGGTGTAGTACACATGCGCAATGCTTTCCACCGGTTCCGCATTGCCATGGGCGATCTTGGCAATGTCCAGCAGCACAAAGCTCTCGAACAGCTCAGCCCACCTGTACGACAGGTCTTCAGGTAGGCCCCACGCCCGCGCCTTTTCAAGCCATGCGGCCACTCGTGCGCGGTCATCACCGCGCAGGTAATCGAGCAGGCGCGAACGCATTGGGTCCATCAGCGGCTTGAACTCCGCGACTGTGTCTGCAATCGGCCGGGTGGCGTTCCCCTGAGTCAGGACCCAGCGAACCGCCCGGTCCAGCAACCTGCGGATATCCAGGTGGACAGCGCTCCAGTGCTCGGTGGGGAACGATGCCGGAAGGGCGTTGAGCTTGGCCACCATGTTGTCCAGTTCGTACACTTCCCGCAGGGCCACAAATGCCTTTGCCACCTGGACCTCACTGGCGGAAGTCTCTTCCATCACCCTGAAGGCGAACGTGATTCCGCCCATGTTGATCATGTCGTTGGCGATTACCGTCGCGATGATCTCCCTGCGCAGAGGGTGGCTGTCCAGCTCGGCGTCGAACCTTTCCCGCAACTGACGGGGGAAATACTCCCGCAAGGTCCGACGGAACCATGGATCATCGGCGAGGTCACTTTCCCGCAGTGCTGTGGCCAGTTGGATCTTGGCATAAGCAGAGAGCACGGAGAGCTCAGGGGAAGTAAGTCCTTGGCCCTGCTCCAGCCGCTCCCGGATTGTCTCGGTCGTGGGGAGGGCTTCAAGCTTCCGCTTCAGGTATCCGGATTTCTCCATCCAGTCCATCAGCCGCTCGTAGCTAGGGCTCCATTCAGCAACGCGGATCCGATCGTTCAGCAGCAGAATGTTTTGGTCAATGTTGTCCTCAAGAACCAACCGGCCTACTTCCTCCGTCATGGAGGCCAGGAATTCGGCGCGCTCTCTGGCCTCGAGTCTGCCTGCCGCTACCATCCTGTCGACAAAGATCTTGATGTTGACCTCGTGGTCGGAGCAATCAACTCCGGCGGAGTTATCGATCGCGTCCGTGTTGAGGATCACCCCTTGCAGGGCGGCTTCAATACGGCCCCGCTGGGTCAGTCCCAGGTTGCCGCCTTCGCCGACCACCTTGACACGCAGCTCTCGTCCGTCCACGCGGATTGCGTCATTGGCTTTGTCACCAACTTCTGCATTCGTCTCAGTGCTCGCCTTGACGTAGGTACCGATTCCCCCGTTGTAAAGAAGGTCGGCCGGAGCCAGCAGGATCGCACGAAGGAGCTCCGGAGGGCTCAATTGGGTAACTCCATCAGGAAGGCCCAAGGCGACCCGGACCTGCTCCGAAACCGGGATGGATTTCAGCTGGCGGGGATAAACACCGCCACCTTCACTGATGAGCGATTTGTCATAGTCGTCCCAGGACGAACGCGGCAGCGCAAACAGCCGTTGCCGTTCATCGAATGAAACAGCTTCGTCCGGGTTCGGATCGAGGAAAATATGCCGGTGGTCAAAAGCAGCCAGGAGCCGGATGTGCCGTGAAAGCAGCATTCCGTTGCCGAAGACATCCCCGGACATATCCCCCACGCCGACGACGGTAAATGGTTCGGATTGGGTGTCCAGGTCCAGCTCGCTGAAGTGACGCTTGACTGATTCCCAGGCGCCCCTTGCCGTGATCCCCATGGCCTTGTGGTCGTAGCCAACAGAGCCACCGGACGCGAAGGCATCCCCCAACCAGAAGCCGTACTCAGCGGCCAGCCCGTTGGCGATATCAGAGAAAGTCGCTGTCCCCTTATCCGCTGCGACCACCAGATAGGAGTCATCTCCGTCATGCCGCACTACACCGGACGGCGGCACCAGTTCCTCGCCACCAGGTGACGCAACGAGGTTGTCTGTGAGGTCCAACAGACCTCGGATGAACGTCTTGTAGCTCTCCACCCCCTCAGTCATCCAGGCAGCCCTGTCTTCCGCGGGGTTCGGCAATTGTTTGGCATAGAAGCCGCCCTTGGCCCCCGTGGGAACAATGACTGCGTTCTTGACTGTTTGTGCCTTGACGAGACCCAGGATTTCAGTCCGGAAGTCCTCCCTGCGATCTGACCAGCGAAGGCCGCCTCGTGCAACCTTCCCGAATCGGAGATGTACACCCTCGACGCGTGGGGAATAGACCCAGATTTCGAACATCGGCCGCGGGAACGGCAATCCCTCAATGCCGGCCGGATTGAGCTTAAAGCTCAGGTAGGGCTTGTTCTGGAAAAAGTTGGTCCTCAGGGTCGACTCGATCAGGTTCTTGAAGGTCCGCAGAACCCGGTCTGCATCCAGGGTGGCTACCTGCTCAATCGACGCAGCCAGCTCCCCGCGCAACTCTTCCTGCCTGGCCTCGCGCTCTTCCTCCGCGAACGAAGGGTCAAACCGCACCGTGAACAGTGCGCTCAAGGCACGCGTGACATCGGGGTTCGCCAACAATGTGTCAGCCATGAATTCAAAGGAGTTGGTGTTGCCCATTTGCCTCATGTACCTGGCATAGGCGCGAAGAACCACGATCTGGCGCCACGACATGCCTTCACGAAGGACGAGCCGGTCAAAGCTGTCAGATTCGGCTGCCCCGGAAACTGCTGCGCCAAAGGACTCGGCGAGAAGCTCTCCCGTGACCAAAGGATCCACCCGTTGCGGGTACTTGAGCCCGAGGTCGTAGAGGAAGAAGTCACGTTTGTCGGCCGTCTCGATCTCGAACGGCCGCTCATCCAGCACCTCAAGGCCCAGGTTGTGGAAGTACGGAAGAATCTGGCTCAGGCTCTTGGGGTCAAGCATGTACAGCTTGACGCGTGCGTCCTCCTCCAAAGTTGCTCCGGCGCCTTCAGGGAGGTAGACGTGAACGCCCGGGCGTTCCGGGCCGCCCCTTTCTTTGGCTACTGCACTGTACTTCTCGAACCTTGCAATATCCTGCAATGCATCTTCAACCTCGTAGTCAACGCGGTAGCTTGCAGGAAAGGCCTCGGCCCATAGTTCGGCGAGCTCTTTGCCGCCCCCGTCCGGCGAGGAATCACGCAGTACTTCCGTGATTCCTTCGCTCCACGAACGCGTAGCTCGAACAAGACGTTTTTCCAGTTCCTGGGAGTTGACGTTCGTGCCATCGGCGTCCTTCGGCAGACGGATCCGGAAAAAGAGCCTGGCCAGCGCAGACTCAGTCATGCGTGCTTCATAGTCAATCGACTCTGCGTGAAAGGTCTCGCGGAGCTCATCTTCGATACGGAGCCTGACGTTGGTGGTGTACCTGTCGCGCGGAAGGAAGACGACGGCAGACATGAACCGGCCGTAAATGTCGGGCCTGAGGAAGAGACGGGTCCGGCGCCGTTCCTGCAGTCGTTGAATGCTGATGGCAGTCGCAGAAAGATCAGGAACCTCAATCTGGAACAGTTCGTCGCGAGGGTACGTTTCGAGGATCCCGAGGAGGTCCTTGCCGGAGTGTGAATCGGGCGGAAAACCTGCGATCCCGAGGACTGCCTCGACCTTCTCCCGCACGATTGGAATATCCCTGACAGACCCTGCATAGGCACTGGTGGCAAACAATCCGATGAAGCGCCGCTCGCCATTGACGTTACCGGCGGCATCGAAACTCTTGACGCCAATATAGTCAAGGTAGGCCGGGCGGTGCACGGTGGACCTGGAGTTGGCCTTCGTAATCACAAGTGCCCGCTTCTCCCTGGCCTTTTTCCGGCCGGCATCCGTCAGGTGCTGGATCTGCCGCCCGTCGGAGCTGGCGCGCAGAAGGCCCAGCCCGCTGTCTTCACGAAGCTGGAGCACATCCTCGCCGTCCTCGTTGACGAGGTCGTATTCGCGGTAGCCCAGGAATGTGAAGTTGCCTTCGTCCAACCAGCGCAGGAGATCCTGAGCCTGCCGAAGTTCTGTAATCTGGGCCGGATTGGCTACCTTGTCCAAGTCGGCAGCTATCTGGAGTGCTTTATTCCGCATCTTCGGCCAGTCTTCGACCGCGGCCCGGACGTTTCCAAGAATCCGCTGGAGTCCATCTTCAAGAAGATCCCGCCCCTCCTTCCCCAGTCTGTCAATCTCAACTGCAATCCAGGACTCCATGTGGGAGGCATTTTCGCCTTCAGCAATGAGATGGGAAAGACTGGGCATAGTAGCTGTATCGCCACTGGAGAGACCAACCGTCGAAGGAACTTTGTCCACCTTGACCAGTTCACCCGTAACTCTGTTGCGCGTGACAACAAACAGCGGATGCACCACCAAATGGATGGCGGATTTTTGACGGACAATTTCCGCATTCACCGAGTCCACGAGGAACGGCATGTCGTCAGTGACTATATATATGACACAGTTGTCGCCCTCTTCAAAAATGGAGACGTTCGCGTGGCCCGGCCGGCGGCTTTGCGCTACAGCCCGGTGCGTCTCCGCCCGGGTTGAGAGGACTTCGGCGGGGTACGCCTGGAAATCCTCTTCTGCCAAGTGCTCGTAGTAGTCCCCCAGGTATCCTTCCAAGGCCGCGACGGTCAAGGATTGATCCTCCACACTGGATCCAGACGACATATATGAAACGCCTCCATCAGAAGTTCACGGCTGCACCTTTGCAGCCCTCAAGGTGAGCCTAATCCTTAACTCTGCGCCTTGCTGTGGAAGTAAATACAGACGAACGGCGTTTTCCCTGGACTGGTGCACAAACCAATTCAGCAATGGAGCGGCGAAGTGCCGAGTCCGGCGCAGCTTCGAGCAGCAGGGCCCCCGTAAGGAGCGCTGCATCTCCGGCTCCGGCATCAGCCGGAAGAAACGCTTCTATCCGAAGGGACGGGCCGTATCTGTCCCAGGCTTCCCGCAGCTGACGTTCCGGAGACCTGCCAACTACTGAGGCTCTCACCTTGTTCAGCACCACCTTCGGCGAGGCATGTGGCACGGCCTGCTCGAGGTCGGATAAGGCGCGCACCAACCGGGGAACCCCAACGGGGTCCGCGGCTCCTACCGCAAAGACAGTATCTGCGAGTTCAAGGCTGCGCAGCGTGGCCGCGTTGCGTCTTGGAGCCACCGTGTCAAAGCTCAGTTCTTCATCAGCCTCCAGACAGAACCCGGCATCAACGACGATCACGTCGGCGATTTCCCTGGACTTCTCAAGCACCAAGGAAAGGGCAGCGGCACGCAACTCTGTCCATCGGTCAGCACGGGTAATCCCGGTGAGCACGCGGAACGTGCCGCCCTTCGTGACCACCCGGGTGGCAACCCGAAGCAAGGCATCGACGTCGAGGATCCCTTGGTCAGCCAATCGGCAGGCCTGGGCGAGCCCAGCCGTTTCGTCCAGCAATCCCAGCATGGCTGCGACGCTGGCGCCATAACTGTCGGCGTCGATCAGAAGGACAGACTTGCCCTCAGCCGCCAACTCTCCGGCGATGTTGATTGCGACAAGAGTCCGTCCAGGTGACCCGGCAGGACCCCAAACAGCAATGATCTTCCCTGTTCCCGATGCCGGAGGGACATCGGCGCCATCGTCCAGCCTGATTCGGTTGGAGGCGCCGGGATCAGACATCCCGCTGTCCTGCTTGAAAGGGGAAACGGATCCACCCCCGGACAAAAGAGCTACCGCTTCCGAGATCTTTGCTGCCAGCGCCGCCGGATCCAGATCCGGCGCTGCACTGATCACTCCCATTCCACGCAGCCTGGTGATCTCTGCCGGAATGTCAGTCAAGGCAACTATTGCCACTCCCACGGCCCGGAGTCGGTCAACCAACGAGGCCGCAAGCTCCTCGCTTCCTCCTGCCACCACAGCGGCCCTTGCCAACCCGCCCTGGCATGCTGCCAACAGTTCTGTCAGCTCCGAGCACCGCCTGACGACGGATACCGGACCATGCAGCCGCTCCAGCCCTCCGACCAGGTCTTCCTGGGCATCTCCCACTGTTACGACCGGGATGCTCACTTGCCCACACCGCCCGGGTTCCACACGACTGAGATCTTTGCCTTGTTTGCCTGTGAACCCAAGAGCTTCGGCATCTGATCGTCGCTGACCAGCACCATCAGGACGGTGGAACGGGAGGATCCAAGGGCAGTGGACCCTGGCGTCACCTGCGCAATTTCAGCGCCGGGCAGCAGCATCGAGGGCTCGCTGAAGCCATTGCGTGTGTCGGGCTGCGCCACCCACACATCAACCCTCGAACCGGCCAGCGCCTGGTCAGGAAGCGGTTCATCGATGGTGATGGCGACTGGTTTGCGGTCGAGCTCATCCGGCTTTCCGAGGCTCTCCTTGGGCAGGAGCTGGTCCTTGCCGATCCTCTGGACAGCTACAAGCCCATCGGGAAGTCCGGCCTCGCCGGAGATGTAGAGCTCCTCCAACTCCCCCAGACGCACCTTAGCCCGGGCAGTGTTGTCGGCGGTCAGTCTCTCCCCAACGGCGATAACCTCCCGCGCCACGTAGACGTCAGTAGTCTGATCAGCTGCACCCACCAGCGAAACCACTCCGACCACGGATGCAAGCACCAGCAACAGTCCGACGAGTAGCCGGGGATCCTTCCAGGACGGCTTCTTCAGCCGTGCTCCCGCGGATGTTGTGTTCACAGTCATGTGTACCGCTTCCCCCTTTAGGCGCTACCGGATTGGTGGATCATGCACCAGACACCCCTCATTGTCATTGCAAAGAAGCGGATCTGAAAGTCACAGCATCAAACTCCATCAAACTGTGGATAACGCATGCTCTTCACCACATCGATGGCAAAATGGATATATGCCCAGATTCCTGACGCTTGCAGACGTTGCCGAACAGCTACAGATCAATTCCCCGGCGGCCTACGCCCTCGTGCGCAGCGGTGAGCTCAAGGCAATCCAGGTGGGTGGCAGGGGGCAATGGCGCGTCGAGGAAAAGATGCTGGAGCAGTACATAGAGGAGCGGTACGCCGAGGCAAGCCGTATGATCCAGGAGTCAAAGTCAAAGTCGCTTTGATTTCTGCCGCCTAGGTCACCGCTGCCTGGATGGATCTGATGGCGCATAGTGCCGCAAAGGGAACGGCTGCCATGTCGATGACATTTGCTGGACGCCTTGCTTCCCCGGCCGAGGTCACGGCGAAGTCCACGTAGTCCCTGCCCACGCGGTCAATAACCCCGTGGAGTGTCGTTTCGCCTTGGGATCCGCCGGCCAACGTCAGTGCAAGATGCGAACGATCCCGTGAAAGCGCCCTGAGCGCACTTCCCAGACCAGGTCCCTGCCGCACTACTGAAGGTTCCGTAACAGCATGCCGGGCAAGGCCACTGCAACGGCCTATTGCCGTGTAGGGAACAAGCACCTGATGCTGCTGTTCATTCAGAACCAACAGCTGGCTGCCGGCATGGCTCAGCAATCCGCCAAGCGTGGATCCGGACAGCAAATGAACCGTGACCCTGAGGTTGATTGAAGCCCTGAGCCGGTCAGCCAGGGCCACACCTGCGGCATCAATGCGTACGCGCTCAGCAATTTCGGCTTCCTGCTGAAGACGGTTCTCGGCAGCGAACTGCGCTTCCATGTCTTCGAACAGTGCATCCCAACGCATGCCGTCAGCGTAGGTGTCCCGGGTCAGCCGGTCAATTCCAAGAAACCCAAGAGAAAAATGACTGGACAAAACAACACTGTCTCCGCCAGACTGATCCAGCGAGCCTAAATAGGGTCAAACGATGTCAAACAACATCAAACATAAGGTTGAGGTGCTCAATGAGATCCATGAACCATAGACCTCTCATTTCGGACGCTGCCTTGGCAGTTCTGATTTTGCTGCTCGGTGTATTCCTTGCTGCCACAGGTGAGGCCCTGGCCGGACGCTGGCAGCGTTCCGCCGCGCGGAACCAATCCATGGGGTTTGATGACATGTTGGGGTTCGGTGCCAACATTCTTGGCTTGATCCTGGTTTCGTGGTGGGTACTTTCCGCATTGATCGCTTTAGTTACAGCTCTCCTGGAGCATGCGGGGAGCCGTCGGGCGGCGGCCATCACGGGCAGTTTTACTCCCCGCTACATGCGCAGGTTGGCACTGGCCGCCTTGGGCCTTCAGCTGGTTACCGCGCCCATTGCAAATGCGGATTCTTCCCCCGGTTCAGCCTGGACCCCCAGCGAGGGGACTTCGGTATCCGTGGCATGGAAGGCTGAGCAATCAGACGGCAATCTCATCCAGCCGTTGAACCCCCGTTGGCAACCCAGTAAGCCGGCAGTGGAGCCGGGCCCGCTCGCAGGCACTCCGCTTCGGGCCGTTCACCAGGTGCCAGGAGCCGGCACCGCACCGGTAGCAGTCGTCGACGGCGATTCCCTGTGGACCATTGTTGCCAGTCATCTTGGTCCACTGGCCTCCGACGTCGACATCGCCCAGGAATGGCCGCGCTGGTATCAGGCCAATCGTGCCGTCATAGGCGAAAACCCTGACGTGCTGAAGCCCGGGCAACTGCTGACGCCTCCCGGTGCGGCCTGAGCGGCGCCGGCCAACCCAACATCTATCGAAGGATCACTATGAGTGCAGTAACGGTAGTTCGGAGCAAGCAGGACCCTGTATCCAATACGGACCCGGCTGTTCACGCGTTCCCTTCAGCCGTCGCCCCTGCGGGCGAGCCCCTTTCAGCGCTGAAACACGCCGGGGAAGCAACGAACAATCCCGTGAGCAGCCTGAGGGCGGCCACAGACCATCGCGAGGTCTGCGCCATTGCGCGAGGGACAGTTCAGGCTGCCATAGAAGTCCTCGCCGGTACCCGTCCTGTTCACCAATTGGCTCGACGCCTCGACCAGCAGTGCCTGGCGGCCCTTCAACATCGGGCAGCCCTCATTCGGCTTAACAGGCAGAGCCTTTCCCCGTCTGCCTCCGGTGTGTACCGAAATCCTGCCGTACGCTCTGTGCGCGCCTCAGAAGTGACGGCTGACGTCTACGAAGCCAGCGCCGTCGTAGTGGATGAGACGCGGGCACGTGCAGTGGCATTACGGCTGGAACGGAACAACAAGGTATGGAGGATCACGGTCCTGGAAATCGGCTGATTTCCCTGACTATCAGGTCAGCGACGCTTCTTCTTGTTGTTCCGTCTTCCGACATCCTGGGCTGCAGCTTTCGCTGGGTTACCTGAACGGCCCGTCGACTTGGTCTCCACGCGGGTCTGGCTGGAGCCGTCTTCGCTCGGCGCCGTGTACTGAAGTTGGGCGGGTTTCTCGGGAGCCTGGAGACCAGCTGCCTTGATCTGCGGAGTGTGGTGCTCCGTATGCTCACCTTGGGCATCGGCGACGACCACATCTTCAGCGGGCGTCACTTCCACCTCAAGGTTGAACAGGAATCCAATGCTTTCTTCCCGGATGGCTTCCATCATGGCCTGGAACATGATGAACCCTTCGCGCTGGTACTCAACGAGCGGATCGCGCTGGGCCATCGCCCGGAGGCCAATGCCCTCCTTCAGATAGTCCATCTCGTACAGGTGTTCCTGCCATTTGCGGCCAATCACCGAAAGGACAACCCTGCGCTCAAGTTCCCGCATGCTCTCTGACCCGATGGATTCTTCTCGTGCCGTGTAGACCAGGCGGGCATCGGAAAGGATCTCCTCGCGGAGGAATTCTGCTGTAATGCGTGACTTCCCGCCGGCTTCATCGATGATGTCATGAGGCGTGACGCTAACGGGATACAGAGTCTTGAGGTTGGTCCACAACTGGTTGAAGTCCCAGTCATCTCCGTTCCCCTCAGCGGTAGCTTCGTCGATGAAGGAGTTGATGGTGTCTTCGAGGAAGTACTGCACCTTTTCGTGGAGGTCATCGCCCTCGAGGATCCGACGCCGGTCGCCATAGATGGCTTCACGCTGGCGGTTGAGGACGTCGTCGTACTTGAGCACGTTTTTGCGCTGCTCGGCGTTGCGTCCCTCCACCTGCCCCTGGGCCGAGGCGATGGCACGGGACACCAGCTTGGATTCAAGGGCGACGTCGTCAGGGACAGAACTGTTCATCAGACGCTCTGCGGCGCCGGAGTTGAAGAGTCGCATGAGGTCGTCCGTGAGAGACAGGTAGAAGCGTGACTCGCCTGGGTCTCCCTGACGGCCGGAGCGGCCGCGCAACTGGTTGTCGATCCTTCGTGATTCGTGGCGCTCCGTGCCCAGGACGTAGAGGCCACCGAGGTTCAAAACCTCTTCGTGCTCGTCCTTGACGGCCTGCTTGGCGGCTTCAAAGGCAGCCGGCCAGGCAGATTCGTATTCCTCCGAGTTTTCCTCAGGATCCAGTCCCTTTTTGGCGAGTTCGGCCACTGCGGTGAATTCAGCGTTGCCGCCAAGCATGATGTCAGTACCGCGACCGGCCATGTTGGTGGCCACAGTGACGGCGCCCTTGCGTCCGGCCTGGGCAACAATGGCGGCCTCGCGGGCATGGTTCTTTGCGTTCAGAACCTCATGCCGTATGCCCTCCTTGGCAAGGAGACGCGAAAGGTACTCGCTCTTTTCAACACTGGTGGTGCCGACCAGAATCGGCTGCCCCTTTTCGTGGCGTTCAGCGATGTCCTTGACGACGGCATCGAACTTCACAGTCTCGTTCTTGTAGACGAGGTCGGACTGGTCAATCCGCTGCATATCCCGGTTGGTCGGAATGGCAACGACCCCGAGCTTGTAGGTGCCCATGAATTCCGCGGCTTCGGTTTCGGCCGTACCCGTCATGCCGGAGAGCTTGCTGTACATACGGAAGTAGTTCTGCAGCGTCACCGTGGCCAAGGTCTGGTTCTCGGCCTTGATCTCGACGCCTTCCTTGGCTTCGATGGCCTGGTGCATGCCCTCGTTGTAGCGGCGTCCGGCCAAGATGCGGCCGGTGTGTTCGTCAACAATCAGGACTTCGCCGTCGAGAATGACGTAGTCCTTATCCCGCTTGAAGAGTTCTTTGGCCTTGATTGCGTTGTTGAGGAAGCCGATCAGCGGCGTGTTGGCTGATTCGTAGAGGTTCTGGATTCCGAGGTAGTCTTCGACCTTCTCGATCCCTGCCTCAAGAACACCGACGGTACGCTTCTTTTCGTCCACCTCATAGTCCCGTTCGGGCTGGAGACGCATCACTACCTTGGCGAACTCGCTGTACCAGCGGTTCGTATCGCCCTGTGCCGGGCCGGAAATGATGAGCGGGGTACGGGCCTCGTCGATGAGGATGGAGTCGACCTCATCGACGATAGCGAAGTTGTGGCCGCGCTGGACGAGTTCTGACTGGTCCCACGCCATGTTGTCGCGCAGGTAGTCGAAGCCGAATTCGTTATTGGTGCCATAGGTGATGTCAGCGGCGTACTGCTCACGGCGGACGGAGGGATCCTGATTCGAAAGGATGCATCCGCTGGTCAAGCCCAGGAAGCGGTAGACGCGGCCCATCAGGTCCGACTGGTATTCGGCCAGGTAGTCGTTGACCGTGACGACGTGGACGCCTTTGCCGGTCAATGCGTTCAGGTAGGCCGGAGCTGTGGCCACGAGGGTCTTGCCTTCACCGGTTTTCATTTCGGCGATGTTGCCCAGGTGCAGCGCAGCCCCACCCATGAGCTGCACATCGAAATGGCGCAGGCCCAGGGTTCGGGAAGATGCTTCCCGAACGGCGGCGAAAGCTTCGGGCAGGAGCTCATCCAGCTTCTCACCGTCCTGGTGACGCTCCCGGAGGCGGTCGGTTTCTTCCCGCAGTTCAGCATCCGTGAAGGTTTTGAATGAGTCTTCCAGGGCATTAATGGAATCAGCATAGTTCCGCAGTTGCCTCAGGGTTTTTTTGTCACCCGTACGGAGAAGTTTTTCGATAAGTGATGCCACGTGAAGTTGCTCCCAGTCTCAAGCTGCCGAATTCTGGCGTGTTCAGTCTACGTGAGAGACACTGGCCACGCGGTTAGTGTTCCCTGAGAGCTGATACCCAACCCGGGGCCGGGCCATTTCATCCGCCAAGGCGGGCCCCAGATCCCCCATCGGGAAGACGACCACCTCATCCAGTTCGAGCCACTCGGCCATAAGTCTCAGCTCGTCGGCAAGCTCCACAGCAGTGTCATCAGGCGCATTGGGCTCTGCATACGCAGCCCTCGCCAGCAGTCTTCCCGTTATGCGGTCCGCCTTCAGGTCAACCCGGGCCACGATTCCGTCGCGAAGCAGGAACGGCAGGACGTAGTACCCGAACCTCCTCTTGGCCTCGGGAGTATAGATTTCAATCCTGTAGTGGAATCCGAACAGAGCCTCCAGCCGCTTACGCTCAAACACAAGCGAGTCGAAGGGGCTCAGCAGCGCCCTGCCCGTTGCCGCGCGTGGAAGCTTTGCCTCCGCATGTCTGTACAGCGGTTTATCCCACCCTTCAACCATGACAGGTTGAAGACGTCCTTGCTCCACAAGACGCTCCACCGAGGCAGCCCCGGCGCGCAGTGGTGTCCGGAAGTAGTCGGCAAAACAGCGTACTGTTCCGATGCCGTGAGCCCTCGCTGCAGCTTCAATGAGCCGGTCCATCGCGGAATCCGGGTCTCGATCAGCCGAGGGTTCAACGGTTGCTGCCGGCAGGATCTTCGAAGTCAGAGTGTATCGGCGTTCAAACTGTTCTGTCCGGGACGCAGCCGAGACCACGCCTTCTTCAAACAGGTGCTCAAGGACCCTTTTGACGGCGTTCCAGTTCCATCCCCAATTGTCCTGGCGACGGTCCTCCACATGGCCGATCCGGGCTGTGAGTTCCGCGGCTGTCCGGGGCTTACCCTTCGAAAGCTCCCCCAACACCTGATTCGCCACGTCCTCACGAAGTATGGGATCCATGCCTCCGGCGCCTACCCATTTCCGGTTCTGCCAGAGTACGAGGTCGTGGAAGTGATCAGGCAGGATGAAGCAGGCTTCATGCGCCCAGTACTCCATCATTCGGCGGGGATGTGTTGCCGCCATTCGCTGCAGTATTTTCCGGTCATAGTTTCCCAGCCGGGAGAAAAAAGGGAGAAAGTGGCTGCGGGCCAGGACGTTGACAGAATCTATCTGCACCAGATGCAGGCGGGCAAAGGTACGGCCCACCGCCCGTGATGTCACGGGGCCGGCGGGCCGTACCTTATCCAATTGCTGCGCTGCAAGTGCAATCCGCCTGGCCTGGATCAGGCTCAGCGATGCACTCACATCAATCCTTTCGTTGGATGGTCTCCTCCAGCTTAGGCGTTCGCTGCCTGATCGTCGGAGCGGTAAGCGATGATTTTGTCCTCAAGCAAGGCACCCGGTTCGCAGAACTGATCCAGGGTAATGACTCCATAGGTCCAGCCACGACGCCGGTAAACGACGGAGGGGGCGTTGGTCTCCTTATCCACAAAGAGATAGAAGTCATGGCCGACCAGCTCCATGTTGTCGACAGCGTCGTCGAGACTCAGGGAGGCCGCAGGGAAGACCTTCCGCCTGATCAGCACAGGCGAATCACCGGCTGGAATATCGTTGTCGACGTCGTACGGTGACTTTTCCGCCGCAGGCGCGACAGGGGGCTTGCGGCTGCTGGTATCCGCGTAGAGGGGCCCGCTGGGGCTGGCAGGCTCCAGTGCTGCTGTAGCTTCCCGGACAGCCTTGGGCGTGTGCCGTCCGTGGTGGACCTTCTTCCGGTCCTTCGCCCTCCGCAACCGTTCAAGGAGTTTGTTGTAAGCCAAGTCAAAAGCAGCGAATTTGTCCGCCGCGCTGGCTTCCGCGCGGATTACGGGGCCGCGTCCCAAAACTGTCACTTCAACTGTGAGCTGATCGCCGGTCTGCCGCGTACCGGTCTCTTTCGAAACCTTTGCGTCTACCCTCTGGACCTTGTCCCCCAGCGACTCAATCTTTGAAATCTTCTCGCCGGCGTATTCGCGGAAGCGGTCTGAAACCGTCAAATTCCGTCCGCTGATCATGAACTCCATGGTGCCCTCCAAATGACTTCGGTGACACGACGGCGGCACTTCCGGGGCCGATCTGATTGACAGTCGAGCCCCCTTTCGAGCCGCTATCGACAGGTACAACTGATCTTGGTACCCACAACCGACGTTAGTTCATAGCTACCCGTTATTCATCTTTTCGCCGTTTATTTTTTTCTAAGTCCTTGTGGCCATCACTGCCCCGCCGGACCTCCGGAACCACCCCGCCGGCGTCGGGCGCGCTCGTCGCGGACAAGACCACTGCACCGAGCACGATGCCCCCGGCGGCATGCAGCGCCCGTGCGGCTTCGGCCAATGTTGCACCGGTGGTGAGGACATCGTCGACAATGATGCAGGGCTGCCCCCGGATCAGTCGCCGGCGCGTAATCCGGGACATCATGGAGCCTCTCACACGCCGCGCACGCTGCCCCCTGCCCAAGCCTTTTTGCCCGTTGTTATTCACCACCCGAGGGAGTGCGGCGACTCCGCCGGGTGCCATCGTTCCCCCGTTGAGCCAGCTGGTTTTTGTCAGGGCGTCGACGACAACAAACCCTGCAAGCTCCCGGTGCAGCCACAGGTTGTGCAACAGAAGATGTACAGGACTGAACCCGCGCTTCCTGTAGGCAGCCGCACTGCTCGGGACCGGCACGAGCCTCACGTTGGTGCGTTCGCCCAGGCTCGAACGGAGGGCCCGGCCCAGGCCCTTGGCGAGGGCGTTTTCCAGCTGATGCTGGCCACGTCTTTTGAAGGTGAGGATGGCCTGGGCCATCTCCTCCCGATAAACGGCAGCTGCCACTACCGGCAGAATGACCGAGCCGTCAACGTCCATCAGCGCCGGAGCCTGGCCTTCAGCTCTGAAAGGCGTGCGGGTCAGCCGCTGGAGTTGCCGCTCGCAGGAAGCACAAAGGGAACTGTCTTCAGCACCACAGCAGACACAGTCAACCGGGGATATGAGCGCCAGAAGTTCCGCGAAAGAAACAGCCAGCGCATCGCTCCACCTCCACAGGCTCTTGGAATAACTGCCCCGATGCTTCGCGGGCGTGGTTACGGAGGGCGCCAGATCTGGGTCAGCCGAGACCGTATGAAGCTTCATTGTCCCAGTGTTCTTCGCTACGGATCGCTTCGACAGGGAGAACTGCTCCAATGTGGACAACGCGGCGTGGAAAACCGCGCCAACTGCCGTGCGTGACACGTCCTGCCCACGGTGAATTCAGCCGGGGAAGGACGGATCCACTGGCCCCTTCAGCTGTGGTGACCAGCCGTTGCCGAGCCGTTGGAAGATGCCTTCTGAAGACTGGCCAAAGATCTCTTCGGCCCCGTTTCCTGCGCTGATCGCGGTCAGTCCCGGCCACGGTGCAAGCTGCTGCGGGGGTGAGGACGTCAACGTGAGCAGTTCAGGCGAGACAGAGTCATTTGCATTCACGGCGGTCTTCATGACTGCCACCGTGGTGTCATTCACCCACACCCCTTGATCCGCTTCCTTTGACGAGACCAAGGTAATCGGTGCAGTCAGGTCACGGGGAGTCCCGTCTGCATTACGGACGATGCCCGTCACCTGCACGCGTGATTTTCCGTTCTGCTCTGAAATTACCAGGGCACGCACGCCTTCACGGGAGACCCTGAACTCCTTCACATTTCTGCCGGCGAGCCAGGACGGCGCCAGGGAAACCGTCGGAACCGCACCGCCTTCCGCAACATTGACCGGCCGGAACGCCACCACTTCTGTGGAGCCGTTGGCGCCAGGGCCGGCAGTCCACACCCAGTCGCTCCGGCCGAAGGACGGATGGGTCAGTGTGCTACGCGTGGTCAGTGCCCTCGCCGGTTGTCCAGGAAGGATGGAATAAAGCGTAGTTCTACCCCCGTTGAGGAATGCAGCTGTCTGGGATACCGGCGACTCTGCAGGCGATCGGGGTCCCAGCCCACTGACGGACTGCATATCGGGCAGTGGCGAGATCCTGTTGTTTTCATAGCGAACAAGCTCATTGCCGTTGACGGCTATCTGGCGGGAAGGAACGTTCACGTCGCGTATCGGGGGAAGGACGGATCCGTTGTCTTCGACCCGGACCAGATCCTGATCCGCCCGCAATTCCACGTTGATGACATCGGCTTGGGTTCGGAACGTCAGCGCCAACTGGGTCTGCATCCGCAACCTGTCCTCGGGTGAAGACTCCCTCAGCTCCTTTGCGGTCAGGTCGACCTGAGCTGCTCCTGAAACGACGGGCACAGACTCCCGGGCGAGCCGCATTCCAGACGGAAACGCGCTCACCACTGCGCCGCGGAGGTACGGGGCCGGGCCCGCCAAGAGCGCGCTGGTCATGGCCTTGACCGTTTTCTTCTTGATAAACCAGCGGACGTCCGGAACCGCGTAAGTGAAGCTGTGGTCATAGAAGTAGATGGGGTAAGGGCCGTAGATGATCCTGAAATTCTCTTCCGGAATAGCCGTGCCATCCGGTATGGCAGAAACCCGCCATTCGCCGTCGACCTGTGTCAACGTCGCTGGAATATTCTCCTTGGTTCCTTCAGGAAGGGCTGTGGCCACACCGTCGGCGTCTACTGTGTAGGACAAGTCAAGTTCGTAATTGTAGACATTTTCAACGGCCGTCTTGACTACTCGGGCCGACCGGAAGACTAGAGTCCGCTGGTCTGGTTTCCACGAGACGGCCGATGCCTGGGTGAGGAACTGGCGGGCTACAGCGTAGTCGGATTCGTAGCCGCTGCCGGCACTGTAGAAGCCCTCCAGGATGGACTCCGGGCTGGCACCATCAAGAGGCCCCTGAGGAAAAAACACGGGAGCGTCAGGATTGCCCGCGCTTTCATCTGTGCTTTTTCCCACTGGACCGGACCGGGGAATTTGCGCGCAGGCAGTGACGAACAGCAACAGCAAGACGGTCAGGGAAGCCACGATGGGACGGATAACCCTTCGGCGGGCGCTCTCAGTGATCACGCGTGTCCTCTTCCCGGCCGCTTTCTTCAGGGACTCCCTGTCCGGCAGCCTCCAATGCAGGCGTGTTGCTCGCCGGGGCACCCGAGTTGACTACCAGTGTGGAGCGATCGCCGGAACGGACGGAAAGCCCGACGTCGGCCGGCTCCAGTTGAAGGGGCGACTTCACAATCGCTTCGCCCTGCCGGAGCGGAAGCGTCAACCTGAAATTGGACCCTGCTCCCTTGTTGCCCCACGCTTGAAGCCAGCCATCGTGCAACTTTGTGTCCTCAGCTGCGATTGACAGCCCCAATCCGCTGCCGCCGGTGGTGCGTGCCCGCGCCGGGTCCGCACGCCAGAATCTGTCGAACACCCGTGCTGCCTCCGTTGGGGTCATTCCAATTCCATGGTCCCGGACGGCGATTGCGACCGCAGACTCATTCGCCGCAACGGAAACGTGAATAGGTTTTCCTTCACCGTGTTCGAGCGCGTTGAGAATAAGATTGCGTAGTATCCGGTCGATCCGGCGAGCGTCCATCTCCACGACGATGCCTTTCTCCCGGCAAATGACCACGATCTCGGAACCGTATTCTGCGGCAACGGGTGCCACCCCATCCAACACATGGGTTACAAGCGACAAGATGTCAGTTGGCTCGGCGTCGAGCCTTGCCACTCCGGCATCGAAGCGTGAGATTTCCAGCAGATCCGCCAGCAGTGACTGGAATCGTTCCACCTGGTTGTAAAGAAGCTCAGCAGATCGCTTGTTGATGGGGTCAAAGTCGTGGCGGGCGTCGTACAGGACTTCAGCAGCCATCCGGACAGTTGTCAGCGGTGTACGGAGCTCATGGGACACGTCTGACACGAACCGCTGCTGCATTTGCGAAAGCGTCGCCAGCTGGGTGATCTGTTCCTGGAGGCTGGCAGCCATGTGATTAAAGGATGCTCCCAGGCGCGCGACTTCGTCCTCGCCTTTGACCACCATCCGCTCCTGAAGTTGGCCGGCGGCCAGCTTTTCGGACACGAGGGCGGCATGACTGACCGGGCTCACCACATTCCTCGTTACGTACCAGGCGATGGCACCGATCATCAGAACCAGGACGGCGCCGCCTGCCCACAGTACATTTTGGATTTCATCGAGAGTCATTTGTGCCGAATTGAGGTCGTAGATCAGGTACAGCTCGTAGGCCGTACCGTTGAAAGTCACCAGGTTTCCGACCGCAATACCTGGCCGGTCCTCGGTACCGACGGGAAACTCCATAGAGGCCCAGAACTGCTCTTTTCCGGACTCCTGCACCGCCCTTCGAAGTTCCGGGGGGATGACGTTTATGGTCAGCTGGTCTGATGCCCGCGATTCCACCCACCGGTTTCGGGGTTTGGTCTGCTCCGGCTTCGCTTCGAAGACGTAGCGCCTCTGAATCACGTTGCCACGGCCTTCGACGGCATTCAGGGTGTCGTAGACGAGCGTGATGACGCTGGACTGATTGGTGACCTGTGCGCCGTCGAACGTTTCCTGGACCTGCTTGACGTTGTACAGGGTCTCAGACTCTGCCTGGGTCAGCCGTTCCTGGAACAGGTTGTTCGCAATTTGATTCGACAAATAGGCACCTACAACGGCAAAAGAGCTGATCGAAAGCAACAGCGTTGTGAGGACCGTTCGCAGCTGCAGGGACCGACGCCACCGGCGGCGCAGGGAGCGAAGCAGGAACCGGATCCCGGGCAAGGCCCGGCTTAGCCCGGTCCGAACGAGTCTCAGCACACGCAGTATTACTATTTGCGCCCGCCGTCCCCAGAGCCTGGCCCGGAAGGACAGCGCAGGCACATTGGCCAACGCATCTGTATGTTCGGGACCATGCTCAGGCACCGGCGGCCTGTCGGTTTCCAGCGACGGAGTTGGTTTGGTGGAGCTGGGCGCGACGCGTTCGACCGGTGGCGACTGGGCATCCGTCTCGCCGGAGCGTCCTTTGGAAGGCTCAGGAACCTGCTTTATAGCCGACACCACGGACCGTCAATACTACTTCGGGGGCTTCAGGGTCACGCTCTATCTTTGACCTCAACCGCTGGACATGGACGTTGACCAGACGCGTGTCGGCCGCATGGCGGTAGCCCCACACCTGTTCAAGAAGGAGTTCACGAGTAAACACCTGCCAAGGCTTGCGGGCCAGGGCCACCAGCAAATCGAACTCCAAAGGAGTCAGTGAGATCCGTTCGCTGCCTCGGCTTACCAGGTGGCCCGCAACGTCAATGGTTATATCAGCGATACGCAAAGTCTCGGGGGCCTTCTGGTCCCCCGGACGCAGTCGGGCCCGGACCCGTGCCACGAGTTCAGCGGGTTTGAAGGGCTTAGGGACATAGTCATCGGCCCCTGACTCCAGCCCACGGACCACGTCAGAGGTATCGGATTTAGCCGTTAGCATCACAATCGGAACGTCGGATTCACCCCGGATCTGACGGCATACCTCGATGCCATCAACTCCGGGAAGCATGAGATCGAGCAGCACGAGATCCGGCTTGGAGGAGCGGAAAATTTCCAGGGCCTGACCGCCGTCTGCACAAAAAACCGGCTCGAAGCCGTCATTGCGCAGCACAATGCCAATCATCTCGGCCAACGCCTCGTCATCGTCCACTACCAGAATGCGTGCCTTCATAGTTACATATTCCCTTATTGTATTGGCTTTGTCCTGTTGGGGGCAGGGTCGGCATGGCGCGGGTACTTCACATGTCTGCCCCTGCTTCTTTTGCGGGGCGGGACTCCCACAGTTATTTTGAGCCCTCAGCTTGGCCTGGGTGCTATGACGCTGCCCGCTGGAACTATAGGCTGGGGACAGGTCGGGTCTGGCCGGATGACCTTGACCTGGAACCGGGACCGGGACCTTGGATGGTGCGGTGCCCGGGGACGCGGCCGCTTGGGGAGGAACAGCTTGTCTGAAGAGGAACGGAGTGCTCCGGCACCGCGGGAGCAGCATCCTACGGGAAACGAGCCTGGGTGGGGATCCCAGCCTCGATGGGGTCCGCCGGCATGGCAACAGGGTCAGCAACCATGGGCAGCGCCACAAGGGCCCCCGCAACAAGGGCAGCAACCATGGGCAGCGCCACAAGGGCCCCCACAACAAGGGCAGCAACCGTGGCCCCAAAGCCGCCAGCCCGGACAACCGTGGGCGGGACAGGCCTGGCCCTCAGACCAGCGGCAGCAGCCCTGGCAGGGACAACCAGGACCGTATGGCGCCCCCGCTGGTTCCTACGGGAGGCCGATGTACATTGCGCCACCGAAGCCGGGAGTGGCACCCCTTCGGCCCCTGATATTCGGGGAAATCCTGGACGGTTCCTTTCAGACAGTGCGCCGGAACCCGCAGGCAATGTTTGGGGCGGCCCTCCTGGGACAGTCCCTCAGCATCCTTGCCGGTGCGTTGCTGGGCATTTTGGGCGTGGCCTCGCTGCAAGAAGAGTCCATGCCTGCCTGGATGACGGGGAAGAACGAATCTGAGCTGGTCGGCATGATGGTGGGCGTCATCGCCGGCGGCCTGCTGCTGCTCCTGTTGAGCGTCTTCCTCAGCGCGGTCCTTCAGGGTGTCATGGTAGTCCCGGTGGCGCGGGCGCTGCTCAACAGGCGCACCACGTTCCGCCAGATGTGGGCCTTGGCGAAAGGACGGGTGGGCGCCCTGATCGGGCTGTCCGCGCTCCTCATGGTCGGATTTCTGGGCGCGCTTGCTCTCCTGGTAATCCTTGCCATTCTGCTGGCAGAGACGATGGGCGGCGTATCGGCAGCGATTTCAATCCCCCTGTTCATTGGACTCATAGTTGCCATGGTCTGGGTTTATATCCGCTTTCTGGTCGCTCCCGCCGCCATTGTGATTGAGGAACTCGGTGTCCTGGGCGGGCTCAGCCGTTCCTGGCAACTGACCCGCCATAACTGGTGGCGGATCCTGGGCATCTCGCTGGTCATCACCATTCTGATAGGCATCATCACGCAGATAGTCACCACACCCTTGGGCCTCCTGTCCGGTGGCACCGGTTTTCTTACGCCACATGCGGGCGCGGAAGAAACCGCGGCAACCGGCCTGGGCATCTTCATTGCCTCGATCATTGTGTCCGGCTTGGTAGGGGCAGTGGGATACGCCTTCCAGACGTCAGTCATGGCATTGCTCTACTTGGACCTCCGAATGCGAAAAGACGGACTGGACCTGGTGCTGATCCGTTCACTGGAAACGGGCGAGGATCCCGATGGAGTGCCAGGACGTGGGGCACCTGTCTACACGGCGGGCCGGCCTGGTCACCCAGGCGCGTGGCCGCAATCTCCTGGCGGTACTCCCCCGATGTACGGATGATGCTTATGGCCGGTACACACCTGGCTGCAGCGCTCCCTTCCCATAGTCCCGCCCAGGCAGAACCACCAGTGCTTCCCGATGGGGATGAAGCACGCCGGTGGGCAGTGGAGGAACTGTCCAAGCCCAAGTACGGGGAAGCGACTCCAAGTTGGTTGGAGGATGCCTGGCGGAATTTCCTCCGCTGGTTGGACTCGCTCGGCAGCACTGACGGCACCGACACTGGCGCGCTTCCGATTATCACCGTCGCAGCAGTCATAGTGATTGCTGTGGCGATTGTCCTGATTCGTCCTCGCCTGAATGCCCGCAGGAAGAACAGCAGCAAGGCGGTTTTCGACGTCGACCCCTCCGTCAGCCCTGAAAACTACCGCCGAAGGGCAGCTGCTGCAGCCGCCAACGCTGACTGGGGAACGGCCGTCGTCGAGCAATTCCGTGCAGTGGTGCGCTCCGCGGAAGAAAATACCATCATCGACCCTCTGCCTGGTCGAACAGCCGACGAGGTTGCCGCGAGTCTCGGAGCGGCCTTCAGCCCCATAGTGTGGCGGCTCGAGCGGGCAGCAAACGTCTTCGATGCTGTCCGCTATGGACACACACCTGTAGACCAACAGGACTTTGCGGACATGGTGGAACTGGACGAATCTATCGCTGGCCTCCAACCGGACTTCAAGGGCTCAGCTTCGTACACGCTGGCGCGTCCCCGGTGAGCCTCGAACTTAGGGGCGACTCGTCCGATTCCCCGGCCTCGGCTGCCCCGGCTTCTGAACAGCGGGTAAGCAACCTTTCCGATACTTCTGCCCCTCGAATGGCGGACGTCATCAGAAGCCGTCTGCGTCGTCATCTGGGTTTCATTCTGATCAGCCTCGTGATCATTGCAGCCATGGTGTTGACCATCGTGACCCAACTCTCGCCAAAAGAGGACGGTGCTGTCCTTTCCACCCGGAACGCCGCCCCACAGGGGGGGATGGCGGCAGCAGGAATCCTTGAGGACCACGGTGTGGCTGTCCAGCAGACCGATACGTTCCAATCCACGCTTTCGGTGTTGGATCGTTCCGCTGACAGCGGCGACGGTGGCACTACCGTCCTGCTCTACGATCCCAACGGCTTCCTCGAAGAAGACCGGTTGCGGGAGCTTCTGGACTCCTCAGACCGCCTGGTTGTGGTAACCCCTCATTTTCAAACGTTGCGCGGCCTGGGCGGTGAAATCCGACAGGCCGGGGTTGCACCCGAAGCGCTGGATACTGTGGAGCCCGGTTGCAATGCAGCCGATCCCCAGGCCGCAGGCGCTATCTCCACCGAATCCGCCTTCCTGTACGCCGGCGATAATGGCGGCTGGACATGCTACCGCGCTGCCGAAGCCGACGGCGGGATCTATGCCACAACCGAGGACGAGCAGCTCATTGTGCTGGGAAGCACCGGGATCATCAGCAATGACCTGCTTGACGAACATGGCAATGCTGCCTTGGTGTTGCGCACGCTGGGGGCTGGTGGCACGCTCGTCTGGTACCTTCCCTCCCCCTCAGATATCTCACCGTCGGACTCGCTGCCGACGCTCAATGAACTGGCACCGAAATGGGTGGCTTTCCTTGGTCCATGGCTCGCTCTGGTGGCCCTTCTTTCCATGTTCTGGCGGGGACGCCGCCAAGGACCGCTGGTAACGGAACCCCTTCCGGTGGTGGTGAAGGCTGCCGAAACAGCAGAGGGCCGCGCCCGTCTTTACCATGACGCCCGGGCAGTGGACAGGGCCTCGGAAAGCCTCCGTGCCGGGACGTTGGTGCGGCTGGCCAAATCCCTCAGGCTGGGGGCGGATGCAGAACCGGATGACGTCGTCGAGGCCGCAGCGCGCAAACTGGGACGGCGCCCGGAAACGGTGTGTGAAACGCTAAACGGCCAACCGCGTACCGAACGGCAACTCGTGCACTGGGCACAACAACTTCAAGGATTAGAGAAAGAGGTAACCGAGCAATGAGTGAGCAGCGTGCGGAGTATCCCGCCAGCGGTATGACCGGAGCGTCACAGACAGTTGCGCCTTGGCCTTCCGGACAACATGCGCCTCCCCGGGATGAGGAGCAGGCTCGTCGGGGCGATCCCGTTCGGCAGTCGTTGCTCGACGTACGGCATGAAGTAGCCAAAGCCGTGGTGGGTCAGGACTCCACCGTCACCGGCATGCTGATCGCGCTTTTGTCGCGCGGCCATGTGTTGCTGGAGGGTGTTCCCGGCGTGGCTAAAACGCTGTTGGTCCGCACATTGTCTGCAGCCTTGAACCTCGATACGAAGCGTATCCAGTTCACGCCCGACCTCATGCCGGGTGACGTTACGGGATCCCTCGTGTACGACGCCCATTCATCTGAATTCACCTTCAGGGAAGGACCGGTCTTCACCAATATCCTGCTGGCTGATGAAATCAACAGGACACCTCCCAAAACCCAGGCGTCGCTGCTGGAGGCCATGGAGGAACGCCAGGTATCAGTGGATGGGGTCTCACGCCAACTCCCCGCACCGTTTATTGTTGCCGCGACGCAGAACCCTGTGGAGTACGAAGGCACCTATCCCCTGCCTGAAGCCCAGCTCGACCGGTTCCTGCTGAAACTCACCATGCCCCTTCCCGGACGTGACGACGAGATAGAGGTCATCCGGCGGCACGCTGCCGGCTTCGATCCGAAAAACCTGGCTGCTGCCGGCGTCCGGGCTGTCGCGGGGATTGAGGAGCTGGAACTTGCCCGGCGAGCCGTCGCAGAGGTAACTGTTGCGCCGGAAGTCCTCGCTTACGTGGTGGACATCGTCCGTGCAACGAGGTCCGCCCCGTCCTTCCAGCTCGGCGTATCGCCTCGAGGTGCGACTGCCCTTTTGAGCACGTCCCGCGCCTGGGCTTGGCTGTCGGGACGGCACTTCGTTACGCCCGACGACGTCAAAGCTCTCGCCCTCCCGTGCCTGCGGCACAGGGTCGCGCTCCGGCCGGAAGCGCAAATGGATGGAGTCCACGTTGACGGGGTGCTGGGCAGCATCCTGGCTTCCGTGCCGGTTCCGCGCTGATCCTCATGGCAATTTCCGGACGTTTTGTCCTCCTGGCTTTGCTGGGCGTTGTACCTGTACTGATGTTTCCTGAGTGGGGAACAGTCTTACTGGTGTGCTTGATACTGTGCGGACTCCTCGTGTTTGATCTGATGGCTGCAGCATCCCTGCGCACCGTCTCGCTCGAACGTTCGCCCTCCGGCAGCGTTACGCTCCATATGGGCACAGACTCCACATTCACCATCACAAATTCCGGCCGACGCCGTCTCCGCGCCAGCGTGCGTGATGCCTGGCAGCCTTCCGCAGGAGCCCAAAACCCGGTTCAGCGACTGGACATACCCTCCGGAGAACGGCGTCGGATGACCGTAAGGCTGCAGCCGACCAGGCGCGGGGACCTGAAAGCGGACAATGTCACCATACGGTCGTTCGGGCCGCTGGGAGTGGCTGCGAGGCAAAGAACGCTGTCCTGCCCAGGTTCGCTTCGGGTGCTTCCGCCGTTTCACTCGCGCCGGCACTTGCCGTCAAAACTGCGAAAACTTCGGGAACTTGACGGCAAGGCCGCGGTTCAGATCCGGGGCGCAGGAACGGAATTCGATTCCCTTCGGGACTATGTACGCGGCGACGATGTGCGCTCCATCGATTGGCGCGCTACAGCGCGACGATCCGCCGTCGTCGTGCGTACATGGCGCCCCGAAAGGGATCGTCGTGTTGTCATCATGCTCGATACGTCACGGACTGCAGCGGCACGAATCGAGGATGAGCCACGCCTGGATACCGGGATTGAAGCAGCACTCCTGCTGGCGGTCCTGGCGGAACGGGGCGGCGACCGGGTTGACTTCTTCGCCTTCGACCGGAGAGTCAGGGGAAGGGCGGGGTCCGCGTCCAGGGGCAATCTTCTGGAACAGCTGGTCCAAGCCATGGCGCCGCTGGATGCGGAACTCATCGAACTGGACTGGAGCCAGATTCCGGGCCAGGTCCGGGCGGTATCGGCGCACCGCTCCATGGTGGTGCTCCTGACAGCTCTCGACGGAGGCGCACCCGAAGAAGGGCTGCTGCCCATGGCTGCCCAGCTGATGCAGCAGCATGTTGTGGTGGTTGCCTCCGTGCGGGACCCGATGCTGGGTGAGATGCAGGAAGAACGTACGACGGCGGCCCACGTCTTCCGCGCGGCTGCTGCCGAACGCGCGCTTTTGGAACGGGAGGCTGTGGCGAACCAACTCCGCCACCTGGGTGTGGAGGTAGTGGACGCTGAACCGCATCAGCTGCCCCCTGCCTTGGCCGATATGTATATCAGGCTCAAAGCAGCCGGACGGCTTTAGCCCGGCATCGTAACGCCAGGCGTGAATTTCAAGAATCAGGACCATCAGGAGGCCAGCGTGACTACCCCCATATACAGGCGTGCCATGGGCAGCGACTTTGAGCGCCTGCAGCCGGAGCTGCAGGAATACTTCTCGCTCGCCCCCGGTATGGGTAAATACGGCGTAGGCGAAGGCGTCTTTGACATCGTAGGGTGCCGTCAGTCCTGGCTCCGGCCACTCATGAAACTGACAACCGGAGAGGAGGCGTTTTTCCCCGAATACGGGGAAGGTGTCCGGTTCCGGATCGAAAACCACGCCCACCTTGACCCCTTCGGGCGATCCAGCCTCACTGCCCGGCGGGAGATCTTTTTTCCCGGGATGACGCGTCTCTTCCACGACACGACGAGCCTGATTGATTCGCAGCACGGAGCACAGCCTGGCTCCCAAGGACCAAGACCGGAGGCACGCCTGGAGTCGCCCGGGAATCCCAGGCTTGTGGACTACGTTGGCCGCTACCGGAGACTCGTCACGGATCTGGACCTCGGAGTCACTGACGGGGGCAGGCTCCGTGGCATTTCCGGTAACTCCCGGCTGTTCCTTGGCCCTCTTCGGATCCCTCTTCCCAAAGCCCTCGATGCACAGGCCTTCGCAGAACAGTGGTGGGATGCCTCCGAACAGCAGCACCGGATCCAGGTCAAAGTGATCCAGCCTCAGGTTGGCCTCGTCCTGGTTTACGCCGGACGTTTCGACTACCGCCTGCTCAGCTATCCCGAACCCGGCAGCGCTCCCGGCTTCCTTCCGGCCTATGCTCAGCCGGACAAGTGGGAAAGCCGGACTTAGCCCAACGCCAGCTGGTTGAGACCGTCCGCCACTTGGGTGAGACGGTTGAGGACAGCTGTGGCGCTTGGCGGTGTATGCCCGGCCAGGCCCGCTGACGGCGTGACCCGCAGTGATCTCAAGCTGTGGGCCGGAAGCCCCAGTTGCCGCCATGGCCGCCAGACGTTCTCAACCACCTCTGGCACCCGGGGGAGCTGTGCGGAAGGGTTTTCAACAGGAAGGACCCCTGCCCAGAGCCGCTTACCGGATTCCACGGCAGCCGCCAACTGCTCCCATTGACGCGACGTGAGAGCTCTGAGCGGGACGGCGATACCATCGGCTCCGGCAGCGATAACGCGGTCAAACGGGGCCTCGATTTCAGGCACGGCCACGACGATCTCCACGGCACCCGCGACCCGCAGAGCCTCAACCAGGGTGCGCCAGGACTCAGTAACTTCCTGACCGGGAACCGAGCGGAGCGTCCTGTAACCACTGGACGTGGGGATGGTTCCCGCCATGATCGACGCGATATCCGGCTCGTCAATCTGGACGACCAGCCGGGCGCCGGGCACCGCCGTCGAGATCCGGGCGAGCAGATCGTGGACCCCTGCCGCCAGTGAATCAGCGATATCGCGGCGCGCCCCGTAGTCCAACAGGGCGCGTTCGCCATTGTGCAGATGGAGCCCGGAGGCCAGGGTAAGCGGGCCGGTGAGCTGGATTTTGAATTCTTGGGCCGGGGCCTCTTCTGCCCCGGCCACGTCAGCGAGCACATTGATATCGGTCGAAAGCGCCGACTGCGCCCTGCGCATGTCCTTGCCGGGCCTGTCTACGATCCTCCAGCCGTAGGGCTGCGCGTCAACAGCCAGATCCACCAGGACGGAGGAGGTGCGTCCCAATGGGTCGGAACCGACCCCTCGTTCAGGGAGCTCGACCAGAAACGGCAGGTGCGGGGAACCGAGTTCGCCGCGGACGATGCGGCTGGCTTCCAGCGGATCGTCCCCTGGCCACGGGCCGAGGGCTGTTGCGGTGACCTGGCTTTCCTGCTGGGAATCCTTGACGGGCATGACTTAGGCGTCCACCTGTTGAGTAGAGTTCAGGGAGCCGTTCGTGGCCGCTTCATGGTCCTCGGCGATCGCTTCGTGATGGCGGATGACCTCGCCGATAATGAAATTGAGAAACTTCTCTGCGAAGGCCGGATCCAAATGTGCCTCTTCCGCCAGGCGCCTGAGCCTTGCGATCTGGGCCAGTTCCCTCCCGGGATCCCCCGCAGGGAGTTTATGCGTTGCCTTGAGAAAGCCCACCTTCTGCGTAGCCTTAAAGCGTTCGGCCAGGAGGAACACAAGCGTCGCATCGATATTGTCGATGCTGGACCTGATGGACAAAAGTTCCGCCATCACCGAGCTATCGACCTGGCCGGCGAGGGAACTGGCCGAAGGATCGTAGGATTCGGCGTCGGAGTGGTCGTGGTTCTGCTCGCTCATGCTTCCAGTCTAGGGGTATGGCCCTTGATCACCGTCGCTGTAAGCTCCAGCCAGACCGGGTGCCTGTCCCGCAAAATACTGCTACAAACGAGGACCCGCCGCCGCGGAAGAAACCTTCCGGAACGGCGGCGGGCCCTGTATTTCCTGTGTGCGTAATAGACCTAGGTCGTGAGCAGCGCCCTGTTCTCTTCCCGTCGTCGGGCCTGTTCTTCAGGATCAGGCACCGGCAAGGAAGCGATGAGCCGCCTGGTGTAGTCATGCTGTGGGGCATTCATCACGACGCGTCCCAGCCCCTGTTCCACAAGCCTGCCTTTGTAGAGCACACCCACCCAGTGGGAGAGGATGTCCACAACGGCGAGGTCGTGACTGATGAACAGGGCCGCGAAGCCGAACTCCTGCTGGATCTCTTTGAAGAGCTCCAGCACTTTGGCCTGGACTGAGACATCCAAGGCTGACGTCGGCTCGTCGGCAATGAGCAGCTTGGGGTTCAGGATGAGGGCGCGGGCCAAGGAAGCCCGCTGCCGCTGCCCTCCGGAGAGCTCATGCGGGTACCTGCCTGCATACGACGCCGGCAGCTGCACTGATTCGAGCAGCTCTCGGACCCGCTGGCGTGCCTGGGCGGGTGTCGGGTTGCCATGGATGATGAGGGGCTCGGCCACGCAGTCGCCAATGGTGAGATGTGGATTGAACGAGGCCGCAGGATCCTGGAAAACAAACCCGATATCCTTCCGGTGCGGCTTGAAAGTGCGCTCCTTGAGGTTCAGCATTTCGTAGTCAAGGACTTTCAGGCTGCCTCCGGTGGTGCGGTTCAACCCTGCGATCGCCCTGCCGATAGTGGTCTTGCCGGACCCTGATTCACCCACCAGGCCAAAAACTTCGCCCTCGGACAAGGTGAAGCTGACACGATCTACTGCCTTGAATCCCGGGCTGCCAAGCCTCCCGGGATACTCGATGGTCAGGTCCTTGGCCTCAACCAGCACCTTGCCATGTTGGTGTGCCCGTTCCTTCATGCCCTCCGACGCAGAATTCCTGCCGAGATGAGGAACAGCCGCAAGCAGCTTCTGCGTGTACTCCTGTTTTGGTTGGGCGAAGAGGACTCTGGAAGGAGCTTCCTCCACCACGTCGCCCTGGTACATGACCACCACCCGGTCGGCAAGGTCCGCCACCACGCCCATGTTGTGGGTGATCAGGACAATCGATGTGCCGTAGATGTCCCTGAGATCCCTCAGCAACTGGAGTATCTCGGCCTGGACGGTTACATCCAGGGCGGTCGTGGGTTCGTCCGCAACAATGAGTCCCGGGTTTAAGGCCAGGGCTGCCGCGATGACCACCCGTTGCTTTTGACCACCTGAAAATTGGTGAGGGTAGTAGTTGACCCTGGTTTCAGGATCAGGGATGCCCACCCTGCGCAGCGCGTCGATCGCCAGCAGTTTCGCCTCCCGCCTGCTGATGCGGTGACCGTCCTCCCCCATGCCGGCATGCGCGCGAAGTCCCTCCGCTATCTGCCAGCCGACGGTAAAGACGGGGTTAAGCGCAGTCGACGGTTCCTGGAAAACCATGGCGACGTCCTTGCCACGGATCTCGCGCAGACGTGCCGCGCTGACGCTGATGACGTTATTGCCATTGATGAGCACAGCCCCCGAACTTGTGGCAGTTTCCGGAAGGAGCCCCAGAATCGTCTTCGCTGTCACTGTCTTCCCGGAACCTGACTCCCCCACAATGGCCACGACCTCGCCCTGGTTTACTTGCAGGCTGACGTCCTTCACCGCGTGCACGTCACCCCCGTCGGTGGCGAAGGTGACCTTCAGATGGTCTATATCCAGTACCGGTCCGGAATTGCCGGCGTCGTCCTTGATGGGATCGATGTTGATGGTCATAACGTCCTCGCTTCTGCTTCAAGCGCGGCCTGGGCAGCGGTGGGGGCGTCTGCTCCACCCTTACCGCCGGCGCGTTTGCGTCCCCGCAGGCGGGGATCGTTGAGATCATTGATGCTTTCACCGACCAGGGTCAGGCCCAGGACTGTGAGGACGATGGCCAGGCCAGGGAAAACGCCCGTCCACCAAATTCCCGACGTCGTATCGGCCAGCGCCTTGTTCAGGTCGAACCCCCACTCAGCGGCCGACGTCGGCTCGATACCGAAGCCCAGGAAGCCCAGAGCGGCAAGGGTAAGGATGGCCTCTGAAGCGTTGAGGGTAAATATGAGCGGCAGAGTCCGGGTGGCGTTCCCGTAGATGTGCCGGGTCATGATCCGGATGTTCGAGGCTCCCACCACCTTTGCGGATTCCACGAAGGGCTCGGCCTTCAAACGGATGGTCTCCGCCCGGATTACCCGGAAGTACTGCGGAATGAACACGACCGTTATGGAGATCGCCGCAGCCAGGATTCCGCCGATGAGGCTGGATCGTCCCCCACTGATAACGATGGCCATGACGATGGCCACGAGGAGGGAGGGAAAAGCGTAAACAGCGTCGGCGACCACAACGAGTACCCGGTCCAGCCAACCTCCGTAGTAGCCGCTCACCAGGCCGAGGATGACCCCGATAAAGATGGACATCACGACGGCGACGATAATCACCATAATTGCGGTCTGCGTGCCCCAAACAACCCGCGAGAAAACATCGTAGCCACCCACGGTGGTACCCCAGATGTGCTTGCCGCCCGGCGGTTCCTGGGTTGGAAAGCTGCCGTCGGCGTCGGAGATCTGTGAGAAACCGAAGGGCGCAATCAGTGGGGCAAGAAGCGCCGTCAGGATAAAAATGCCCGTCAGCACAAGTCCGGCCACCAGCATCCCGCGTTGAAGGCCGACACTCTTGTTGAAATGCGAAATTACCGGCAGCCGCTTGAAAAGTGGTTGCCGTGGATCTGCCACGATCGGCAGAGGGGAAACTGTGCTCATGTCAGTACCTCACACGGGGGTCGATCAGCGCGGCCGCGATGTCCACGATGAAGTTGGTGAATGCCACGATGATCGCCAGCAGGACCACAATGCCCTGAACAGCCACAAAGTCACGGGCAGTCAGGTATGAGGCCAGCTGGAAGCCCAGGCCCTTCCATTCGAATGTGGTCTCGGTCAGCACGGCTCCCCCAAGCAGCACGGCGATCTGAAGCCCCATAACGGTGATGATGGGGATCAGGGCAGGCTTGTAGGCGTGTTTGGTCACGAGTCTGAATTCGCTGACGCCCCGTGAGCGTCCAGCTTCGATGTAGTCCTTGCCCAGTGTGCCGATAACGTTGGTCCGCACGAGCCGGAGGAAGATTCCGGCCGTCAGGAGGCCCAGGGCGACGGCCGGAAGAACCGCGTGACCCACCACGTCGCCAAGCGCTGCCATGTTCCCGCTGCGGAGGGCATCGAGCCAGTAAATGCCCGATGGGGCCCCAAGCCCAGTCAGCGAAAGCTCGGTAGAGGTGGTGGCCCGACCTGCCACAGGCAGCCAGCCCAACCAAACAGCGAACGTCAGTTTGAAGAGCAGTCCGGAGAAGAACACCGGGGTGGAATAGCAAAGGATGGCGAAAATGCGGAGCACGGCATCCGGTGCCTTGTCACGCCGGTGAGCCGCGATCATGCCCAGTGGAATTCCCACCACCAGGGCAACGAGCACCGCATTGATGGACAGTTCCAGCGTGGCCGCCCCGTAGGTGGTCAACATCTCCGAAACCTTGCGGTTATCCGACAATGTGGTGCCGAAGTTCCCAGTGATGAGTTGGCCAAGGTATTCCAGGTACTGCACCAGGATTGGCCTGTCGTAGCCTGCGGCGTGGATCCTTTCCTGCAGTTGATCAGGGGGGAGCCTGCCGCCAAGGGCTGAGGTAATGGGGTCACCGGTGATCCGCATCAGGAAGAAAACCATGGTGACGAGGATAAAGATCGTGGGGAAGATCAGGAGAAACCTGACCAGTATGTACTGGCCAAGACCGCCGCCCGAAGACTTCTTTTTCGACGGGAGGATGCCGTCGGCGTCGCTTGGCGGCGCATCAATAAGGGTTGTCATTAGTACCTAAAATCTAGAGATTCCCGGTTGTTGGGGCCGGGTGACCAGCAAAAGGCGGGACGCCGTGGTGGCGCCCCGCCTCCTTGGCTGGTCAGGACCTGATGGGACTCTTACTTGGAAATCACACCAAGACGGGTCTTGAAGGAAGCGTCGAGGGTGGTTTCAACGCCCTTCACATTCGCCCCGGCCACCATCAGTTGTGCACCCTGCAGGAGGGGCAAGGTGGAGAGGTCCTTGGCAACGGCCTCCTGGGCCTCACCCAGGACTTTCTCGCGTTCGGCCTTCTCAACGGTGGTCAGCTGCTTGCCGATCAGCTCGGTCACAGCCGGGTTCTCGTAGTGGTTGCCCAGGAAGTTGCCCGGAACGAAGAACGGCGTCAGGTAGTTGTCGGCGTCTGAATAATCCGGGAACCAGCCCAGCTGGTAAACCGGATAGGCGTCGGCCGTCCTGTCCTTGGAGTACGTCACCCATTCAGTCGACTGCAGGTCCACCTTGAACAGTCCCGACTTCTCCAGTTGCTCCTTGATCATGGCGTATTCATCGCCTGAGGACTCGCCGTAGTGGTCAGGGTTGTACTGGAGCTTGAGAGTCACCGGAGCGGTGACTCCAGCATCAGAGAAGGCCTTCTTCGCCTTGTCCAGACTCGGCTTGCCGGTGCCGTCACCATACATTTCCTTGAGCGGCTGGGTAGCACCGACGAAGCCGTCCGGAACAACCGAGTACGCCGGGAGGTACGTTCCCTTGTAAACCTGGGTAGCAAGCGCTTCCCGGTCTACGATATGGGCCATTGCCTGCCGGACTGCGAGCGCCTTCGCGGAATCCGCTTCAGGTGCCTTGGCACCGAACGGCATCGTGTCAAAGTTGAAAACGATGTACCGGAGCTCACCACCGGGCCCCTTGTGAACCTTGACTTTGGAATCCTTCTCAAGGTCAGCGACGTCAGTGGCTGCCAGGCTGCGGCCTGCGACGTCGATCCCGCCCTGCTGGACCTCCAGCTTGAGGTTGTTGGCGTCCGCGTAGTACTTGATGTTGGCGCCGTCGTTTGCCGGCTTGCCCAGGAGGCCCTTGTAATCCGGGTTGGGCTTGAGGCTGACCAGTTCGTTCTTCTTGTAGCTTTCAATGGTGTAGGGGCCGGCGAAGGGCTTGCCCTTGACGATGTCGTCGTCGGTCATGACCTTGTCGGCCGGGAAGACCTCTTCATCGACAATGGGACCCGAGTTGGCGGCCAGGACTCCGGGGAAGACCTGATCGTTGCCTTTCTTCAGCGTGAAGACGACTGTTTGATCGTCAGTGGCCTCGACCGAAGAGAGGTTGCTCAAAAGGGAGGCCGGGCCGTTGGGGTCTGCGATCTTGACGACGCGGTCGAAGGAAAACTTCACGTCCGACGACGTCAACGCGTGGCCGTTCGCAAATTTGAGGTCCGACTTCAGCTTGACGGTGTACTCGGTGGGGCTCGTGAACTCCGCTGACTCAGCGATGTCAGGGGTGGAGTCAGCCGTTCCGGGCTTGGCGTTCATGAGGAACGGGTAGACCTGGTTCATCACCATAAATGAACCGGCATCGTAGGAGCCTGCGGGGTCCAGAGTGACCACCTTGTCGGTGGTGCCAAACGTAATGGTTCCACCTCCGGCTCCGCCGGTATTCGTTCCGCCGCCTGATGGGCCCGTGCAGGCAGTCAGGGCGAGGGCGGAAACGCCCGCGAGCGCGATGGCACTCCGCAGGGCTTTCTTCGTTGTTGGCATCTGTGAACTTTCTGTTCGGTGACTACCGCGCGCCGCCTGATGTATGCCGGAAGTACTTTTTTGATCGAAAGTTACTCCGTATTACGGCGCGCTGTCTGATGCCTTGATTCAATCAGAGAATCCGGTACTGGAAGGTCAGTTCTGGTGATTCGAAACACAATATTTACCGGATCGATGCACGACTATCGTTTTCTTCGGCCTGAAGGCTGGCCAGCAGGATATCCCGCGGCTTAAAGGGCTGCGCGCTGCAGGGAACGGGCCGTGTCAATGGTCGCCTGACCAAGTACCCGGCTCCCCTGGTACAGCACCACCGTCTGACCAGGCGCAACTCCGCGCAATGGGTTGGTGAGGGTGACCACGAGATTTTCCTGGCTGCGGCCGTCCTCGTCCGTTGAGCGTTCCATCCATGCACGTGCAGGGACCGGGTCGCCGTGGGCGCGGACCTGGGCATAGCAGTCAAAGTGCTCGCCCGTACTGATCTCGCCGATGGGGAGGCCTGCCCAGGACACCTTGATGCCCCGGATTTCGTCGATGGCAAGAAGCGCCTCGGGGCCAACAACCACTTTATTTTCCTTGGGACGGATCTCCAGGACGAAGCGGGGCTTCCCGTCTGCAGCGGGGGTGCCCAGCTTCAATCCGCGGCGCTGGCCGACGGTAAAGGCATTGGCGCCAGGGTGTTCGCCCACTTTGGAGCCGGTTTCGTCAACGATGTCCCCCGTGGTCATGTCAATCTTCTCAGCCAGCCAGCCAGCGGTGTCGCCGTCGGGGATGAAGCAGATGTCGTGGCTGTCAGGCTTGTTCGCCACGGACAGCCCCCGGCGCTCGGCTTCGGCGCGGACCTCGGCCTTGGAGGGTGTATCTGCCAGCGGGAACATCGAGTGCTTGAGCTGCTCGTGCGTCAGTACTCCCAGTACGTAGCTTTGATCCTTGGCCCAGTCTGCAGCGCGGTGAAGCTCGCGGTTGCCCTCCGAATCCTCAATCACCTTCGCATAGTGCCCGGTGCAGACGGCGTCAAAACCCAGAGCTATGGCCTTTTCCAACAGCGCAGCGAACTTGATGCGCTCGTTGCAGCGCATGCACGGATTGGGGGTGCGGCCGGCAGCGTATTCGTCAATGAAGTCCTGGACGACGTCTTCCTTGAACCGCTCCGAGAAGTCCCAGACGTAGTAGGGAATTCCGAGGACGTCACAAGCCCGCCAGGCATCACGGGAGTCTTCGATCGTGCAGCAGCCCCGGCTGCCGGTGCGGAGGGTTCCGGGCATGCGGGAGAGCGCCAGGTGAACACCGACGACGTCGTGCCCGGCGTCAACGGCGCGGGCGGCGGCAACGGCGGAATCGACTCCACCGCTCATGGCTGCAAGAACTCGCATACTGGCTTTCTCTGGGAAGTTTCAGGGATTTCAGGGCCGGGAAGCCCGGTTGATATTCCGGCGGACACAGAGCCCGCCCATTTATTCTACTGTCCTTGCGAATCAGGGCCTAAAATCCCTTGACCGTCGCTTGTCTTCACTTCTAAAGTCAAGAGTATCAGTTTTAGAACGGCGAGGCGAAGGCTGCATCCTTCAGTCAGAATCGAGGCGCATCATGGTTGCCGAACACATCGTCATCGCAGGAGGCGGGCTGGCGGGTGCCACGGCTGCAAAGACTCTCCGCGCCGAAGGTTTCGCCGGTTCCCTCACACTCATTGGGGCAGAGGAGCATCATCCCTACCTGCGTCCTCCGCTCTCCAAGGAGTACCTCCTTGGCAAAGAGGACGAAGCAGCCCTTCCCGTGGTGCCGGACTCCTGGTACCGGGAGAACGACGTCGACCTCCGCTTGGGGATCAGGGTCACTGAAATTGACGCCGCCGCCCATGGCGTAACCCTTGCCGACGGCAGCGGAATTCAGTTCGACTCCCTGCTGATCGCCAGTGGCGCCCAGCCTCGCACCATACCGCTTCCAGGCAGCGTGCTTGATGGGGTAACTACCTTCCGGACTGTCGATGACAGCCGCAGGCTCCGTGACAGGCTGTCCGACGGCGGCAGGAACGTTGTGATGATCGGGTCAGGCTGGATCGGAATGGAGTTGGCCGCGGCCGCGTCCACCTACGGCAACCAGGTGACCCTCATCGGGCTCGAGGATATTCCGCTCTCCGCTTCCATCGGGCCGGATCTGGGCAGGTTCTTCCACAGCCTCCATAAGGCTAACGGCGTAGGTTTCAGGCTTGGTGCATCGGCCGTGGAGATACGAGGAACTTCAGGAAAGGCCACAGGCGTGGTCACCGATTCCGGGGAGCTCCTTCCGGCAGATACAGTCGTGATCGCCGTCGGGGTTGTCCCGGACGTCGAACTGGCCAACGAAGCAGGCCTGAAGCTGAGCAACGGCATCCTCACTGACGCCTCACTGCGGACTTCGGCTCCGGATATTTATGCGGCCGGGGACGTCGCGAATGCCCTGCACCCGTTCACCGGCGAGCACCACCGCAGTGAGCACTGGTCCAACGCATTGAACGGGGGCAAAACGGTGGCGAAAGCCATGCTGGGACACGACGTTGTGTTCGATACCATCCCGTATTTCTACACAGACCAGTTCGACGTCAGCATGGAGTACTCGGGATTCCCCACGCTGGCCAGGGAAAGTCCCTTGCTGCGCGGCTCGCTCGAAAGTAAGGAGTTCATCGCCTTCTGGCAGCGTGAAGGACGAGTGGTGGCAGGAATGAGCGTGAACTGGCCAAAGGCCGCCAAGCCCAAACCCTCCGCCCAAAAGGTGATTACAGAACTGATTAGTTCACGGCGGCAGCTGGCACCCGAGGCCCTGGCCGATGCCGCAGCGCCCCTGGATCAGCTGCTTGCTGAACCCTGATGTGCAACTGAACCCTGACGGGCAACAGTGGCGGCTGTCTGAATGGAGGAAACATGCCCCGCCATGCCCGCTTGGGCGGCGCGATGGTAGGCATCAGGCAACGCCTTCAGCAGGACATCGACATCCGCCTCCGTCGACGCATGCCCCAAGGTGAAGCGCTGCGCTCCCCTGGCCGTCTCTTCGTCCAGGCCCATTGCCAGGAGCACATGGGAGGGACGCGGAACACCCGCAGTGCACGCAGAACCTGTGGAGGACTCCACACCCGCCAGATCCAGCAGGAACAGCAAGGAATCCCCTTCACATCCGGGGAAAGTGAAGTGTGCGTTACCCGGTAAACGGCCGGCCCCAGGCGCCCCTCGCAGGACTGCGGCCGGTATGGCTGCCTGTACTCCTGCAATAAGGCGGTCGCGGAGGCCCGAGATTCGTAGTAATTCGGGTGAAAGGTTCCGGGTGACGGATTCGGCGGCTGCGGCAAAGGCTGCGATGGACGCTGTGTCCAACGTTCCCGATCGGACGTCCCGCTCCTGACCACCGCCGTGCTGCACAGGGGTCAGCTTCACCGATCTCCCCAACAGCAGTGCCCCGACGCCCACAGGTCCGCCGATCTTATGGCCCGAAATCGACATCGCATCCAGGCCGACACCCCTGAAGTCCACCGGCACGGAGCCGAATGCCTGAACAGCGTCAGAATGCACCGGCACACCCGCTGCATGCGCCAGCTCCACGATCTCCGCAATCGGCTGGATCGTCCCTACCTCATTGTTGGCCCACATGACGGTGACCAAGGCAATGGAACCCGGAGCCCGCGCGAGCTCTGACCTCAAAGCATCCAACCGGACCACACCATCGCCGTCCACCGGCAACCATGAAACCTCGGCTCCCTCATGTTTTTCAAGCCACTCCACAGTGTCCAGAACGGCTGGATGCTCGACGGCGGTACACAGGATGCGCGTGCGGAAAGGATCTTCTCCGTGGCGGGCCCAATATAGTCCCTTGACTGCAAGGTTGTCCGCCTCAGTTCCTCCCGACGTGAAGATGACTTCTGAGGGGTGCGCTCCCGCCGCTGCGGCAAGCACTTCACGGGCATCCTCGACTGAGCGACGGGCCCGGCGGCCGGAGCCGTGCAGCGAAGACGGGTTGCCGGTGCGGGAAAGTTCCCGCGTCAGTACAGCCAACGCCTCCGGGGACAAGGGCGTAGTGGCGGCATGATCAAGGTAGGCAGGCACATACCAATTCTAGCGTTGGGGCCCCGTCTCTTTGACGAGAGACGTTGGAGACGGCTCATGGCGCAGTCTCATAAAAGGGTGTCAGTTCGACGGCGGCACAACGGCCAGTCTTTGGGCTACATCGGCCTTCGCAGCTGAGAGGGTCCCCTGGTCCGGACAGGAAATGGAGATATAGACGGACGAGCCGGTTTTGCTGAACATCCTCGCCATTATCGACGTGGCCTTGGCACCGGAAGTGGGCCGCCTTTCAAGGACCAGGACCTCCACGTTCGGAGCGGGCTTGTCCGGTTCCCCTCCCCAACGCAGATTGGCCGGCGTCAGGTAGTCCGGCAGGATGGTGGAATCCAGGTAGGTGAAAAGCTCAACGGTGGACGTTTTGTCGTTGCCGCTGGTGGTCAGGGGCCACTGGTTTGTCCGCACTTTTGCAGCCACCACGCAGCCGTCGGCCTTGATGTACTGGTTCTCGCCCGCCACATTCTGCTTCCCGGGCTTCCAGCCCGGGGCTTGGGCCAGGCCGTCAGAGATCCCCACCGGAACTCCTGCGGGGAGTGAATCGCCAGCGGCGAAAGGCATGTCCTGGCCTGCTACGGCTGCAGCGTCGTATCCCGGTGTGATGGTGGGTGTGGCTACTCCCAGGGTGGTGGGAACAACCTTGGGAGCAGCAGGGTCCGGTACATCAAGGCTGCAGCCGGCCGCCGTCAACGACACTCCGGCTGTGAGGAGAACCGCCCGACGAACGGCAGAATGAAAAATCCTCCGCTGCCCCGCCGGGCGTCCTGACTTCCTGGCCGAGATAACCCGCCGCGCCTTGCCTTTTACGTCCTGCACCCAGTCCCCCCGCTGCCCTGCCGAAGACGCCGTCCTGCACGGGCCTCCGCAAAAGTCTAATCTCCCGTCACCGCCATAACCGATTCGCACGGACCGGCGCCGCCGCCACGCAGGGAACCAAGAGCGACGGTGCAGTCGTTGTGTTCCTAGCCGGTTAAACTGGCCGGACCGGACTGCCTGAGCGGGCTGGCACCTCAAGAAAAGGATCCGTGGTTGACCCAGGGCAGCAGCTCCCACTACCAGGTTCTCCGTATCGCCGTCACGGCAACGGAGAAGGAGATCAAGGTGGCCTACCGCAAGGCTGCACGCCTTTCCCATCCTGACCAGGGCGGTGACGCCGCCGCTTTCCGCCGGGTTACCCTCGCCTACGAGACACTGATGGATCCGAAACGCCGTTCAGCATACGATCGCGCCTACGCGATGGGAACGTCGGAGGACGACGACGGCGCCCACTTCGACGCTCCAGCGGCAGGCAGCCATGCCGCTTCCACTGTCCGGCGCCCCAACACTCCCCGAAACACCGCCGGTGACCCCGCCGTTTTTATTCCGCCGTTCGAGAGCGCCAACCAAGAGGGGTATGTTCCCCTCATTCCCTTTGAATTGGCCCGCCAACAGGTGCACGGAATGCCCCGGAAACGTGGGATCTTCGGAGCCGAGGCCCGTATCCAGCGTGAAATGCGTACCGTCCAACTGATCACCCGCCAGATCCTTCCCGCAATTCCCGCTGCCAGGCTCATCAACGGCCTTCAGTCCCCCGCGGACAACAGTCACATCGACCACGCTGTCCTGTCCGGATACCGGCTGGCGATCATCGGTTCAATGCTGCTTCCAAAGGGTGCCTATGCGTGGAACGGCAATACCCTGAACCATGGCGGACGTTCCATCGCGCCACCACAGTTAGCCCATGTGGTGAGGCGCATGCAGGACATTTTCCCTGAATTGAACGTCACAGGGTGGACAGTCATACACAGCCCCGACGGAAACCTCCACGAGCCCGTCATCGACCACCACCGGCGGTCGCGCAGCAGCCTGGACATGGTACAGGTGGTCAACGCTGCCGGGCTTGCACGGGGGCTCAAGCAGTTCCTCAGTTCAGGACCGGCCCCCAACACTGTGAATGTGCCGGTACTGGCCAGGCTCCTCCGCGGCATGCACTGACGCGTCTGCGCAGGATCGGGCCAACGGGAGCCGCGAGGGTGGCTACTATGGGACAGTGTTCCGCATCCTCTTCCATACCCCTGAAATCCCCGGCAATACGGGCAACGCCATCCGTTTGGCAGCCATAACCGGAGCAGAGTTGCACCTCATCGAGCCTCTCGGATTCGATTTTTCCGACGCCAAACTCCGCCGGGCGGGGCTGGACTACCACGACCTCGCCGTCGTCACTATCCACCAGGACCTGGACGCCGCGTGGAAGGCCCTTCAGCCGGATCGGGTTTTCGCTTTCACATCCGATGGCGAGGCGTCCTATACCGACATCAGCTACCGGCCGGGCGACGTCCTGCTGTTTGGCAAGGAATCCGTGGGGCTTCCGGAATCCATCAAGTCCGATCCCCACGTAACCTCCCGCGTCCGCCTTCCAATGCTCCCTTCGCTGCGCTCACTGAATCTGGCCAACGCTGCGTCCATCGCCGTCTACGAGGCATGGCGGCAGAATGGATTCGCAGGAGCAAAGCTCTAGGAACGAGTGGCTGTCTTCGTCCCATCCGAACGCCCGCCAGCGCCGAATCACTACCAGGAAAAGCGACCGGAGGGAACGTGAGAGCGGAAGGTGACAACACTGGCAGCAAGCCCTGGCTGGGAAACTGAGACCGTAACCCCGGGCGAGTCCTCCCTTGGCGTGGGCGCTCCCGCACAGTCTCCGGCGGACATATGCTTGACAGTGATGGACACTCCCAATGCGCCTAACCCTGGGGCTGCCGCCTCGACTGGCACCAGTCTCGACCTGAACCGCCGTCTGGGCTCACTGCTCGCCCAAATAGCGAGCGGAAGCCAGCCCGCCTTTGCTGAGTTTTATGAACTCACCTCGAGGCGCGTGTATGGGATGGCGCGGAGGGTGCTGATTGACGCGGCGCTTAGCGAAGACACAACTCAGGAAGTCTTTCTGCAGGTTTGGCAAAATGCGTCCAAGTTCAACGATGAAGCTGGAAGCCCATTGGCTTGGCTGATGACCATTTCCCACCGCCGGGCAGTTGACAAGGTGCGCTCCACCCAGTCCGCCACGGACAGGGAAGCCAGGTACGGAGCCAGCAGCCAGGACATCGACCACGACTCCGTCTCGGACGAAGTGGACAGCCGGTTGGAAGCAGAGGCAGTGGTCCGATGCCTGGGCACACTGACTGAAACCCAGCAGGAGTCCGTTCGCCTTGCCTACTACGGCGGATTAACCTACCGCGAAGTTGCCGAGAGGCTGAATGCCGCCGTGCCCACTATCAAATCCCGCATCCGCGACGGACTGATCCGGTTGAAGACTTGTTTGGGTGTGAGTTGAGATGACTGAAAACAACAACGATCGTGATCCGATGAATTTTTCGGGAGACATTGCCACCGATCTGGCTGCCGGACACGCAGCGGAACTGGCTGAACTCTACGCCCTGGACGCGCTAAGCGACGAGGAGCGTGCGGCGGTGGAGAGGCACATAGCAGCAGCGACGCCCGAAGATCGCCAGGCCTTCAATGATCGTGTGCGCCAGGCCCGCGAGACGCTCGCCTTAAGTTTTTCCGCGGAGGAGGAGCCAGCGTCGGACCTCTTTGGCCGCATCGTGGCTCAGTTGCCTTCACAGCAGGCTGCCCCCGTCCGGGACGCCTTGGCCGCCGCGCGCCAACGGCGTGAGGAACGGCGCCGGTCCGGCTCGATGAGGAACTGGATCATTGGCGTGGCGGCTGCCGCAGCCTTGGCCCTGGGCGGAGTAGGGATTGGCGCTTACAACGCGTACCAGAACGATCCCCTGAACCAGGTACTCCAGGCCCAGGATCTCCGCAAGGCGAGTGTGGGCGTAACAGGCGGCGGAACGGCCAACCTGGCAATCTCGCCGTCGAAGAACGCCCTGGTGGTCACCATGGACGGCGTTCCGGCACCCCCGGAGGGCAAGGTCTACCAGATGTGGCTGATCCCCAAAGACGGTTCAGCACCGGTCTCTAAGGGACTCATGGACGCAGAAGCGCTGTCCAAGCCCGCAGTCGTCGACGGCATCCAGACGGCAGCGTCGCTCGGGATTACCGTGGAACCGCTGGGCGGCTCCGGGGCCCCCAGCACGCCACCGGTCGCCGCGGCTACCTTGGGAGCCTGACTCCTTCAGAAGCCGGCAATGGTACTGTCGCCGTTGATTCTGACCACGTGGAAAGCTTCTGCACTGCGGCCTTCCTTCATGCCTGCCCGTTGCCCGTTCTGCAGCATCATTCCACGGACGGTTCTGTCCATGGCCTGAACATCGGGATGCTGGCTGGTGTGGACGTGAATGGCAGCGAGCTTATCTTCCACGTGGTCGGTGACGTCCACAAAGTGGTTCTCCCGCTCCTCGGGTCCCGCGAAAAGCCACAGCCACGGCAATTTGTAGGCCTTAAGCCCGGCCTCAGCGAGTTCCGGATAGGCGAACGGATTCTCCAGGGCCGGGTATACGGCGCGGGTCACGGCTTCCCCGACGGCCAGATGATCCGGATGGCTCTTCTGGATCCGGTTCCAGTTGCGCTCGGGGTGCATGGACAGTACGACGTCGGGGCGCACTTCCCGGATCACTTTCACGACTCCGCGCATCACGTCATGCGAGGCTTCGAGGAAGCCGTCACGCTCGTGGAGATAGTGAATTTTAGAGACTCCGACTAAGGCGGCTGCCATCCGCTGCTCCTCAGCACGCAGGGATACAATCGCTTCCCGTTGCGAGGGGTCGAAACCCCCGGCGTCGCCGTCGGTCATGATGCAGTAGCTGACTTCTACGCCTGCCGCCGTCCAAGCGGCGACCGTTCCTGCGGCGCCGAAGTCAATATCATCAGGATGGGCCCCGAAACAGAGGACCCGCTCAACCCGGTAGGCCGGGTTGAACGGGCTCCGCGCTGATACAGGATCAGTGCTCAATCATCAGCCTTTGCGTTTCTTGATTTCCGCGGTTGCCTGCGGCAGGACCTCGAAGAGATCCCCCACAATCCCGAAGTCTGCAATCTCGAAGACAGGAGACTCGGCGTCATTGTTGATTGCCACAATGACCTTTGCCGTTTGCATGCCTGCCTTCTGCTGCACTGCTCCCGAAATACCGGCGGAAATGTAAAGCTCGGGAGAAACGGTTTTTCCGGTTTGACCCACTTGGGCGTCGTGGCTGATCCAGCCGGCGTCGGTGGCGGCACGGGAAGCTCCTACTGCTGCTCCCAGCGCGTCTGCCAGCTCCTCCACCGGGCCAAAATCGCCATCAACACCACGGCCGCCGGCCACCACGATACGTGCGTCCAGAAGATCCGGACGCCCGCTGGTTGCCTTGTTGCTGCGTCCGGTGATGCGCGCTGCGTTCGCAGTGGCAGAGGCCGGAACCTCAATGCTGAGGAATTCCGGCGCCGTCGCCGCGGCAGCCGGTTCAGGGGTCACTGAGTTCGCTTTGACAGTCAGAATTGAGACCGGCGTGGTGGCGCGGCATACCGTTTTGTAAGAGCCGGCCAGCACTGATTTGTGAGCCGCTCCGTCCGCTTCAACTCCAACGACGTCAGTGACTACTCCTGCTCCAAGCTTGATGCCCAGCCTGGCAGCGATTTCCTTGCCGTCCGAGGAGTTCTCGATGAGCACTGTGCCGGCTCCTGTCGCAGCAACTGCCTCGGCCAGATACGCGGCCTTGGGAGCTACGAGGTAGTCATCGAGGTCTGCACTCCCCGGGCGGTACACCGCAGTGACACCATAGGAGCCCAAAACAGCCTTAACGTCGTCGTTGAATTCGCCGTTGAATGCCACAACCGGCTCGCCGAGAGTGCGGGCAATTGTCAGCAACTCGAGGCTGCTCTTCTTGAGAGCGGGGCCCTGATTGTCAATGAATACAAGTACTTTTGCCATATTCGTGGATTCCCCTTAGAGCAGCTTCTGGGCGGCCAGGAAGTCAACCAGCTGGATGCCGGCGTCGCCCTCGTCGGTGATGATGGTGCCGGCGCTACGCGGCGGACGCGGTTCGGCGTTCTGCACTGCCGTCCAGGAGCCGGACAGACCCACCTCGGCAGGGTTGACGCCGACGTCCGCCAGCGACAAAGTAGTGATGGTTTTCCGCTTTGCAGCGATGATGCCCTTAAAATTGGGGAATCGGGGCTCGTTGATTTGGTCCGTCACTGACACCACTGCAGGCAACGGTGCCACGATGGTGTCGTAGTGTGTGTCGCTGTCGCGCCGGGCGGTAATCCGGCCGTCTGAGATCTCGAGCTCAGAGGCGAAGGTCACTTGAGGGAGACCCAGGCGTTCGGCCAGCTGTGCCGGCACAAGGGAGGTTTCCCCGTCAGTGGAAGCCATACCGGTAAGGATCAGGTCCACGGGGCCGCCGGCACTCAGATACCGGACAGTTGCGGCCAGCGCCAACGACGTAGCCGCGGCATCCGAGCCCGCCAGAGCGTCATCCTTTAGGTGCACGCCCTCAGTGGCGCCAATCTGCAGGGACTTCTTGATTGCGTTGGCTGCTCCTGCCGGGCCCATGCTCAAGGCGATGACCTGGTGGCCGGCTCCCTTGCCGCCTTGGGCCTCTGTCAGTTGCAGGGCGGCTTCGAGCGCATATTCGTCCAGTTCGGACAGGATGCTCTCAGCACGGTCTGTTGTGTAGTCCGCGCCGTTGAGGTGACGGTCCAATTGGGCGTCAGGAACATGCTTGACCAGCACGATGATCTTCAATGTCTCTTCCACTTTCTGTTCAGCGGCACTCCATGTCCATGGAATGCCAGCCGGGTGGGGTCATGTCCGCGGATCTTCCCAGGGGTGCGGGTAAATCCTAGCTAACCATATAGCGGCTCTGACCAGCCGCCTGCGTTAACGCCTGTTTCAGACCCATTTGCTGTCCCGGCCTGGTTCCCCATACATCGAGCGTCACCAAGCAGCCACAGACAAAGCGACGGCGAGGCACCCATGGATGCCCCGCCGTCGTTCCTGTTCGGTTTTCTATTGTTCTGCCGCTGCTCCTAGCGTCACATCCAGCTGCTGCTCCTGGCCGCCTCGAAGGATGGTGACCTTGACAGAGGCTCCCGCCGGCTGTTCGCGCACCGCCGCGGTCAGCTGGTTCGGATCACTGATGGCCAGGTCATTGAATTTGGTGACCACATCTCCCACCTTTATCCCCGCCTTGGCTGCGGCCGACCCGGGCTCCACCGTAGCCACCTCAGCGCCCACTGAGAACGCTGATGCCGCACTACTGGCCGATTTGGCCTTGACGCTGACGCCGAACTGGCCATGGCTGGCCTTGCCGGTGTCAATAATCTCCTGGGCAACACGCTTGGCGTGGTTGATCGGAACACTGAAGCCGACCCCAATGTTGCCGCTGCTGCTGGAGCCGCCCCCGGCGGAAGCGATGGCCACGTTCACGCCGATGACTTCACCCTTGCTGTTGACCAATGCCCCACCGGAGTTCCCAGGGTTGATGGCTGCGTCAGTCTGGATGACGTTGAGGGAGATCGAGCCTTGGTCGGCGCTGCTCTGGCCCTGCCCGCCGTCCGGCGGTGCGAACTGGAAGCCGCCTTCGTCGTCACCCTGGGAATCGTCGCCGCCGTCCTTGGGCGCGGCAGACGAAGCGACGCTGATGGTGCGGTTCAGGGTGGAGACGATGCCGTCCGTGACCGTACCGGTCAGGCCGAGCGGGGATCCGATGGCAACGGCAGTGTCCCCGACGTTGAGCTTCGCAGAGTCCCCCAGTGTAGCCGGAACCAGCCCGGAAGCGTTGTCCACTTTGATGACGGCAAGGTCGGACAAGGGATCAGTACCGACGATGCTGGCCGACAAGACCCGTCCGTCGCTCGTGCGCACCTCCACGGTGGCGTTGGCTGCCTTGCCGTCAAGCGTCACAACGTGGGTGTTGGTCAGGATGTGGCCCTCAGCATCAAGAATGATGCCAGATCCGGTTCCGCCCTCTCCACCGCCGGTGGCTTTGATGGTGACGACGCTCGGGGACGCCTTCTGCGCCGCTGCAGTAATAACGTTGACGTCGTCCTTGTTGTTGACAATCACGGTCCCCTGCTGGCTGCTGCTGACAGCTGCGGGGGAATCCTCGTCAAGGAAAGCGTCACTGGCCGCAACCACTCCGCCGCCCACAAGACCGGCTGCAAGAATGCTGGCCACAAGGGTCCCGACGCCGAAAGTCGCCTTGCGCCTAGGGGAATTCGCGGGGTGGGACACATGCGACGGGCCGTAAGGAGGCTGGCCACCGCTGATGTGGGACCCGCTGTGGGAGCCGTAGAACGGCGTCGGCTGCCCGTACGGCGCTCCATTGCCTCTGTGGG
>NZ_JAPSHJ010000105.1 GCF_031179985.1 Arthrobacter sp. | reverse complement strand
GCGCGGGTCCGTGCTCTGGTATGTTCGGGGTGCGGCTTGGTACTGCTGTTACTCATGTTACTGCTGTTGTTGAAGTGCTTGATGTGAATGTCTCACGAATTTACGGGTAGCACAAGAATTTGCCATTCGATGAATGTCCTGTTCAGACGGTGTGTCGGGGTCCCGTCCGACCCGCACAACGGTGCTGACTAGGCGCCCGGGCTCGGGGCATGGCAACCTTTAGTGGTGAGTAATGTTGAAAGCCTTGTGGGCGAGTGGCTGCCCCTGCCCGATGTCGCGGAACTTCTGAATGTTTCCATCACCAGGGTGCACAGCATGCTGGACGAACGAACCCTGGCGGCCCTGCGGGTCGGCGACAGGAATATCCGGAAGGTTCCGGCTGCCTTCATCCAGGACGGCGCGGTCGTGGACAGCCTGAGGGGAACCATCGTCGTGTTGTCGGACGCGGGATTCTCGGATGAAGACCTGATCGTATGGTTGTTTACGCCCGACGAATCGCTTCGTGGCCGACCGATAGATGCGCTCCGCGAGGGACGCAAGACCGAGATCCGCAGGCGCGCCCAGACGCTGGCCTGGTAAACCGTAACGACCTTGAAACAAAAAACCGCTGCCCGGCCCGCTGTAGAGGGGCCGGGCAGCGTCGAAAACCGCCGGAGGTCAGGAAGCGCGGCTGACCGAGGCCTCGGCCAACTTGCGCAAGGCACTCCGGGAGAACTCGTCCACCGGCAGTTCCGCCAGGGCCGATAACGCATTGTCGGCATACTGGCCGATGAGCAGTTCGGTCGCCTGCAGCGCACCGCAGTCAACAATAATGCGCCGTATCTCAGCGACGTCGGTGGAGTCCAGGTCCGGGCTTCCCAGTTTGCGGTCGATGAAGGCAGATTCAGCGTCACCTGACTGCTCCAGCGCCAAGGCAACCAGTACCGTCCGTTTGCCTTCCCGGAGGTCGTCGCCGGCCGGCTTGCCCGTGGTGACAGGATCACCGAAGACCCCGAGGACGTCGTCGCGCAACTGGAAAGCTTCCCCCAACGGGAGAGCGAAAGCTGAGTAGCCGCGCAGCAGGTCGTCAGGCGCCCCTGCCAACGCGCCGCCCAGCGCGAGGGGATGTTCCGTGGAGTATTTGGCTGATTTGAAGCGGATGATGGACTGGGCCCTGCTCACAGCCTGGGTCCGGTCGCGGACCGGCCCGGCGACTTCCTCCAGGATATCCAGATACTGCCCCGCCATGACTTCCGCCCGCATCAGGTTGAAGATCAGCCGTGCCGTGCTGCCGGAGGCGGCCCTGGGTCCGATGTCTGTAAAAGCTTCTTCGCTGAAGGACAGACAGAGGTCTCCGGCCAGGATGCCGGCAGCCTGCCCGAAACGTTCGCCATCGAGCGCCCAGCCCTGCTCCCGGTGCAGCTGCCCGAACCGGCGATGCACGCTGGGACCACCACGGCGGGTGTCTGAACGGTCGATAATGTCGTCGTGGATCAACGCGGCGGCCTGGAAAAGTTCCAGTGCAGCGCCCGCGGTGACGATCTCCCCGGCGCCCGCGCTGCCGCCGGCGCCCCGCCAGCCCCAGTAGCACATTAAGGCGCGCAGCCGCTTGCCGCCCGTGACGAGGTTGGAGATCGAGTCCATGATGGGATCGATGTCCGGAGAAATGGCAGACATAATTTCCTGCCGGCCCGCGAGGAATTCCCGCAGTCGGGCCGCCACTGCTGCAACAAAGTCCGCTTGCTCGACGAGGAGCTGCTCGCCCGCCGTCACTTGACGGACTCAGGCGCGACGTTGGCGCCAAGGGTGAATGTGGACGTGCCGCCCGCCTCAACGACCGCCAGGTTTACGGTCTCGTTGGTGCCGCGGATGTAGTCCTTTGACACAACGCTTCCCACGGAATCCCCCGGAACGGCCTTAAAACCCTGTCCTTCGAGGGATGCCGAATAAAACTCGACGACGGCCGCAGGCTGTGCCTGGACACTTGCCACCAGTGCCACGTTGGCAGGAATTGAGGACTTGTCGAAGCTGCTTGAGATCACCGTTGCGCCGGGCATGAGCGGCAGCAATGCACTGGGGAAGCCTTCGACGACGGCTCCTACTGTGGCAGAGGCGGTGGCACTCCCGGCAGCGTCGGACGGCACGGCAGCGGTAGACGGGGTCTCTGCAGCAGTGGAGGGTGATGGTGCCGGGGACGAGGACTGCGCCGGGTTGCCGGGGGTGGACGTGCAGGCGGCCAGCGCCAGGACGGCCCCGACGGCGAGCAGCGCGAGTCCGTGCGGCGCCTTCATGCCAATAGTCGTCACAGGGAAATTCCTCCGGAAGTCGAAAGCGGGATGCAGCCTCCAGTTTAGTCAGTCCCGCACCATAAGATTGCAGCGTGCAGGTGGACAGGAACGAAGGCAGCCGAATGGGCAGGGCAGAAGCAGACGCTGCACCTGTGCTTTCCGCGCCCGGCGGAACCACCTCCCGCAGTTCCATCCTGCACGTGGACATGGACGCTTTCTTCGTGTCGGTCGAGCTGCGGAGCCGCCCGGAACTGCGCGGCAAGCCCGTCATTGTCGGGTTTCCCGGGGAACGGTCCGTGGTCCTGTCCGCCTCTTACGAGGCCCGGGCTTATGGCGTGAAGTCTGCGATGCCCATGGCAGTGGCGGTCCGGCGGTGTCCCCAGGCGCTGGTCATTGAACCACGGCACGGCCTCTACTATGAGGTTTCCAGACAATTGATGGCCCTTTTCGAGTCAATTACCGATCTGGTGGAGCCACTCAGCGTGGATGAGGCCTTCCTTGACGTCGGCGGTGCTATCCGCCGTCTCGGTCCGCCGGCCACTATCGGGGCCCTGATAAGAACCCGCGTGGCAACCGAGCTGGGAATTACCGCATCTGTGGGGATTGCCGTCAATAAGTTCGTGGCCAAGATCGCCTCCACACGCTGCAAACCGGACGGGTTGCTGGTAATCGAACCGGCGCAAACTGTGCCCTACCTTCAATCCCTTCCGGTCGACGCGCTCTGGGGTGTGGGTGAAAAAACCGCCCAGGTACTGGCGCGCATGGGGATCAGAACCGTGGCCGACGTTGCCGCTACTCCTGCTTCCTCACTGAAAAGGTCCCTTGGCGCCACCGGAGAGCATATCCACCGGCTGGCCTGGGGCATTGACTCCCGCCCGGTCACTCCTGTCCGGGAAGAGAAGAGCATCGGGGCAGAGGAAACATTCGTGGTCGACACCGTGGATGACGCGCTGCTCCACCGTGAATTGCTCCGACTGGCCCATCGGACGGCGTCGAGGTTACGAAGTTCGGGGATGCTGGCCCGGACCATGGCTCTGAAGCTCCGGTACGCAGACTTTTCCACCGTTACCAGAAGCCGGACCCTTCCTGCTCCCGTGGACAGCGCACAGCTCCTCTATGAGGTGGCTGTGCAGTTGCTGGCGAATCTGGGTCAGCGCCCCATGGCGGTTCGCCTGGTGGGTGTGCGGGCGGAACAGCTGGAACCCAAGTCCCACACTGCCCTGCAGCTTAGTTTGGACCGCCGCGACGATAACTGGCGGGCTGCCGAGGAAGCGCTGGATCAGGTAACCCGGCGGTTCGGCACCAAATCGGTGCTCCCCGCCAGGCTGCTCGACGGTCCCGGCCACACCGGCTGACATCGCTGCCGGGGAGTTTCCGGGTCAGGTGGCTTCCCCAGTGTCTTTCCGTTCGGGCGCGGACAAACTATCCTTATTTCTACATAGATTTTCGAACGTTCGGGCACGGTTCAGGGGCTATTGCACATGAGGCTGCTTCGTCCGGATCCGGCACCCAAAATTCACCTTCACCAGTGACGGTGGAAGCGGAACCAAGTCGGGTGGCCGGGCGTTGGAGAAGTGGAAGTAGTTGTTGGGCCTGGCCGGACGTTGGCCTACATTAAGGAGGTCGTGATGCCGCTCT
>NZ_JAPSHJ010000026.1 GCF_031179985.1 Arthrobacter sp. | reverse complement strand
GGGTCCCGACGGGGTCGGGAGCACGGCCCTGAAGGTACTGGCGCCTAAGACACCGGCCGCATGAGCGGAGGATTCAGCACGGCCCGGGCCGGATGTCCGGGTTCCGGCCGGGCGGCGGCGACCAGCCACACATGGGACTTGGACCTTTCCTCACTACCCCCGTGCGTCAGCTTTCGCTCGGGCAACGGATGCGGGGCGAGGTTGCAGCCGCGCTCCTGCACCGGCCCGAGCTGGTGATCCTGGACGAACCAACCATCGGCCTTGACATGATCAGCAAGGAAAGCCTGCGCCGCTTCCTGGATTTTGAACGCCGTGAACACGGCACCACCCTGCTGCTGACCACCCACGACATGAGTGACGTCCAGCGTCTCTGCCAGCGGGTTCTGGTAGTGGACGACGGCGCTATCGCCTTTGACGGGCCTCTCACCGGCCTTTCAGATGTGGCGGAAGCGCGGCGGACGATGGTGGTGGATTTCGTCGCGCCGCTGGATGGTGCAGACCTCGTCCTCCCCACGGGTGCAGTGCATCTGGGAACCGAGGCGGAGGGTATCCGGCACCGCATCGCGTTTGATCCGCGTCAGCTCTCTGCGGCCGTCCTGCTGGCGTCTGTCTCAGCAACTGCAGAGGTGGCAGATCTGTCGTTGCACGAGCCTGACATCGAAGATCTGGTCCGCCAGCTGTACACGTCGTCGAGGTAGTTGGGGGCACGTTACTTCGAGGCCAGGGTGGCTCGAGGACAGGTCCTGCCCTGAACGTGATCCCAGTGGTAGCCCTGAGGACAGTTGCTGTCCGCATACTTTCCTGTCCTCCCTGGGCCAAAGTTCCGAACGCTCCGGTACCGTGTAAACCAGCCGAGGCCAGCCGATTCAAGGAGCAGCTCATGGACTACACCTACGATGTCCTCGTTATCGGCGGTGGGCCCGCCGGAATGGCTGCGGCTGAACGCGCCGCGGAACTGGGCGCCAAAACGGCCGTCGTCGAGCGTTCTGCATTGGGCGGAACCTGTCTCAACTCAGGCTGTGTACCCACGCGTGTGCTGGCCAAGACTGCCCGGCTGTATCGCGAAGTCAGAACAGCCTTTGACTACGGAATCGTGGTGCAGGAGCCCGCAGTTGACTGGAAGAAGACAGTCACCCGCGTCCAGGAGACCGTGCAGCGGGTCCTCCAGGCCAAGCAATACGACGCCATGATGGAACGGCTCAGCATCGATCTCTTCTCCGGCCAGGCGATGTTTACGGGAGAGCACACAGTTGACGTCGACGGGCAGGAACTCAGCGCACGCTCCTTTATTCTCTGTGTCGGTGGCGCGGCAAGGCGGCTTCCCATTGCGGGCGCAGATTTCTCCGTTCTCCCCGATGAAGTACTGGCTCTGACGGAGCTTCCTGGAAGACTGGCCATCATCGGCGGCGGCCATACAGGCGCGCAGCTGACCACCATCTTCAACGCTCTTGGGTCTGAGGTTCTGCTCCTCGACGTCGCTCAGCGCCTGCTGTTGACCGAGGACCACGACGTCGCCGCTTTTGTGGGGCAGAGCTTCCTTTCGAAGGGGATCCGGGTGGAGACGGGAATCCAAGGAATCGAAGGGATTACCAGGACATCAGCCAACGGAAGTTTCGGCATCACCTGGACGAAGAACGGAGAAGCGTTCACCGCAGATGTTGACGCCGTGATCATGGCAGCCGGCTGGCCGGCCAACATCCCCGGACTGGGCCTGGAAGCCGCCGGGGTGGAGACTGAGCGGTCCTTCATCCCGGTGGACGACTACCTGCGCACCAACGTTCCGCACATATTTGTGGCCGGGGACGCCAACGGCACCAGCATGCTGGTGCAGGCCGCAGTCTTTGAAGGTGAAACGGCGGCGAGCAATGCGGTTTTGGGCGCCAATCGGACCACTCCCCACCATCTTTTGCCCGAGGGAGGATTTACCGACCCTGACTATGCGGGGGTAGGCCTTACCGAGGAGCAGGCCCGGAAGCGGGACTCCGAGTGCCGCTCCGTTACCGTTCCGTATGCGGCGGTGGAGCGTCCGATCATCGATGATCGTGAAACCGGCTTCCTGAAGCTCGTTACAGACCGGCATCGGGAATTGATCCTTGGTGCTCACGCTGTTGGCGAGAACGCCGTCGAAGTGATCCAGGCTGTCGCGTCCGCCATGGCAGCAGGCACCGACCTTGCCACCCTGGCCCGCGTCAAGTTCGCTTACCCCACCTACAGCGCCATCATTGGCCGGGCAGCCCGCGTTGCGTTACGGGAGCAGGCCTCCCACGAGCCCATAGGCACATGAACTGCAACCCGGGGGTTGCTTTATCGATGATGTGATGCAACTATATGGTTGCAGCACATCATCGAAAGGAACCAGGAATCATGACCACAACCACAAACCAGCCCTCCGTCATCGACGCGGACGAACTCATTGTCAGGCGCACCATTTCCATCGAAGCGCCCATCGAAAAAGTCTGGGCTGCCATTACTGAGCCCGGGCATATTGCGAAATGGTTTGGCCAGTCCGCAGTACTTGACGGCGCGGGCGTCGGCGCCAGCGGCGTCTTCTCCTTCGAGGGCCACGGCGACGTTCCCGTGCGGATCGAAGAGCTGGACGCCCCACGGATGATCGCCTACCGCTGGAGCAATGAGCAGGCCGATCCCCACGCACCAATCGACCCCAGCCGCTCCACGCTGTTCCGCTTTACTCTCGAACCGCACGACGGCGGCACGCAGCTGACAGTGGTCGAATCGGGCTTTGAAACCCACACCGACCCCTCCTCTGCCATGGAAAGCCACCGCGGAGGATGGGACGCGGAGCTGGACGAGCTGGTCGCTTACCTCGAGGGCGGATCGTGACCACAAGCACCCTCGTTCCGGTGTTCGCCGCTCTCGGAGACGAAACCCGGTGGAGTATCCTGGCGGCCCTTGGCGAGGGCGATGCATCTGCGTCAGCCCTCGCCGGGAGCCTGCCGGTCACCCGCCAGGCAATCGCTAAACACCTTGCTGTGCTGCAGGAGGCCGGGCTGGTCGAGTCCCTACGCGTCGGACGCGAACTCCGCTATCGTGTGCTCGGCGCGCAGCTCAGTGAGACGGCGCGGCGCCTCGAGAGCATCGGCAATGAGTGGGACCGCCGCCTCTCTGCAATCAAGCGGATCGCAGAGGGACTATAAGCAGCAGGGTCTCTCAATCAGGAGGCTGCAGCGGCACTCTCCCGCTTCCGCTTTCGCTGGGACACCGGGGCGCCAACGGATCCCCGGTGCTTGAGCGTCGCCTGAAATACGGGCAGCTCAATGACTTTCCCTGGCTGCCTGATCAGGCGGATCAAAGCATCCGCAGCGGAGGCGCCAATGTCGTAGACGGGCTGCGAGATCACGGTCAGCGGCGGCGTGGTGAGCTTAGTCCAAGGGAAATCGTCGTACATCAGGAATGAGACGTCATGCGGAATACGCAGGCCGAGTTCCTGAACAGCCTCCACAACGCTCAAGGCAACCAGGCCGTCAGAGGCGATCAACGCCGTCGCCGGCTCCGGCATCAACAGCAGCTCGCGAGCGATGGCCTTGATGGAGTCGGCGTCCCCGGCATTCAGCCGCACCAATTCTTCACAAGGATCCAGTCCTGCCTCCCGGAGCGCCTGGTTCATCCCGTCAATCCGCTCAGCGATCTGCGAGGAGGCCAGCCCCATGCCATGCCGGTACGGTCCTTCAAACTCCAAGGTGGAGATGAAGGCGATCTGCCGGTGACCTGACTCGATGAGATATGCCGTGGATTCGCGGGCAACCGGCGTCATGTCAGCGGCAACTACCGGCACATCCAAACCCGGCGCCTTCCGGTCAAAAAGGACCAGCGGCCTGCCGGCGTCGTGGACCCGCCGCAGATGTTCATACTCGGCCGAGGAGGCGGGCGCCACAATCAGTCCGTCCACACGCTTTTCCAGCAAGACCCGTACGGCATCCACCTCAGCCACATGATCTTCGCCGGTGTTGATCAGGATGACGTCGAACCCGGCGGCCTTCGCCGTGTCCGAGATCCCCCGCATGGCCAAGCCGAAATGGGGGTTCTCGATGTCCCCCACCACAACGCCTATGGTGTTCGATTTTCCCGTATTCATGGTCCGGGCGAGCTCATTGGGGCGATAGTTCAGCTCTTCCGCCGCAGCCAGCACCCGCTCGCGCACATCATCGCTGACTGCCCCATAATTGCCCAACGCCCGGGCGGCCTGGGCCTTCGAAACCTGCGCGGCCTTTGCGACATCCGCCACAGTGGTGTCGCGCTGCCGGGAGGAAGAATTTTTCATAACTGCCTTTCCGAAACCTCTTGACGAGGGTTTGTGAGATGACTTACAGTCGAAAACAACCCCATGTGAGTCCGGTCTCAATCGTAAGCACTGAGACCGGACTCCACAAGGGATTCCGCAGGAAAATCTGAATACCGCAAAACTGCGGGCTCCCCAACTCACACCCCCGATAGGAATAACGTGTTCAAAGGAAACAACCGCCGCAAAGGCGGAATCGTAGCTTCGGCCCTCGCCGCTGTCCTTGCCCTGTCCGCTTGTGGCGGCTCAGGCACCCCCGCCGCGGCTCCAGCTGACAACCCGTACGGCCTGATCGAACCCGGCACCATCCGCGTGGCCAGCCTGGGAGACTCAAAGCCGTACACCTTCACCGACGCCCAGGGCCAGTTCACCGGGTTCGACGTCGAACTCTTCAAGGACGTGGCGAACCGTGCCGGTGTGGACAACGTGGTGTTCACCGGTCAGGACTTCTCCGGCCTGCTGGCCGCCGTCGCCAACGGCCAGTTCGACGTTGGCGTTGCAGCCATCGGCATCACGGACAAACGCAAGGAAACCGTGGACTTCAGCGACGGCTACCTGGCCGGTTACCTGACCGTCGTCACCACCAAGACCTCCGGAATCACCGACGAAAACGCACTCGGCGGCAAGCGCCTCGGCGTTGTCCAGGGGACCCTTCAGGAAGCTTATGCAGTGAAGAACTTCACGTCAGCGAACCTGGTGCGCTTCCCGGACAACAACACCGCCATCTCGGCAGTGAACAGCGGGGCCGTTGACGCTCACTTCCTGGACTATGAGGCCGCCAAGGCCTACCAGGAGCAGTTCGGACTGGTCAGTGCCGCCGATATTCCCTCCTTCGATGCACCGGCAGGCTTCGCCATCGCCAAGGGCAAGACCGAATTCAAGGAAGCCCTGGACAAGGGTCTTGCCGAGGCCATGGAGGACGGCACCTGGAAGAAGCTCTACCAGAAGTGGTTCCCGGGATCCCCGATGCCGGAACAGTACCTTCCCAAGGCTGAGCAGACTTCCAGCCCGACGCCGACCGCAACTAAGTAAGCAGTCCGGGCGGGCCGTCCCGACCCGCCCGGTTCCCCACCCTTCGTTACTAGCACTGAGAGCAACCCATGGACTGGCTCAACACCATCATTCGCACCTTCTTCGATTTCGGCGCGATGGCCGAGGTCCTCCCCCAACTCCTCGGGGTTGGACTCATGAACACCCTGATCATCTCCATTGCAGCTACGGCCATCGGCCTGGTACTGGGAATGATCGTGGCAGTCATGGGGATATCGCCGTCGAAGTGGCTGCGCATTCCCGCCCGGATCTACACGGACCTGTTCCGCGGGCTTCCGGCCATCCTCACCATCCTGCTGATCGGCCAAGGCTTCGCCCGGCTCAGCCAATCGATCTTCGGCCCCTCCCCCTATCCGCTGGGCATCATCGCCTTGAGCCTGATCGCCAGCGCCTACATCGGCGAGATCTTCCGCGCCGGCATCCAGAGCGTGGACAAGGGCCAAGGCGAAGCATGCCGCGCCCTGGGTATGAGCTATGCCAAGTCGATGGCCCTCGTGGTGGTCCCCCAAGGCATTCGCCGCGTGCTGCCCGCTCTTGTCAACCAATTCATCGCGATCGTGAAGGACTCCTCCCTGGTGTACTTCCTTGGCCTGTTGGTCAGCGAGCGCGAGCTGTTCCGCGTCGGCCAGGACGCCGCAGTCCTTTCCGGCAACCTCTCACCCCTGGTTATGGCCGGAATCTTCTACCTCATCATCACGGTGCCCCTGACGCACCTCGTGAACTACTTCGACAACCGTTTCCGCACCGGACGCCGTCGGCCTGCTGCTCCCAGCAGCGGACTGAAGGAAGTCAAAGAACTGGACGCGGCATCGCCCCTCATCACCGGGAGCAACACATGAGCACCAGCACCAACATCCCCGCACCTCAGATCCACACGTTCCACGGCTCCAGCCTTGAGCTGAAGAACCTCACCATGGCCTACGGCGACATTGAGGTCCTCCGTAACGTCAGCCTGAACGTGGCTCCTGGCACCACCACCTGCATCATCGGACCCTCCGGTTCCGGCAAGTCAACGCTGCTGCGTGGCGTCAACCGGCTCCATGAGCCCAATAGCGGAGATGTCCTGCTGGCAGGCAAGAGCGCCCTGGCCGTCCAACCGGACACCCTTCGCCGACGCATCGGCATGGTGTTCCAGCACTTCAACCTCTTCCCCGACCACACTGCACTCGAAAACGTGGCCCTGGCACTCTGGAGCGTCAGGGGAATGTCAAAGGCGGAGGCCAGGGAACGGGCGCGCCGCAGCCTTGCCGAGGTGGGCCTGGCGGAACGTGCTGACCACCGGCCACGGGATCTCTCCGGCGGCCAGCAGCAGCGCGTCGCCATCGCCCGGGCACTTGCCATGGAACCCGAGGTGATGCTCTTCGACGAGGTCACCAGCGCACTGGACCCTGAACTCGTGAAGGGTGTTCTGAACCTCATGGCCGGGCTCGGACGCCGCGGCATGACCATGCTGGTGGTGACCCACGAGATGGGCTTCGCCCGCAAAGTAGCTGACCAGGTGGTGTTCATGGACGAGGGCGAAGTGGTTGAGGCCGGCACCCCGGCCGAACTCTTCGACCACCCGAAGAGCGAACGCCTTCAGCGCTTCCTCTCCGAGGTGCTGTAGTGACGGTTCCTAGCGTAAAAAACAGCGATCCCGTGCGGACCGCCGTCGTCGGTTTTGGGATTTCGGGACGCGTCTTCCACGCACCGCTTATTGCCTCCGATCCCCGGTACTCGCTGGACTTTATTGTCACGGCCGATCCCGAGCGCTCCCGTCAGGCGAAAAGCAGCTATCCCGCAGCCGACGTCGTCCCAACAGTTGAGGAGCTCTTTGACCGCGCCGCGGAAATGGACCTGATTGTCCTCGCGACGCCTCCGGTTACACACTTCGGTCTGGCGGTTGAGGCGATCCACCGTGGACTGGACGTGGTGGTGGACAAGCCCTTTGTGCCCACCTCAGCACAAGGCGAGGAGCTTATCTCCCGTGCGGCAGAAGCTGGTGTCAGGCTCACCGTCTTCCAGAACAGGCGCTGGGACGCCGACTTCCTCACGGTCCGGAAACTCCTAAAGGAAGGGTCGCTGGGTCATGTACGCACCTTCGAATCCCGCTTTGAATGGTGGCGGCCCGAAGGGTTCGGCAACTGGCGGGATACCACCCCGGTTAGCGACGGCGGCGGAATCCTCCATGATCTCGGCGCGCACCTGATCGACCAGGCCATCCAGCTTTTTGGCCCTGTTGAGGAGAGCTACGGGGAAACCTCGGCGCACGGGGACTCGCGGGGGAAGGGCGGTGCGGACCAGGAGGCCTTCGTCTCTTTGCTGCACACGTCCGGCGTCCGGTCACGCCTGTGGATGAACGGGGCCGCCGCCCAGGCAGGAGCCCGTTTCCACATCCTCGGGACCAAGTCCGGCTACACCAAGTGGGGCCTGGACGGGCAGGAACCTGCTTTGGATGCCGGAGTCCGTCCCTCCGATCCGCACTACGGCGTGGAACCCGAAAGCACCTGGGGCCGGCTTGGTATTGACGGCTCGGAGGAGCAGGTGCGGCCCGAGCGCGGCGCGTATCCCGAGTTCTACCGGACCCTGGCTGATGCGCTTCCGGGTCGAGGACCATTGCCCGTGGACCCTGCAGAATCAGTGCAAGCACTCCGGATCATCGAGAAAATCCACTCCCAGAGCTAGCCCCACAGGCCCTTTGCTTCCCTGGCCTTCCTGGCCGGGCAGCTGCCCCCTGATTATTTCCTATTCTGAAGAAAGAGAGCCCGTTATGTCATCCGCTGTTTCCGCCAAGCACGTTGCCGTTATCGGCGGCGGAATCCTCGGCGTTTCCTCCGCTGTCCATCTGCTGCGGGCAGGTGCTGCCGTTACCCTGATCACCGAAAGCCAGCTTTGCAGCGAGGCGACCGGCCGGTCCCTCTCCTGGCTGAATTCCGCCGGGGAACGCTCCCGTCCGTACCATGAACTGCGGATGGCCGGCGTCGATCGTTACCGGACCCTCTTCGCTGCCGATCCCCACCGGGAATGGCTGCAGTTCGGCGGCGGTCTCATGTGGAATGCCGAAGACAAGTCCGAAGTCACCGAGGCACGGCACGTCTATGAGAAGTCGATCGGCTATGACTCCATGCTGCTCGAACCGGCCGCGATCGGCTCCGTCACGCCGGGAATAAATGCTTCCGCTATTCCGGAGAACGCCATCTTCAATCCGGGTGAGGGCTGGGTCAGCCTCCCCGACCTGGTGGACTTCCTCATGGACGAATTCCACGAACGCGGAGGCCAGCTGGTCACCAACGCCGGAAAAGCGTCGGTGGTTCTCACCGACGGCGTCGCCAGCGGTGTGACCACAGCCGACGGCGAGACCTACGGTGCGGACGCCGTTCTGGTTGCGTGCGGAGCGGCAACGCCCGCGGTCGTGGCGCCTCTCGGCGTCGAGATCCCCAACGCTTCCCCGATCGCGATGCTGGTTGTGACCAAGCCCGTGGAGCACTCCCTTTCCGCAGTGCTGAACACCCCGCGGGCCGCCGTCCGTCCCAACCCCGGCGGCACGCTGGCCCTGGACCACGACTGGTACGAGGAACAGATCAGCGAATTCCCGGACGGCAGCTTCACCATCCCAGAGGAAGTGGTGCAGGAGCTTGCTGACGAAGCCTCCAAGCTGGTAGCCGGAAACCCTGAGCTGAAGCCCGCATCCTGGAAGATCGGCCGCAAGCCGATCCCGGGCGACGGCGAGCCGGTGTTCGGCGAACTGGACAAGGCCCCAGGCTGCTTCGTGGCCTTCACACATTCCGGAGCGACCCTTGGCCTCATCGCCGGGGAGCTGATGGCCGAGGAGATCATGTCGGGCAAGAAACACCCGATGCTGGCCACATTCCGCCCCGAGCGTTTCAACAAGTAGGGGTATCAGAAGAGTTTCACCATAAGCAGGGTCTCAGCAACAAGCAGGAGTCACTGGCTCCAACAGCAGGAGTGCCGCCCGCATCCGCGTATTGGGGGGATGCGTGCGGCACTCCCATTTCTCGCAAAGCCCGACTAAGCCTTCATGGACAATGGCTGAAGCCGGGGCTACATTCGGTGCAGTGGACGCCTCCTCATGGCGTCAACACGAATCCGCTGATGCAGCCGGCGGTCCTGCCGGCTGGTGTGGAGGACCCGGGATGACTTCAGCAGCAGCGGCCCGCCTGGTGGTGCTCTGGACAATCACTGGCGCCATCATCCTGGTCACCTTGGCCTTGGCAGCTATCCGGTCGGTTCCGGACGCCCCAGGAATCCTACCGGGGCCAAGCCAGGCGGAAGCGCGTGACACAGATGACGCCGGAATGGAACTGCCCCAGGAATCATCCACGCCAGGGCAGTCATCACGGGGCATGACAGAGGAATTGGATGACGCGATTCAGCAGATCCTCGCTGCAAACGCAGATTTCAGGATCGGCGTGGCGTTGGGAGACGTACAGAGCGGGGAGGTGCGCCTGTATGGAGACGTGTCCACGTATCTCGCGGCCAGCACAGCCAAGGTCCTCACTGCCGTTGCGTACTACCGCCTCGTGGAAAGTGGAGATCTGGAGCTGGATGAGCCTCTTGGAAATTACACCGCGGCCTTCCAGCTGGAGTCCATGATCAACTCGAGCAATGACGATTCGTGGCTGCTCCTCATGGATGAGATCGGCTTCCCGCGGCTCATTCAATATGCCGCTTCCATCGGTATCACGTACGACCCCACCCAGAACCTCCTGACACCCCGTGTTTGACGAGGCATCACAATCGCGTTGATAACGTCAGCAGCCGTTGTGCCTGGCAGGGACGGCGGTTCAAGGCCGTCAGGCCAATCCCGTCCGCGGGATGGATCCGGCTTCTTCACACCCTCAGCTTCGGAAATCACCACGTCCAGATCCACGAGCAGCAGTGTTGGGATATTCACTGCAGTTCTCTCCGACGCGGCTCTGTCCGGCTCTGGTTACCTGATGCAGGCGCGCTGTTGGAGCCAGGCGATCACAGCGTCGCCTTGCTGCTGCTGGAATGCACGGACAGAGGGAAGTCCCGCGGGCGGCGGCTGACGGGCGGCATCAATGAAGTAGGCGCCGAGTCCGGACAGTACACCGTCGACGTTGCCGGGCTGAAGCCCTGAGAAGACCGGATGGGAAAGCAGCACGGACTCAACATCGAAGTCTGCGTCAAACAGCCGGGCATTGATCAACAGTGAGAGGCCGTCAATCCAGCCAGCGCCGATGCAAGCCCAAGGCCAATCGACAAGGACGGCCTTGTTGTTGCCTGTGATGAGAATGTTGTCGGCCCGGATATCCCCATGCACCAGGCTGCTGCCACTGAGATCCTTCAGGCCTTGTGCGGCCAGTGTTTCGAGGGCATCCAGGTTACCCAGGATCCAGGGGTCGCAGCTTTCGGGCTCTTCGTCCCTCACACGCGCCCATCCATCAAAGGCGTCACGAAGCTCATGGTCAAGGAGCGGCAGATGTGCCAAGGATAGAGGGACCGGAGTGCTGGCAAGATCCAGCAGCGCATCCAGCACAACGGTCAGTTCGGCCATGGACCACGGAACGCGCGGGGCACGTCCCTCGACATCAGCCAGGATAAGGGCAACCCACTCGCCGTCGTCGAACGTTCCAATTAAAGCGGGTGACGGCACCTCGGGAGGTAAGCCGGCGGTATTGGCCGCTTCTTTCCGGTGGATCGATGGCGAGTGCTCATTCTGGGCCGTGCCCACGGCCTTAACGAAGGCCTGCTGACCCGAAACGGTTCGTACCCTGTCTGCCGTACCCGGGGAGAATCCGCCCCGCTGGCTGGTCCATTCCTGCACGGGAGCTCCCAGGATCTCTTCGATGCCCGCCCTCACATGTCCTGGCACATCGGGCCAGCTGATGCGGGTACTCCACTCGGGTTGCATTGGCCTATTATTCCCCACGACAAGACTATTGACGGTGTGATGTCAGAGGCCTAGCGTCTCCCTTAACTCCACACTGCAAACCATGCAGGCCGTAGCTAAGGAGAGGAACCATGCCGGAATATATGGATGTTCACCACAACATGAAAGGGCTGACCAGGGAGGACCTCCAAGCAGCCCATGCAGCTGATCTAGCCATCCAGGCCGAAGAAAACGTCAATTTCAAGAACGCATGGGCGGACCCGAAAGACGGTGTCATCTACTGCCTGTCAGAGGCCCCATCAGCCGAAGCTGTCCAGCGGATTCACGAACGTACAGGTCACCGCGCAGACGAAGTTCATGAGCTGCCGCTGAAAGTGTGACTGACGGCAAGGCAGCTAAAGCTCAGAAGGCGGCAGGTACCGGTTGTCCCGGCACCTGCCGCTTTCCTCTGCCCCGCTCTTCTGGAAGGCCGGACTAGGCAACCCGCACAAACGAGTAGCCCGAGAGCCAGGACAACGGATGGACAAGCGTTGCATTGACATAGTTCATGCCGCTGCTGACGACTTGTCCGTTGCCTGCGTAGATCCCGATGTGCCCGGAGCTGATCACCAGATCACCGGGTGCGGGAGTTCCAACCACCGTTCCGTACTGGAAGAACTGGGTCGGGGCGAGGTCACCTACGCTCTTGCCGATGGAGCGCAGTGCCCTCTCCACCAGAATGGTGCAGTCCTGGGTGGCGCCAATCTGGCCATAGGCGGCAGCGAGCAATGCTGCCCCCGTCCCACTGGCAGCCGCAGGAGCAGGTGCCGGTGCCGGTGCCGCCGCTGGAGCTGGAGCCGCGACGGGGTTGATGGAGGTGGATGCCAGAGACAGGGTGGGCGCAGCTGCCGACCCTGCTCCCGGAATCTGGATCTGGTTGCCGGGATAGATGATGGACGCCATCGCCAGGTTGTTGGCGGCGAGGACCGAGTTCAGGGTTACGCCGTAGCTTGCCGAGATGGCGCCGAGAGTGTCGCCGGAGACAACCGTGTGAACCTTTCCTGTGGCCGGGGCAACCGCTGCTGCTGGCTGCACCGGTGCCTGGGCCTGAGCAGCGGTTCCCACAGTGGTGCCGGTGGAGCCATCCGGTGCATGTGCTCCAGCATGGGCGGGAGCCCCGACTCCGAAAAGAAGGCCTGATGCGGCGGCGATGATGAGGGCTGGCCTGCCCAGCGCCATAACGTGCGATTTAGCTGAGGTCGACAACCCGCTCGCGACGATGGAGCGGGTAGGGGTGGCACGATGGCGCGCCAAAATGGACTTTTGTGACATGGTGATTTGCCTCTCCCATGCCTGCGGGGTGAGCTGTCGGGTTCGGGTGGGAGTTCACCCGGCCGGTTCACACCGCCGTGGGGCGGCGCGAAGCGACTTAACCCCTAGGACCTGACAAGAGGTCCGAGTGGAATCGTGGTTCCCCCGTCCCTGCCGCTGAATAATGCGGACGAATCCCCGTCAGCGGCAGGGTTCGGCATACTGACGCGGGAATGCCCCGGCTGGAGCCGGGGGCACCACAAGAGATTAGCTTCTGCTCCTGCCAGAAGTCACGTTTCGGTAACAAAACTTTTCGACTCGTTAAATATGCGTGCTAAACAGTGGAGGGGTCTGTATTGGAGCCACAGAGCACGACGGCCACCCGCTCACCTTCGGAAGGGACGTAGGCACCGGACTGGAGGGCGGCGAGCGCGGCGGCGGCGCCATGCTCCACGACGATGCGGTAGTGGTCCCACAACCAGGAGCGCGCGGTGACGATGTCGTCGTCGGAAACCAAGAGGCTTCCTACCCCGGTACGGGACGCCACGGCATAGGCGATGTCTCCGATCCGGCGTGCTCCCAAGGCATCAGCTGCTATTCCCGAGACAGCGACATCAACAGGCTCTCCGGCATGGAGGGCCGCGGAAAGAGTGGGGGCTGTGTACGGCTCGACAGCGAGCACCTTTGCCCGGCCTTCGACCGCTGCGGCGACCCCGGCCATGAGTCCTCCGCCGCCCACCGCGATCACAACAGTGTCTAGGCCTTCGAGTTGTTCCAGCAGCTCAGAACCGACAGTGCCTGCCCCTGCTGCGATCTCCGGCTGGTCGTACGCATGGCAATAAACGGCCCCGGTCTCTTCCGCATACTTAATGGCGGCCTCGTAGGCTTCCGCGTACTCGGCTCCTCCCTGGACCACTGTTGCTCCACTGGCCACGAGTTTTCTGACCTTTACGGCAGGTGCAGTCTCCGGGACATAAACAGATGCGGGGACTCCGAGCTGCTGGGCAGCATACGCATTGGCAAGGCCTGCGTTCCCACCGGATGCGACGACGATGCCCACGTCAGGATTCAGCTCTCCCCGTTCATGAGAGGCGAGGATGCGATTGAAGGCGCCCCTGGCCTTGAAGGTGCCGGTGTGCTGCATGAATTCGCACTTGAGCCACACCTCGCCGGCGAACGTTCCGGGATCAACTTGGATCAGCGGCGTGAAGCGGATCCTCCCGGCGATTCTGCTGGCGGCTTCCTCAACGTCTGCGTGACTGATCATGCTGACAATCGTATGGGCACACAGTAGATTCAAGCGCAGATGAGTGGATCGACCACAGTAGGGGATTCCCGTGGCAGAAGACTTCCGGCGTCGAAGCCCACGTTATGGGTGGTTGGCTGGGCCCAGTTGCCTGTGATTCCCGCCGAACCTGCATCCTCACATTCCGGGGAACTGATGGTGGACACCCATGTGGCAGCGGCGCTCTTGGCGGCGCTTTTGCTGTCCAGGCTCCAGTACTGGATCAAGCCGGTTCGGCAGTCGTTACGTCGTAGCTGAATCCGGCGCCAGGCCGATGTCCGCCGGAGCGCCCAGCGCGATGAGCCGATCCCGGATCCCGCTCCGCGCGAGGGAGTATCCGCGCGATGTGCGGTGCAGGAGGGAGCTCATGTTCGCTGCATCGAGCATCGCCCCGATCTCGAACGCGAGCACCTCGGCGGCGTTGCTCCGGCCTGCTAAGCCGGGCAGTTCCGGCTCAGCTTCCCGCACTGCGCGGGTCAGGAACGCGAGCCACTCCTCATCGATCCGCGCGAGAAGCTCCCGGGCGGCGTCGTCCTTTGCCGAAGCGTCCGCCCCGACGGCACGGAAAAAACATCCACCCGCGAACACGCGGCCCTCTGAGTAGTCCAGCCACAGCTCTACAAGGCCGATGAGCCTCCGGAGTCCGTGTGGGCGGGCGAGCGCCGGAGAGATGACCTTCTCAATGAATACCGCGCGGGCGGCTTCAATCGTCGCGAGCTGCAGATCCAGCTTCGAACCAAACAGCGTCGCGACGTTGCTTTTGCTGACGCCGAGCTCGCTTGCCAGTCCGCCGATTGTGAGCCCATCGAGTCCACTCAACGACGCCTGGTCGACAGCCAGGCGCAGAATGGCGCGCCGGGACTCATCACCACGCTGACGGCGGCCATCGGCGGTTACAGCTGTGTTTGACATTCGAATATTCCTCTAGACAGTACGAACGGTCGTGTGTATATTTTAGCACTATGACGACGCAGACGCCCTCTCTTCCGCCAGTGATTCATGCACTTCGCCTGCTCGAGTCTGTCGCCCCGCCGCTCGCGGCTGAGACTGCCTACAGCCTTTGGGTACGGCCAGGTAAACGGAAGCCCGTGCATGAAACGGAACGGTACGTCATGGAGCACGCCAGACGATCCACCATTCGTGTGCGGGGCCGGCGCGTAGCAACCTATCGCTGGGGAACCGGACCCCGAGCAGTGCTGCTGGTCCACGGCTGGCAAAGCCGTGCCGCTGCCTTTGCTCCCCTCGTGCGGGAGCTACGGGCGGCAGGACGGACGATCGTGGCTTTTGATGCCCCCGCACACGGCGAATCCAGCGGCCTGCGAACCGATGTCCGCGACTATGCCGCCATCATTGCCGAGCTTGGCCGCCAGCATGACGGGTTCGAGGCGATCGTTGCACACTCGTTCGGGACGCCGGGCGCCGCCCTCGCCATTCGGGGAGGCGTCCGGGTTGGAAGGCTCGTCACGGTGAACGGTGCCGCCGACTTCGAGTATCTTCTGCAGAGCTTCGCACACAAGCTCGGACTTAGCGGCTCAAGCGTGCTCGCGGTTCGACGCCGCACTGAACGCCGGCTGTTCCGTGGCACTACCGATATTTGGACGAGTCTCTCGGCCACGGCTCCGCTCCCCGTCGAGGTTCCGTGGCTCGTGATCCACGACGACGCCGATACTATGATCGGGCTGAACCAGGCGCACGCCCTGCTCGCTGCCCACCCCACATCCACCACCCTGGTGGTCACACATGGGCTGGGACACAACCGGCCGCTGCGTGATGAGGGTGTGCTGGACCGGATCAGCACTTTCCTTTTGCCGGCCTTTCAATCCCAACCCTAGGGAGCCTGCCGGTAACCGACTCCGCGGACTGTTTCCACCCATTTGGGCGCCTTGGGGTCATCCCCGAGACGATTCCGGAGATTCCCCATGTGCACCTCGACGACGCGCTCCTCGGCCGTGCTGACGTAGGAACCCGAGCCGTAGGGATCGTTGCGGAGCCTCCGGACCAGTTCCTCTTTACTCTGGACACGGCGCCCGTTTTCCATCAGCACCAGCAGCAGATTGAACTGCGTGCGGGTCAGGTCCACCTTCTCGCCACCAATCGTTGCCGTCCGCATGCCCTCGTTAACAGTCAGCCCGCGGTGCTCCAGGTCGCGGAACTCATCCGCCTCCCCTGGCCCGAAGGAATGCCCGACGGCGGGCAGCCTCACTTCGGGCTGCATATCGGCGGGCAGTGCCCCTGCGGGTTGCAACACCGGTTGCAACAGGGCAGCTTCGGGCATCGCAGGTTCCGTTGCATGGTGTTGCATGGACACAGGTTCCATGACGGCCGGTTCCATGATTGACCATCGTGGCCGCCGAAGCATTGCCGCAATCCGTGCCCGAAGCTCGCGGGGACGGAACGGCTTGGTGAGGTAGTCGTCAGCGCCGGCGCCAAACCCCATCAGTGCATCGGCTTCGTCCAATCTTCCCGTCACCATAATGAGGTAGGCGTGGCTGAACGTCCGGATGCGCCGTGATGCCTCGATCCCGTCGAAGTCGGGAAGGCTCAGGTCCATGGTGACCAGCACCGGGTTGTGCCTGCGGACGGCCTCCACGCCTTCCGTTCCCGAAGAAGTTGTATGGACGGTAAATCCGGATTGGCGGAGGATGTCCCTCAGCGACTCCCGGATGTCGTCCTCATCTTCAACGACCACAGCAATGCCGCGATTCACCACTCTTGCTCCCAGCCTCGATGCCAACAAATCACGAATAATTTCTGGTCTTAGAGTCCAGGGCGCATGAATGAACGCAGGAGAATGTGATCCAGATAAATAAGTCTGTGTGCTGCACCGTGCTGCGCCGTCGGGCGCTTCATCCTTTGTCGCTGCAAAGATTGCTGCGGGATTGGCATTCCATTATCGGGATCACTGGGGTGCAGAAATGAGCCTACATACGATAATCCATTTCTTGTTCGTCCCTGTCTAATCTTGAGTAGTTCTTGAGTTGAGGCTGAATCTTGTGCAACTCTTGAGCCAAATTACCGGGTCTCAATTAAGTCATCTGCTATTGCGTTTAGCAACTGCGTTGATTGATGATCATCTTGTGCTCGCTGGGGGCACGAGGCTGCTCGAGCGGAGCACCAACGCAATAGGGGGCGTGTATGTCGTCTTTTTTTAGGTCCCGTTTGTCCGGTCTCAGGTCTTCGCGGTTGGTCAGACCCTTGGCAGTGGTTCTGGTTTCCGGCCTCACTATGCTTACCGTTGTGAGTTCTTCCCAAGCGGCAGATACGACCCCGATGTCATCAGATCCCGGGGCGGCAGGAAGCTTCGCGTGGAAGGGCTTCAACTGGGAGAAGAGATTCTGGGGTGGGGCGCCGCAGTACAACAAGCTGTTCAGTGCCAGCAATGTCAGCAATCCCGACACCAACGGCCACATCACCATGAGCGTCACGAATCCTACTGGTGGCGCTCCGGTGGGGGCAGAATTCCAGTCCACACGCCAGGGCTTCGGCTACGGAACATACAGCACCACAGTGGAGAAGAACGTGAGCCTTCTCCAAAAGGAAGTCGTGTGGGGGTGCCTGTTTACTTACGATCCTCTTGCTGCGCCGGGCTACAACGAGATTGACCTTTGTGAAGCGTCTGCCTGGGGAGGCGGAGCAAGCTACGGCGAATCCTGGCCCGTAACCCAGGGCCATGGCTACTGGTTCGATGCGAGCAAGCCGCCAGGGCAGGGGAACAATACTGTAGTTTTTGACACCACCAGCGATCCCATCCTCACCCACAAGATGGTCTGGGAGCCTGGCAAACTGACCTTCGAAACCTATGCCGGTCAAGGGTATGCAGGGCCGTTGTTGAAACGGACCATTCTGCAAGGAACCACGGTTCCCAAGCCCGCCAAGGAACAAATCCACTTCAATCTGTGGGTGACTGGCGGCGGCGGAGGCGATCCTGCCCACATCAAACCGGAGTCGGTGGTCATCCGGGACTTCTCCTTCACACCTGCAGGCGTGAAACCTGCTCCGGTCTCGGCCATCAAGCTGAGTGCCGTGAACGCAAAAGTCAAAGGCGTCAACAACACCACCGTGCGCTGGACAGGTGCCACCGGAACCACGGTCACTCTGCTGGTGAACGGCGTCAAGAGCACTGTGCCCAACACCGGCAGCTACATCAACAAGTTCAAGGGAAGCGCCACTAATACTTATCAGGTTTGTGATACGGCCGGATGCTCAAACACTGTGACCATCAAAGCCTTGGAAGAATTGGTGTACAAGCAACTGCCCGGGGCTAAGCGCTTCGTGGCGACCCCGGGCAGGTCCTGAGCTGGTTTGCTGATCAGCCCTCAGACTTGGCTTTCACAGGAACAATGCGCTTGATCGCCGCACCCAGGGCAACCATGGCAAAGGCTGCCAAACCAAGCCAGAGGATATCCCCGGCGCCAGTCAATGCCAGTGTTCCGGCGCCTGCTCCTGCTGCTGCCGGGGCCGCTGCGTTGTTATACATAAATCTCTCTACCAAGCTTTCTTGTTGTTCAGGGCTGCATCTAAATAGGCCTTCGAGTGGACCACCTGCAAAAACAGGTCGATCACCAGTTCGTACATCGTTGCGGCGGCAAGCATGTATTTCCATCCTCTGAGCCGCACTGTTACTACACGTTCGATCACAAAGACACCGGTCACGGCGACCCAGAAGGGGTGCAGGTGCAACCCGGATCCCGTGCCCAGTGCAAACGCGATCGTGCCAAAGTAAGTAAGGGTCACCAGGACACCAGTCATTGCCAGGAGTTGCCGTCCCCAATAGGGCCGCGTGACTTTGGTCCAGCCGTATTGGACGCAGTTCTCCACAGCTCCGCGCTTCCACCGAAGCCTTTGTCCCCACAGTTCCCGCCAGGAGGGCATGATCTCTGTGACCAGGGTGCAGTCCGCCGGCGACTTGATCCTGTAGCCAAGGGTCAGCAATGCGAAGGAGAGCTCATTGTCCTCGGTCAGCACGGTGGTGTCGTACACCCCGCCCCAGCCGTTGCCCGGGGGGAGGGTTCCGTCCAGCCTCGCCTCCACGACGTGTTCAAGGGTCAGCACCCGGAAGAGCGCCGCCGTGCCGGTGACAACGAGGCATTTCCCGTTGAGCCGTCTAACATCCCTCGCATACCTGGCATACTCGTTGCGCTGCAGATGACCCACAAAGCCACCGCCGGTTGCTCCGCTGAACACACCACCCACGGCGCCGAGAAACGGATCGGCGAACAGGTGGCCGATGGCCCTTTCAATGAAGTCCGGGGCGAGCTGCGAGTCCGCGTCCTGCACCAGGACAAGATCATCCGGTGCCAAGCCAGTAAGGATGCCCGCAAGCGCGAAGTTGAGGGCGCCGGCCTTCTTGTCAGTGTTGCCCACAGTCCTGATCACTTCGGCTCCGTGAGCCAAGGCGATCGCCTCGGTGTCGTCAGTGCAGTTGTCTGCTATAACTATTACCCGGTGAGGCACGCAGGTCTGCCCTGTCAGGGATTTGATAGTCTCCCCGATACCCGCGGCCTCATTGTGCGCCGGAACCAGTACGGTAATCATCGAATCACCGGCTGATCGATAGCGTCCGCCCCTAAGCATCAAATGCAGGGATCGCGGCTTTCACGCATAATTCAACATGACAATTTGCCCCAACGCGCATAAATTCATCCCTATAGGTCTTTTTGGCCACACATTTCGCCTGAGTCTTACATCCAAAACTCAAATCTTATGAAGCAAATTGCCAAAATGAGATCATCTTCTGCCAAACTAATTGAGCTTAATTTGCGCAATTTATACACAAGATATCGACATCGAAAAGTTCCGGCGTCGACCGCTTGGTTTTGTTGGGGCCGGAGCCCCAGGGGCCCGAAGGCAAAGGCGCTTCTCCGCCGGGGATGCGGTGGCACGACTTTCAGGGCTACCGTGTGCTTGGGGATGAGTTGCGTTTGGTAGCTAGACCAAAGGATGAGCAATGGGTGATGTGTGGCTCCGCACCATCAGCAACGGTTTGGTTCGGGCAGATAAGGTCACTGAAATCGGTTGTTCCCGTGGTTCCCTCCACGAGGAAATGGGATATTCGGTGAAAGTAGTTGCGGGTGGCAAGGCCCACCCCCTCATCGATGACAGCGACCTTGAGGGAACCATGGCCGAAAGAATGGAGCACGCACGCCAGATGCTCGACGCCTTACTCAAGGCGATGGACGCGGCAGGCAACGGCGGCTTCTCCACTGTCATCAGCCACGAACCGGCCAGCGGTCGTTGGAGGCTCACGCCGTCGTCCGACCTTGCCCCGGGGGTTGAGGTCCCCGGCGTCGAGGTGCCTGGAACGTAGGTGTTGCCGCCCGGCTAAATTGTCGGTGGTCGCTGAACGACTCTTTTCACGGGGAAAATGCAAAGGTCGACTGTGTCCTGGCTTCGTGGGCAGCCGCGGCACGCCACGAGGGGACTTGGGCGAGGCATTTAATTGATCACAGGGGCGGGGCTACATTAATGCTCCGGCCGCAGGGCAGAACGAGGCTGCCGGCGGTGATCGGGACCTGCAAGAGACCAGCGAAGAGGCTGTGCGACTGGGGTGCAGCCGGTGAGGAACAACCATGAGCCCCACTCCAAAACAGCCTGTGACCGATGACAGCATTAAGGTGCGCCAGGTTAGCCACTACCAGTTCACGTGGATCGCCGGAGATGCCGGAAAACGTGGCACGTGGACGCTCCAGCTGGTGCTGGACGCCGGGGCATGGGAGGAAGTCCTGACGATCGAAGCCGACGACGCCGACAACCTTCAGGATCTCCTGTCCACTGCCCATACTGTCTTCTACGACGTCAGCCGGCAGACCCTCATGTTCGGCACCACAAAAGTGGGCCACCAATAGGCACATGCCTCAACCTTGGGAACGCAACAGTACGACGGCGGGAGTTCCCGCCGTCGTACTCTTGCGTTTGAGTCGTGCTCTTGGTTTGAGCTGGGCAGCTAACCCGCTAACCGCCGAAGATCGGAGAGAGGGACGTCCACAACTGGCGGATCCCCAGGATGACGAACAGCAGGGCACAGATCCCCAGCGCTATATTCGTGTGCAGCTTGTTGGCCCAGACCTTTGGGATCCTCTTGCCGTTGAGCAAGCCCAGCAGGGTCAGCGCGAGGAACGGCATGAACAGTGCGCCCAGTGCGCCATACGCAAGGATCAGGCCGATGGGCTGGCCCAGGGCGAAGAGAATCATGGGTGGGAAGGTCAGCCACAGGATGTAGAACTTGAAGTACTTTCCGCCCACCCGGGTATCCGGGTGGCCTGATTCCTTACCCCGCATGTTGCCCCAGAAGTCAGCAAACATCAGGGAGACACCGTTCCAGACGCCAATGATGGAGGAGAAGGAAGCGGCCCAGAAACCGATCAGGAACCCTGCCCCCACGGTATCGCCGTATTCTGCCTTCAGAACATCGTAGAGGTCCAGCAGGCCTTCGTCGCTCGCGCTGAGCGAAACACCAGCAGAGCGGACAACCTCGGCACCCACGATGAGCATGGCAATCACGAAGATACCGGTCATGACGTAGGCCATCGAGTTGTCGATTCGCATGACTTTCATCCATTTGGGGGTGTACCAGCCCTTCTCCCGCAGCCAGTATCCGTACGCGGCAAGGGTGATGGTGCCGCCGACCCCACCGGCCAACGCCAGCGTGTAGAAAACGGCATCCTTTGCCTCCGGGATCATGGGAATCAAGCCGGTGAGCATCTCGGGGATGTTCGGCGCCGCAATGATGGCCAGGCCCACAACAGTGATGAACATCAGGCCCACCAAAGCGGCGGTGATCTTCTCGAAGGTGGCGTACTTACCCCACCACACCATGGCAAAACCGGCCAGGCCCATCAGGATGGCCCACGCCCATAGCGGCAGGATGGGGAACACTGCTGCCAGGGGCAGGGCAGCGGAGGACATGGCGGTTGCCCCGTATACGAAGCCCCAGATCATGATGTAGGGACCAAAGTACCAAGTAGTCCATTTGCCGAGGGAGCGCCATCCCTCGAAGATCGTTTTTCCGGTTGCCAGAGTGTAGCGGCCTGCTCCTTCTACAAGGATGATTTTCAGGACCACGCCAACGATGACTGCCCAGAAGAGCCCGTATCCGAAGCGGGAACCGGCCACGAGGGTGGCCACCATGTCAGCCGCACCCACACCGGTGGCGGCCACAACCAGCCCGGGGCCGACAATTCGCCATTTGGCAGGGCGGCCACCGTCGTCATCAGTGCGGTCCGCGTGGCTCGCAAGGCCGGACGCGCTCTGCTGGTCAGCAGTAATCAGCGGCTTTCCCGATGGGTTGGTGCTGTCCATGGCATCGTTGCTCATGGTTCCTCCTCGACGTTGAATGTCCCCGGAAGATGAGGACACCAGCCAAGCTATGCGTGACGGGGAGCACTTCCAAGATAAATTTCACTTTCCTAACACTTCCTTAGGTAATGCCGGCTCCGGACTTAGATAATGGGGGCAGGTTGCACCTACGATGTGGTCTGCACGTGCTCACCCGGCTGAAAAGGGATCCAGGCCATGGAATTGCTCATCGTCGAGGATGACGACGCCATGGCGTCTGCGCTCGAAGCGGCCGTGGTCTCAGCCGGGCACAAGGCAGCCAGGGTTTCCCGTGGAACAGACGCTCTGCTGGTCCACCGGAACTTCGACGTCATCCTCCTGGACCTTGGACTGCCGGATCTTGACGGACTCGACGTCCTTCGAAAGCTCCGTCAGGTGACCCGGTGCCCTATTCTGATCCTCACTGCCCGGGACGATGAGCGGAGCGTGGTGTTGGGCCTTCGGCTCGGCGCCGATGACTACCTGGTCAAACCGGTGAAACTCGTGGAACTGCTGGCCAGAATCGAAGCCGTCACCAGGCGGGTGGCGTGGACGAACGGCGCGCGGAGCCGGACTCTGGCGGTAGGAGAGCTCGACATCGACCTCGACCGCCGCGTGGCCTCCGTCGGATCCCGTGTACTCGCTTTGACAGCCACTGAGTTTGATCTCCTCGCCCTGCTGGCCCGGCATGCGGGGTCGGTGGTCACGAGGGAACAAATCCTTGATGTCCTCTGGGGCGACGCCTTTATGGCCTCCTCTCGCAGCCTTGACGTCCACCTGACTGGCCTGCGGGCGAAGCTGGACCTGCCCGGCTTCATCATCAATGTTCGGGGTGTGGGGTACCGGATTGAAGCGGAACCGGCATGAGGTTCCGGGTGCTCGGTGTCCTGAGCCTGCTGTCCTTGCTCATGGTGATCGGGGTGTCCTACGCCCTGGTGACGTCTTCCAGCAGGGAGCTGACGCAGGAACTCCAGATCAACAGGGTTTCGTCGCTCAACCGCTTCGCCCAGCTTGCTTCCGACACAACCCTGGACGGCGACTTCACCAAGCTGCAGAGGGAGATGGACCGGTACTTCGAGCTCTACAATGAGGGCATCATCATCCGGCTCCAGGACAGGACGCTGCGGTCCGGAAACTTGGATGAGGATCGCCTCGATGTCCGCAACGCCGTAGCCAGCGCAAGCCTGAATCTGACCGACACAACCCTGCCACCCCTTCTTCCCTTTGAAAGCGGCTCCGAGGTGATCTCAAGATCGTTCGGCAGCGCGAACCAGGTCCTCGGTGAAGCCGTCCTCGAAGTAAATCAGGACACCGCAAGGCAGAAGCTGCGCGAACGCTGGCTTGCCGTCGGACTCGGAGCAGCAGGCTTGGAGGCCATCCTTCTCCTCTTGGCCAGCAGGGTAACAGGCTGGGTACTGCGCCCGATTCATCGCCTGAACACCGCGGTAGGGGAACTTGCGGCCACGGGGAAGACCAGCCAACTCCCGGAAGACGGCCCCCCGGAGCTGCGGGAACTGAGCCACTCCTTCACCACCATGGCGGAGACGGTCACGGAAAGCATCGAGTCCCAGCGCCAGCTCATTGCCGACACCTCGCATCAGCTGCGTAACCCGGTGGGAGCCCTGAGGCTGCGGATCGATCTGCTCGAGCTCGAACTGCGGAACAGCGCCGAAAAGTCAGCGGTGACAGGAGTGGTGCACGAGCTGGAACGCGTGGAAACCATCCTCGACGGCGTCCTGAAACTTGCAGCGGCCGAACACCGTGCCTCTGAAGGGATAGCCAGTCGCACAATCGGCCAGGCTCTCCCCCAGGCCGAAGCCGTTATTGATCCTTGGGTGGTGCTGCAGGAGGAAGTCGAAAGGGCAGGCCCCGCGGCTCGACGGGCAGGATGCCGGATAATTCTGGAGGCTCCGGAGAGATCAGTTGAGCTCGCGTGCAACGCCACGGAACTGGCGGAAATGGTGGGTGAGCTTCTGAACAACGCGATCAAGTATGCTCCCGGCGCAAAAATCACGGCAGGCGTCCGCAGCCTCCCCCGGAAGCTGGTCATCCATATCGCCGACGACGGCCCCGGCCTTTCAGAGGATGAGCGGACGGCCTCCCTCGGCCGGTTCTGGCGCTCCCCCCAACACCGGCATCTGAGCGGTAACGGACTGGGCATGGCCATCGTGTCCCGGCTTGCAGGCGCCAATGGCGGGAGCCTGAGACTGGCGCAAGGGGATCCACGCGGTTTGGTCGCCCGCCTCGAATTTCCCTTCACGGGTCCAACGGACGGGTCAGCCCATGCGTAACCTCGCGGGCAGCCACCTCAGGCAGGCCGATCTGCAACTGTCGCGGCGTACAGTGCTCCAGACCGGGGTGGCCTTGGGGCTTGCAGGGCTGATCCTTCCGGCCCTGGGCGGCTGCGGTCCCGAGGAGATTCCGGAAAACCTGACGGTGGCGGGTGGTGAGCCCGGCGGCTTCTACCTTGAATTTTCCACCTTGCTTGCGGAATCGCTGCAGCGCCATGGTGTTGCCCATAATGCCGTCCCTATGACCACTGGAGGCAGTCTCGAAAACATCGCCCGGCTGATTGCCGGGGAGGCACACTTTGCCGTCGCGCTTGCCGATGCGGCAGTAGAGCAAGCGTCCGCCGAAGCAGGGCCGAACACAGATCACGGGAGCCCGGGGCGGATAGTGGCCCTCGGGAAGGTCTACGAGAATTATGTGCACTGCGTGGTGCGGCGGGACAGCGGCATCCGGACCTTGATGGATCTGGCTGGCAAGACGGCAGCCATCGGCGCCAAGGGATCCGGAACGGCATTCACCGCCCACCGGATTATCCAGGCAGCCGGGCTGGGAGGCCCGTCCGGTGGCTCTTCCTCCAGCAACCCTCCATCCCCTGAGCCTATGAAAGAGCCAGCCCCTGTAAAGGAGCTAACCTTGGGCCTCAACGCAGGACTCGCTGCACTCCGGGAAGGTTCCATCGACGCCATGCTGTGGTCCGGTGGAGTACCCACTGCGGCCATTACCGCAGCAAACGGAGACCTCGGCCTCCGGTTCCTTGACCTCTCAGACCTCATCCCCGCCATGCGTGCCGAATTTGGTGCCTTTTACGATCGGGTCCTCATCCCGGAAGGCAGTTATGAAGGGACTCCTGCGGTAGGGACTGTCGGGGTGGCGAACCTGCTCCTCTGCCGGCGCGATCTAGGGGACCAGACGGTGACGAAAACGGTGGAGCTGCTGGTTGGTCATGCCCGGGAACTCATTCCCCAGTCCAGTCTTGGCGTGCAGTTTCTCAGCACGGAAACACTGATCAACACTGCAGGGGTGCCGCTTCATCCTGCTGCGGCTGCGAGCTACCGGCGGCTGCACGGCTGAGTCCGTCAGGAAGCAGGAAACCCCTGGACGGCTGCGTCAGATCGCTGACCAGCCGCCGTCGGAAGCGAGGATCACACCGTCAGCGTTGGTGCCGCCGTCGCTCAGCAGGAAGGTGATGGACACCGCCAACTGCCCGGCATTTGCATTGGTGACCTCCCCGCTTTATGACCCTCTGCGTCATTATGGAAGCGTGAATACTGGTGGAATGAACGACGACGACCTCCCGACGGCGGCTCCCCGCACTACCGGACGGCCAGTGACCATAGATCCCGACGCCGTCGCGAGGATTGCCTTGCAGCTGTTCGCGGACCATGGTTATGAGCGGATTTCCATGGAGGACATCGCCCGCGAGGCTGGGATCGGGCGCAAGAGCCTTTACCGGTACTTCTCCACCAAAGCGGACCTGATCTGGGGCGGGATAGAACCAGTGGCCGAGGCTGCGGGCCGGGCGTTGGACAAAATAAGCGGGATCAGGGAGTCACCTTCGAGCAGCGACCGGGTCCTCGCCGGCTGCGGGATGCAATCATTGCTGCGGCGGCTGTCCTCCCGGACCTCTCGGTGACGCGGGGGCGCCTCCGCCTGATCGCGGAATACCCCGAGCTGGCAAACCGGGGACGAACCCAGGTGTCTCACCGCCGCCTATGGTGCCGTGACCTTTGACGCCTGGCAGCAGTGGGCCCTGGGCGAGGATCCTGACCCGGGGCCCTACCTGCTGGCCGCGATGGAAGTCCTGCAGTTGCCCGCTTCGCTCGAAGGAGATTGATCTATGGCCGCATCGACATCGCCCAATGGGCAGGGGCCGCTTCGCGTCTCGCACAAGCCTTGGGATTCGCCGCTGATGTCCCCGGCAATGAGCAACACGGTGGACCGCCATGAGCGGTACCGGCTGACCAACCGCTTCGTTGAAGTTGAGCAACGGCCCTGCATCCCCGTCTCGGGGGAAATCCACTTCAGCCGGCTCCCCAGGTCTCGCTGGGAGGAGCGTCTGAGGCTCATGAAGGCCGGTGGCGTCACCGTCGTTGCCTGTTACGTCTTTTGGATCCACCACGAACAGCACGAAGGCGAAGTGCGTTTCGAGGCAAATCTGGACGTCGCCGCCTTCGTCCGGCTCTGTGAATCGATCGGACTGGACGTCGTCCTGCGCATCGGACCCTGGTGCCATGGCGAAGTCCGGAACGGCGGGTTCCCCGACTGGCTGCAGACGGCCAAGGTCAGGCATCGCACCAATGATCCTGCCTACCTTCAGCTCGTAGCACGCTGGTTCAACCGGCTCGGTACCCACCTCCATGGCGTCATGGGGCCGGCAAGCAACGTCATCGGCATCCAGATTGAGAACGAACTGTATACCGAACCTCAACACATCATCGAGCTCAAGAGGCTGGCCCGGAAGGCTGGCCTGAGCGCGCCGATCTGGACAGCAACAGCGTGGGGCGGGGCCGACCTCCCGCACGACGAGGTGCTGCCGCTCTTCGGCGGATACGGCGACGGCTTCTGGGTGGAGGCGGACGCCCCCTGGGACTCCACGTTCCGGGAACACTTCTTCTTCAGCCATGTCTGGGACGATCCCGGCATCGGGGCCGACCTGCGTGAACACCTCGGCTCAAACGATGGAGGTGCGGAGGCGGCCAAGCCCCGGACCCCCTCTCCCCTGTACCCAGCCGCGACCTGCGAGCTTGCCGGGGGGATGGCGACGGCCTACCAGCGCAGACCGTGGCCACAGGCACTGGATGTTGCCGCCGTCGCCCACAACAAGATCGGCAACGGCTCGGCATGGCAGGGGTACTACATGTTTGCCGGCGGGATCAACCCTGCCGACAACCTGCAGGAGTCCCATGCCACCGGCTATCCCAACGACCTGCCGCGCTTCGACTACGATTTCCACGCCCCGATCTGCGCCTCCGGCAGGCTCACCGGAAGCTTTGCCGAACTCCGGAAGCAGCATGCCTTTCTCTCAGCCTTCGGGGACCGCCTGGTCCAGATGCCTTCCACCTTGCCGGATACCCTGCCGAAGGGGATCGACGATACTTCCACGCTGCGCTGGGCCCTGCGTAGCGACGGCCACTCCGGTTTCGTGTTCATTACCTGGCATCAGCCCCACATCCCGCTGGCTCCCCATCACGCCACGCGCTTCGAGGTTGCCTTGGAGACCGGCCCCGTAACGCTCCCGAGTCAGGCTGTCACCGTTCCACCCGGCACGATTGCGCACTGGCCCCTGAACCTGGAAGTCGGCGGGGTGACCCTCGAATGGGCCACAGCCTCGCCGCTTTCAATCCTCGGCCCGGACACCTCGCCAACCCTGGTACTCGCTGCCGAAGCAGGCATTCCCGTGGAAATATGTCTCCCGGAGGGTACGTCTCTCAGTGGCCCTGCCGATGGATCGGCTGGCAATACCTACGTTATAGACGGCAACGACCTTGCCAGCGGATCCGTTGTGCTCGAAGCAAGGTCGGCACACACTGCGCTCAACATCCTGGTCCTGTCCCCCGAATCCGCCACTCAGGCGTGGATTCTGGATACCGCTGCTGGAAGGGAACTGCTCCTCTCGGAAGAACCAGTGTGGGTCGCGGCCAGCGGACAGCTTGCCGGCCGGTCCGCCGGCGTTCCTGACGTCCGGCGCTACAACCCGGCCTCGGCCTCCTTTGAAGCCGTCCCCGTGCAAGGTGGCACGTCCGCTCCCCCGGCGCTGCGCCCCGCCGTCGAACTCCGCCGTCCTTCCCGACCGGTACCGTACACGTTCGGCTCTTTGGCCGGGCGTGCCTCCGCTCCGTCCCAGGAAACCCTCGATGCCCTATCCATGGCCTACAAGGTTGGAGTGCCTGCTGAGATCTTTTCGGGTGGGGAGCATGCCGAACTGGAGATCACCTGGGCGGGAGACATCGCGCAGTTGCTCGTTGACGGCGTCCTGGTTGCGGACAGGTACTGGGACGGCTCGCCCTGGGTCCTGGAAATTCACGACGCCGGGATCACGCCCGCGTCCGAGGTCACCCTCCAGATCCTCCCGCTCTCGAAGGCGGCCCGGGTGGGGCTGCCTCTGGATGCACAACGACGACGGGATGCTGTGCCCGGGGATCTCGCCGCGCTGGATTCCGTGCAGTTAACCAGTTGGAGCAGTTGGCATGAGAAAGTCAGCTATGCCAATTGAGAGAGCAAGGCCATTCAGGAGAATTGCCTGCCGTTTTGGGGCCGCGGCGTTGGTAATTTGCCTGCTCACCGGCTGCGTGCCCAGGTTTTTGATACCGAGGAGTGCACCAACCCCTGCGGAAACGGGCAGTATCTTTACGCACCGGTATTCGCAGAATGAAGTGGAGGCCCTGGCGGAGTCCGTGACCGGCCAGGATGGCGTTCCTTCGGTTCTCCTGTCCGACCTTGAGTTCTGGGACGAGATCATGAGTGTGCACTATGGGGTGCTTGAGGGGGAGGTGAGCCCGGAAGCATGCTTCGACTATCTCGGATGGGCCACTCTGATGGGTGATCGAATGCCTGCAGCCGGCTCCTTGACAGGCACATGGGATCACCCTGTTTTCGTCGCGGTGACGGGAGACCGAGACGACCAGTTGGCGCTCGCCTTCAGTGCTATCACCCACCTTTCGGAGTGTTCTCCTGCAAGGGTGACCGTCGACGGGAAAACGACGACAGTGTCGTTTCGGCCGGCTTCAGCCTTCTCCGAGGCTGGCCTCACCTACTCCACCATTGCCAGCACGTACCCGCCGGGCATGGCGCCGCGGCACGTCCTTCGGGTGGCGGGCAAAATCGGAACCCTCTTTGTCCAGGCATCCGCCAACATAGACAACCCCGAGGACTACCGCGCCGATGCGGATCGGTTGTCGGTTTACATCAACCAGGTAGTGGCCGCCAGCAGAAGCCTTGCCGAAGACGGAGTCATGCCTGCCCCTGGGGCTCCATCGGCACAGAAAGTTTAGATCCAGGCGCCGTAGTGACCTTCTTTGAAGCCGAACTGGCCGCTGGAGCAACTGACTCGCCGTGTCCCGGCCCGGTTGTGAGGCAAACAAGGTCACGACGGCGGGTCCGCGGTCATCCTGATCTCAGATAGGCTCACCAACCATGACTGACATTGACGAACAAGGCCGCTCCGAACCTCCTCTGGCAGCTGACGAGGCCGGTACCCTCCTGGGGTTCCTCGACTTCCATCGTGCCACCCTGGCTTGGAAGTGCTCCGGGCTGGACTCCGCCGGCCTTAGCGCTACTGTGGCGACATCCTCACTGACACTCGGCGGTCTTTTGAAGCACCTGGCCTATGTCGAGGACAGCTGGTTCTCCGAATCGCTGTTCGGCCGGGACCCGCAGCCGCCGTGGGACACTGTGGACTGGAAGGCGGACCGGGACTGGGAATGGCATTCGGCGGCCGAGGACTCTCCCGAGCAGCTCCGAATTCTGTGGCAGGAAGCCGTTGACCGCTCCCGCTCCCTGACTGCCGAGGCGCTGGCCGACGGCGGGCTGGACCGGTTGGCCAGCCGCCCCAGGCAGGACGGCACAAGACCGAGCCTGCGGTGGATCCTGGTTCACATGATCGAGGAGTACTCCCGGCACAACGGCCACGCCGATTTCCTCCGCGAATCAATAGACGGGCTGACCGGGGAATGACCTGGCAGCCCTACGCTGTCAGGTCGCTTCTGCCGCGCTCCGCACTGGGTACAGGTACTCCTGGCACAGCTTCCGGGAGCGGACCATTCCACTCAAGCTGACCACCGCCACTGGAGCATTGACCCTTGGCAACAGCTCCGCCTACGCACCCGATATCGACTCCGTGACCATCGCACCGATAGCTGTCAGCGCAGCCACCACGGTGCCGGCGGCGTGACAACCATGCTCGCGATGCGTGCGTTCTGTGGTTCGCCGTGTCAGACCCTGGCGTGAACTCCATGGCTGGTCCGCCGGCCGAACGATGCTGCCCCCAGGAATTCGACGGCGACAAACGGCTCCGAGCCCACCACCCACTCATCATGTCGCGGCGGCAAAGTGTAAGTATCGTTGGCACGTATCGTGGACCGAACGCCGTCCGCCGTTTCGACTTCCAATACTCCGGACACGCAGAAGCCCAGATGATTGTGCTGGCAGAAATCGGTCTCTTCCAGGGGTTTCATGCTCTCAGACCAGCGCCAGCCTGGCTCAAGAATCAGCCGAACCACCGAGAAGTCATCCACCGTGACCAGATCAAACTCGGCCTTATCGGGGCACCGTTTTTTGTCCGGGGTATCGAAGGATTTAACTGCGAGGGCTGTAACAACAGTCACGGACATCGGGGACCACCTGGAGACGAGGGTTTTGGGCGCTTGGGGGCGGCACCAAGCTGATGGGTTACCGGCCGACTCTCCCATGTTGGAGGTTCAGAACGACCGGGGAATTTGTGGCACTGTCCCCCGCAGCGCACCTGTGCTCAACAGATCCTTGCTGACGTATTTCAAAGGTAGACCTCCGCCACCGGAAGTCAATGGGCGCTGGAAATCCAGGGCATGCTGGAGCCGTTTGAAGCCCGGGCGCGTCAGGAAGCCTTGTCGGAGGAGACGCCCAGCTCATTGGAGACAGTCCGCGTGGTTTCCAGCAGCGCCGCCGTCACTTTTTCCAATTCAGCTTTGTCCACGTCTTCGGCCGGGAAGACCACAGTTATGGCCAAAGGCAGCGAGTCGACTGAAGAAAAGACTGGAGCGGCTACCGAGGAAACTCCGGGGATAATCCCGCCCGAGGTCACCGCGTAGCCTGCCTGAAGAACTTCCTGGCGCTTCCGGTTGATGTCTGCTTCCGAGTACGCCTCGGCGCTCAGACGAGCCCGGTCGGCGGCCAACACAGCGGCGGACATGGATTCCGGCAAGTAGGCGAGGAAGATGAGCCCGCCCGAGGAAGTCAACATCGGAAGCTTGGCGCCGACCCGAACGTTGAAGGGCAGTGCGTGCGATCCGTAGTCCCAGCGGACCACGACCGGTCCGTCTTCGCCCCAGACTGAAAGGTTGACGGAGTGCCCGCAGGCGTCGCGAAGCCTCATGGCGTAGTCCGAGGCCACGGACACTTCATTGGTCCGGCGCAGCGACTCGGCACCCAACCGCCGCATGGCAGGGCCGAAATCGTACCTGCCTGTCTTCGGTGATTGGGAGGCAAGTCCGGAGCGGACCAGGCTGACCAGGTAGCGGTGGGCCTTGTTGGGCTGGAAGCCGCTGCGCTCAGCAATTTCAGAGAGCGGCATCGGTCCCCCGCCGTCCTCGAGAGCGCGCAGTATGCGCATCGCCAACTCAACGGACTGGATGCCTTGGCGCTCCGCAGCCGACTCCTGCTCCGACTCGCTCAAATCAGCTCACTCCCCTGTTAGTTCCCACAACTGTTAGTTCCCAAAAACCGTTCGTTCCCGGCACAGCCAAAAACACTTGCCGCACCCCAGCCTGCTTGCGGCAGGTCCGGGGTGCGGCCAGTGTACTTGGTCTGTGAAGGCTCTGTTCGCGCCCTACGCTTCAGCGGCCGGTATTTTGACGGACAACTGCGCAGGCCCAGGAACCGAAATCGTCTTCACCTTGACCCGCGGTACCAGTATGGACGCAAAGGCTCCCACCACTGCCGGAATAGCGAAAGCGTAGAAGTTCCATTCCACGGAGAGTCCGGACGTCATCACCCAGGCGCCCAACGATGGTCCAACGATGGCCCCCACCCGGCCGAAGGACAGTGCCCAGGCCAATCCGCTGCCGCGGATGTCGTCCGGGTAGCGCGTGAGGATGAATCCGTTGACCAGAATCTGTGACCCGATGAAGCCCACGCCGCTGAGGAACATAAAGATGAACAATACGACCACGTTGGGGTTCACGCTCATCACCAACAGGCTCACCGCACCGGTGAGGAAGGCGACGACGACCACAGGTTTGGCGCCAATGCGGTCGGCAATCCGGCCGCCGATGATGACTCCTACAGCAACGCCGATCCACATGGCAGCCGTCTGCAGCAGTGCCGAACCCAGTGAATAGCCGTTGGCCTGCATCATTGTCGGAAGCCAAGCAGTGATGCCGAAGACCAGCAGGAGGCCGCAGAACGTCATCACCCAGAAGAGCAGCGTGGCAGCGGCAATCCCGGGAGCAAACAGCGGGCCGATTCCGGCAAGGTGCCGTTTGCCTGCTGCCGTGAGTACCGGCGTCGGCAAGCCCATCGACTCGGTCAAGCGGTGTGCCTCGGCAACCTTGCCCAACCGGAGCAAGTGAACGGGAGGAACCGGCAGCAGTTTCCACGCGAACGGCAGGATGATCAGGGCCGGAATGACGCCGATGATGTAGAGCCAACGGAACGAGGTGGCGGGGAGCAGCGCTGCGCCAAGCAGGGGGGCTGCCAGGCCGCCCGCTGCATAGCCGGCCATAACGATTCCAGTGTTACGGTTCCGGTGCTGCGGGACGGAAAGGTCTGCCACATAAGCCAACAGCGTGGGCAGGACGATGCCAAGCCCGAGGCCAACGAACGCCCGGCCGATGCCGAAAAGTGCTACGTTCTGAGCCACGGCCGAGATCACCATACCTGCAGAGAAAACAATGCAGCTTGCCAGGATCAGCCGAAGGGCGCCGATCCTCCGCATCAAGGCACCCGCCAGGGCGGCGCCGATCAGCATTCCGGCTCCCACGACTGAACCCAGGACACCGGCTGATCCCTTATCGATAGCAAGTGACTCGTCAGCGAGCAGGGCGGGAACTGAGACGCCATAAACGGCGAGGTCGTAGCCCTCGAGCATGGCAATGACAAAGGCGACAGCCAGCAGGACGCGCTCGGTAATGGTGCGGACGTCCCCGGGCCCGGCATTCTTATGGATTGTGGACATTGCTTACACTCCTACTGAGGCTGCCGTGCTGCTCATCGTTGAGCAGGCTTTTTGGTATTCATGGACGAGGGCTTCGTACTCGCTGGCTGTGCGGGCGGCGCCGAACACATAAAAATCAGGACGGACCAGGACAGCGCCGCAATCGTAGTCCCGGAACCAGTCGAGGTAACTGCCGTTGACGTCGGCAAAGGAACCACTGACGTCGCCGCTGGCCGGATCAATGACGACGACGTCCCCGGACAGGGTTGCCGTCGACAGGGCTGCCTCCGCATACCACCGGGCATCGCAGAGGAGACGGAATCCGTAACCGAAGACTTCGTCGAACAGGGCAGACGTGCGTTCAGTCCGGACCTCGTCCTGGATGAAAAGCCGTCCGTTGGCGGGATGGTCCGTGGTTGCCATGAACCCCGGCCCCAGCCCCGGAAATCTCAGTTTCTCCGGCTTCATATTGTTCCGGCGGTTTTCCAGGAGCTGGAGGTCACGCTGCCGGGCCTTCTCAGGATCACGCATGGTCTGGACCTTGCCGAGCTCGATACCCTTGTGGACAACTGCCGCAACATGGGGCTCGCGCTCGGTCTGGTAGCTGTCAAGAACAGTGTCCTCGGCCCTGCCCGTGAGTACAAGATTAAGTTTAAACGCGAGGTTCTGGGCGTCCCGGATCCCGGAGCACATCCCTTGTCCGAGGAACGGCGGCATCTGGTGGGCGGCATCTCCTGCCAGGAGAATCCGCCCCTGCCGCCACGACCCGGCAATGAGGGACCGGAAGGTGTAGGTGGCCACGCGGATGAGTTCTGCCTGATCCGGTGACAGGTAGTTCGCCACCCGTGCCCACACCTTCTCCGGATCCCGCTCCACCAGGAAGGCCTCTTCAGAATCGAGCATGAAGCTGAAGCGGTGGTGGGAGGGGCCCAGCGAAATAACGGACTGGGGCTGCCGCGGGTCGCAGACCTGGCGTGCGTGCGGCAGGTCCACCTCACCGGTGAGCCGAAAATCGCACACCAGCCACGGTTCGGAAAAGCCGAAGTCTTCCAGCTCTGAACCAAGCCATCCGCGCGTGAAGCCGTTCCCGCCGTCGCACGCCACCACATAGCTGGCGGTAACAACGCCGTCAGGGCAGTTCACTTCCACACCCTCTGCGGTTTCGGCGTAGCCGTCCACCGGTGAGTTGAACCGCACTGTCACGTTGGGCAGTGACCGGCAAAGACGGTCCAGCGCGTCCTCGAGCTCAGGCTGGTACATCATGTACCACTCCGCCCACCCGGAGGCCCCCTTGAGTGCGAACTCGTGTTCGATGAGCAGTTCGCCGGAGGCATTGCGCCACTCGTAATTCCGCTGGGCGTTGACCTTGGGAAGCAGTTCCTGCGCGATCCCCAAGCGGGCGAAGGTCCGCATGGTTTCGTCGTCGAATATTGCGGCACGGGGCAGATTGTAGAGCCCTGAGTATCTTTCCAGCACCACCACCTTGTGTCCGGCCTGGCCCAGCAGCGCTGCCGTGGCCATTCCAACCGGGCCGTACCCCACGACGGCAACATCAAATTTTTCCATCGTCATCCTCAAATCCCTGGATCGGACCACTCCTGTGATCCTTGACACAGTGCCAGAGTAAGATTCATTATTAGTGAAGTCAATGCATATTAGTGAATTGATTTGCGGCCAAAGGAGATCGTTATGAAGAAGATTGCCCTCGAAGAACACTTCGTCACTCCGGACCTTGTCGGGTACGGAACCAGCACCAGTTCCATTGCCCAGCCCCAGGCGTGGGCCGATGCCTCGAGGCGCCTTCTCGACTTCACGGAAGAGCGTCTTCCTGAAATGGACCTTCACGGAATCGACATGGAGGTCCTTTCCCTGAACTCCCCCGGCATCCAGGCGGAGAAGGACCCGGCAACTGCGGTTGCCAAGACGAAAACGGTCAATGACTTCCTCGCCGGGGTGATGACGGAGCGTCCCACGCGCTTCTCGGGCTTCGCCGCCCTTCCTCTGCAGGACCCCCAGGCAGCAGCCAGGGAGCTTGAGCGTGCTGTCACTGAACTTGGCATGAAAGGCGCGCTGGTCAACGCCCACACCAACGGCATGTACCTCGATGACCCCAGGCTCCGCGTCGTGTGGGAAATGGCGGAAGGACTTGATGTGCCGCTGTATCTGCATCCGGCCAACGGCGTTGACACCGCCGACGTCCTGAGCGGGCATCCGGAACTGGTTGGCCCCATGTGGAGTTGGGGCATCGACACCTCTACCCACGCCCTCAGGCTGATTTTCGGCGGCGTATTTGACGACTTCCCCAACGCCAAGTTGCTGCTCGGACACATGGGCGAAGGCCTGCCGTATGTCCTGTGGCGGCTGGACTCCCGGTGGGACTTCCACAACCACCACGGCATCGAACTCGCCAAGGGAAAGCCCTCCGAATATCTTCGGGACAACCTCTACATCACCACCAGCGGCGTGTGTTCCCCCGCTCCGCTGCTGTGCGCGATGCTTGCTGTGGGTGCGGACCACATTCTCTTCGGAACGGACTACCCCTTCGAGACCATCGAGGATGCGGCGAGGTTCCTTGACAACGCACCCATCAGTGAATCGGATCGCGAGAAGATCAGTTTCCGGAACGCCGAGAAGCTTTTGCGGCTGGGCAACAGTGAAGATACGGCAACTGCCCTGGTTTCAGCCGGAGCCGTGACACTGGAAACCACGTAATGACGCTGATTTTTGAGCATGTGACCCTGGGGCAGCGTATCCGCTTCGGCACGGGGAAGGCTGCGCAAAACCTCAGCGCCGAAGTGGATCGACTCGGTGCAACGCGGGTCATGGTGATTGCGAGCGAATTCGAAGCCCCCATCGCGGAGAGGGTGAGCGAAGGGATCGACGTCGCCCTTTACTACAGGGATGTAGCACCGCATGTGCCCATCGATAAGGCAGAGAAGGCCCGCGCCGCCGCACTCGAGCACGGAATCGATCTGCTCGTGTGTGTTGGCGGCGGTTCCACCACCGGGCTGGCCAAGGCGGTCGCCATGACCACGAAGCTTCCGATCATCGCTGTGCCGACGACGTACGCCGGCTCGGAAGCGACCAACGTCTGGGGTCTGACGGAAGCGTCCCGGAAGGCGACGGGGGTGGACAGCAATGTCCTTCCCGGAACGGTGATTTATGACGCCGAGCTGACCTTTTCGCTGCCGCCCCGGCTCTCGGTCGCCTCTGGCCTGAACGCCTTGGCGCACTGCATCGATTCCATGTGGGCTACCCGGGCCGATCCAATTAACCAGGCGCTGGGGGCCGAAGGCATTCGTGCCCTTGCCAGCGGTCTTCCCCGGATCAAGGACAATCCCCAGGACCTTCCCGGCCGGGAGCAGGCACTTTACGGCGCGTATCTGTCAGCGGTGGCCTTCGCCTCGGCCGGTTCGGGAATGCACCATAAGATCTGCCACGTCCTCGGAGGGGCCTACAACATGCCGCATGCGGAGACCCACGCCACGGTCCTGCCGTATGTCCTCGCGTTCAACGCACCGTTCGCGCCAGATGCGGAGCGCCGGATTGCCGCGGCGTTGGGAGCTGACGATGCCGTCACCGGACTCAACGCTCTCCGTTCCACTCTGGACGCGCCCACTTCGCTGAAGGAACACGGACTCCTGGAGGCGAACATCCCTCAAGCAGTTGAGCTGATCCTGCCCGCCATCCCTGCCGGCAACCCCCGCCCTGTTACCGGGGCTAACCTCGAGGAACTCCTTCGCGCCGCATACTCCGGAACCACTCCGGCCTCTGATCCAGTCGGGAACAAGGAAGCCAGCCATGTTTGAGACAACCCAAAGCAGCCGTTATCTGCCTCCGCAGGAAGTCACTGCCGAGCAGGCCGCCGTCGAGCAGTCCCTGGTGGACACCGTCGTCGCATCTTTCGACAAAACGGAAGACCCGCGGCTCAAGCAGCTCATGCAGTCCCTGACCCGGCATCTGCATGCCTTCATCCGCGAAGTGCGCCTGACCGAGGAGGAATGGAACGCCGCCATCGCCTTCCTGACAGCCGCCGGCCACATTACCGACGACACCCGGCAGGAGTTCATCCTGCTTTCGGATGTCCTCGGCGCTTCCATGCAGACCATCGCCATCAACAACCAGACCCACAAGAGCGCCACCGAGGCCACGGTTTTCGGACCTTTTTTCGTCACTGATGCCCCTGAGATCCCCATCGGCGGGGACATCGCCGGAGAAGCGGCGGGGCAGCCCTGCTGGGTTGAAGGAACAGTCACCGACACCGAGGGGCGCGCCGTACCTGGAGCACGGATCGAGGTCTGGGAAGCGGACGAAGACGGTTTTTACGACGTCCAGTACACCGACCATCGGGTTGCCGGTCGCGCCCACCTCTATTCGGACCCAGAGGGCAAGTACGCGTTCTGGGGCCTCACTCCGACTCCCTACCCGATTCCCCACGATGGACCCGTCGGCAAGATGCTTAAAGCAACCGGCCGTTCCCCTGTCCGTGCCTCCCATCTGCATTTCATGGTCGTCGCCGAGGGGCTGCGGACCCTGGTGACGCACATCTTCGTGGAGGGAGATCCGCAGATCGACATCGGCGACAGCGTCTTCGGCGTCAAGGACTCGCTGATCAAGAGGTTCGAGCTGCAGGCACCCGGTACGCCCGCTCCCGACGGCAGGGACCTGTCCGGCCGTAACTGGGCCCGCACCCGGTTCGACATTGTCCTGGCCCCGGCTGAGGTCTGAGCAGAGCAATGCGCCGTTCGCTAAGTCCGGCATCGGCGTCGCGGTTCCTCCCGGAACCGACCCACCGGACGTTTCCACCGTAAAGTCGCTCATCGCTGCCCTGCTGGCGGCGCGTTCCGTAGCCTACTCACGGAACGGGCCCAGCGGCGTCTACTTTGCCCGGTTATTAAGGGAGCTGGGCATCTCGGAGAAGGTGAACCAAACGGCGGCCGTAGTTGATCATGGGCTTACCGCCTTGGCGCTGCTTGACGGGCGATCTGACCTGGCCGTTCAGCAATTGAGCGAGCTTCAGGCCGTTCCGGAAGTCAGGATCGCCGGACTGCTCCCGGACCCGGTTCAGCACCACACCCATTTCTCCATCGCGATGGACCCTAACGCGGTCGGCTCTGCAGCGGCGGCGGGGACCGGTTACGCCGTCGAGCTTTTTACATTCCTGAGGGCAGAGGCAGCTGCGGTCTAGCCGCCGGAGCAGTTCCAGCGAGACTGGCGGTAAAGAAAGATCCTGCGGTGCGCATGAACCTGTCCTCCATGTCGCGGCGGACGAAATGTGATGCGCCCTCGAAGACCTCGACGCGGGCGCCCCCTGCAAGGGCAATCCGCTGGTGTTCGTCGGTGATCCCGGTTCTGACTGTTCCCGTCACGATGAGGACGGGAACGCTGGAGTCCGTCAGGCCAGCAACCAGGTTCGGCCACGGCGTTGCAGGAATCACGTTGCCGTTGAGAACGACGCGGGGATCGCAATCCTCCTGCGCCTGGCAGCTCCGGAGAATTTCAGCGGCACTCCAGGTGGGCCATTCGCGCTTCCTGATGGCCCTGCGCTCGGAAGCTGTCCTTGACTGGACGTCAATGAGGTGCGCGTGGGCGCTTTCGGCCACACTGCGCTCCTGGAAGGGTGTGACGGGAAGCCGCCAAAAGGGATCCTCGAGCAGTACGCCTGCCGGAACAAATGCTCCATTGCCATGCTGCAGAGTCGCCGCTGCGACGGCTGCGGCCACCGCACCCCCGGCCGAATGCCCGTAATACAACGCAGGGAGCCTCCCCAGCACCCGGAGTTCCGGGGCGCCGAAGGTTTCGAGAACGTCCTGCACCATGACGTCTCCCGGATGCCTCTGCAGATCTTCATCTGACCAGCGGGGCGAGTTCCCGTGTCCGCGCAGGTCCAAGGCCAGGACTGCCCAACCGGTGGAAACCCAGTCCGGGAAGGTGGCCTCCAGGCACGCCGCCGACTCCACGAGGCCATGGACGGCAATGACGACGGCGGTGGGCGGCCCCTCCGGCAAGGTCAATCGATACGACAACACTCTCTGTCCTCCTGAAGCTCTGATAAGAGCCTACCGGAAAACGTTATCCTATCGCTCCAGCAAAGGCGCACGACGGCGGAACCTCCCGCCGTCGTGCGCCCTGCAGTCTTACGTACGCAGGAAAGCTGCGATCGCTTCAGCAGTTCCCGCTGGATCCATCACATGGACAAAGTGGTTCTGCCCGGGAAATACGGTCTCCGTCGCGTTCGGCAGCTTTTGCCCGAGGTGCCGTGATGCTCCCACCAGGTGGGACGGGCTCACCTCACCAACAAGCAGCAACGTCGAGACGCTGAGCGCGCTGTACTCCTCGACAAGAACAGCAGTCAGGTCGATCTCGCTCAGCTCGCGGGTCCACGTGGGGCTGAGCTCCACCATGCCCGCCCACAGCGGGGACGCGGCCAGGCCTTCGGTTTCTTCGGGCGAGATCCGCAGGAAGTGCTCTGCAGCTACACGCATGGCCTTGTCCCCGTCGCCGGCTTCCACGGCAGCCGCATAGTCAGCCAAAGCGGCACCGGCTGTCGGGGCATCGATGGGCAGCGGCGGCTCATAGAGCACCAGCGAGGAGACTGCCGCCCCCGTGCGAACTGCCTCAAGGGTGCAGATTGCCCCGTAGGAATGCCCCAGCAGTGCGGCACCTTCACCGGCGACAGCTAGCAGGGCTTTGATGTCATCCGACTCCGTGCCCAGCGAGTAGTCCTCGGCATCGGCGCTGAGCCCGCGGCCGCGGCGGTCCATGATGTAGACAGTATGGGCCTGGGCCAGATGCTCGGCCACACCCAGCCATTGCTCACCGGTGGACATGCTGCCGTGGACCAGAACGATGGGGCTGCCCGATCCGAGCTTGCGGTAGCCGATTGTGGTGCCGTCTGCGGACGCGACGGTGTGGGTGGACATGAGCTGGGCTTGCAAGGTGGCTCCTTAGGTTGTCTGTTGATGAGTGTGAACGGACCGGATCAGTGGAGGAAGACGTCCTTGGAAGGTGCTGTGGCCGCCGTCGTCGTACCGGTCCCCTCCGTGGACTCTGTGGAACTTGTGGCAGCGGGTGCCGCAAGCCGGGGGACGGACAAAACTGCGACGACGCCGATTGCTGCCGCGATAGCCCAGACGGAGAAGTTAATGAAGTTGCCCAGGGAAGCCGCCACCAGGATGCCACCGCCGGAAATGGCCAGCACGGCGCCGATCCGGCCAATGCCGAGCGTGATTCCAAGGGCAGTGGCGCGGGTTGCTCCGGAGAAGTAGGTTGCCACGAAGCCGTTGACCAGGATCTGGGCGCCCACCGAACCGAAGCCCACCACAGCAACCAGAAGGTACATGGCAGGAAGCGGCATGATGCCGGTTCCCATGAGCACCAGGGCGACTCCGGAGCTGGCGAACGAGATGGCCGTGACAGGCCGGGGGCCAAAGCGGTCCGCGAGCCGGGAGGACACCAGCACACCAACCACCGCGCCGATGTTCACCGTCAGAAGGAAGGTAAGGGACGAGGCAAGCGAATACTTGGCAATAACCATGAGCTGAGGCAGCCAGGTGTTCAGCCCGTAGACCAGCGTCTGGCCACAGATCCCGGCGAGGCAGAAGAGGACCATGGCACCGAGCAGACGCCCGGACAAAAGCGTACGGAATCTGCCGGTTTCGGGAGTGGAACCTTTCACCGGGGTTGGCGGAAGCGGCTCCAGCCCGTAGTCGGCTACGAGTTGTTCAGCGCGCACGCGCTCTCCCTTGGCCGCGAGGTACGCGGGAGATTCCGGGAGGAATTTGAAGAGCAACGGAACGACGGCGATGAGCGGAATGCCGCCGAGCGCCAGCATGCCTTGGAATCCAAGCGCGGGAAGGAATGCGAGGGAGAGCAGCGCGGCGAGGATGCCACCCACTGCATATCCGGAGAACATCAACGCGTTGTTGAAGTTGCGGCGGTTCAGCTTGGAGAACTCGACGGTCAAGGCGATGGCCGTGGGGATAACACCGCCCAGGCCGAGGCCTGCCAGGAAGCGGAACAGGCCGAATAGCTCAGGAGTTGGTGCCCATGCCGTCAGCAGCATCAGCAGTGAGAAGGATGCAATGGACACCATCATGATCTTTCGGCGGCCCACCACGTCCGTCAGGTATCCAATGAGGATCGCGCCGATGAACATCCCGGCGAGGGCGTAGCTGCCGATTGCGCCTGTTTGTACGGGCGTAAGACCCCACGCCTCGTACGCCAGGAGCTTGGGAACGATTGCCCCGTAGATCACGAGGTCATAGCCGTCGAACACGATGGCGAGGAAGCAGAGGAAGATGACGAGGGCGGCCGATTTACGCGGACGGACCGAGGGGGATGCTGGCGAAGGGAAAGCCATGGGGACTCCAGGTGATATACACGACGTTGTGGGTGTTCCAGAGATAGGGGCGGTCTACTTGTGACCTGACCCACAACTGAATGTAACATAAAGATGTTGTTCGTCAATAGAGTTGTTACATATCCCTCCACCCGCACGGCACAATTTGAGGAGTCTTATGCAGTGGAAGCCCAGAGCCCTGATCCTGGATCTCTTCGGGGACTACCTTCGCTATGCCGGGAGTGAGGTGCGGCTTGCTGACATAACGGAACTCCTGGCGGTGTTCGACGTCGAGCCCGCAACTGTTCGCGTGAACCTTTCCAGGCTCCGCAAGGAAGGCTGGTTCACCACCCGGCGGGTCGGGCGGGAGACGGTGTACTCCCTCACCCCGCACATGCTGGAGATCCTGAACGAAGGCCGGGAGAGAATTTTCCGCCACCGGGAGGAGAGCTGGCAGGGCCGTTGGACCATGGTGATTTACCAGGTTCCCGAGTCCGAGCGCGCCGTCCGCGAACAACTGCGGAAGCGCCTGGCCTGGCATGGGTTCGGGCAACTATCTCCGTCCACATGGCTGGCACCGCATGACCTGTTCGACGACGTCCGCGGGCTCGCTGCGGAGTACCCCCTGGCAAAGATCGATGTGCTGTGGTGCGGAACCGGCGATCTGGAGCAGGACAGGGATATTGCAGGGCGCTGCTGGGATCTGGAGCACCTTGGTTCGGATTACCGCGGGTTTATCCGCTCCTACAACCACCTCGACAACGAGCCGGTGAATGCACAGAAGGACGGGCAGACAGCCCTGATTGAGCGCATGCAGGTGATCGGCGACTTCCGGAGGTTCCCCTTCCGCGACCCCGTTCTGCCCCGCGAACTGCAGCCGGCCGATTGGCCGAGCGGTCAAGCTTATGCCCTTTTCGGCGCCATTCATCGGCAGCTTGGACCCGCAGCCACCGACTTTGTTTCCGGGGTAATAGGTCAGACCGTTGAGCAGGGTCGGGAAATCCTTATGTAACATCGCATTGACGTTGCCCTGATTTTCGTTACATAATGATCGGGACAGCTCTTTTCAATACCTTGAGGTGAAATCAATGGCGATTCGCGTGGCTTGTATCGGCGGTGGTCCCGGCGGCCTGTTCTTTACGGCACTCCTGAAACAGAGAATGCCTCAAGCTGAGGTTGTTCTTTTCGAACGCAACCAGGCTTCGGACGCCTTCGGCTTCGGCGTGGTTTTCTCGGACGCCACCCTTCGGCGGATCAATGAGGCCGACTCTGTACTCAGGGACGGCCTGAAGAACTTCGGGAAGCACTGGGACAGCATCGAGGTGTGGCTCAAAGGCGAGCGGACATCCTTCGGCGGCAACGGAATGGCTGCCATCCACCGCAAAACCATTCTGCGGCTCCTTCAGGAGCGAGCCGCCCAGGTGGGCGTGGATATGCGTTTCGGCCAAGTGGCACCACGCCTTGAGGACCTTGGCGACTTCGACCTGATTGTCGGAGCAGACGGCGCAAACTCCCAGACCCGCGAACAGCTGGGGGAAGCACTGGGCCACACGGCCGAGACCGCAACCGCCAAGTTCATCTGGTTCGGAACCACCAACCTGTTCAACGGACTGACATTCATCCACCGGCGCAGCGAGCACGGAAACTTTGCCGCCCACGCCTACCCGATCAGCGAAGAGCTGAGCACCTTCATCGTCGAAACCGATCAGGAAACGTGGCGGAAGGCCGGCCTGGACGAGTTCGACGTCAGTCAGCCTCCGGGGCCGTCCGACGAAAAAACACAACGCTATCTGGAGAAACTCTTCGCCGAAGACATCGAAGGGCAGCCTCTGGTGTCCAACAACTCCCGCTGGGCCAACTTCCGCACGCGCCAAACGAAGACCTGGCATAAGGGCAAGGTCGTCCTCCTCGGCGACGCCGTCCACACGGCCCACTTTTCTGTCGGTTCCGGGACCAAGATGGCGATGGAGGACGCGGTGGTCCTGGCCCGCGAAGTGGCCGCCCACGCCGACAACATGGAGCTTGCCCTGACGAACTACGAGGCAGAACGCCAGCCCGACGTCGCCAAGATCCAGAACTCCGCACGGCCCAGCCTCAGCTGGTGGGAACATTTTGGCCGCTACCACCAGGCCTTCGAACCCCTGCAGTTCACCTTCCATTTCTTCTCCCGGAGCATCGACATCGACAAGATCCGGCAGCGCGACCCGGAGCTGGTAGACGCCACAGAGAAGGAATGGCGCAGCATTCACGGCGCCGATCCGCTGGACACGCCCTTGCAGGCAGGTCCGGTAGCGTTCGAGGGCCGCCTGTTGCGCCTGACGAAGAACGGTAATGACACCCGCCTGCACTCCGGCGCTCAGGAGCTTCCTCTGACCGAGCTACCCGAAGAAGCCAAGGGATCAACGGGTCTGCTCCTCACGGCTCCCGACACCGAGGAAGGGCTCAACGCAATCTTCCAAGAACTGGCATCCACTCCTCCCTACGTCGTTATCGCCGGAGGCAGCCCCCTCACCCGCGCCCTGCTTTCAGAGGAGGCAAGGCTCGCCGGGGGCATCCCAAGCATCGTGGTCAATGATCAGCCCGACATCGCCGCCGCCACCACGCTGGTCCTCTCAGGCCGGGCCGACGCCGTAGCCATCAATGAAGCCTCCGCCATCACTGAAGAGAAGGCTTCCCATGCATAATCTTTCTGCACTTTTCGAACCCGCCGGAATCGTCGTCGTCGGCGCCTCCGCAAGCCCCGGAAAACTGGGGGCAGCAATGGCGGAATCCCTGGCATCCTTCCCCTCCACCGTGGCGCTGGTCAACAGCCGCAACGCCGATGGCACCATGCACTCCTCAGTGGCTGCCGCCGTTGCAGCATCGGCCGCCCCCTTGGACCTGGCCGTCCTGTGCGTTCCCGCTTCTGTGACCGGTCAGGCCCTCCGGGACTGTGCCGCCAGCGGAGTGAAGGCAGCGCTGGTCTGCGCCGGCGGATTCTCCGAAGCAGGGGAATCCGGCGCCGTTGTTGAACGTCAGGTGGTCGAGGCCGTCGAGGACACAGGCATCCGGCTGCTGGGCCCTAACACGTCCGGTTTTTTCGTACCGCACCGTTCCCTCCGGGCCAGCTTTGTCCCCGGTGTGGCCGAACTCAGCCAGGGTTCCGTGGCGGTGGTTGCCGCCAGCGGCGGAGTGAACCATGTCCTGGCCTTCCAGCTGGAAAAGGCGGGGGTGGGCGTGAGCCTTGGCATCGGGATCGGGGCGGGCATCGACATCGGTGCCCCCGAGGTCCTTGATTACCTGATAACCCACGAACAAACCAAGGTAGTGGCCCTGCACCTGGAAAATGTTGCGGATGGCCCTGCTCTGCTCAACGCCGTCCGGAAACTGACTGCGTCCAAACCATTGGTCGCCTTGGTGGTGGGCCGCAATGATGTTTCGGAGTTTGCGCAGTCCCATACCGGTGCCCTGGCAACCTCCTGGCGGACCACCAGGTCCGCGCTAAAGCAGGCCGGCGCGGTCCTGGTAGATGACGAAGTGCAACTGGTTGAAGCTGTCACAGCGTTGAGCGGGCAGAGGCTCAAACCCTCGGCCAATCCGGGCGTTGGCCTGATCACCGGACAGGCAGGACCCGGCCTCCTGATCGCTGACGCCCTGCACAGTGCCGGCGTTTCCGTGCCCCGGCTGTCGGCCTCAAGCCAGGAAACCATTGCAGGGTTGCTTCCTCCGCTGACGTTCCAGGCGAACCCGGTGGATACGGGCAGGCCAGGCCCGGGCTATGACAGGATCGTTGCCGCCGTGGCCTCGGATCCTTCAGTGGATCTGCTGGCCGTCTACGGATTGACCGAACCTATCGCCGATCTGCCGGCGTCGATCGCGGAATCAGGGGCGGCCGGTTCGCTGCCCATCCTCGTCGGCGTGGACGGACCGGACAGCGACGTGGAGCGGTCTCGCAAATCAGCCCATGATCTGGGGCTGCCGCTGATTTCGGGTCCGACGTCGTTGGCCCGCGGTCTTGTAGCGCTGGTCGATGACGCCCGTGCCCAGTTCGAGCGGGACCAGTTCGAGCGGGACAAGTCCGCCGCTGAGGCTGGAAGCAGCAACGCCGGCGTCGAGGGACTGCATGTGCACGCACTGGACATCGCCGGCCCCTGGGATGAAATCCGCTCGAAGGAGCTTCTTGACGCCCTGGGAATCAGCACCCCGCCGAGAAAGCGCTGCGCTGACAGGACAGCCGCCCATCATGCACTGGCCGATCTGGGCGCACCGGTGGCAGTCAAGCTGGTGGACGCCGAGGTCCTGCACAAAACAGACATAGGCGGTGTCCACCTGGGCATTACTTCGCCGACTTCCCTCGACGCTGCATTCGACTCGCTCCAGTCAGTAGGCGCCAAGGAATTCCTTGTTGAAACCATGGCCTCCCCGGGCGTAGACCTTGTACTAGGTGCCCGCCGCGACCCTGTGTTCGGTCCCGTCATGGTTCTGGGTCTGGGGGGAACTGCTGCAGAGGTGCTGGCCGACGTCGCCATCCGGACAGTGCCGCTCAATGAACGAACCGCCGCTGCAATGGCTGATGAGCTGCAGGCCCGGGAACTGCTGAATGGCTTCCGAAACGGACCGGTACTCGATCGGTCAGAACTGGCCGGAATTGTGGCCAGGCTCGGCAATGCATTGCTAACCAACGACGGCATCGCCGAAATCGAAATTAATCCCCTGCGCCTGACCGCTGAAGGTCTCGTTGCCCTTGACGCCGTCGTCATTACTGAGGAGAAAGCAAAATGACCAGCCATACCCGCGAAGGAGCGGTACCCTGGCCCCCGGAAGACGCAGCCAAGTACCGGGCAAAGGGTTACTGGGAGGACAGACCGCTCGGCGCCTACGTTCTGGACACCGCTGACCGCTTCCCGGATCAAGTTGCCTTGGTCGATGGAGATGTCCGCATGACCTACCGGGAACTCGTTGACCGGATGGATGGTGGGGCAGAACGGCTGCTGGCTCTTGGCCTGCGCAAGGACGACCGGATCCTTGTCCAGCTTCCCAACTGCTGGCAGTTCACCGTACTGACGCTGGCGTGCTTCAGAACGGGAATAGTCCCTGTGATGGCTCTCCCGGCACACAGGCAGTTTGAGCTCAGCTACCTCGCCGAACTGTCCGAGTCCTGTGCCATAGCCGTGCGCGATTCCATCAAGGACTTCAGTCACCAGGACCTCGCCAACCACATCGCCCAGGTAACACCGAGCCTGACGCGTGTACTGGTCTCGGGACAGGTCAACGCGGGGAACGTCGATCTTGACGCTTTGCTCGCTCCTGCCACGGACCCAGCGGGGGCCCGAAAGCAGCTGGACTCCGTTGCCCCGGCGGGCGATGACCCCGCCTGTTTCCTGCTCTCCGGCGGGACCACCGGCCTGCCGAAGCTGATTACGCGGACTCACAATGACTACGCCTACAACATCAAAGCCAGCTCCGTTGTCTCCAACGTGACGCCCGAAACGGTGTATCTGGGCACCCTGCCGGTCAGCCACAATTTCCCGCTGGCTTGCCCGGGTATCCTTGGCGTCCTGTTCGCCGGCGGCCGGGTGGTGATGCTTCCGAGCCCCGAACCGGGCAAGGCATTCGCCACGATCAAGGAAGAAGGCGTCACACTGTCCGCCGCCGTGCCTGCGGTGGCTCAGCGGTGGATCGAATACCAGCAGGAGCACGACGGCGATCAGCTGGAAACGCTGGAAGTCCTGCAGGTGGGCGGCTCACGGCTGGCCGACGAGATCGCACGGAAGGTCAAGCCGGTCCTTGGCGCCACCTTGCAGCAGGTGTTCGGCATGGCCGAAGGCCTGATCAACATGACCCGGCTGGACGATCCGGACGACGTGATCTGCATGACGCAGGGCAGGCCTGTCTCGGAGGCGGACGAAATCCGGATTGTTGATGAGACTGGAAATGACCTGCCGGACGGAGTCCCCGGAGCAATCCTCACCCGTGGTCCCTACACTCCGCGCGGTTACTACAAGGCAGCCGAACACAACGTTCGGGCCTTCACACAGGACGGCTGGTACGGCAGCGGCGACATCGTGGAACGCCGCCCGGACGGCAACCTTATTGTCCAGGGCAGGGACAAGGACATGATCAACCGCGGCGGGGAGAAGATCTCCGCCGAGGAAATTGAAAGCCTTGTCTACAGGCTCGACGCCGTCACGCTCGCCGCCGCTGTCAGCATGCCTGATCCCCTGCTGGGCGAAAAACTCTGCCTCTTCGTCACGCTCAAACCGGGCGTTGAACTTACGCTGGCCGATGTCCAGGACAGCCTGCGCCGTACGGGCGTTGCCGCCTTCAAGATTCCCGAGAAGCTCGTGGTGGTGGACGAAATCCCCACCACGAAGGTCGGCAAGATCAATAAGAAGCAGCTGCGCGAGGACGTTGCCCATCTGCTGCAGGCATCCACTTCCACTACGCACCCCTGATTGATAAGGAGAGGCCGCTATGAGCGAGAACCAGATGATTGCTCCTGCACCCACTGCTGAGGAGCAGGAGCAACTGGACCAGCTGTACAAGGATTTCAACCGGGAGAACCTCATCCCGCTGTGGACGGAGATCGGCGATCTCATGCCGATGACCCCCAAACCGCAGGCCGTGCCACACGTCTGGAGATGGAATTCCCTCCTTCCGCTGGCAGAGCGCTCCGGAGATCTCGTGCCAGTGGGACGAGGTGGCGAGCGGCGTGCCATCGCTCTGGCCAACCCCGGCCTGGGCGGACGCCCCTACGCCACGCCCACCCTGTGGGCCGCCATTCAGTATCTGGGCGGCCACGAAACTGCTCCCGAGCACCGGCATTCGCAGAATGCGTTCCGCTTTGTGGTGGAAGGCGAAGGAGTGTGGACGGTGGTCAACGGCGACCCCGTCCGCATGTCCCGCGGAGATTTCCTGCTGACACCCGGCTGGAACTTCCACGGCCACCACAACGAGACTGACAAACCCATGGCGTGGATTGACGGGCTGGACATCCCGTTCGTCCACTACACCGACAGTGCGTTCTTCGAGTTTGGCAGCGAGCGCGTCACTGATGAGTCCACGCCCAACGTTTCACGCTCAGAGCGCCTTTGGGCCAATCCGGGCCTCCGGCCGCTCTCCGGGCTGCAGAACACCGTGAACTCCCCCATCAGTGCCTACCGCTGGGAATTCACCGACCGGGCCCTCACGGAACAGCTTTTGCTCGAAGACGAAGGCCAACCGGCCACCGTGTCCCCGGGGCATGCCGCCGTCCGCTACACCAACCCCACCACCGGCGGGGACGTTATGCCCACCATCCGCGCTGAATTTCACAGGCTCCGTGCCGGCGCGAGGACCCCCGTAACCCGCGAAGTCGGTTCCAGCATCTATCAGGTCTTCGAAGGCCGCGGCTCGATTGTGCTGAACGGGGAGACCACCCACCTCGAAAAGGGGGACCTCGCCGTCGTGCCTTCATGGGTTGCCTGGTCGTTGCAAGCGGAAACCCAGTTCGACCTCTTCAAATTCGGCGACCAGCCCATCATTGAGCGCCTGAACCTCAACCGCACTTACATCGAAGGAACCGACCAGTGAGACTTGCCACGCTCCGCACCAGCACCAGCACCAGCCCTAACAACAGCACGGTGGCGGCCCGCCAGGACGACGGCAAGTTCACGGTCATCCCCGGGTACGCCGACGTCGGCGAACTGCTCGCCAATCCTGAGTGGCGAACAATCGCGGAAGCGGCCACCGGCACTGAAGCGCTCGACGGCGGTGCAGCGCTCGACGGCGCCAGCCTCGCCTCCGTGATTACCAAGCCCGGCAAGATCATCTGCGTTGGCCTGAACTACCGCACCCACATCCAGGAGATGGGCCGCGACCTGCCCGAGTACCCCACGCTGTTCTCCAAATTCGCTGAAACGCTGATTGGCCCCAACGACGATATCGAGCTTCCGGAGCAGGACGACGCGATCGACTGGGAAGCCGAACTCGCGGTCATAATCGGAAAAAGCGGCCGGCATATCGCTGAATCGGACGCCGCAGACCACATCGCCGGCTACTCCATTTGCAATGACGTTTCCATGCGCACCTGGCAGTTCAGGACCAAAGAATGGCTGCAGGGCAAAAACTGGGAAAACAGCACTCCGCTGGGCCCCGTCCTGGTAACCACCGACGAGTGGACCCCTGGTGGAACCATCAGCACCCGCCTGGACAACGAACTGATGCAGGAGGCTTCCACCGGGGATCTTGTGCACGGCCCGGAGTTCCTCGTTTCCTACATCTCCACGATGATCACCCTGAACCCAGGGGACGTCATCATCACCGGTACCCCGGGCGGTGTGGGCCACGCCCGCCAGCCGCAGCGGTACCTCCGCCACGGCCAGGTCCTTGAAACCAGCATCGAAGGGATCGGAATGCTGCGCAACAGGGCAGTGGCAGCCTCCGGTTCCGCCACGGACTAAGGGGAAAACCTTGGTAGCACGTCATGACCTGACCCAGGACCCCTTGCTGCAGGCACAGCTGCTGACGGCGCGGCGGGGAACTGCATTTTTTGCGCGAAAGCTCAATGAGCTCCGCGACGCCGATCTTGACGCGCCGTCCCTGCTGCCTGGCTGGACGCGGCGCCACGTCGTCTCGCACGTCAGTTACAACGCCCGGGCACTTTCCCGGCTTGTCGAATGGGCCAACACCGGTATTGAGACGCCCATGTATTCCTCCCCGGAGGAACGCAACAAGGAGATAGATTTCGGTGCCACCCTCAGCCCCACCGCCCTTCGAAATCTCTTTGACCACTCAGCCATCCATCTCAATGTTGAGTGGCGGGACACGGCTTCCGAAGCGTGGAGCCACGAGGTTCGGACTGCCCAGGGGCGGACGGTACCGGCATCCGAAACAGTGTGGATGCGCACCCGCGAGGTCTGGGTCCACGCGGTGGACCTGGACAACGGCGCCACCTTTGACCAGATCCCCGACGACGTCCTGGAACGGCTGATCCAGGACATCACCGGAAGCTGGCAAAAACGGGGTGAGGAAACCCCAGTCCCCGACGGAACCCTGGCCGAAGTAGCAGCCTGGGCAACTGGGCGGGGCACGCGGGGAGTCG
>NZ_JAPSHJ010000104.1 GCF_031179985.1 Arthrobacter sp. | reverse complement strand
GCGGTGGTCGAAAGTCAGTGTCAGCTCGGTGACTTTGCGGACCGCCAACTGCCCGTTCAGTACCCAGGGCTTGTCGACGATCCGCCCCACGCCGAGGATTGCCACTTCCGGATGATTAATAATCGCAGCTGAGCCATCCACACCGAATACTCCGTAATTGTTCAGCGTGAAAGTGCCGCTTCCCAGTTCAGACGGGCTCGCCTTGCCTTCACGAACGACGGCCGTGAGTCTGCGGATCTCCTCATCCAGTTCCCGCGCACTCAGCTTGTCCGCGTTGCGGACAGATGGCACCATCAGCCCGCGTTCCGTCTGGGCTGCGAACCCGAGGTTGACGCCGTCAAAGGCCACAATTTCCTGCGCCTGACCGCCTTGGACGTCCTCGGCCGATACGAGGCGCGAGTTCAATTCCGGGTATTTCTTTAGCCCGGCTGTGACAAATCGGGCAATGAAAGCGAGAAGACCTGGAGTGTTGTGAGGATCAGCCTTCTTCAAGGAGGCCCTCATCTCTACCAATGCCGTGGCGTCCACATCTACCCAGACTGTCGCCTCGGGGATCTCCGAGCGGCTTCTGGCCATGTTGGCAGCCGTCGCTTTCCGGACTCCGCGGATCGGTGTGCGGCTGATGATACCGAGACCACTGCGGGGATCTGTCTGCAGCTGGCTCTCCGAGGGGCGCGCAACGCTGGGAGCAGCGTCGGCCGCAAAAGGCTCTTCAGCCTGAGGGGACCCCTGCTCCGGCCTTGGTGAAATGGCAGCCTCCACGTCCCGGCGCATGATGAGGCCGCTCTCCCCCGAGCCGTTCAGTTCGCCCAGGTCAACGCCGTGCTCCCGAGCCATGCGGCGGACCAGCGGCGAGATGACTGCTCCAAGTTTTCCCGGGACCCGAGTCCGAAGAAGCGCGAGGTCATCAGGATCAGGCGATGGCTGCGACGATTCTGCCGGCTCCACCAAGGAGAGCGAAGCTGAGCCCTTTCGTGCCCGGGTGCGTCGTGCCGTACCCACCCCGCCCGGCGTTCCGTATCCGATGAGGACGTTGCCGGAGCCGGCCTTCTCCTCTTCCCGGTAGGTTTCAGCCGCCTCCTGAACCGGAGTCTGGGGTGGTTCAAGGCCTGGGCCTGTGCTGACAGAGATCAGGGGCTTACCTACATCCAGGGTTTGGCCCGGCTCTCCATGCAGTTCCGCGACCGTCCCCGCGTAGGGCGACGGCACCTCCACCATCGACTTGGCGGTTTCCACCTCAGCTATCGGCTGGTCCACCTGGATTTCGTCGCCTACAGCCACCAACCAGTTCACAAGTTCAGCCTCAGTGAGGCCTTCACCGAGGTCTGGAAGGAGGAATACTTTGGTTTCGCTCATAGGATCAGTCTTCCCACTGGAGGTCGTCAACGGCGTCAAGGATGCGGTCCACACCCGGCAAGTAGTAATGCTCCAGCTTGGGAGCAGGGTAGGGGATATCGAATCCGGTCACCCGCCGGATGGGTGCCGCAAGGTAGTGGAAACAGCGCTCCTGCACTCTGGCCACTATCTCCGACGACACCGAAGCGAAGCCATGTGCCTCGGCGATCACGACGGCGCGGCCGGTCTTGCGGACAGAAGCGCTGACCGTCTCGTCGTCGAAAGGCACAATCGAGCGGACGTCGATGACTTCCAGCGAGCGCCCTTCCTCGGCGGCTGCGGCGGCGGCGGCGAGAGCGGTGGGAACTGTGGGGCCGTAAGCGATGAGCGTTGCGTCCGTGCCGGGACGGGCGACGGCGGCACGGCCTTCGGAAGAAGTCCCGCCGTCGAGGTTCGCCTTGTGTTCTGCGCGGAGGGCGTCCAGGTCAACCATGTCCTTGGACCAGTACAGCTTCTTTGGTTCCATGAACATCACCGGATCATCTGAGTCGATGGCTTCCCGCAGCATCCGGTAACCGTCTGCAACCGTGGCCGGGGTGAAGACCTTCAGACCTGCAGTATGCGCATAGTAGGACTCAGAGGAATCGCAGTGGTGCTCCACTCCCCCGATGCCACCCGCATATGGGACGCGGATAACGATCGGCAGCTTGACGGCTCCCTTGGTGCGGTTGTGCATCTTGGCGACGTGGCTGACGATCTGTTCGAAGGCCGGGTACGCGAAGGCGTCGAACTGCATTTCGATCACCGGACGCATGCCATTGATGGCCATGCCAACAGCCATGCCAACGATGCCCGATTCCGCCAGAGGAGTGTCGAAGCAGCGCTGTTCACCGAACGTTTTGGTGAGTCCGTCGGTAATGCGGAAGACGCCGCCCAGCATTCCGACGTCTTCACCGAAGACAAGGACGGAAGAGTCAGCGTGCATTGCATCGGCCATCGCCGTATTAAGCGCCTTGGCCATGGTGATGGCCTGCGGGCCGGACTCCTCCGTGGACGCTGCTGCCTTCGCGGCTGCCCGTGCGGTGGCAGCGCTGACGTTGCCATTAACCTCTGACGAGGTGGTGACTGATGGGCTCATCGTTCTGCCTCTTCTGTGCTGGCATCGGCTGCGGCTTCACGGACAAGTTCGTCAGCAAGCATTGACGACTGTTCCCTTAGCTGAGGTGTGGGCTTTGCAAAGACGTGGCGGAAGAGTTCCTGCGGATCCACCGGCATGTCTTGGCCCAGTCCTTCGCGGAGCTGGGCAGCCACCGTCTCAGCTTTCGCCGTGATCCGGGCCTCTGCAGTTTCATCCAACAGCCCGCGTTCGGTGAGGTAAACCTGCATCCGTTTCAGCGGGTCCCGGGCAGCCCATTGGGCCACCTCGCTGTCCTGGCGGTAGCGCGTGGCGTCATCGGCGTTTGTATGGGCCTGCATTCGGTAAGTGTGGGCCTCGACCAAAAGGGGGCCGGAGCCGCCGCGGGCAAGGCTCACTGCCCTGTCCAGCACCGCGAGAAGCGCGACGACGTCGTTGCCGTCCACACGCTCACCTGCCATTCCATAGCCCACAGCCTTGTGAGCGAGAGAAGGAGCCACCGACTGGTGGGCCAGGGGCACCGAAATTGCGTACTGGTTGTTCTGGACGAAGAACACCACGGGAAGGTGGAACACGGCCGCGAAGTTCAGGGCCTCGTGGAAGTCACCTTCACTCGTGGCGCCGTCACCGCACATTGCCAGGACAACTGTGTCTTCGCCACGGAGTTTGGCGGCGTGGGCTACCCCGACGGCGTGCAGCAGCTGCGTGGTCAGCGGTGTGCACTGGGGGCCCACCTTGTGCTCGGCGGGGTTGTAGCCGCTGTGCCAGTCACCCCGGAAGATGGTCATGGTCTGGACGGGGTCGACTCCCCTGGCCATCACAGCAACGGAATCGCGGTAGGTGGGAAAGATCCAGTCGCCCTCTGAAAGGCAAAGTGCGGCTGCCACCTGGCAGGCTTCCTGACCATGACTGGAGGGATAAACAGCCATCCGTCCCTGGCGGACCAGGGCCGAGTTCTGATCATTGACCCTGCGGCCGACCACCAGCTGCTCGTAGGCGGCGAGTAGCTCTGCGTCGCCTGGCAGCGGATACTCGTGGCCAGGCTGGGTGCCCTGCTCGGTGTGGTGTATCAAGGCACCGTCCTGGTCCACCATCTGAATGGGGTGCCGGGCAGGCAACATGTAGTCCTCTACCGTGATGCCGAACTTGCGTACGGCCTCGGTAACGGCGTCCTCGCCGGTTTGTCCGGGCTGGCTCCCGGGTCCGGCCGGCTGCACGGCGGCGTGGTCTGCGGAGATCGTCATTGGTCAGTCCTTCTATAGCCACTATTCATTCCCAGTATCGTCCCGGAGGCTGTTTCGTATCCACCCTCACTGTGAATCGTGGAAAACCGAGGCTGCGTAGCCTACTCTGAAAGACAAAAAGCAAGTGTGAGCTGGATTACGGACAGGAGTTGTAGACGAATGGCCGAGAGTGGCATTGACCGGGGCGAAGTCCGCCTGGACGACGTGGACCGGAACATCATTGCCGAGCTGACCCGCGATGGCCGGATGTC
>NZ_JAPSHJ010000025.1:39232-51381 GCF_031179985.1 Arthrobacter sp. | reverse complement strand
GAGGACTGGGCCGCGAAGGACCCCATGGCCCGCGTCAGGTCACTTCTGGAACGAAGGGAATCCTGGAGCGAAGAGCTGGAAGCCCGGGTCGCAGCCAAGGCTGATGCCGTGGCCCAGGAGATGCGCAGTGGCTGCGTCAATATGCCTGACCCACAGCCGCTCGACGTGTTCAAGCACGTGTACAGCACGCCGCATTCCTGGCTGGAACGCCAACAGGACCACTATTCCCGTTACCTGGCTTCGTACGGAGACCCCGCACAGGCCACTTCTGAAGAAGGTGCACTCTGATGACCCAGATGACCTTTGCCCGTGCCATCAACTCCGGCCTGCGCAAATCCCTGGAAAACGACCCCAAAGTGATTCTTATGGGGGAGGACATCGGTACGTTGGGCGGGGTGTTCCGCATTACCGACGGCCTGCAGAAGGACTTCGGCAAGCACCGCGTCATTGACACACCGCTGGCCGAGTCCGGAATCATGGGGACCGCCGTCGGGCTTGCCTACCGCGGTTACCGCCCCGTGGTGGAAATCCAGTTCGACGGCTTTGTCTACCCGGCCTTTGACCAGATCGTCTGCCAGGTCGCCAAACTCCACTACCGCACCCAGGGGGCGGTAAAGATGCCCATCACCATCCGGGTTCCTTTCGGCGGCGGCATCGGTTCCCCGGAGCACCATTCCGAATCGCCTGAGGCCTACTTCACCCACACCTCCGGACTGCGGGTAGTGAGTGTTTCGAACCCCCAGGACGCGTACATCATGATCCAGCAGGCCATCGCCTCCAATGATCCGGTGGTCTACTTTGAGCCGAAACGCCGGTATCACGACAAAGGTGAAGTAGACGAGTCCGTGGATCCCGCGGCCGCGCTTTCCATGGAGAAGGCCAGCGTTGTCACCGAAGGCAAAGACGTCACCCTTGTGACCTACGGGCCATTGGTAAAAACCGCCCGTGACGCTGCTCTCGCAGCTGCCGACGACGGGGTTTCCGTGGAAGTCATCGACCTGCGCTCGCTGTCGCCTGTGGACTTCTCCACTGTGGAAGCCTCTGTTCGGAAAACGGGCAGGCTCGTGGTGACCCACGAAGCCGGACAGTTCGGCGGCATTGGCGGAGAAATTGCGGCCAGCATCACTGAGCGCTGCTTCTACCACCTCGAAGCCGCCCCTGTCCGCGTCACCGGCTTCGACATCCCCTATCCCTACTCCAAACTCGAAATGCATCATCTTCCGGACCTGGACCGGATCCTTGACGGCGTGGACCGGGCATTGGGCCGGCCGAACTCGCTCAGCGGGCTGGAAGGATGACGGCCACCATGATCAGGGAATTCAGGCTGCCTGACCTCGGTGAAGGGCTGACGGAATCGGAAATCCTCAGCTGGAAAGTGAACGTGGGCGATACCGTCACGCTCAACCAGGTCATCGCCGAGGTGGAAACGGCCAAGGCCGTCGTCGAACTTCCCTCACCGTTCGCCGGCGTGGTTACCGCGCTGCATGAGCAGCCGGGGACCGTCGTGGAAGTCGGCAAGCGGATCGTTTCCTTTGAAATAGCGAACGACGACGGCGGTACGCCCGCTCCGGCTGGTTCAGGCAGTTCAGAGTCCAGTGGATCCGGCGCATCAGATGAGTCTCCCCAGCTGGCTCCGGCTAGACGGGAGCCGAACCTGGTGGGGTATGGCGCCGTCGTCGAAAGTTCCGGACGCCCTGTCCGCCGGGCGCGGGGCCATCTTGCCGCCGTGAAGGACGAGGCTCCTTTGGAATCGCGGATGCCCCCGGTACTCCAGCCTGCTGCCCCTGAGCCTAACGCTGGACGCACTGAGGCTGAGCCGGCTGCACCGCCCCGGCCGGCCCGGACTGCCGAACCAGAGACAACAGAACGGCCACGCTCCACTCCACCTGTGCGTAAGCTGGCGAAGGATCTTGGCGTGGAGCTGGAATCGGTCACGGGGACAGGCCCGGGAGGACTGATCACCCGGGACGACGTCCGGAACTTCGTGGGCGGCGGAGACCTGCCCGCTGCTGCCCACGCCATGTCCGCGGTGGCCTACGCCAGGGAAAGTGCCGATGAGCAGGGCGGCGAACGGGAGGTCCGCACGCCCATCAAGGGTGTCCGGAAATTCACTGCCGCCGCCATGGTTTCGAGTGCCTTCACGGCACCGCATGCCACGGAATTCCTTACGGTGGACGTCACTCCCTCCATGGAGCTGCTCTCCAGGCTCAAGGAAAGCCGCCTCTTTGCCGGCTACAAGCTCACTCCACTGACCCTCGTGGCCAAGGCACTCCTGACCGCCTTGAAGCGAAATCCGTCACTGAACACCCACTGGGATGAGGATGCCCAGGAGATCGTCCAGTTCAACTACGTCAACCTTGGCATAGCCGCTGCAACCCCCCGCGGCCTGACCGTGCCCAATATCAAGGACGCACATTCACTGACCCTGGCCGAGCTGTCAGCAGCCCTGACGGAGCTGACAGATACGGCCCGGGAAGGAAAAACCAGTCCGGCGGACCTCTCCGGTGGAACCATCTCCATTACCAACATAGGAGTTTTCGGCATCGACGCCGGAACTCCGATCCTGAACCCGGGCGAAGCGGCCATTCTTGCCATGGGGGCAGTGCGGAGGATGCCCTGGGAATATCAGGGCGAGGTGGCACTTCGCCAGGTGATGACCTTGAGCCTGTCGTTTGATCACCGGCTCGTGGATGGGGAACAGGGCTCCAGGTTCCTGGCCGACGTCGGGTCCATCCTGTCGGATCCCGGCATCGTGCTCGCGATGGTCTAAGACCCGCGTGCCCCGGATCCGGTCAGCTCAACGTTCCGGATCCGGGGCAGGCGGCACCATCAAGGCGGCCATAGCCATGCTTTCCAGGAGAGGCCGGGCAGACGCGGCAGCCATCCGGCGGCCATGGTGGCGCACTGAGTGTGGTGTGGAGTTGATAAGCCCGAAGGTGGCATGGGCGCGCATCCGAAGGTCACTGGCTTCGGCGCGTGCATGGAGCCGCAGGAGGACATCCACCCACAACTCGACATAGCTGCGCTGCAGGGTGCGTACATTGGCTTGGTCGGATTCTGCCAGGTTGCTGAAATCCCGGTCCTGGACCCGGATGACGTCCGGGTTGCTGAGCGCAAAATCCACCTGGAATGCCACGAGCCCCGCGAGGGCACCGTGGGGGTCGGGAGTATCCGCAACAACCAGTCGGCCGCCTTCCAGCAGGTCCTCGCTGACGGTCAGCAACAGCGCGCCCAAGACAGCTTGTTTGCCCGAGAAGTGGCGGTAGACGGCAGGCCCGCTGACACCGGCAGCAGCGCCCAGGTCCTCAAGCGAAACACTGTTGAAGCCGTCCCTGGCAAACAAGGCGGCGGCCGCTGACAAAAGAGCCTTGCGGCGGCTCTCCTTGGCCTGGCTGCGCTGCGTCCCCGGACCGGCCTTGCCGGCTGACCGTTGGGCGGCCGCTAAAGAGTTGGAGCCGGGCAGGGGGCTGCGCTGGGCCATCGGGCTGAATACCTCCTGAATCATGTGATGTTCCAACCTCGCCAACCCTCAACGTGTTGGACATCACAGTTAATAGAGACTAACCTAAATTTCAGTTATGCGGTACTAACCGAAATAGCCAGGGCGCCTACGCGGGCGGCCGGGAACGGAAGCAGTCAATGGAGACACTCGCCAGCCAAGTGGACGCAGCAAGCGCCGCCTTCTCGGCCAATCGGGAGGCTCAGCTTGCCCTGGCGGGAGAACTCAGGAAACGGTTGGCCGTTGCAGCATTGGGCGGCCCGGAGAAATCCCGGGAACGCCATGTTTCCCGAGGAAAACTGTTGCCGCGGGAGCGCATCGACCAGTTGCTGGACGACGGCAGTCCGTTTCTGGAAATCGCTCCGCTGGCCGCGAACGGAATGTATCAGGACGATTCACCCGGGGCCGGCGTCATTGCCGGCATCGGGCTGGTCCACGGCAGGCACGTCCTGGTGATATCCAATGACGCCACCGTCAAGGGCGGAACCTACTATCCGATGACGGTGAAAAAACATCTCCGGGCTCAGGAGATTGCCCTGGAAAACCGGCTGCCCTGCATCTATCTGGTGGACTCGGGCGGAGCCTTCCTCCCGAAGCAGGATGAGGTGTTCCCGGACAAGGAGCACTTCGGCCGGATCTTCTTCAATCAGGCCAGGATGTCTGCAGCCGGTATCCCGCAAATCGCTTCGGTGATGGGTTCCTGCACGGCAGGCGGCGCCTATGTTCCTGCCATGAGCGATGAAACGGTGATCGTCCGCAACCAGGGCACCATCTTCCTGGGCGGTCCGCCGCTGGTGAAGGCCGCCATCGGTGAAATCGTCACGGCAGAGGAACTGGGCGGCGGAGACGTACATTCGCAAATCTCAGGGGTCACGGACCATCTGGCTGAGAACGACGAGCACGCGCTGCAGATTGTCCGCGACATCGTCGCCACCCTGCCGGTGCCCGCCGCTCCCGCATGGGAGGTGGAGGCCGCCGTCGAACCCGCGGAAGATCCGGAAGAAATCTACGGTGCGGTGCCCACTGACGTGAACGCCCAGTACGACGTGCGTGAGGTGATTGCCCGCCTGGTGGACGGCAGCCGGTTCCACGAGTTCAAGAAAAACTACGGCGCCACCCTGGTGACCGGGTTCGCCCGCCTTCACGGGCACCCAGTGGGAATCGTGGCCAACAACGGTGTGCTGTTCAGCGAATCCTCGCTCAAGGGGGCGCATTTCATCGAACTGTGTGATCAGCGGGGCATTCCGCTGGTCTTCCTGCAGAACATCTCCGGCTTTATGGTCGGCAAGGATTCCGAACAGGGCGGCATCGCCAAAAACGGCGCAAAGATGGTCACCGCCGTCGCCACGGCCCGGGTACCCAAACTCACAGTCGTCATTGGCGGTTCCTTCGGCGCAGGCAACTACTCCATGTGCGGACGTGCCTATTCGCCCCGGTTCCTGTGGATGTGGCCGGCCAGCCGCATTTCTGTCATGGGCGGCAACCAGGCCTCCAGCGTCCTGGCCACCGTCAAGCGCGAGCAGTACGAGGGGCGGGGCGAGGAATGGTCCGCAGAGGACGAGGAAGCCTTCAAGGCTCCCATCCGGCAGCAGTATGAGGACCAGGGGAGCCCTTACTATTCCACCGCCCGACTGTGGGACGACGGCGTCATCGACCCTGCCGATACCCGCACCGTTTTGGGGCTGGCGCTCGACGTCGTCTCCCGCACCCCGCTGCCGGAGACCTCCTTCGGCCTCTTCCGGATGTGAGCCATGACCACCAGTGACGACCGAACCCGAGCCAACGTCCACAGCGAAGTCCTGTTCGGTGGGGATGCCCTTTTCCCGACAGTCCTCGTGGCGAACCGCGGCGAGATCGCCTGCAGGGTAATCCGGACGCTCCGCACCATGGGCATCCGCTCCGTTGCCGTCTACAGCGATGCCGACGCCGGCGCCCGCCACGTGCGCGAAGCCGATACCGCCGTCCGGATCGGACCCGCCGCCGCCTCGGAGAGTTACCTCAATATTGATGCCATCGTCCGGGCCTGCCGGGAAACAAACACCCAGGCAGTGCATCCGGGATACGGGTTCCTGAGTGAGAACGCCGACTTCGCCCGCGCCCTGGAGGCCGCGGGGATCGCTTTCATCGGTCCCGGCGTTGCGTCCCTGAACATCATGGGCGACAAGATCCGCTCGAAGAACCATGTGGCCGGCTACGGTGTCCCGGTGGTCCCGGGCATTGCCCAACCCGGACTCACCAACCAGGACCTGATCGAAGCCGCTGCAAACGTGGGCTTCCCGCTGCTGATCAAGCCGTCGGCAGGGGGCGGCGGCAAGGGGATGCACACAGTGGAGCGCCCGGACGAACTCGCCGCTACCCTGGCCACGGCCCGGCGGGTGGCTGCCAGCGCTTTCGGCGACGACACCCTGTTCCTGGAGCGGCTGGTGCTGAACCCGCGGCACATCGAAGTCCAGGTGCTCGCAGACAACCATGGCAACGTGATCCACCTTGGTGAACGCGAATGCTCACTCCAGCGCCGGCACCAGAAAGTCATCGAGGAAGCGCCGTCGCCGCTGTTGGAATCACTTGGCGACGGCGCCGTGGTCCGGGCCCGGATCGGGGAGGCAGCATGCCAGGCTGCCCGCAGCGTCAACTACAGCGGGGCCGGCACGGTTGAATTCCTTGTTTCTGATGACGCCCCGGACGAGTTCTTCTTTATGGAAATGAACACGAGGCTCCAGGTGGAACACCCCGTCACCGAGATGGTCACGGGTATCGACCTGGTGGAATGGCAGGTGCGGATCGCGGCCGGCGAGGTGCTCACCGTGGCGCAGGACGACGTCGTCCTCAAAGGTCACGCCGTCGAAGCGCGCGTTTACGCAGAGGACCCGCAACGGAATTTTCTGCCGTCCACCGGAACGGTGCTCCTGCTGGACGAACTTCCGTCGGCGGCAGAAGCCCAGGGGAGTGACCACAGGCTTCGGGTGGATTCGTCGCTGGTTGAGGGGCTGGAGATTGGCTCTCATTACGACCCCATGATCTCCAAGGTCATCGCATGGGGGACGGACCGGAAAGCAGCGCTGGACACCTTGGATGCGGCCTTGTCGTCCTACACCGCCCTGGGTGTGGCGACCAACGTTGAGTATCTGCGGCTGCTGATCAACGACGACGACGTGCGCGCCGGACGGCTGGATACCACGCTGATCGAACGGAAAATGCCGGACCTCTCGTTCCGCGAGATGGGGGACGCTGAATTCATTGCCGCAGCACTCTACGTGCAGGCTCTGGAGCGGGGGAGCCCGGGCAGCACGGCTTCGGACGGCACGGCCCGGGAAAGAACCGCTTCTCCAAGGAAGGCAGGCAGCCCCTGGAACACCCGCAGTGGCTGGCGGCTGGGCGGAAATGCCCCGTGGATTGTCAGCCTGGGACGGGGAGCGGGGGAGGTAGTCGCCGTCCGCCTCGGTTCTGAGATCGGAGGTTCCGTGACAGTCCGGGTAGGGAACGGCTTCGAACACGAGGCATCCCTGGGCGGCGTCGCTGCTGGGAAGCTCGCGATAACCCTCGACGGCGAGAGCAGGCAGTACTCCGTGGCCAAGTCGCCGAGCGGAGACCTGTTCCTGGGACACGACGGCTGGTCTTGCCGGCTCGAGATCCTCACGAGGGAATCCCGAGTGGCCAGAGTCCTGGCTGCGATCCAGCGGGTGGACGGCGTTGTTGATCCCGAAATCCGCTCGCCGATGCCCGGGACAGTGGTCTCGGTCTCTGTCCAGGACGGGGAAACCGTAGCCGCCGGACAGGTCCTGCTCGCTGTGGAGGCCATGAAAATGGAACATCAGCTGACTGCCAGCACCGCGGGGACAGTGCATATCGGCGTCACTCCTGGCGATCTCGTGAAAGCGGAGCAGGTCCTGGCCACCATCCATCCTCCGGTCCCTGAAGTCGCCGGAGAGGTATCGGACACCGAATCAACCACACAAGCTGCCATCGCCATGGGCGCCGCAGATGCAGAGCAGAGTTAGGACAAGGAAGTCACATCATGGCTGATTTTGAACTCAGTGAGGAATACCAGGACCTCAGCGACACCGTTCGGGAATTTGCGGACGAAGTGGTTGCCCCGGTCTCGGCCAAACACGATGAAGAGCACAGTTTCCCGTACGAAGTGGTGTCCCAAATGGCCGACATGGGCCTCTTCGGCCTGCCGTTTCCGGAGGAATACGGTGGCATGGGCGGAGACTACTTTGCCCTTGCCATCGCCCTCGAACAGCTGGGCCGGGTAGACCAGTCCGTCGCCATCACCCTCGAAGCAGGAGTTTCACTCGGGGCCATGCCTGTCTACAGGTTTGGCACCGATGCCCAGAAGAAGGAATGGCTCCCGGCGCTGGCTGCCGGTACGGCGCTCGCAGGATTCGGCCTCACGGAGCCTGAAGCTGGCTCGGATGCCGGCGGAACCAAGACCACCGCCAGGCTGGAGGGCGGCGAATGGATCATCAACGGGAACAAGGAATTCATCACCAACTCCGGCACGGACATCACCCGGCTGGTCACCGTCACCGCCGTCACGGGCAGGCACGAGCGCAAGGACGGGAGCATCAAGAAGGAAATTTCCACCATCCTGGTGCCCACCAGCACGCCCGGATTCAAGGCCGAGAAAGCGTACAACAAGGTGGGCTGGAATGCCTCCGACACCCACCCCCTGACGCTTAAGGACGTCCACGTTCCGGAAGAAAACCTTCTCGGAGAACAGGGCCGGGGCTACGCCAACTTCCTGTCCATTCTCGACGAAGGCAGGATCGCCATCGCCGCCCTCGCCACCGGAGCGGCCCAAGGCTGTGTGGACCTCTCCGTCAAATACGCGAAGGAACGCAGTGCCTTTGGACACCACATCGGCCAGTACCAGGCCATCGCCTTCAAGATCGCCCGCATGCAGGCACGGGCGCACACTGCCCGGTTGGCCTACTACGATGCTGCCGCCAGGATGCTGGCGGGGAAGCCGTTCAAGACCGAAGCAGCCATCGCTAAGATGGTCGCAGGCGAGGCAGCCATGGACAACGCGCGGGATGCCACCCAGGTGTTCGGCGGCTATGGCTTCATCAACGAATTCACTGTGGCACGCCACTACCGCGACTCCAAGATCCTTGAAGTCGGGGAGGGCACCACGGAGGTTCAGCTGATGCTCATCGCCCGCGAACTGGGATTGAAGCCGGCCTGAGAGGATCAACGATGATTGACAAAGTTGTTGCCAGTGCTGAGGAGGCCGTAGCCGACATCCCCGACGGCGCCTCCCTCGCCGTCGGAGGCTTTGGCTTGTGCGGCATCCCGGTGGCGTTGATCGATGCCCTCCACCAACGCGGCACCCGGAATCTGGAAACCGTCAGCAACAACTGCGGTGTTGACGACTGGGGCCTGGGCATTCTCCTGAAGGACGGCAGGATCCGGCGGACCGTCAGCTCCTACGTCGGCGAGAACAAGGAATTTGCCCGCCAGTACCTCTCAGGCGAACTGGAGGTGGTCCTCACACCGCAGGGCACACTGGCGGAGAAGCTCCGTGCAGGCGGTGCGGGAATTCCTGCCTTCTTCACGAGCGCCGGCGTCGGCACTCAAGTGTCCGAAGGCGGGCTGCCGCAGAAGTACGATGCTGATGGAAGCATAGCCATCGCGTCTCAAGCGAAGGAAGTGCGCACCTTCAATGGTGCCGACTACGTCCTGGAGGAGTCCCTCACTCCCGACTTTGGGCTGGTGCACGCCTGGAAGGGGGACCGGCACGGCAACCTCATGTACCACGCAACGGCGATGAACTTCAATCCGCTGTGTGCGATGGCCGGTAAGATCACTATCGCCGAGGTGGAGGAACTGGTGGAACCGGGCGAGCTGGACCCCGAGCATATCCACACCCCGGGCATCTTCATCCAACGGGTGGTGCTGGCTCCCGCCGTCGAGAAGCGCATTGAAAAGAAGACCGTCTCAGCAGCGTCGACGTCTTCCACCTCAGACCAGGCAGGAGCATAGCCATGGATCCGAACAGCTCCCAGGCACCCCGTCCGGAAGGCGTCCGTCCCGAATACCGCAGGGCTGCCGCATCCAGCCCTGAGGGCAAGGGCTGGACCCGCTACGAAATGGCTGCAAGGGTGGCAAAGGAACTCCGCAACGGTCAGTACGTGAACCTCGGCATCGGAATGCCCACCCTGATTCCCAACTACATCCCTGCCGGGATGGAGGTGGTCCTCCACTCCGAAAACGGCATCCTCGGCGTCGGGCCTTATCCCGCGGAGGACAAAGTGGACCCGGACCTCATCAACGCAGGCAAGGAAACAGTCACTGTAAATGCAGGGGCAGCATTCTTTGATTCGGCAACCTCCTTCGGAATGATCCGTGGAGGGCACGTGGACGTTGCCGTGCTCGGGGCCATGGAAGTCGCCGCCAACGGAGACCTGGCGAACTGGATGATCCCCGGCAAGATGGTCAAAGGCATGGGCGGGGCAATGGACCTGGTGTTTGGTGCCAAAAGACTGATCGTGATGATGGAGCACGTGGACCGCAACGGACGGCCGAAAATTGTCCAGCAATGCACACTGCCGCTGACAGGCAAGGGATGCGTGGACAGGATCATCACGGACCTCGCCGTCATTGACGTCACCTCCGACGGACTGGTGCTGCGCGAGCTGGCACCTAACGTGTCGGTTGAGGACGTTGCCGCTGCTACCGGCGTCGAACTCCTGGAGGAAGACCGGGAACTGACGGTATGACGGATCCCAGGACACCGGAACCGCCGACGCAGCGGATCATCGAACAGCGCGGGCTGTACTACGACGAACTGGAGACCGGGGTGCTGTACGCTCACCGCCCGGGACGCACCGTGACGGAAACCGACAACGTCCTCTTCACCACCATGACGATGAACACCCAAGCGCTTCACCTGGATGCCGCCTGGAGTGCAGGGCAGCCCTTCGGGCAGCGGCTGATGAATTCGATGTTCACCCTGGCCACTGTGGTGGGGCAATCGGTACCGCAGCTGACGCAGGGGACCATCATTGCCCAGCTTGGCCTGACGGATGTCTCCTTTCCGCACCCCCTGTACCACGGCGACACCCTGTACACCGAGACTCAAATCACCGGAAAGCGCCTTTCGGATTCCCGGCCCGGCCAAGGGATAGTAACCATGACGCACACCGGCCGGAACCAGGACGGGAAGGTGGTCGCAGTGGCCACCCGCAGTTGCCTGATGTGGACACGGGACGCCCATCTGAAGGCCCAGGAAGACCGGCAATCACAAGTAGGGGGACAATAAATTCATGACGTTTGTGATGGGCCCTGCCCTGCTGTTCTGCCCTGCCGACCGCCCGGAACGCTACCTGAAAGCGGCCGAGAGGGCCGACGCCGTCATCCTTGACCTGGAGGACGCTGTGGCGCCGGAAGACAAACAACGTGCCCGGGGCGCCATCCTCGCGCAGCTGGGCGCCAAAGGCGATGTGCCGGAACTCGAGCCCACCCGCACCATTGTCCGCCTCAATCCGGCGGGCACCGAGGAGTTTGAGAAGGACCTGCACTGCCTCGCCCACACGCCCTACCGGACAGTCATGCTGGCCAAAACCGAGGGCGCGGCACAGGTGCAGGCACTTGAGGGGTTCAGCGTCATTGCGCTGTGCGAAACTGCGGCAGGAATCATCAACGCTCCCGCCATAGCTGCCGAACCTAACGTGGTTGCGCTGATGTGGGGAGCCGAGGACCTGCTCGCCTCGTTGGGCGGAACCTCCAGCAGGAACGACGACGGCGGCTACCGGGCGGTTGCACTGCACTCCCGTTCAGCCGTACTTCTTGCGGCACGGGCCTACGGCAAAGAAGCCATTGACTCGGTGTACGTGAACATTCCTGATCTCGCCGGCCTGGCATCCGAAAGCCGCGATGCAGTGGCGTCCGGCTTCAGTTCGAAGGCCTGCATTCATCCCAACCAGGTGGCGGTTGTCCGTGACGCCTACGCGCCCTCCGAGTCGGAGGTTGTCGAGGCCAACGAGCTGCTGAAAGCTGCCGCCAGCGCCGGGTCGGGCGTATTTCAGTTCAAGGGCAAAATGGTCGACGGCCCCATCCTTAAGCATGCCGAAGCCACGGTGCGCCGGTCAGGTGCCAGGCCCGTCTCGGGCCGCTAGGGAACGGAAGACGGTAAGCCGACCAGCGTCCGCCTACGAGCGTCAGTGTAGGTCGAGCACGTTCCAGACGATCTCGCCGCTATGGTCCGAAACACTGTGGTGCCGAGCGAAGCCCAGCTTTTCGAGTACCCGGAAGGACGGTGCGTTCCATGTCCGTACGGTGGACCAAAGCCGTGAGTAACCTGCTCGTTGAGCGGCGGCGACTACCGCCATGGCAGCCTCCGTGGCGTAGCCGCTCCCATGGGCATGCTGGAACAGCTCGAAGGCCAACTCCGGTTCGTTCAGCGTTGCTCTTCCGATTACCAGGCCGCAGTAGCCGAGGACTTCGGCGTCGGCCTTCCGCACAATCACAGACGGCACCACGCCGTGAGTGTTTTGGGAATCAACAACTCCTGCGATGACCGCAGCATCGTCCTCTACTGTCGGAAGGCCCAGCCCACGCTCTCCCACGAGGTGCCGGTGCCAGGACGTGTCGTCAATAGACCAAGACCGAAGATGCAGACGCTCTGTTTCCAGTTCGAGACGTGTAC
>NZ_JAPSHJ010000025.1:0-39132 GCF_031179985.1 Arthrobacter sp. | reverse complement strand
GCAGCATCGTCCTCTACTGTCGGAAGGCCCAGCCCACGCTCTCCCACGAGGTGCCGGTGCCAGGACGTGTCGTCAATAGACCAAGACCGAAGATGCAGACGCTCTGTTTCCAGTTCGAGACGTGTACCTGACGAAGGCTCCATCGGTCCATCATTGCGCACGGGGCTGGAATCCGCTCGCGCTTTCCGCCCGCGGCCGCCCCGGGCTGGGAGACTATTTGAATGTCTATTGCTATGTCTGTTCTTGAGCGTCTGGTCAACGGCATCAACGAAGAGAAGCTCGGCGCCTACGGTGTGGACGTGCTGATAGGCGACGACGCCGTACAGCACCGGTGGCGCAGCGATGACCGGGAGAACATCTACTCAGTATCCAAAGGTCTATGCGCGCTCGCCGTTGGGATGGCAATCGACGAGGGCCTTCTGTCGCTCGAATCCACAGTGCCGGAACTGCTTCCGGCGATGGAACTTGGGGCCGGAGTAGAGACAGTGACGATTCGGCATTTGCTGTCGATGTCGAGCGGGATCGACTTCGCATGGTTCGGCGACCAACCCCCTGGGTTGGAGGATGGGTGGACCGGATGCACAGCTCGTGGGTCGAAACCGGCGGTAGCCCGCCTTCCGAAGGCTACGGCCTCGCTGCATGGAACGGGCCGGGCAACTGTTGGCGGCTTGACGGTAAATATGGGCAGTGTGGTCATCGATGACGCCCAAAATGCAGTAGTCACCATCACGGCGCACGAAGAGTCCCGCGACTGGCGCCTAACAGAGCTCGCCCATCTGGCACTTACTGGGCGCTGAATGCGCTCATCTCAGGATCAGAAGGTACAGATTCCGGCTGAAGCCCTTCCCTGGGGTCTGCCCGCTAAGCCAGTCTTCGGAGCGGGGAGCCGTCGAGCCAGGCCCTGACATCCTCGAACGCCCCGCCGAGGAAAGCCCTGTAGCTCTCATGGGTAACGTAGCCCAGATGGGGAGTCAGAACTGTCCTCGGGGCATCGAGGAGCGGGTGCCCAAGCGGAAGCGGCTCCTGATCATAGACGTCGAGCGCGGCTCCGCGGATGTGCCCAGCGTGAAGGGCATCGAGGAGGGCCTGCTGGTCCACCAACGGGCCTCGCGAAGTGTTCACCAGAACGCCGTCGGGTCCGAGGAGACGCAGTTCCCGTTCGCCCACGGTGCCCTCGCTCCGTTCGGAGAGGCGCAGGTGGAGGCTCACGACGTCGGACTTCCGGAAAAGCTCGTCCTTGCTGACTTTCCGTACACCGGCGGCCGCGGCGGTCTCTTCGGTCAGGTTCTGGCTCCACGCCAGCACCTCCATGCCGAAGGCCTTCCCGTAGGCGGCGATCCTGTGTCCGATCTTGCCAAGACCCACGATGCCCAGCGTCTTCCCTGACAGCTCGAAACCCACGGTTCTTTGCCACCGGCCATTCCGCAGGGAGGTTTCTTCTGCGGTGAGATTGCGGGTGAAGGCCAGCAGCAGGGCCCAGGTCAGTTCCGGGGCGGCAGTGGGGGAGCCGCCCGTACCGCAGACAACCACCCCGTTCTCTTTAGCGGCCTCCAGATCGATGGCAGCGTTGGCGGCCCCTGTAGTGACAAGCAATTTCAAATTCGGCAGTTTTTCGAGGACCTGGCGGGGGAAAGGGGTCCGTTCGCGCATGGCTACGATGACCTCGAAGTCTGAAAGTGCAGCGGCGACTGCACTGTCGGAGCCAAGGGGGGTGTTGAATATTGTCACCTCCACCCCGTCGGCGGCCAGGGAACTCCACGGGGCGAAGTCCTCGGCCACGTTTTGGTAGTCGTCAAGAATGGCCAGGCGGAACTTTGTCATGGAGTCCTTCCCAGCGGCCCGGAGGGAGCAGCTGAAGGGGTAGCCGTTGCACGGTTATCAGATGAATCGATTATGCGGGGCGTCTGCATCTGACAGCAGTAGGCGGCGGGTGGAAAGTGATTCCTTTCCACCCGCCGCCTGCTCTCTTGGTGTGCACGACGCCGTCGACGTTCCTATTGCGTCCAATGCCGGAGGTGCCCCTAGTGAGCCGGAGCGGCCTTGACGGCAAGAATCGGGCAGTCTGCCTCAAGCAGTATCTGTTGTGAGGTGCTACCCATAATCAGTTTCCCGACTGGTGTGCGCCTCCGAAGGCCGATGACGACGAGGTCGGCACGGTGCTGTTCCGCGGCCTGCAGGACCTCTGTTGCGGCATCGTTCCCACGCACAGGCTGCTGGATGATGTGCTCGATTCCTTCTTTCTTCAGGCGTTCCTCGATGCTGGCGATGTCCTCCACCTGGGCGTAGCGCTTGTCCACCAGGGCGTCCCCGCGGGAGGAGTTGATGATGACGAGGAGCGTTTTGTTTTTTCGCGCCTCGGCGATTGCCGCTTCCAGTGCTGCTGCCCCTTCGGGCGTGGGAACGTAGCCAACGATGATGCTCACGGTTTCTCCTGTGGTCTGTGGTTTGTGCCTTGTAGTCTTCTGGCGTGGAGGGGGAGTGAGGGCTGGCTAGCCGTCACCGTCGCCCCCATCCTTTCCGTCGGAGCGGTGGCTTGCATGGGTGACATTGCCGCGGGTGACGTCTGTCGGTTCGGATACACGTGTGGCATTTGGGGTCAGGAGGCTGGGGGCCGGATGGTTGCGGCGCCAGAGCTTCATCAGGAACGGGAAGATGAGGAGGATCGCAATAATGATGTAGACAACGACGGCAACTGGTTCGCTAAGAAGCCCGACCGGGTCTCCGTTAAACAGCTTGATAGTCCTTCGAAGTTGTTCTTCGATACGCGGCCCCAGGATCACACCGAGGATGAGAGGCAGCACGGGGAGCCCGAAGCGGCGCATCATGAATCCCAATGCACCGAGCACCAGCAGTAGCACCAGGTCGAACGCCTGCAGGTTTACCGAATAGGCGCCCAGCGTGGCGAAGAACAGGATGCCAGCATACAGGTATGGCCGCGGGAGCTGCAGGATTTTTGCCCACATCGGAGCCAGGGGCAGGTTGATGAGCAGGAGGAGGACGTTGCCGATGAAGAGGCTCGCGATCAGGGCCCACACCAGCGGTCCCTCGCTCTCGAACAGCTGCGGTCCCGGCTGGATGCCGAACTGGATGAACGCTGCGAGCATGACGGCCGCGGTAGCATTCGTGGGCAGGCCCAAGGCCAACAGGGGCGTCATGGTGCCGGCGGCGGCCGCGTTGTTAGCAGCTTCCGGTCCGGCAACGCCCTCGATGGCACCCTTGCCAAACTCTTCCGGATGCTTGCTGAGGCGCTTCTCGGTCACATAGGAGAGGAACGTGGGGATCTCTGCTCCACCGGCGGGAAGGGCACCGAAGGGGAAGCCGAACGCCGTTCCGCGGAGCCAGGGCTTCCAGGACCGTTTCCAGTCCTGTTTGCCCATCCAGGGACGGCCGACAGGGATTACCTGCAACGGAGTGCGTCGCATGTGGGCGGCCACCCATAGTGCCTCGCCCAGGGCGAAGATGGCCACGGCCACCACCACGATGTCCAAACCGTCAACCAGCAAGGGCTGCCCGAAGGTGAGTCTTTGCTGGCCTGTGACTTTGTCCATGCCCACCAGACTGATCGCCAGACCGAGCCCCAGGGAAGCGAAGCCCCTCAGTCTCGACGAGCCCAGGACTGCCGTCACAGCAAGGAGGGCAAGAATCATGATGGCAAAGTAGCTCGGGGAGCCCAGACTGACGGCGAACTCCACGACGATCGGCGCGAAGACTGCCAGCAGTGCCGTGCCTATAGTGCCGGCGATGAAAGAGCCAATCGCCGCCGTTGCAAGGGCTTGGGCGGCCCTGCCGGCCTTCGCCATCTTGTTGCCTTCGATGGCTGTGACCACCGACGACGATTCGCCCGGTGTATTCAGCAGAATCGAGGTGGTGGAGCCGCCGTACATACCGCCGTAGTAAATGCCGGCGAACATAATGAACGCGCTGGTGGGTTCAAGGACGGTCGTGACCGGGAGCAGCAAGGCGATGGTCATGGCGGGGCCAAGGCCCGGCAGCACGCCTACGGCGGAACCCAGGATGACGCCAATGCAGGCGTAGAGCAGGTTCATTGGCGTCAGGGCGGTGGCAAAGCCGTCCATGAGGGAGGAGAGAACATCCATTTAGAGAACCCCCTTCAGGAGACCGGCCGGCAGCGGGATGCCCAGGCCGAGGTAGAAGCCGTAAAAGGTCAGGACGGACAGGGCCACCGAGATGAGGCCGTCACGGATATAGTGCCGGCTTCCGAGGGCCCATGCGCTGCCCCAGAACAGGACTGTTCCCGAGATCACCCAACCGGCCCAGTCAATGAGCAGGATGTTTGCGACGAACGCTCCGACCAGCGGCAGGACGGTTTTCCAGTCGGCGGGATGGGAGAGATCCACGTCCTCGCCGCCTTCGGCTTCACCCTGCCCGCCGCGCAGCACATTCAGTGCCAGCAGGACGGAGCAGACGATCAGCAGGCCGGCCACGATGTACGGCAGGGTCTTCGGTCCCACCGGATCTGACTGGGAATACGGGGTTACCAGGCGAAGGGCGTCCACCAGGACGACGACGCCCGCCGCCCCGAGCAGGAGGGCTACCCCCAGCTCGGAGCGGCCTTTGAGCCTGGAAGTCAAAGATGGTGAGGAGCTCACGCCAAGCCAAGCTTCGTGAGAACGTCAGCCACCCGCTTGTCCTGCTCGCTCAGGAAGGATTCGAACTCGTCGCCGGTGATAAAGGCGTCGGTCCAGCTGTTCTTCTTAAGGGCTTCTTTCCACCCCTCGGTGCCGTGCATCTTTTCGAGGGCGGCAATCAGCTTGGCCTTGTCGTCGTCGGTGATTCCCGGAGGAGCCACAATGCCGCGCCAGTTGGTGAACTCCAGGTCGATGCCGGATTCCTTCAGCGTTGGTGCGTCAACACCCTCAAGGCGCTCGGCGCCGCTCGTTGCCAGAACGCGGACCCCACCTGATTTGATCTGCTCAAGGTACTCGCCAGCGCCGGAAGCAGCGAAGCCGATTTTGTTGCCCAGGATGGCAGGGAGAAGGTCTCCACCACCGTCGTAGGCCACATAGTTCACCTTGGTGGCGTCAATTCCAACTGCTCCTGCCAGCTGCATGGGCAGCAGGTGGTCAGGGCCTCCCGGGGAGGAGCCGCCACCAACGCTGATGGAACCGGGGTCTGCCTTCCACGCGGCCACCAAGTCATCGATGGTCTTGTAGGGCGAATCCTTGCTGACCATGATGGCGCCGGGCTCTTCGATGAGCTTGGCCAGCGGGGTAGTGTCGGTGAGCTTGGACTCGGACTTGTTGGTGTAGCTCGCGCCCACCACGCCAAGGCCCATGAGCATGGTGAGGTCACCGTTGCCCTTTTCGTTGACGATGCGGGCCAGGCCGACGGTTCCGCCGGCGCCGGCAAGGTTGAACACCTCGGTGTTGGTGGCAACCTTCTCGTCATCGAGAACCTTGGCTGCGACGCGGGCAGTGGTGTCGTAACCGCCGCCCGGGGTGTTGGGGACCATGATCTGGAGCCCGGTTACCGGCCCGGCAGCGGCGCCGGGGGTAGACGTATTGGTGGAGCTGCCACCGGTGGCACCGCAACCGGTGGCCATCAGGGCGATGCCGGCGGCGACGGCGGCAATTCGCAATGCGCGGTTCTGGCGCATGGTGTTCCTCTTCTCGCTAAAAATGATCAGAAAACTGACTGGTGATCCGATGCTAGGCCCCATGGTGATGTGCATCACGCTTGTGTACGCAGAGAAAGTTAAGTTCATTGCGTTCACGTTTCCGGCATCCCACTCCTGAAGCGCTGCGGTATAGTTCCGGTACCCAGCGCGGACACGCACCGGACTATCAACCGCCGCTACTGCAGAACCAGCAGACCTGCTGAACCACCAGAGGAAACAACCACAGTGACTCGACGTAGAGGAATGTCCCTCGCTGGTCAGTACCTTGTTCTCCAGTTGCTGATAGTCCTTGCCGTCCTTGTGGCCGTGGTGGCCATTTCGCTCGCGCAGAGCGCCGCCGCCTTTGAGCGGATCGAAGGACGCCAGGCCTTATCCGCTGCCGAGGCGCTGGGCAGTAATCCAACAGTTCGCACGCTCCTGCCATCCGCCGAGCCCCGGGAAGGTGCTGCCCTTCCCGCAGTGGCAGAGTCCGTCCGGTCAGTTTCCGGAGCAACCCAGGTTGCGTTGGCCAGACTTGACCGGACGGTGGTGGCCTCGTCAGATCCGAGCCTGCTGGGCCAGCCCCTGGAACTCGGCCAGAGCCGCGTGATGCTGGGCAGGTCATGGACAGGTGTAGTGGACGAAGCCGGCAGCGTCTTCCTCTCCGCCCACGTCCCTGTTCTCGACGACAAGGGAAAGATGATCGGCATTGCGTCAGTCAGCCGTCACTACCCGTCCATGCTGGAGCGGCTGAGCGATGCCGCACCGAATCTCCTGACCTACCTGGGTGTGGCCAGTGTGCTGGGTGTTGCCGGATCCCTGCTGCTGGCGCGGCGGGTCAAACGTCAGACCCTGGGCATGGAACCCAGCGAAATCACCGGGCTCGTGGAAAACCGCGAGGCGATGCTGCACGGGCTGAAAGAGGGCGTGGTGGCGCTCGATCCAAACGAACGGATCACCGTGGCCAATGACAGTGCCCGCGAACTGCTCAGCCTTCCGCCTGACTGCGTGGGCAAGAACCTGGAAACGCTCGACCTGGACCCGGCGTTGAAGGACGTCCTTACCCGCGACCAGTCAGGGCCGGACCAACTGGTTCTGGTGGGCGAGCGGCTGTTGGTGCTGAACCGCGTACCCATCCGCTCGCGGGGACGCCACATCGGGTCCGTCACCACGCTCCGCGACCGCACCGAGCTGTCCTCACTGGAGCGTGAACTGGGCGCCACCCGGACGGCGACCGACACCTTACGGGCCCAGGCGCACGAATTTGCCAACCAGTTGCACGTTATATCGGGTCTTATCCAGATCGGTGAGTACGATTCGGTGGTGCAGTTTGTCAATGGCGCCACCCTGGACCGGACCAGGCTTAACGATGAGGTCACCAGCCGGATAGAGGATCCCGCGTTGGCTGCCCTGATGATCGCCAAAACCAGCCTTGCCACAGAGCGCGGAGTCACTTTGCAGCTGGACCCGGAATCCTTGCTCGGGCGCGTGGATGACGCCCTGTCACGGGACCTGGTAACCGTCGTCGGAAACCTCGTGGATAATGCTCTCGACGCCGTTACGGGCAGGGCGAACGCAATAGTTAAGGTGACGGTGGAAGAGGGCGACGACGACGTAACAGTCACCGTCCGTGACTCCGGCCCGGGCGTCTCCCCGGATGCTGTGGAGGATATTTTTCGGCAGGGCTTTACCACGAAGCAGCAGGGCAATGAGGAGGGCCGCGGGTTTGGACTCGCGCTGTCGCGTGTGGTCTGCCGAAGGCGCGGCGGCGAGCTGTCTGTAGCCAACGATGGAGGAGCAGTGTTTAAGGCGGAACTGAAGCAGCGGAGGCTGGAGCTGTGATCAAAGTCCTGATAGTCGATGACGACTTTATGGTGGCGAAGGTGCACGCCGGTTTCATCCAGCGGACCCCTGGATTCGCCGTCGTTGGCGCTGCCCATACCGGCGCCGACGCCATCCAGAAGACGAAGGAGCTGCAGCCGGACCTGGTTCTTTTGGACATCCATCTGCCGGATGTGAACGGGCTCGACCTTATGCTGCAGCTTCGCAAGGTTGCTCCGAGGCTCGACGTGCTGGTGATCAGTGCAGCACGGGAGGTGGAAACGGTGCGTCATGCCTTACGGGGCGGCATCGTCCATTACCTGATTAAGCCGTTCTCCCAAACGGATCTGCAGGAACGGCTGGAGCACTACCGGATCGCCTACCAGGGCCTGGATTTGTCCAAAAACGTCGCAGAGCAATCCGACGTCAACCGCTTGTTCGGGGTAGAGGGCGCTCAGCGGCCTCTGCCGAAGGGATGCAGCCCGGAAACCCTGGAGCGTGTGGAGCAGGTGCTTGGTTCCTCTGACACTGATCTATCTGCCGCTGAGGTTGCCGATCTGCTGGGTACATCCCGCGTGAGTGCCCGCCGTTACCTGGAGTATCTCAACGACGAAGGCAGGGTGGACGTGCGGCTCAAATACGGGGCGGGGCGTCCGGAGCGCCGGTATGCCCTCAAGCCGGCTGCTTGATACCTTCAAACGGCCAGCCTGAAAGTTTATTGATCCGGTGGCAAAGACAGCGGCGGTATCACTTCGTAGAGTGGCGTCCTGATCCAGCGCTGCCTTGTCTCCCGGTACTCTGCCCGGGTGGAGAAGCGGTAGATGCAGCTGCGGACGCGCACCCAGCGAGGGCGGTCGCCGTCGAACGGGTCATGCCGCAATAGCTTCAGAACCTGGCGGTCAGCCTCAAGGAGCTTGCCGAGGAAAACGTAAAACCACTCCTCATGCACAGTGCGCAGGGGAAGGAACCACATGAGCCAGTCCAACCTCAGGTGGTAAGGAGCCCATTGTCTTGGCAGCCTGTACACATCACCGGGCTTGCCCTTGAAGCCGTACTCGCGCCAGTCGCCGTCGTCCGGATCCTCAGTGAGGGTTCCTTCCACCACCATCTCGATCCTCCGCTTTGTCACTGTGCCGAAAGCTCCGTAGGTGTTCACGAGTTGCCAGCGGTTGAAGCTGGCGTTCATGAGCTGGCGATGGGCGAAGAGATTGCGGACGGGCCAGTAGCTCAGCACCACGAGCAGGAGGGAGGCAGCCAAAACGATGACCAGCCACCACAGGGGTGTGTCGCTGGCGCCCGCCGCTGAGGGCTGCTCCGCGGGGTGCAGGTCCAGCGGAATGGCCGGCACCAGGGAGTGGAGCACCGGATCACTAATGGCGGAAAAGGCGAGGACGATAGGGATCCAGTTGAGCCAGGCGAAGTTCCCGGTGGCCACAAGCCACAGCTGGGTAAAGATAATGATCCCGGCGGCGATGCTCGCCAACGGCTGGGGGGCGAACAGGAAGAAGGGGACAACCAGCTGGGCGAAATGGTTCCCGAGGACTTCCACCTTGTGAAGCGGCTTGGGCAGGAGGTGCGCCTGCCGGCTCAGCGGGCCCGGCATGGGCTGGGTCTCGTGGTGGTAGTACAGGGCTGTCAGGTCCCGCCACTCGCTTCCGCCCCGGATCTTGATCATTCCGGCGCCGAATTCGAGGCGGAACAGCAGCCAGGCGAGCAGGATGAGGATCGTCTTAGGCGGCGCGGTCTGGTTAGAGCCAAGGAAGGCCACGATAAAGCCCGCTTCCAGCAGCAGGATTTCCCATCCGAAACTGTAGAACGTCTGGCCCACGTTCACGATGGACATGTACAGCAGCCACAGGGCAAGGAACGCGATCATGGGAAGCCACGGCGGCCCGAGCTGCGGAAGGCCTGCCACCAGCGTTACGGCGATGGCCATCCCCGTCAGGCAGACAGCCCTCAACAGGCGGTCCGAGTAGCGCCACCGGAAGAGCGTTGGCATGGCCAGGCGTCCATACCGTCCCAGGAACCGGGGAGCGGGGAGTAAGCCGTGTTCGCCCAGCAGCGCCGGAAACTGGTTCATGCCGGACAGGAACGCGATGAAGTAAACCGCGGCGATGCCGCGCTGCAGTACTTCCCGGGCAATCCCGTAGTCCGGCGCGTCGAACCATCCCACCCAGTCCACATCATTTAAGGTACGCCGGCTGCGCATACCGTCAATCCTTCGGCCTTGAATGCAGGACAAGCCGGGACGGAGCCCCTTCGCAGTGCGGGATACTTGAATCATGCAGATTTCGGGCGCCAGCCAATCCACTTCAGGGCAGCCACGCAGAATTGTCCTCCTCGGGTCCACGGGTTCCATCGGTACCCAGGCGATCGAAGTGGTCGACGGCGCTCCCCACCTTTTCCGGGTTGTAGCCCTCAGTGCCGGGGGCGGAAACCTGGAACTTCTTGCCCGGCAGGCGGTCCATACAGGTGCCCAGGCTGTAGGTATCGCCGAGGGCGACGGTGCTGAACTTCAGCGCCTGATCAAGGAGGCCGCGGGCGCAGCGGGCATCGTTGGCTACCAGCCCGACATCATCACCGGAGCGGATGCCTCCACGCGGATCGCTGAGGTGGAGGCCGACGTCGTCCTCAACGGCATCACAGGCTCCATTGGCCTTGCGCCCACCCTTGCAGCACTGAAGTCAGGCGCCATCCTTGCCCTGGCCAACAAGGAATCCCTGATTGTGGGCGGTTCCCTCGTGACGGCCGCTGCACGCGAAGGCCAGATTGTTCCGGTGGATTCGGAGCACTCAGCCATCGCCCAGTGCCTGCGGTCAGGGTCGGCGGCAGAGGTTGACCGACTCATCCTTACTGCCTCCGGCGGCCCGTTCCGCGGAAAGTCCAGGGAGCAGCTTCACGGTGTCTCGCCGAGCGACGCCCTGGCCCATCCCACCTGGGACATGGGGCTTATGGTCACCACCAACTCGGCCAGCCTGGTCAACAAGGGGCTGGAAGTCATCGAGGCGCACCTGTTGTTCGACATCCCGCTGGACCGGATCGACGTCGTGGTCCATCCGCAGTCCGTAGTCCATTCCATGGTGCAGTTCGTCGACGGTTCCATCATTGCGCAGGCTTCCCCGCCTGACATGCGGCTGCCAATTGCCCTCGGAATGGGCTGGCCGGACCGGGTTCCGGGCGCAGCCCGCCCGTGTGACTGGACCAAGGCCTCCAGCTGGACCTTTGAACCGCTGGACGTCACCGCATTTCCCGCTGTGGACCTGGCCAAGGATGCAGCCAAGCAAGGGAGCACCTTCCCGGCGGTCTTCAACGCCTCCAACGAGGAAGCGGTGGTGGCCTTCCACGCGGGGAAAATCCGGTTCACAGACATTGTGGATACGATTGAAGCCGTCCTCAGTGAACATTCAGGGTCCTCCCTGCTGTCTGTTGAGTCCGTGCTGGATGCTGAAAAGTGGGCACGTGCGCGGACCCATGAACGTTTAGCTATGAGCAGTCTCTAGGAAGCAGCAGCCAAGCATGAACCCCGTCCTCCTTTTTATCCTCGGTGTCGTTTTCGTGGCCATCGGCATCGCAGTGTCTATTGCGCTTCACGAACTTGGGCACCTGCTTCCGGCAAAGCTGTTCAAGGTTCGCGTCACCAAATACATGATCGGCTTTGGCCCCACGCTCTGGTCCAAGCGCAAAGGGGAGACTGAGTACGGTGTCAAAGCCATCCCCCTTGGCGGTTATGTGTCGATGATCGGCATGTATCCGCCCAACAAAGAGGACGGGGCTGTACGTCCCTCCAGTACCGGAATGTTCCAGACCCTTGCCACCGAAGCGCGATCCGTGGCTCACCAGGAAGTCGGGCCCGGCGATGAGGGGCGTCTCTTCTATCAGCTGCCTGTGTGGAAGAAGATCATCATCATGCTGGGTGGCCCCGCTGCCAACCTGCTGATAGGCCTCGTGCTCACGGCAGTGCTGCTCATGGGCTTCGGCATTGCAACTGCCACTACCACAGTTGCCGATGTCTCCCGGTGCCAGGTCAAGGCCGGCGAGACGGTCGATCCGGATTCCCCGGATTGCAAGCTCACTCCTGCCGCTGCAGCCGGGCTAAGGCCCCTGGACACCATTACGTCCTTCGACGACAAACCTGTCACCAGTTGGGAGCAGCTGACCGGCTGGATTCGTGAATCGGCAGGCAGGGAGGTCAGCATCACGGTGGAACGCGATGGCGCTCCCGTCACCACTACCGTCACTCCGGTTCTCTCCGCCCGCCCGATCATCGGTGAGGACGGAAGGCCGGCTCTGGATGCCGACGGACAGCCGCGCTACCAGGAGGTTGGATTCCTTGGCATCGGAGCCCAGACGGCGCTTGTCCAGCAGCCGGCGTCCTCCGTGCTGCCCATGGCAGGGGATAATATCCGGCAGGTAGCCGGCGTCGTCCTTAACCTCCCGGCAAGGGTGGCGGGCGTTGCGCAGGCGGCCTTCAGCGAGGAAGCACGCGACCCGAACGGTCCTATCAGCGTCGTGGGCGTGGGCAGGGTAGCCGGTGAGGTGGCGGCCATGGAGCAGGTGCCTGTTCAGTCGAGGCTGGCCGTTTTGGTCGGGCTTCTGGCCGGCTTGAACTTCGCGCTCGCTGTGTTCAACCTGATTCCGCTGCTTCCTTTGGATGGCGGGCATGTGGCAGGCGCCTTGTACGAGGGTGCGCGACGGAGGGTGGCCAAGCTCTTCGGCAAGCCGGATCCAGGCGCCTTTGACATCGCCAAACTCCTGCCGGTGACGTATGTGGTGGCGGTCCTGCTCATGGGAATGGGCGCGTTGTTGATTTACGCTGACATAGTTAAGCCCATCAGCATTTTCTGATGCCCCTAGGCCGTTGCTCAGCCTGAACCTGCTGTTTTCCATATATCAGCCGTAAACGATTGATCTTTGATTATCAGCCGTTTATGGTTGAGGCATGTTCGTTTTAACTATCGACCAACGCGGCAGCACGGCGGACATCGACCGCGTCCCATCACTGCTCCAGGATGTGGCCCCCTTGACCACATCGGGAACGTTCGAGCGCTCGGTGGGTGATGAAATTCAGGGGGTAGTGCAGGATCCTGGCGAAGCTGTAGCAATCGCGCTTCATGCTTTGAGGCAGGGGCACTGGTATGTGGGCATCGGCGTGGGTCCAGTGGATACGCCGTTGCCTCAAAGCCCGCGGGAAGGGTCAGGTCCTGCTTTCGTAGCGGCCCGTCATGCCGTGGAGAGGGCTAAGGCCGCCGCTGCCAGCCATGTCCCGTTGGCAGTTCTGCCCGGCATGCCACTCCGGGCGGAAGCTGTTGACGCACGCACCATTGACGCACGCACCGCGCAGGCTGCTGCTGCCTGCGCCAACGCCGAGGCGGTTTTGCGCCTCATCGGGCGGTTGATCCAGGAACGCAGTGAGGCGCAATGGAAAGTCGTGGACACACTCGCGGCCATCCAGCAGGGCCGCGAGGCCAGGCACGGAAGCCAGAAAATCGCTGCCCGCGAACTGGGAATCACTGAGCAGTCGGTGAGCCGCGCAGTGCTGCGGTCCGGATGGCAGGAAGAATGGGCGGCAAGGCCTGCCGCTGAAATGCTACTGGCCCTGGCACACCGGATCATCACCACTGAAGGGACGGGAGCAGACGCGTGGACGCTCTTTGGGTAACGCTGGCCATGGTCTTGGCGGGATTCGCCGGCTGGCCGGTTACCGCGCTGGTTTTCCGCCTCGCCAGAACGATTGATGACAAGGCGGACGCTGACACCCGCACCGCACGGAACATCGCCAAGACCGACGACGGTGACGACCCCTCCGCTGACGTCACCGTTGACGGCGAAATCACAGTACCGGCAGGACCCACGAAAGCCGAGGATGCAGTTCCTGCAGGGGACCACGCTGGTACTGGCCAACCTGGAGAGCCCGCACCCGGCAAGGTTGACGACGGCGCCCCTGCCACCTCTACGCGCATCCTTCGGGGCGGGGCGATCATCGGGATCCTTGAGCGGCTTGCCGTCTGCCTGGCCATCCTGGGAGGACAGCCGGTAGCCATCGCGTACGTCGTTGCCATCAAGGGACTGGGACGTTTTGCCGAGCTAAAAGAGACGCCGGTGGCCGCCGAGCGCTTCATCATTGGAACCCTGACGTCCATGTTCTGGGCTGCCGGTATTGCCGCCTTGGCCAAGGTTTTGTTTCTGAGCTGACTTCGGCCGGATGGGTACTCTGGCGGGCAGCGAGATAGGGTAGTCCTATGACTGTTTTTGCTGTTGAGTACGTATACGACGCCGAGTCCGGGCAGGTCCGTGATGCCCACCGGCCCGCCCACCGTGAATGGCTGACCGCTCTTGCCGGGGAAGGCGTGCTACTCACCAGCGGACCCTACTCCGACGGTGCGGGCGCCCTGCTGATTTTCAAAGCCTCAGACGACGCCGCGTTGAGTGATCTCCTGCAACAAGACCCGTTCGCTTCGGCACAGGTAATTTCGGCCATCCGCATCACCGAATGGAACCCTGTTATCGGCCTGCTTTCAGAGCACGCAGCCTAGTCCGGTCCGGACCACAACCCACACATCTTGAAACAAGGAGTCCACGTGACCTCGGTCAGCCTGGGAATGCCGTCAGCACCACCGCCTGTTCTTGCCCCGCGCAGGAAGACCCGCCAGATCAAGGTAGGCTCGGTCGGCGTCGGCTCCGATTCGCCCATCAGCGTGCAGTCCATGACCACCACGCCCACAACGGACATCAACGCGACGCTCCAGCAGATCGCGGAGCTGACGGCGTCGGGCTGCGACATCGTACGGGTTGCCTGCCCGTCCGCCGACGATGCGGAAGCCCTCCCCATCATCGCCAGGAAGTCCCAGATTCCCGTCATCGCCGACATCCACTTCCAGCCCAAGTATGTTTTTGCGGCGATCGAAGCCGGTTGTGCAGCGGTTCGGGTAAACCCGGGAAACATCCGGAAGTTCGATGACCAGGTCAAGGAAATCGCCCGGGCAGCCAAGGACCACGGGACATCCATCCGAATCGGGGTGAACGCCGGGTCGCTGGAGCCGGGAATCCTGAAGAAGTATGGCAAGGCCACTCCTGAAGCCCTCGTGGAATCGGCAGTCTGGGAAGCGTCACTGTTCGAGGAGCATGGCTTCCATGACTTCAAGATCTCCGTGAAGCACAATGACCCCGTCATCATGGTGGCCGCCTACGAGATGCTGGCCGAGAAGGGCGACTGGCCCCTGCACCTTGGTGTAACCGAGGCCGGGCCAGCCTTCCAAGGCACCATCAAGTCCGCCACAGCCTTTGGTGCGCTTCTGTCCAAGGGCATCGGCGACACCATCCGGGTCTCCCTTTCCGCTCCGCCGGTAGAAGAGATCAAGGTGGGCAACCAGATCCTGCAGTCCCTGAACCTCCGGCCTCGCAAACTCGAGATCGTTTCCTGCCCGTCCTGCGGCCGTGCCCAGGTTGATGTCTATACACTGGCTGAACAGGTCACGGCAGGACTTGAGGGCATGGAGATTCCGCTCCGGGTTGCTGTTATGGGCTGTGTGGTCAATGGACCGGGTGAAGCACGCGAAGCGGACCTCGGCGTAGCCTCAGGCAACGGCAAGGGCCAGATATTCGTTAAGGGGGAAGTCATCAAGACTGTTCCTGAGAGCGAAATTGTTGAGACACTGATCGAAGAGGCCATGCGTATCGCTGAAGAGATGGGGGAGGCCGATGGCGAAGATGCTGTCAAGGGTAGCCCCGTGGTTAGCGTCTCGTAAGGACGGATACCCAGCCGGCACTTCGGTGCGGGTACTGGGCGGGGCCGACACCGCCAAGCTCCAGGAACTCGCTCGGCAGGACGTTGTGGCAAACGTGTTTATCCTCGCCCACCTGGAGAGCACCGGAACTGCCGCACCCACCTCCGGTGGAGCGAACGTTTTGGGAGTGTTCGACGGCGAGGACCTGGTGGGTGCGTGCTGGGCAGGGGCCAACCTGGTGCCCATCCAGCTGGATCCCGATCTCGCAGGCAGCGTCGCCGCCGCGGCTTATGGATCGGGCCGGCGCTACGCCTCCATCTTTGGTCCTGCCGAAACAGTGCTCGCCATGTATGAACGGCTCGAGGACCTCGGTCAATTGGCCCATGATGTCAGGGCCGTCCAGCCCTTGCTGACACTGACAGGCCCGCCCACAGTGCAGCCTGACGACCACCTGGGCTTCAGCCGGTTCGACGACTTCGACCGGATCCTGCCGGCCTGCGCTGCGATGTTCGAAGAAGAAGTGGGGTACTCACCATTCCTGGGTGGACGAGAGTTCTACAGCCGGAGGGTTGAAGGACTGATCCGGCAAGGACACTCGTTGGTCCACCTTACTTCTGAGGGTGAAGTGGTGTTCAAAGCGGAGCTGGGAGCGGTGACCCCGGAAGTGACACAGGTGCAGGGCGTGTGGATGAATCCTTCGTACCGTGGCAGGGGGCTAAGCGCCGCCTATATGGCCGCCGTCGTCACCCACGCACAGCAGCTCGCACCGGTTACCAGCCTCTACGTAAACGACTACAACAGCAGGGCCAGAGCCACCTACGAACGGGTCGGTTTCCATCAGGTGGGTACGTTCGCTACAGTGCTCTTTTAGCTGTCCATTCCGGCCGGCATTTGACCTGGATGGGCGATAAATGAAAACGTTTGGTTTCCGTGCGCTTGGTGCGTCTGCGGTGTTGGTTGTCGGTCTCGCTGGCTGCAGTGCTCCCGCTGCGGAAACAGCGGCAAAAAGCACGGAGGGTGCGTCGGCGGCGCCCGTTGAATCCGTGACTCCCACCCCGACCCCTACGCCGGAGGCCAAAACCTACACGGCGGACGAGCTTACTGCTGTGGTCGGCCAGTTGAAAGACTCCAAGGGTGTCAAGCTCTCAGTCATGTCCATGGCGGATCTGTCAGGAAGCCTTGAACAAACCAAGGCATTGATGTCCTCCATATCGGTGGAACCTGCCGAGTGCAAGGAGATGGCTTTGGCTGGCACAACCACCTCCCTCGATGGCGCCACTGCTGCGATGGGCTCCAGTCTGGACGCCACGTCCGGGGCTTCCACCTCCGTAGTCCTGACATCAGGCCTCGACCCGGCATTCCTTGAAAAGAGCATGGCCCAGGCCGGGGAGGTGTCCAAGTGCGCCACCATGTCGTTCACAGTGGGCACTGTAACGGCTGACGCCACAATTACGTTGATAGATAAAGTCGGCTCCGTTCCGGGAACACTGGCTTATGAAACCCAGACCAGCATGTCCACCGGCCAGAAGCAGGCGATGATCACGGCGCAAGCAGTCAGTCACGGCGTGCTTATTACCGTCATGTCTGCGGGCGGAGCCAGCCAGGAAGAAGCCGTTTCACGGACGGGAGCCATGATGGACCAGGCTGCTGCCCTCCTGAAGTAAAGGGCTGCCCGACCGCCCGGCGTCCAGCTCGCCCGTCAGGTAGTGCTGGACGTTGGGCGCAATAAGCCTTACGACTTCTTCTTCAGTGGCTGATGCCAGGGGCTCCAGCCGGATCACGTAGCGCGTCAGCATCAGGCCCACCATCTGTGACGCCACCAGGTTGCCGCGCAACCGCACTTCTTCGGCTGTGCCGGGGACTCCTGCCATGATCCTGGACAGAATGGTCCTCGTGACCAGTTCCCTCATCATGGCTGTCTTGGCCTTGGATCCGATGGTTCCACGAAGAAACGCCACCAGGCTGTGCTGTGCAGGGCTCTCCCAGAGCCGGAGCACGGCCCCGACGATGGCCGCCGCCCGATGCTCAGGATCGAGGCCGTCCACTCCGGCCAGGACCTGGGCGGGATCTGCCGGCAGCTCTACGCTCAGCGCAAACAATTCATCTTTGCCGTTGAAGAAATGGTGAACCATGGCAGGGTCCACCTCAGCCTCGCGGGCGATCTGCCGCAGGCTGGTGCCATCAAAACCATGCTCGGCAAAAAGCCTTCGTGCAGCTGCCAGAATCTGGTCTTTGGACGCAATGCCGCCCCTGCGCCGGCCTCTCCTGACCAGCGGTAGGCCCTCGCTCATGGTGTTTGCCGGCGCAATGTCAGCGAAGCGAGCACCAGCACTCCAAGCACAATCGCGCCCATCGCGCTGACGTCCTGCCACATCAGATCCGTTGCCTGGGCGTTCTCTGCGACTTCCCGCAGCGCATCGACGGAGAATGTCAGCGGCAGGACATTCGAGATTGCCTCGAGGACCTCGTTCATCCTGTCCCGGGCCACAAAGAGCCCGCACAGCAGGATCTGCGGCACCACCACCACAGGCATGAACTGAACCGCCTGAAACTCGGTCCGGGCAAAGGCGGAGCAGAACAATCCAAGCGCGACTCCCAGGACGGCGTTGATGACGGCGATCATCACCACCCAGAGGGGACTGCCCTGGATATCGAGATTGAAAATCCAGTAGGCCACGGCAGTAGCAACCAGGGACTGGAGCGCAGCCATGATCGAGAAAGCCAGGCCGTAACCGAACAGAAGGTCGGCTTTGTGGATCGGTGTGGTGAGGAGTCGCTCGAGCGTCCCGGACGTGCGCTCCCTGAGCATGGTGATGGAGGTAACCAGGAACATCACAACGAACGGGAAGATGGCAAGCATCATGAGCCCTACCCGGTCGAACGTCCTTGGGACGCCCGGCGGGAGGGTTTCGTTTTCATAGAGGAAGTGCACAGCTGTCAGGAGCAGTGCAGGGACCACCAGGATGAGTGCGATGCTGCGGCGGTCATGCCGCAACTGGTCAAGGACCCGCCCCGTCGTCGCCAGCATCATGTGTGGATCCATCACGCCACCGTCGCTTCCGACTGCTGGATTACGTGAAGGAAGGCCTGTTCAAGGTCAGCACTTCTGCCCTTTCGGCTTAGTTCCTCGGGAGTGAGCCAGGCCAGGAGCCCGCCGCCGCGCAGCAGGAGCAGGGACGAACAATGGCTGGCTTCCTCCATGACATGGCTGGAGATCAGGAGGGTGGTGCCGGCCTCAGCCATGCTGCGGAATCGTCGCCAGAGATCTGCCCGCAAAACAGGATCCAGTCCCACCGTAGGTTCATCCAGTACCAGGAGTTTGGGCTCCGAGACCAAAGCGCATGCAAGGGATGCCCTGCTGAGCTCTCCCCCGGAAAGGTCAGCCGCCTTCTGGTGCGCCAAGGCACGGAGGTCGACGGCGTCAATCGCCCGCCTGGCATCCTCGCGTTTCCTGCTGTGCATGGCTCCGAAATACCGCACGTTCGCTTCTACGCTGAGATCCATGTAGATGCTGGGTGCCTGCGTGACGTATCCGACGTCGTGCCTGAGCCGTGGATGGCCCGCCGGTCTGCCCAGAACCCTTACCGAGCCTGAGGTGATTTTCTGTACGCCGACGATAGCCCTCATGAGCGTTGTCTTACCGCTTCCCGAGGGCCCCAGAAGGCCCGTAATTTGGCCCGCCGGAACTGAAAAGCTGATGTTCCGGAGGATGTCCCTCCCGCTTCGGGTGACATTGAGTTTCTCGACTTCCACGCCCCGTTCACGGCCATCTGAAGGAGGCGGGGCTGCTGGCTGGGACATTTTTCCTCCCGGAAGTACTTCGGTCGGGGGATTAATTCATCACCTGATGAATAAAAACTAGCCCTGACGGACGTCGACGTCAACAGTCATTTGCGTTAAGACCTCTTGAAATGGTGGCGGGGATCACATAAGTTTCTACGTAGCCGCGCTGATGGGGCGCGTCGGTCTCTCAGGAAGGAATTCCAAACATGGCACTTTGCGTTGACCTTGCCACGGCAGTGGACAGGAAGTTAGGGGACACGTCCTAAGGCAACAGCCAGCATTCGGACTGGCTGCCAGGCTGGAGAACGGATGCCACTGAAAGCAGTACCAAGCACGGAACACGCACAGAATTACTTGGCCTTTCAGGCCGCAGAGCCACGCCACAACAGGATGACCAGCCGAGCTGGCCAGGGGCTTCCTTCAGTTAGGGCGTGGCTCTTCTGTGTCCGGGCAGGTGAGGACCACCGCCCGCGCATGGCTTAGGCGCCACCAACCGGTAGATTGGTATCCAGACATTTTTGCCAGTTCCCCAGAAACGGATACCGACCAGTGGTCCTTCGCCTCTCCAAACTTTTCCTGCGCACGCTGCGTGAAGATCCCGTCGACGCCGAGGTGGCCAGCCACCGGCTACTGGTCCGGGCCGGGTACATCCGCCGCGCAGCGCCGGGCATTTACACCTGGCTGCCGCTGGGCCTGAGCGTACTGCGCAGGGTTGAGCAGGTTATTCGTGAGGAAATGGCCGCCATTGGCGCCCAGGAAGTGCATTTCCCGGCGCTGCTGCCCAAGGAGCCCTACGAGGTCACCAACCGCTGGACCGAGTACGGCGATGGGATTTTCCGGCTCAAGGACCGTAAGGGCGCCGACTATCTGCTGGCCCCTACTCACGAGGAAATGTTTACTCTGCTGGTCAAGGACCTCTATTCGTCCTACAAAGATCTGCCGCTGAGTATCTACCAGATCCAGAACAAGTACCGGGACGAAGCCCGTCCCCGGGCGGGCCTGCTGCGCGGCCGCGAATTCATCATGAAGGACTCGTACTCGTTCGACGTCGACGACGCCGGCCTGGACGCCAGCTACGCCGCGCATCGGGGTGCCTATCTCCGGATTTTCGAGCGGTTGGGCCTGGAGGTTATTCCCGTCGCCGCCACCGCCGGTGCGATGGGCGGCTCCAAGAGTGAAGAGTTCCTGCACCCCACCGAGATCGGTGAGGACACGTTCGTGCGCTCAGCCGGGGGATACGCTGCGAATGTAGAGGCCGTGACCACGGTGGTTCCGGATGACATCGACTTCAGCACTGCTCCGGCGGCGGAGGTCCTGGACACCCCGGGCACTCCCACGATCGATACGCTGGTGGAGGCCTCCAACCGGTTGGTACCCCGCAGTGAGGCCGACGGCGGCGCCTGGACCGGCGCTGACACCCTCAAGAATGTTGTGCTCGCAGTCACCCTGCCAACAGGGGAGCGCCAGATCGTTGTCATCGGGCTGCCGGGCGATCGGGGAGCGGACCTGAAGCGCGTCGAAGCGAACATCGGCCGGTTCCTGCCGGTTGCCGGTGAGATTGCCCTTGAAGCGGCCAACGAGGACGACCTGAAGAAAAATCCGTTAATCGTGAAGGGCTACCTTGGCCCTGGCCTGTCTTTGGACGAACCTTTCCTGGGGCTGGAGGGCGCTGCCAAGCTGCTCTACCTCGTCGATCCCCGTGTGGTCAGCGGTACCACCTGGGTCACCGGCGCAAACGAAGCAGGCAAGCACGTTTACGGACTGGTGGCCGGCCGCGACTTTGGCTGGGACGGCGTCATCGAATGCACCGAGGTACGGGCAGGCGACGAGGCTCCCGACGGCTCCGGCCCCCTGGAGACGGCCCGTGGCATCGAGATGGGCCACATCTTCCAGCTCGGGCGGAAGTACGCAGAAGCCCTTGAGCTGAAGGTTCTCGACCAGAATGGCAAGCAAGTGGTGGTCACCATGGGCTCCTACGGTGTGGGCGTGACCCGCGCAGTGGCCGCCCTGGCCGAGTCCAACCACGATGACAAGGGACTGGTCTGGCCGCGGGCAGTTGCCCCGGCCGATGTCCACGTTGTTGCAGTCGGCCGTGGTGAGGAAATTTTCGATACTGCTGAAAAGATTGCCCTCGAACTCGAGGCCGCCGGGTTGGAAGTCATTTACGACGACCGTCCGAAGGTTTCTCCCGGCGTAAAGTTCGGCGACGCCGAGCTCGTGGGCGTCCCCACCATCCTCGCGGTCGGCCGCGGTCTGGTGGACGGCGTCGTCGAGATCAAGGACCGCAGAACCGGGGAGGCCGAGAACGTGACGGTGGACAAGGCCGTGGCCTTCGTGGTCAACGCCGTCCGCAACAGCCGCTAGCACAACTTGGACGGCGTGGTCTCAGGCTTCGAGTCGATTCAGCTTGCAACAATCATCCTGCTGGTCGTGGCGGGATTTGCCGCGGGCTGGGTGGACGCCGTTGTCGGAGGCGGCGGCCTCCTCCAGTTGCCGGCGCTTTTGCTGGTGCCCGGGATCACTCCTGTCCAGGCACTGGCGACCAACAAAATGGGCTCGATCTTCGGGACCACCACCAGCTCGGTTACGTTCTACCGCCGCGTCCGGCCGGATTTATGGACAGCCATCCCCATGGCCGTCATCGCTTTGGCCGGCAGCTTCGGGGGAGCCGTGCTGGCGGCCACGCTCCCGGCCAGCGTCTTCAAGCCGATCATTGTGGCGGCACTGATTGCCGTCGCACTTTTTACGGCCTTCAAGCCCGACGTCGGCAACCTCACCGTCCTGCGCCATGACGGCCGCACGCACTATGTTGTGGCCTGCCTGATTGGGGCTGTCATCGGCTTCTATGACGGGCTGATCGGCCCGGGGACCGGTTCCTTCCTGGTCATTGCCCTGGTATCCGCAATGGGCTATGCCTTCCTCGAAGCCAGCGCGAAGGCGAAGATCGTCAACATGGCTACCAACGCCGGGGCGCTCATCTTCTTCCTGCCGCACGGATCACTGCTGTGGGGCATAGGACTGCTGCTCGGAGTGGCGAACATGGCCGGCGGTTATCTGGGAGCCCGAACAGCCGTCAAGCAAGGGAGCCGCTTCATCCGGATCGTATTCCTGACCGTGGTGGGCGCCCTTATCATCAAGCTCGGCTACGACGTCTGGCACGACACCTTCGCTTAGGCGGGGTCCTTCCGCAAGCACTCCCGTACGGAAAAGGGCAGGCGTAGCATGCTCCTATGTCAGCAGGTTCAGAATCATACAGGGAAGCTTTGGAGGCGGCCTCAAGGCATGCCACCGAGTGGCTGGACAGCCTGCCGGGGCGCGATGTCGGGCCAAAGAAAACCGCGGGGGAGCTGCTGGAAGTCTTTGGCGGACCGCTCCAGCACGGAGGCATGGGGGCTGCTGACGTTGTGGAGTATCTCGCCACTCATGCCGAACCCGGACTGATGGCCATGCCGTCCGGACGCTTCTTCGGCTGGGTCATTGGCGGAACGCTGCCCGCTGCCCTGGCCGCTGACTGGATGGTCAGTGCATGGGACCAGAACACAAGTATGCGCTATGCGACCCCTGCAGCGGCAGCCATTGAGGAAGCGGCGGGGAACTGGCTTCTTGAGCTTCTGGGCCTTCCGCCGGAGTCCGACGTCGGATTCGTCACCGGAGCTACTATGGCGAACTTCACCTCGCTGCTTGCCGCGCGCTGGCGGCTTTTGACGAACGCCGGCTGGGATGCGGAGGCCAACGGCCTCGCCGGTGGGCCCCGAATCCGCTGTGTAGTGGGCCAAGAGCGGCATGCCAGCGTGGACCTGGCCTTGCGGTACGTGGGTTTGGGGACGCCGGCAGTTGTTCCCTCTGACCGGCAGGGACGGATCATTCCTGCCGAGCTTGACCGGGTCCTTGGTGAGGGGACCGGACCTTTGCTCGTGTGCCTGCAGGCTGGAAATCTGCATTCCGGAGCTTTTGATCCGTTCAGTGAAGCGATCAGTGTTGCGAGGAAACATAACGCCTGGGTCCATGTGGACGGCGCCTTCGGGCTATGGGCGGCTGCGGTGCCGGAACTGTCTGCGCTGACCGAGGGCCTGGCCCTGGCCGATTCCTGGGCAACGGATGCGCACAAGAGCCTGAACGTCCCCTACGACTGCGGGATTGCGGTGGTGAAAGACGCGACGGCGCTCCGTACCGCCATGGGAGTCAGCACCAGCTACCTGATCCAGGACGTGGATGGTTCTGCTGATCCATTCGACAAAGTGCCCGAGCTCTCCCGACGGGCCAGGGGAGTCCCTGTATGGGCGGCCCTGAAATCCTTGGGGAAGGAGGGCGTGGCTGAGCAGATCCGGCGCTTGGCTAACCGCGCAGCCCAGCTTGCGGAAAGGCTGTCCGCCGTGGGCGGTGTAGAGGTGCTGAACGATGTTGACTACACGCAAGTGTCGCTGGCGTTCGGGGACGATGCCACAACCCGCGCCGTCACTGCCCGGGTTATTGCCGACGGCCACGTGTGGATGTCCGGATCCCGCTGGCAGGGAAAGGACATCCTTCGGATCTCGGTCAGTAACTGGAGCACCAGCGACGAGGACGTTAAGGTTGCAGTTGAGGCAATCGAAAGCGCAGTAGCGTCAGTACGCTCCTAGCCGTCCTGCCCCGACCTTCCAGTGACCCACGCCTGGGACCCCGCTGACCAGTTGTGGGCTGTCCCCGGCTCCGGCAACCGGTGGGCGTGGGGGAGCCCGGAGAGCGTGCGGCCGGCGAGCGTGCTGGCAACCCACAGCGAGCGGGCCAGGTCTCCCTCGTGGTGCGGCCGGGCAGCATAATGCAAGGCATTGTCCACTTCGCGGGCCACGGCCCACTGGGCAGCGGTGTTCGCGTCCAGCCCAGCTGCCTCACTGAAATCCGCGCACCTCTCCACGAGGCCTCGCTCAGGATCGCGGGTGGAAAGGTTACCCAACCGGTTCCAGAGCAGAGGTGCCACCGCGAACTCAGCTTCACCGATCATGGGCTGGGGGTCTATTGCGGCATAGTCGCCTGGTCCGGCCACTGCCGGGGCGTCCGGGCGGGCCAGGATGTTCAGGAAATGGAAGTCGGTATTGACCAGCACGTCCCTGCCCGAGCGTCGGCCCACAGCGCCCCGTGTTTGGCATACTTCCAAGGCAGCTTCCAGTAGCCATCGTGGAAAGGGCCGGCCCAGTTGTTCCCATTCCGCGGCAAGGTCGTCGCTCCAGCGCTCGGCCAGTGCAGCCACATGTTCGAATTCGGCCCATTCTGCGTTGCCGTCGGGGACCAGGCTGAGCTGGCGAACGAGGCCACCCCACACCTCCACGGCAGTATCCATGGGCGCTCCCTGCAACGAGCGGACCGGGTCGAGTCGCTCCAGCAGCATCGAGCACGTGCCGGCGTCGGAATCCAGCAACCGGACTGCACCCCGGCCGTTCCACAGGGCCAGGGCGTGCCGCTCGACACGGGCTTCGTCGTGCGGATAGGCCACCTTGAGGACAGCTGGATCGCCGGAAGCCATGACCGGGATAACAATGGCCCCATGCCCGTTCCACGGCACTGCGCCCTCTGGGAGGTCAAGTTCCAGGTTCCAGTGGTCCAGCCGGCCCTGGATCAGCCCCGGAAGCGACGCAAGCCAAGCCCGCCCGGAGCTGGTGGTGCTGTACCTCCGGGTGAGGTCTACGGGGACGGGTACTTCTGCTGACCGGATCATCAGCACCAGCGTAGTCCAGGACCCGGGCTGCGGCCGGGATTCAGACCACGCCGCTGGCTCCCAGCAGGTTGCCGATGCTGAAGGTTGCCGCCAGGGCGAGGGCACCTCCGATGACCACCCGGATGGCGGCACGGCCCCTGGAGCCGCCCCCAATCCATGCCCCCAGCGCTCCCGTGGCCGCCAGTGCAACCAGCACAGCAACAAAGGTAACGGGGACACGGATGTCCTGGGGCGGCAACAGAATGGCAAGCAACGGAAGGATGGCTCCGATGACGAACGCGGATGCCGAAGCGAACGCAGCGTGCCAGGGGCTTACGATGTCGTCCTCGTCAATGTGCAGCTCCGCTGAGAGGTGGGCGGACAGCGCGTCATGCCTTGTCAGTTCCTCGGCAACAGTCCGGGCAGTCTCAACGCTGAGGCCCTTCTGCTGATAGATGGCCGTGAGTTCGGCAAGCTCCTCCACCGGCTGCTCCTCGAGCTCCCGGCGTTCCTTCTCGATGAGGGACTTCTGGCTGTCGCTTTGGCTGCTGACGGAGACGTACTCGCCCAGGGCCATGGAAATGGCACCCCCGACCAGCCCGGCCGCACCAGCTGCCAGAATAGGCCCCGATGCGGCCGTTGCACCGGCGACGCCCACCACAATGGCGGCTACCGAAACTATTCCATCGTTGGCGCCCAGGACTCCTGCGCGCAGCCAGTTCAGCCGCTGCGAGAGGTCATTGCCGTGGGGCTCGTTGTGGTGGAGGCTGCCGGGCAGTGGATCATCCATGTGAACAGCAAACCACCGGGACAGGAAGCTTTCCAGTAACCGCGGGCTTCCGGAACCGGGATCAGATGGTCAGGACTGCTCGTCTGCTGTCTCATCATCGGCTGCTGTCTCATCATTGGGCAGTTCATCATCGGCTGCTGTCTCATCGGGTAACGGCGGCAGTTGATCAACGTTAAATAGCACGCCAGGCACGGCGCCCGGATCCGCGCCCCACTGCACCGACCTTCGTGCAGCTTCCCAGAGGCCGGCTATCGCCCAGCGGCGTGCCGGCCCCTCGCTCAGGGCCACAAGGTCGGCATAGACGGGCAGGGTTTCCGCTTCGAGGCTCGCCAGCCCGGCAGCGGGAGCCTGCAGAAATTCAGGCTTCAGGGAATAGCCGGGTTCCTGATGAGGGGTTTCTACGCAGTGCAGCCGGCTCAGCTCCTCGGCCTCCTGCAACAGTTGTTCGTGCCGCTCCATCAGCGATGACGCCGACTGGGTATTGGATTTCTCCAGACGGGTCAGGGCCACCTGATAGCCATAGACGGTCTCAGCTTCGGTTTTGACAGTCATGGACAGGGCAGCCGCGAGGAGAGGGCCCTGCTGTCCAAGTCCACCCTGTCCCGGCTCCCCGGACCGGGCAGAGGGAGAATCCGCTGTTTGCGGTGCCGGAGGCCCTGCCGGGGGCGCTGCTGATGCCCCTGCAGCTGATAAAGAGGCCACGCAATCGGGCGTTCCGCCCTTCAGCTGCTTCGCGTCTTCCGGTGTCAGGCCTGTAACCGTGGCCTCCGGCGCCGGGATGCCCACTGCGCCTGCGAATGCCGACGCTTCAAGCAGTTGGGCGGTACCCACCGCTGCCAACAGCCTGGCCATCCCGCCGTCGGCCGCTACCGCATCACTGGTCCGTTGAACGCCACTGGCGGACAAACCGGCCACCAGTTCACCCGCAGAAGCGGCTGCAGCGGTGGCCGACGGTGATGGTTCCGGCGACGTGGCTGAGGGTGCCGTTTCTGAGGGCGGGACCTTGGCTGAGGCGGAAGGATCTGAAGTTGCCGTCCCCGCAGGGAGCAGGGCTTTAGCCTGCGTTGTCAGCAATGTCACAACCCGCGTAAACGCAGCCTGCTGAGCCTCCGGCGCTGCCTCAGCGAGGACTTGGGCGGAGCTTCGAAGGCGGAGCGAAGTTTCCAGGGCCGAGGCGCGTGCCTGCTCGGAAAAGGCCGGTTCAGGTGGTTCTGGGGCGGGCCGCGGCGTCATGGCGACGCCGAGGCTTATAACCAGTCCGGCAACACAGGCAAGGAGAAGGTAACGGAAATACGTGAGCGGCCGTCGCTTTTCCCGGGTGTCGTCTTTCACAACAGACCATGTTGTCATGCCGGTGGGTAACCGCGTGCACCAAGGCCGCTGGAAAATCGTTACGCTAGTAGTCACAACATCATCTAGCGGAAGGCGGCCGGCATCGTGAGTAATGCAGAAGCCACGACTTCATCAGACCGTAACGGGACAGGAACGGCCGGGCCCGCCGCTGCGCATCAACGCGAAGCTCAGCGGCTCCGCGCGCTCCTGGAACCCACGGTTCAGGCGCACAGGCTGTATCTGGAGGATGTTGACATCAACATCGCGGGCTCCAACAGGGTGGTCCACGTAGTGGTGGACTTGCCACAGGAAGAAACCGGCGGGGTCGGCCTTGACGTCATTGCTGAGATTTCCAAGGAACTTTCCAACGTGCTGGACGAGGACCCCCAGGACGACAACCGTCCTTACGACCTTGAGGTTTCCTCTCCAGGTGTGGGCCGTCCTCTGACGGAAGCGCGCCATTGGTACCGTGCACGCGGTCGGCTGGTCAAGGTCAAGGTCATCCAGGGCGATGACCTCACGGGCCGGATTGTGTCGGTAGACGACGACGGTGTGACTCTGGTACCGGAAATCGCCGTCAAAAAAGGGATGAAGCCCAAGCAGGGCGAACCCGTCAAGATTCCTTTCGACAGGATCCGTCACGGAAAAGTCGAAATAGAGTTCAGCCACCTCGAAGAGGCTGGTCTGGAAAATGAGTACAACGGACCTTCTGAGGAGGCCTAATGGATATTGACATGAGCGCACTGAGACTCCTGGAGCGTGAGCGTGAAATTCCGCTGGATCTCCTGATTCCCACCATCGAGCAAGCGCTGCTGGTGGCCTATCACAAGTCGCCCGGCGCCTTCGAGAAGGCCCGGGCCGAACTGGACCGCAAGAGTGGTCACGTCACCATCTGGGCGACTGAGATCGACGACGACGGTGCGCCCATCGGCGAGTTCGAGGACACGCCGGCGGGCTTTGGCCGGATTGCAGCAAGCACTGCACGGCAGATCATCCTGCAGCGCCTGCGCGACGTTGAAGACGACAATGTGTTGGGTGAATTCAAGGGACGCGAAGGCGAACTTGTTGCCGGCCTCATCCAGCAGGGAAACAACCCGCACATGATCCAGGTCAACCTCGGCACGGTGGAAGCGTTGCTTCCGCCGCCCGAGCAGGTGCCCGGGGAAAAGTACATCCATGGCAACAGGCTCCGTGCCTTTGTCATAGACGTCCACCGTGGTACCAAAGGCCCGTCCATCACACTGTCGCGATCCCACCCTGGGCTCGTTCGGAAGCTGTTCGAGCTGGAGGTCCCCGAGATCGCCGACCGCTCAGTCGAGATCGTGGCCTTGGCGCGCGAAGCCGGACACCGCACCAAGATTGCGGTGAAGGCCAACACTCCCGGGATCAACGCCAAGGGCGCCTGCATCGGTGAAATGGGCTCGCGGGTGCGAGCGGTCATGACCGAGCTCAATGACGAGAAAATCGACATTGTGGACTACAGCGACGACCCCGCAACCTTCATCGCAAGTGCATTGTCGCCGTCGCGCGTGAATTCCGTCACCATTACCGACGAAGCCACTCGCTCCGCCCGTGTGGTGGTTCCGGACTACCAGCTGTCCCTGGCGATCGGCAAGGAAGGCCAGAACGCACGCCTCGCCGCCAAACTCACCGGATGGCGGATCGATATCGTCTCCGACGCCGCCGTCGACCGGAACAAGTAAACAACTGGAACAATTAGTTTCAGTACGGGGCCGGAGGCAGTACTTGCCGCCGGCCCTGTTCCGTATTTCCCGTCCACTTCCCGGCCGCGGTTTCAAGACAATGGCCCCGGTGGGGCTAGAATAGACAAGACCGCGCCTAACGGCCGGTGTTCGTGTGCCTGCAGTAGGTCGCCGGCTGCCCAACGGGTGGCCACGGATTATCGCAGGCAGCAGTTATGTACTGGCAGGAAGATGCTCGAGAGTGGCAGAAACGCAACGCTTGAAGGATCAGCCCCAGCGAACCTGTATCGGATGCCGAAAGAAGGGGTTGCGGTCAGAGTTACTCCGGCTCGTCGCCGAAGGCAGTGGATCTTCCGCCGTCATCGTGGATGAACGACGCCGGATGGCTGGCCGGGGTGCATGGCTGCATCCCAGCGAAAAGTGTCTGGCCCTGGCGATCAAGCGGCGGGCTTTCGGACGTGCTCTTAACGGGGCAACCGGAACCGCCGAAGTCGAACGCCGGATATCGGCAGGCACGAAAGCCGTGGACACCCCGGTGGCCGCAGCAACAACCGTCCAACCTGAAAGCGGGTCAGAAAACTGATGGAAACCCGATGAGTTCCCAGCGATGAGTGCGCAACGATGACAACTTTGTTGCGCTCTGCAATGGGCCTTCCAGCTGTATGTGCGGCGGAGGCCCGCAGTAAGAAGTAGACGGTTCGTGCCTGGCTCGGTGCGGACCGAGACAGGAGAAATGTGGCCAAGGTCCGCGTACATGAGCTTGCTAAAGAGCTCGGTATTACTTCCAAAGATGCAGTAACCAAACTGCAGGAACTGGGCGAATTCGTTCGCTCCGCCTCTTCCACCATTGAGGCACCCGTTGTGAGGAAACTCCGCAACGCTTTCCCCGGCGCTGCCGCTTCCTCAACCGAAGCTGCCGCCCCATCCAAGCCTGCTGCCAGCCCGGCACCTGCACGCCAGGCGCCTGCGCCTGCGCCTGGTCCTGCTGCCTCCAAGGCTCCGGCACCTGCTGCTCCGGCACCGGCCGCCAAGGCAGAAGCACCCGCTCCTGCTGCAGCCGCGCCTGCTGCTCCGGCTCCGGCGTCGTCAGCTCCGGCGGCTCCAGCAGCCTCTGCAGCTCCGGCTGCACCAGCCGCGCCTTCCACGGGCGCCAAGCCCGGTGCGCGTCCGGCTCCCAAGGCTGAAGCTCCGGCAGCGCCGGCGGCTCCCTCCCGCCAGGGTGGTTCAGCCCCTCGTCCGGGCGGTCCCCGTCCCGGCAACAACCCGTTTGCGACGTCCCAGGGTATGCCCCGGGGTCGCGGCGGCGACAACGAACGTCCCCCGCGTCCGGGCAACAACCCGTTCGCAACCTCACAGGGCATGCCTCGTCCCGGTGGCAGCCGCACTGAAGGCGACCGTCCCGGCCACGCCGGGCAGCGTCCTGCTGCAGGTGCAGGTGGTCCCCGTCCGGGTGCTCCCCGTACAGGTGGCGCCGGCGGAGCCGGTGCGCGTCCCGGTGCTCCCCGCACAGGTGGCGCTCCGGGCTCAGGTAGTCCGCGTCCCGCAGGTGCCGGTGGAAACCGGCCCACGCCGGGCATGATGCCTAACCGCACCGAGCGTCCCGCACCGGCTGGTGCCGGTGGACGTCCCGGTGGCGGCGCCCGTGGTCCGGGCCGTCCAGGCGGCGCACCGGGTACCGGTGGTGCTCCGGGTGCCGGTGGCGGAGCTCCCGCTGGCGGAGGCTTCGGCAAGGGTGGCCGCGGTCGCGGTGGCACCCAGGGTGCCTTCGGTAAGGGCGGAGCAGGCCGCGGCAAGCAGCGCAAGTCGAAGCGTGCCAAGCGTCAGGAACTGGAGCAGATGAGTGCTCCGTCGCTGGGTGGCGTGAGCGTACCCCGCGGCGATGGCAACACAGTCGTAAGGCTGCGCCGTGGGTCCTCGATCACGGACTTTGCTGACAAGATCGAGGCGAACCCCGCCGCGTTGGTTACCGTGCTCTTCCACCTCGGCGAGATGGCAACTGCAACACAGTCGCTTGACGAGGAAACCTTCGCCCTTCTTGGTGAAGAACTGGGCTACAAGCTGCAGGTTGTTTCGCCGGAGGACGAGGAGCGCGAGCTGCTCAGCACCTTCGATATCGACTTCGACGCAGAGCTTGAAGCAGAAGGCGACGAAGACCTTGAGGCACGTCCTCCTGTTGTCACCGTCATGGGTCACGTCGACCACGGTAAAACCCGCCTGCTCGATGCCATCCGCAAGTCCGACGTTATGGCGGGCGAGCACGGCGGCATCACGCAGCACATCGGTGCTTACCAGGTCACGCACACCCATGAGGGTGAAGACCGCAAGATCACCTTCATCGACACTCCGGGCCACGAGGCGTTCACCGCTATGCGTGCCCGTGGTGCGAAGGTCACCGACATCGCCATCCTGGTGGTCGCAGCGGACGACGGCGTTATGCCCCAGACCGTTGAAGCCCTCAACCACGCTCAGGCGGCCAACGTGCCGATCGTTGTGGCTGTGAACAAGATCGACAAGGAAGGCGCCAACCCGGAGAAGGTCCGCGGCCAGCTGACCGAGTACGGACTGGTTCCGGAAGAATACGGTGGCGACACCATGTTCGTTGAGGTCTCTGCCCGTCAGAACCTGAACATCGACGAGCTGCTTGAGGCCGTGCTGCTGACCGCAGACGCTGCCTTGGACATGCGCGCCAATCCGAACAAGGACGCCCGCGGTATCGCGATCGAAGCAAACCTCGACAAGGGCCGCGGTTCAGTGGCAACTGTCCTGGTTCAGTCCGGTAGCCTGCGCGTCGGCGACACGATCGTTGCCGGTACGGCCCATGGCCGTGTCCGTGCAATGTTCGACGACGACGGTTCTGCACTGACTGAGGCTGGCCCGTCCCGCCCGGTCCAGGTGCTGGGTCTGTCCAACGTGCCGCGAGCCGGAGACACCTTCTTCGTGACAGCTGACGAGCGTACCGCCCGCCAGATCGCAGAGAAGCGTGAAGCTGCCGACCGCAACGCCGCCCTGGCCAAGCGCCGCAAGCGCATCAGCCTGGAAGACTTCGACCAGGCCGTCGCCGAAGGCAAGATCGACACCCTCAACCTCATCCTCAAGGGTGACGTGTCCGGTGCCGTGGAAGCCCTCGAAGACGCGCTGCTCAAGATCGACGTCGGCGAGGGTGTCCAGCTCCGTGTTATCCACCGCGGTGTTGGTGCGATCACGCAGAACGACGTCAACCTGGCGACGGTGGACAGCGCCGTCATCATCGGCTTCAACGTCAAGCCTGCCGAGCGTGTTGCCGAACTGGCAGACCGCGAAGGCGTGGACATGCGCTTCTACTCCGTCATCTACGCAGCAATTGATGACATCGAGATGGCCCTCAAGGGCATGCTCAAGCCGGAGTACGAAGAGGTCCAGCTTGGCACCGCCGAGGTCCGCGAAGTGTTCCGTTCCTCCAAGTTCGGCAACATTGCCGGTTCCATCGTCCGCTCGGGTGTTATCCGACGCAACACGAAGGCCCGCATCAGCCGCGACGGCAAGGTCATCGGCGACAACCTCACCGTTGAGACGCTCAAGCGCTTCAAGGATGACGCCACTGAGGTCCGCACGGACTTCGAGTGTGGTATCGGCCTTGGTTCGTTCAACGACATCAACGAGGGCGACATCATCGAGACCTTCGAGATGCGCGAGAAGCCGCGCGTCTAAGGTTCTTTGCTGAGAAATCAGCGCAGTAACCCGGGTCGGGGCCGTTGGATTATTCCGGCGGCCCCTCCCTTTCTAATTTTTCTATTTCCAGGAGGAAGTCATGGCTGATCCGGCACGCGCTGCCAAGTTGGCGCAGCGGATTAAGGTGGTTGTTGCCGAGGCTTTGGGCCGGAAGGTCAAGGATCCCCGGCTTGAGGGCATCACTGTCACTGACGCCCGCGTCACCAACGATCTGCAGCACGCCACCATCTACTACACCGTCCTCGGTGACCAGGTGGTACAGGCGGACGCTGCAAAGGGTCTCGACAAAGCCAAGGGTGTCCTGCGCCAGGAGGTGGGACGCAACATCACTGTCCGGCTGACGCCCACCCTCGAGTTCGTGGCAGATCAGATCCCCGTCGTCGCCTCCAACCTTGAGGAGCTGCTCCGGGCAGCCAAGAAGCGCGATGCTGAGGTTGCTGAGCTGGCTCAGAACGCCAAGCATGCCGGCGATGCCGATCCTTACAAAACAGATGCTCCGCAGGACGACGTGGACATCGATGAGGACGACTTCGACGACGAGGACATCGATTTCAGCGGCGACAACGAGATCGACGAAGACAACAGCAAGTAGAAGTCTTTCTTTAAGAGTGTGGCCGGGTCCGGACGGATCCGGCCACACTCAGTTAAACGTGCTGCTCAACTGGATTTGTTGCTCAACCGGTTGTACTGCTGAACGCAGGGCTCAATGGTCTCCGTGCCAAAGGGTAACCACTTGACCTGTCGGTGGCGTACCGGGTTCACCGGGCAACGCGTTGACCGAGGCGTAGATGGTGTCGCCCCGGATGTCCACGTCGGCCGTAAGCATGGCGCTCAGCACCACCCGCTCTTTGCCGGAGTGGGCGGAGAACTTCAGAACGCCTTCCCCGAAGAGGGATGCCACATAGATGTTTCCCTTCTCATCCATGTCGATACCGGTCGGAGACATGATCTCGTCAGCGAATACCTTTACCCGGCCGTCGTGCGGATTGACCTTCAGCACGGCCCCGCGTGCACCGAGAGCCGGGTCTTCCGGTCCTCCGGGCAGGGAAGTCACGTACAGCCAGCCGTCCAGACCGAGTTCGATGTCGGTGGGCACGGCTTCAAACCAGTACGTGTGGCCGACAGCGCAGGCCGGGAGGCCCGAAGCGGCTGCTGCTTCCTCAGTCACAAGGAAAGGCCGAGGCGGAAGGACCGCAACGGTTTTGGTTTCTCCGGTATCAGCATCTACTGAGACAACGCTGTTGGCTCCTGCATCAGCGACATAAATGGTGCTGCCGTAGATGTCGATGCCGTAGGGATGGGAGTCGATTTCGCCTGTATAGGATGCCCGCGCATGCTCCGGCAACAAGGCTGCACAATCCGCCGGCAGGTTTTCGAATCCGTAGGTGATCCCGCCGTCGGCGTTCTCCGTCGTCTCCAGGGCTGCCAGATCCCCGAAGGTCCGCTGCGTACCCTCAGGGTTCAGGGCACGGATATGTCCCGCAAGGGGAAGACCATCAAAGCCTCCCGCGCCCTGGCTTTCCGCAACATAGATGGTGTCCCCGCCCAGGTCGCTGCCCGCGACGCTCCAGCCCGGGTTGTCGTGGAGTACTGTGCGTTGGCCATTCTTGTCAATTTGAATCAGCTGTCCCAGGAACTGCTCCGTCACAAGGACGGAGCCCCCTGGACCGTCGCCGATGTGCAAGGGACTGAACAGGCCGTCGGCCCGGACTGTCGGTGCGGCAGGCGCTTCATCTTTGGAGGCGTGGGTGGCTGGTGCAGCGATAAGGAGTGCAGCCGCGGTTGTGAGAACCGCAGCAAAGGGTAGTTGTTTTCTCATTTTTGTCTCCAATGTCGGGGTGCGAGCATCCAGTACATTGAGACCCTTGTTTTGACCCGTCCACACGGCGTCTCCCCCAAACGCGAGTAGTTTAGTACCGCAGTTTGGGAGATGTCGATGCTTGCGGAAAAGGTGGCTTGGCCCTAGGTAAATGCATGGCACGGAGGCACGGGAAAATCGCCGCGGTCTGGCTATGATCAGAGGATGAGCGGCTCAGGGAACGTTTCAGGTTCCGCAGAATATCTGGAGATGGCGGTTCGCCTTGCGATCCAGAACGTTGCTGAAGGCGGCGGACCATTCGGGGCCTTGGTGGTCACTCCGGACGGTCGGCGGTTCGAAGGGGTTAACCGCGTGACCCGGGACAACGATCCCACGGCCCATGCCGAGGTTGTAGCCATCAGGAACGCGGCGGCCGGCATCGGAAACTTTGACCTGAGCGGATCAGTTCTGTACACCAGCTGCGAGCCTTGCCCGCTGTGCCTCGCCTCGGCTCTCTGGGCCAGGATGGACAGCGTCTACTTTGCCGCGGACCGGCACGGTGCTGCAGCCGCCGGATTTGACGACGCGGTGTTTTATGAATACTTCGCCGGAAGCCGTCCGGAGCTGCTGCCGGTCCGGCAAGCAGCCATCCCGACGTCAAACCGTCCGTTCGAGGCGTGGCACGCCCATGGCGACCGTATTGACTACTGACGGCTCAGTTGACTCGTGAAGACGCCTGGGTGACGCGGACATCGGGCGGGAGACAACCGGGGGACAGGAGACGCAGATGGCTTCCCAGCTGATCAAATGCCTGCACTGTGGAAAGACCAACAGGGTTCCTGGTGTGGCCTCAGGCAGGCCCCGCTGTGCCAATTGCAAGCAGGATCTGCCATGGGTAGCGGTGGCTGGTGACGAAAATTTTGCCCTGGTGGCTGAAGGGTCGAGCGTTCCGGCGCTCATTGACTTTTGGGCGGAGTGGTGCGGGCCGTGCAGGATGGTGAGCCCGGTACTGGATCAGCTTGCGCAGGAGAAGGCAGGCGCGATCAAACTCGTCAAGGTGGATGTGGATCGGGCACCTGGCCTGTCATCACGGTTTGCGATCCAGTCCATTCCCACTCTTATGGTGATCGTCAACGGCACCGTGGTAGCCCGGCAGATTGGGGCCGCACCCGCCCCTGCACTACGAGCCTGGCTGGACAAGGCGCTGGCTGGCGCTGCCAGGTAGACTCCAGCTTCGCGTGGGTAGGCGGTCAGGCGCGGGCGGGGAGGCGCGAGATGCCGTCCATCAGATCCTGGGGCTGGCCACACAGGGAGATCCGGATCCACCCCTCTCCGATGGAACCGAAGGCAGTACCAGGGGCAAAAGAAACACCCTCCTCCGCGAGGAAACGATGCACCCAGGCCCTGACGTCTCCACCGCTGACATGGGATACGTCCGCCCACAAGTAGAAGGCGCCCTGTGCATCCAGGAAGGGAATGCCCTTTGCCGCCAAAACCGCTGAGGCGGCGTCACGGTTGGCTCGATAGTGATTGCGGGCTTCAGCCACATAATCCTGGGGTCCGGTCAGGGCGGCAACAGCGGCATACTGCGACGGTGATGCCACGCAGGACACGATGCTCTCCATCACGTTGTTCATACGTTTCTCCAGCCCTGGCGGGCACACCAGCGCCCCGATCCGCAGACCAGTGAGCCCGTACGTCTTTGACAATGTGAGGGAGGTGAATACCCGCGCTTCGCCAGGCTCCGTACCATCAAAAACGGCCGGACTCACGTGGGGAACATCGAACGTGAACGCTTCGTAGCACTCGTCGGAAATGATCCATAGGTCATGCACCCTGGCCAGTTCCACCAGCTGCTCCATCAGCTCACCGGGAATGACGGCGCCCAGCGGGTTCGACGGCGAATTGAGCATCAGGACCTTTGTCCTGGAGGAGATCAGAGATTCAATGTCACTGATGCGTGGCTGGAACTGCTGGTCGGGATAGAGCGGGTACCGGACGGGCACCGCGTGCAGCAGGCTGCTGGTCATTCCGAAGGTGGGATAGCCGGGGTTGGGGATCAGGATCTCGTCACCCGGACCCAGGAGCAGGCTCATGGCCAGATGCAGTCCCTGCTGTGCCCCTTCCACGACGTACACGCGGTCGCCGGTGATGTCTGCCCCCGTCTGCTGCCGGAACCGGGCGGCGAACGCTTCGCGGAGTACGGGAAGGCCGGCGTTCGGTGTGTAGTTCGTCTCGTCGCGGTCCAGGCACGCCATCCCGGCCTCGAGGACATGGCGCGGGACTGCAAAGCCGGGTTCGCCGATGCTCAGAACCAGCGAACCGGGAGTACGCCACGCCGCCTCTGTGATCTCACGGATCTGGTTGACGGGAACGTCGCGGACATGCGCGGCAAGCTCTGGCATGAGAGCCATCCTAACGCGGTGCCTGCGGCTTGCCCTGCTGCTCCGATCTGCCGGGCGTCAGGAGGCGGCAGCCGCGAAGATATACTGGGAGGCGTGCTTTCTGGACTGGTAATAGTGGACAAGCCGCAAGGCTGGACCAGCCACGATGTGGTTGGACGGATGCGGCGGCTCGCCGGTACCCGGAAAGTAGGCCATGCAGGGACCTTGGATCCCATGGCCACAGGCGTGCTGGTGGTTGGGATCAACAAGGCGACGCGGCTCCTGACGTACATCGTCGGAACGTCCAAGACCTATACGGCTACCATCCGTCTCGGAGAATCTACAGTGACTGACGACGCTGAAGGCGAAGTCACTGCGACGCACAGCGCAGTGGACGTTTCCGAGGAAGCCATCCGGGCAGGCGTCGTCGCCCTTACCGGAGAAATCCAGCAGATACCCAGCAGTGTCAGCGCCATCAAGGTCAATGGGGAGCGGGCCTATGCCCGTGTCCGGTCCGGTGAAGAGGTCACGCTGAAGGCCCGTCCCGTAACCATCCATCGCTTCGATGTACACAGCATCAGACCAGTCGACGACGGCAGGGTAGTGGACGTCGACGTCACGGTTGAATGCTCTTCAGGTACGTATATCCGGGCTCTGGCGCGTGATCTCGGAAATGCCCTTGGTATTGGCGGGCACCTGACTGCGCTGCGCAGGACGCACGTGGGTCCTTACTCTCTGGAGCAAGCCAGGACCCTTGAGCAACTGGCAGAGGAACTCGAAGTACTGGAAATCTCGGAGGCTGCCCGTGCTTTGTTGCCCAACCGGCAGCTGAGCGAGGCTGAAACCACTGAAATTTCGTTCGGACGACGCGTACTCGCAGGGGCAGCAGCAGGGACACCGGGTGCCGCCACTGTGGAGAAGCCCGCCGCCGCCTTCGCTCCCGACGGAACGCTCGTTGCCTTGCTGGCGGATGCTGGGAGCTTCGCCAAGCCTGTGCTTGTCTTCGCGCCAGGAAGCGGGCTGCCCTACGCTGATGGCAGGGACAAGTAGCTGTGGATGCCTACTTTTACATCATCCTGGTGGTCGGTCTCCTCTCCTCGATCATCTGCGTTACAGCCGGCATCCTCAGAAAAGGGCCGAACGACGTCACCATCCTGTCCGTTGCGGCAGTTGAGCTCGCGCTCCTCGTCTACCTCGTCGGCTCAATCATCAGGGTGTCGTCGGGGGAACCTATTGCAGGTGAGGCATGGGAGTTCTGGGGCTATCTCCTCACAGCGCTCATGCTCCCGGTCGGCGCAATCTACTGGTCCATCCTCGAACGCACCCGCTGGAGCAACTTTGTCCTGGCAGCGGTCGGAGTCACGGCCTTGGTGATGGCTGCCCGAATGAATCAGATCTGGTACTGACGTGAAGGAACCCCAAAACGTGGCAGCACAATCCTCTGAATCTCCAGGCGCTGTGACGGGTACCGGGAAGACGGCTGGCAATACGCGCAATACCGGCCCCGGTCGCCTGCTTATTGCCGTCTACGCGGTCTTCGCCATATCGGCCACGGCCCGCGCAGGCTATCAGATCCTCACCAAGTTTTCCGAAGCCCCGCTGGCGTACCTGCTGTCAGCTTTTGCCGCCGTCGTGTATGTCATTGCTACAGTCTCATTGGCCAAGCCAGGGCGAACCTGGTTCAAGGTCTCTGTTGCTGCCGTCCTCGTGGAACTCGTCGGCGTCCTGGTGGTCGGTGCACTGAGCGTGTTTGATGCCGTCCAGTTCCCCCACGAAACCGTGTGGTCGCTTTTCGGACGGGGTTACGCCTTCATTCCATTGCTTCTGCCTATTTTGGGGCTGGCCTGGCTTTACCGCCGGCGGCCGTCGGCGGCAGTTCCGGAACCTTCCGCCTAAAGTTATCGGAGCTTTCCTCCCACAGTGCCGTACGTACGGCACTAGCAGGGAACGGTGCTGGGTGTCTTCCCCCTAAAATGTCGCACCCCTTTGGCAGAGTTGTTCCATGGAAGCCATGGGGGAACTTGCAGCAGTTGGCGCAATGCGCCAGCGGCAGCTGGGTGCCGCCACTATTGATCCTCATCCGGCGCCCTTTCGAGGTTTACGGAGTATCGCACCGTTTGATTCGACGCCCCTGGCTTCGGACCATAGTGTTTCAAGCCACGGTGTGTCCGGCGGCGGCGTGTCCGGTGCGGTGGCGGCCAGTCTTGAGTTGCTGGGAACGGTACGGACGACGGCGGCCGGTGAGCTCGCGCTGTCCGGCTTCGCTGACGCGACGGACTTCGCCTGCCAGGTCGAGGAACTCTCCCGCACCGTGGAATACCTCCAGGTCTTCGCCGCCGCTGCCGTGGACTGCACCCGCCACGAACCTGCCAGCCGTGAAGCTTCAGCCCCGTTAAGCACCCGCGCTGAAACTTCCACGGGAGCCGGTTCCACGCATGGCTGGACCACCGGGTGGGGCCCGGAAACGACGGACCCCGGGTCTGCGGGGGCTGCCGGGTTTATCGCGTCTTCCGGGACTTCCGGATCTGTCGTATCTGCTGTGCCTGCTGGCCCCTTCGGTCTGGTCCCGGGTCTGCCTGGTCTGGTGGGGACGGGTGCCGGAACACCGCCGAGTTCCTCCGCGCCCGGCTGCGGATCAGCGCCGCCGAAGCACGTCGCCGCCTGGCCCTGGCCGCAGCACTCCTGCCCTCCACCGGAATCACCGGCCAACCCGTCCCGCCCGCCCGGGAAGAACCCGCCACCGCCTACGCTGCCGGAACCATCCCCTCCCGCGCCGCGACCATCATCACCCTGGCCCTCGA
>NZ_JAPSHJ010000024.1:7739-51495 GCF_031179985.1 Arthrobacter sp. | reverse complement strand
ACGACCAATTCTGACTAGTCTTTTCGGCTTGCCGAACAGCATCCCGGCCTGTTTGAGGGATACTTTTGGTCAGAACCCGTTCTCGGTATCTAACTCGGTCAGAGCCTGCGTGAGAGGGTTTCTGACGATGCTCCTATAGCTGTCAATTTTCCAAGGGGACTTTCAGGCAGGCAACTTGACCTCAAGTGGACTTGAGGTTATTTGATGGCGGTATGGACATCAGAGAAGTAGTACTCCCAGCACGAGATGCAGAAACTATCGAGCGCTTTTATGGGCGTGAGTTGGGCCTGGATGTAGTGCGTGATTTAACCCGGGTGACTGTAACGCTTGGGAGCACGCGAATGGTGTTTGAGGAGAACGAGTATAAAGGGGTCCATCACCTCGCCTTTACGATCCCGACAGGCACGTTCCGGGAGGCAAAGGTGTGGATCGAGGCACGGGCCTCCTTGCTTGGACGAGACGGAGTAGTCGAGTTTGAGGGGCCCTCGAGCTGGAATTCCCGTTCGGTGTACTTCGATGGGCCTGATGGTCAGGTCCTCGAGCTGATCGAGCGGCGCGGGCTGCAGCATCCGACCACCGACCCTTTCGGCCCTGAGGGCCTCCTTTGTGTGAGCGAGGTAGGTGTGGCGGTGCCCGAGGTCCTCGCCGTCGTCGAGCTTTTAGAGGTAAGGGGGATCAAGCCTTATGGCAATTCGCCAAGCGAGGGGTTCGCGGCTGTCGGTGACATCCATGGCATGTTGATTCTCGTGTCGCCGGGCCGTGGGTGGATGCCGACCGGAGACCGTCTCGCCCAGCAGGTGCCCGTCATCGTGCGTGCAGGCGGTGCCGACGCAAAGGAATTCACGTTTCGGTGACGGCCACCATGTAGCCCACTCGGAGTGCCGCCCTGGCGTAATCCACCAAAGCCGGCACATCATCAGGATCCATGCCCATCAGCAAACCAACACTCGCGTATGGCTCCTGCAACACGTCAACGTACCAAAGGACCTTCCGCCACTTCGGAGGTAGCGTTTGTAAGGCGCCCAGTAGCCGAATGTGTGCCGTCGGGAGCAGAGGGACGTGCCAGTCGACGTCGCCATTCGTGAATCTCAACGGCTCCTGATTTCTCCCATATGCACATCTCCTCGGGAAGATGTGCGCTAGGCCGGAATAACGGTGGCTGTGCCGTGCCGGTCGACGTCGACGGTGAAAGTTCTGCCTCCTGCTTGAAGCCCTTCGAAGGTACAGGCACCGAAAGGCACGGGGACGGCGGCAGTCACCTCCGGCAACAGGCCCGGTCCTTGAGGCGTCAGGCCCAGCGTTGCGAGCATCAGGGGAACCGCAGATGCTGCTGCCCAGGCCTGGGGGCGGCACGAGGCAGGGTAGGGCTGAGGTCCGCCCTGCGCTGAGCTGTGGCCGGAGAACAGTTCGGGCAGCCGGTAGTCGAAGATTTCGGCCGCATCCACCATGCCGGTAGCCAGGAGGGCGGCTTCGTCACTAAAGCCGGCCTTTGTCAGCCCGTCCAGGGTCATGGCCGTGTCATGCGCCCACACGGAACCCGAGTGATAGCGAAGGGGCCAGTAGGCTCCGTTGCCTGTATCCAAGGTGCGGACACCGTAACCGGAGAACATGGTGGGGTGCATGATCCGGCGGGCTATCAGCTCGCTTTCCTCCTGATTCAGGATGCCCGTACCCAGCAGGTGGCCCATATTGCTCGCGACTCCGTCTACCGGCCGCTTATCCACGTCCAGTGCTATTGCCGGGTAGGCCCCGAGTTCGTCCCTGCACCAGAAGGCGTTGCGGAAGTTGATGGCCATGTCTGCTGCGTAGGCCCGCCATTCTTCAGCGCCGTCAAGTCCGAACGCCTCGAGCAGATCGGCTGCGTTCGTGGCGGCCTGGTAGGCATATCCCTGCACTTCTGCAAGTGCGATGGGGCCTGTGGCCAGCGAACCGTCGTTCCAGCGGATGGAGTCCGCGGAGTCTTTCCAGCCTTGATTGGCCAGTCCGACCCCTGTCTCGTCGATGTACTCCAGAAAGCCGTCGCCGTCGGCGTCGGCCCAGTCCCGGAGCCACAGCAACGCGTCTTCCAGGTTGCTCATAAGGTCCTTGACTTCCTCCTCCGGCATGCCCCATTTCCAGGCGTCGTGGAGAAGTGAGATCCAGAGCAGCGTGGCGTCCACTGTTCCGTAATAGACGGGCGGAAGTCGGAGTTCGCCGTTGCTGGCATCCCCGGGCATCCGAAGCTCACCGCGGCGCACTTCGTGAAGGATTTTGCCTGGTTGTTCAGCCGTCGCAGGGTCGTTTTTTGTGCCTTGACGGGCTGCGAGGGTGCGCAGTGTCCCGGCTGCCAATGAAGGATCAACGGGAAGGAGCATTCGGGCAGCGATCAGCGAGTCCCGTCCAAACAGGGTGAAGAACCAGGGAGCCCCGGCTGCGAGGAAAACATCCTTGGGTGAAGAAACAGGGGACATCCGCAGCCCTTCAAGGTCCGAGAACGCCCTTTCTGCCAGTGCGGTCAGGCGTCGGTCACCGGCACGGACGCGGACCCCCGCAGTCGTGGATGGGGCAGCCGCAACGAACGGGGCAAGACTGTCCTTGGCCTGCACCTCCCATCCAACCGTTGCGGTACCCCTGGCAGGAATCGTCAATTCCCACTTGAGGCGAAGCTGACTGTTGCTCAGCTCCGTCATGGCACCCGGCGCGCTGATCGACGAGCTGACGCCTTGCTCGGATGCACGCCACAGCCCGCCATCCAGTATGGGTTGGACAGGGTGGGCCGGGCCGCCGGCTTTGACCGACTCCAACGGTGAAAAGTCGGACCCGAGCTCCATCTCGATCACCGCTGTGACGTCCTTGCTCAGGTCGGAGTGCACGATGATTTCCTCAGCTACGCGATCGGTGAGGATGCTGCGGCGACGGGTCAGGCTGACCAGAGGATCAGGATTCTCACTTCCCAGGGTCCGGATAAGGGCTTGGAAGGAAACCACAGAACCCTGGACCGAATTGGAGCCCACAGGTTCGGGTTCCTCCCCATTGACAGTCAGGACAGCCTCATCGATCACCCGGGTATCCGCACAGTAAACGCCCTGGACTCCGCCACTGCGCCGCAGCTGCCCGTCATGCTCGGACCAGACCTGCATCGGGGCGGCCAGAAGGACATTCAGGTCGTGGAGGAAGGGCTGCCTGTTGTTGTTCATTGATACTCCTTGGCCGCAAGCGCGGAACATTGCTTTCGGGCACTGCACGTGCGCGGTTGAAAATTGCTGGCCGAGTAGACCCGGATTTCCCGGCTCACTCGCTGTTGATGTCTCAGGTCTTGACAGTGGCGGAACTCACAACCATCATTGTGAAACACCCATTTGATCGTTCAAATACAGTTTTACAGCAAATCTTGATCGATCAAAAGCCCTTGGACCATACGAAAAACTCCAATCACCTTCGGTGCGCCCAGTGACGGACGCATCCCGAAACAGAGGATCCCCACAAATGAAAACACCACGCGCCTCACGCCTCGCTGCAGCGATCACCATTTGCATTAGCGGGGCCCTGGGCCTCAGCGCTTGCGGTTCGGGCTTCGCCGGTTCCGAAACCAAAAACTCATCCGATGCGGGCTCCGGGCCGATCAGCGTTCTGATCGGTGCTTCCGGTGAAGCTGAAGGCAACGCCGTGAAATCTGCCGTTGCTGATTGGTCCAAGACTTCAGGTACGGAGGCGTCGGTCAAGGTGGCCTCGGACTTGGTCCAGGAGTTGAGTCAGGGCTTTGCTTCGGGAAAGCCGGCGGACGTTTTTTACCTGTCCCCGGACCAGCTGAGCAACTACGCGGCCAATGGCTCCGTGGAACCCTACGCCGACACGCTGGCCAACAAGGATGACTTCCAGCCGAGCCTGGTCAAGGCCTTTACCTACGACGGGAAGTTCTATTGCGCCCCCAAGGACTCCTCGACGCTGTCCCTCGTGATTAACACTGACCTCTGGCAGGCTGCCGGCCTGACCGACGCCGACATTCCCACCACCTGGGACGAACTGGAAGCTGCGGCCAAGAAGCTTACCTCCGGCAATACCGTGGGCCTCGCTTTCAGCCCTGAAACAGCCCGCGTTGCCGCTTTCTTCCCTCAAGCAGGCGGGTCTCTCCTCAGCTCCGACGGCAAGACAGCCACGGTCAACAGCGCTGAAAACGTGGAGGCGCTCACCTTCGTCAAAAAAATGCTCACCGACGGAGCAGTGAAGTACTCCTCTGACCTGGGCGCTGGTTGGGGAGGCGAAGCCTTCGGCAAACAGCTTTCCGCAATGACAATCGAAGGCAACTGGATAGAAGGGGCACTGTCCAAGGACTTCCCCAACGTCAAATACCGCACAGTAGAGCTCCCGGCAGGTCCCGAGGGCAAAGGCACCCTGCAGTTCACCAACTGCTGGGGCATCGCAGCGGACAGCAAGAACAAACCCGCAGCTAAGGCGTTGGTGGAGCAGTTGACCGGCACAACGACCCAGATGGCGTTCGCGAAGGCCTTCGGCGTCATGCCCTCAGTCAAATCAGCAGAGGCCGGGTTCAAGAAGGAGTTCCCTGCACAGGAAGCCTCCATCGCAGGGGTGGAATACGCCCAGACCCTCCCGTCCCAGCCCGGTGCTGCCGACGTCCTCAAGGACTTCGACGCCAAGCTGGCCAGCCTGCGAACCTCCGATCCGAAGGCCATCCTGGATTCCCTCCAGACCGAGATGACAGCGACCCTGTCAAAGTGAGCATCCTGACACGTAACACCCGCAGCACCAGGACCCGCAGCAGCGGGACCAGCCGGAGAGGAATCCGCGGTAACCAGAACGCGGCCGGTTGGCTGTTCACCGCCCCCGTGATCGTAATTCTCGGACTCTTCCTGGTCCTGCCTGTCCTGATGGCCGCCTGGGTCAGCGTCTCGGACTGGACAGGGCGGGGCAGCCCGTTCGCCGGCGGCACGCAGTTCGTGGGAGCACGGAACTTCGAGGCGATCCTCGCCGGCGGTGGCCTGGCCGAAAGGGACTTCGGTACCGCCCTGAGGAACAACCTCTACTACGTAGTATTGGTTGTTCCTCTGCAGACCGTGATGGCACTGTTCCTGGCGATGCTCGTCAACAACCGGATCCTCAAAGGACGGGGGTTCTTCCGGACCGCGTTCTACTTCCCGTCCGTCACCAGCACCGTGGCAGTTACGGTTCTGTGGCTGTTCCTGTTCAACGCCACAGGCGCCGTAAACAAGTTCCTGTCACTGTTCGGGATCATCGGACCGAACTGGTTCCAGGAACCTGCCGGGATCTTCCACCTCCTGGCCAGGAACGTCGGTATTACAGACGCACCGGCGGCGCTGGGATCGCAAACGCTCCTTGGAGTGACCTGGTGGGACTGGCTCTCGGGACCGTCAGTTGCCATGACAGCCTTCATCCTCATGGCGATCTTCACCACCTCCGGGACGTTCATGCTGCTCTTTATCGCCGCCCTGCAGAACCTGCAGGGCGAGCTTGAAGAAGCGGCCATGCTCGACGGCGCCGGTGTTTGGCAGCGCTTCTGGTACGTAACCCTGCCCATGCTCCGCCCCACGCTCTTCACCGTAATCACTCTCGGGCTGATTGGGACCTGGCAGGTGTTCGACCAGATCTACACCGGAACCGAAGGTGGCCCTGCCAAGACCACCATGACCCCCGCCTACCTTTCCTTCAGCACCGCCTTCAACAATCAGCAATGGGGGCAAGGCGCGGCTATCGCGTTCCTGTTGTTCGGCATCATCGTCATCTTCACGTTGATCCAGCGCTTGTTGCTCCGGGAGCGTGTTAACGTGCCGCGCCGCAAACGAATGAATCCAGAACCGAGCCGGGGGAGAAAACTGTGACTGCGCTGATATCGGATACGCCGACTACCGCGAGCCCGGCATCCCCTTTGCCGGCCAAGGGCCGCCGGAAGCGACAAGGAAGATTTATTTGGCTGGCCTACGTGGTGCTCGTCTCGCTGGCCGTCGTCTATATCTTTCCTTTCCTAATCAACCTGGCAACATCATTCAAGACCGAACCCGACGCGGCCAGCGATCCTCTTTCGCTGGTCCCGGCGACCTGGTCCACTGCGGCGTATGAGAGGCTCTTCCTCAATTCGGATTTTCCTTTATGGTTTGGAAACTCCGTAGTGGTGACAATCTTCGTTACCTGCGGACGGGTGTTCTTTTGCCTGCTCGCCGGATATGCCCTGGCTCGGATCCCCTTCCGCGGAAGGGCTGTCATCTTCGCCGCAATCGTTGCTGTCATGGCAGTCCCAGGAGTCGTTCTGCTCATCCCGAAATTCCTGGTGATCAACCAGCTCGGACTCTACGACTCCTACGCGGGCATGATCATCCCGCTGATGGCAGACGCGGCCGGTGTGTTCATCATGAAGAATTTCTTCGAGTCCATTCCGGCCAGCGTCGAGGAACAAGCAAGGATTGACGGCGCCGGGACGTTCCGGACGTTCTGGTCCGTGGTGCTGCCCATGTCCATGCCGGCCGTGATGACAATCGTCATTCTCTCGTTCCAAGGTTCCTGGAACGAGCTGAGCCACTTTGTTATCTCTGCCCAGAGCCCGGAGCTAACGACGATCACCAAGGGCGTGGCCCAGCTCTCCTCCGGCGCGCTCAGTGCCGGGACTCAATATCCGCTGAAACTGGCGGCGGCAGCCATCATGACCATCCCGGTGGCCATCGTGTTCTTCATCTTCCAGAAAAAGATCATGAACAGCACCGCAGGAGCACTCAAAGAATGAGTGCATCGTCTACCTAGGGCCGTGGGATGTTCACTTTTGGACTGGAGTCTGCCATCCAGACTCCAGTCCCAGGCTCCCCGCCTTCCTCGGTCGCCCGTCCTACACTGAAGAAAACAAGGTTTGATCGTTCAAGTTTCGCCCCAGATATTGCGTCAACCAGTAAGGAAGCAGAGGATCCATGGGTTCCCGACCAACCCTGGCGAGCCTGGCAGGGCAGCTCGGAGTGTCCCGTCAGACCATTTCCAACGCCATCAACGCCCCCGAGCGAGTCAGTCCTCCTACCCTGGAACGGGTCAGGGAGCTGATTGCGGCTTCAGGATACCGGCCAAACAATGCCGCCCGGCAACTGCGCACCCGGCGATCCCGGAACCTTGGCTACCGGCTCTTTCCGTCCCCCGACGGCATCAATACAGCCATTATGGATCGATTCCTTCATGCCCTCACGGAGAGACTGTATGAGCACGGCTACCGTGTCACGGTATTTGCCGTTGCAAACGACGACGCCGAGATCGAAGCCTATGAGGAGCTTCTGGAGACCGCCGAACTTGACGGCTTCATTGTCGCCGACACTCGGCAGGACGACCCACGCACGAGCTGGCTGATGGACAGGGGAGTCCCCTTTGTCACTTTCGGGCGACCTTGGGCAGCTGACAATGACAGCTGCCCCCACTCCTGGGTTGACGTCGACGGCCGGGTCGGAACCGCCGAAGCCACCCACTACCTGCTCACTCAAGGCCACCGACGCATAGGCTTTCTCGGCTGGCCCGAGGGCAAAGACCTCGCACGCGCCCGTCCAACAGGTTATGAACTCGGACGCGACCGCAAGGAAGGCTGGAAAGCAGCGCTCTCCCCGCATCTAGAGCCAGCAGAGCTTGAGCTGTTGTCCGTGGGCGTCCCCGACAGGATCCGCGAGGGTGCAGCCGGAGCCCTGACCCTACATAGGAACGGCGCCACCGCCATTGTCTGTGCCAGCGACTCCCTCGCGCTCGGGGCGTCGGAACAACTCAGAGCCACATTCCCGGACAAATCCCCGGCCGTTATCGGCTTTGACGACACCCCGGTCGCTGCCGCAGTGGGCATGAGCAGCATCTCCCAGCCCGTGGAAGAAGTGGCCGAGAAGGTAGTCGAGATCATGCGAACAATCCTCGACGGCCCCGCGAACCAAACGAAGGCACCCCAGCATATTCTCCTTCCTCCACGGCTGGTGCTGCGCGATGGCGGAGGACCCTTAGCCAACCCCCCAACTCCTTAAACAGCAACGCCAAGCGATTCGTTAGACAACAACACCAAGCGAGGGGCACACGTCCTTTAGGCGCGCCTCGATGACCGCCCGCAAATCAGACTTTCCGCCTGTACGCAGATCGTTTGGCAGAACAGGAAAACCCCTCATGACAATCCCATCCCAAACCCTTGTCACGGCGCACCCAGTTCAGGACGCGACGTGGTGGCGCCAGGCCGCCGTCTATCAGATCTATCCCCGCAGCTTTTCAGACTCCAATGGCGACGGCCTGGGGGATATCAGGGGCATCACTGCCAAGGTGCCGTATCTGCAACGGCTCGGAATCGACGCCGTTTGGCTCAGCCCGTTTTACCCGTCGGCCCTGGCAGACGGAGGGTACGACGTCGATGACTACCGAAATGTTGACCGCAGGCTGGGCACGCTGGATGACTTTGATGAGATGGTGAGCGCTCTGCATGATGCCGGCATCAAGCTGATCGTCGACATCGTTCCCAACCACTCCTCCAACCGCCACGCATGGTTCAGAGAGGCCCTAGCGTCTCCGAAGGGCTCGGCTGCACGGGAGCGGTATATCTTCCGCGACGGTAAGGGCACGAACGGCGAGTTGCCGCCATCGGACTGGGAGTCGGTGTTCGGCGGACCGGCCTGGGACCGGGTTACTGAACCTGATGGGACATCTGGTCAGTGGTACCTGCATCTGTTTGCGACGGAGCAGCCGGACTTCAACTGGGAAAACCCAGAGGTGCGTCAGGACTTTCTGAAAACCTTGCGCTTCTGGTCGGACAGGGGCGTGGATGGTTTCCGCATCGACGTGGCCCACGCCTTGATGAAGGACCTCCGCGAACCATTGCCGGCCTGGGCAGATATGCCGGCGGAAGACGAAACGACCGACGGGACCCACCCCTTCTGGGACCGCGACGAAGTCCACGAAATCTATGCAGGATGGCGGGCTCTCTTCAACGAATACGATCCTCCCCGCACTGCAGTGGCCGAAGCCTGGGTCCATGCGGACCGCCGTGGTCGCTACGCCAGAGCGGAGGGCCTGGGACAGGCCTTCAACTTCGACTTGCTGCAGTCTGCCTATGACGCCGGTCAGTTCCGGGAGATCATCACGCGCAACCTGGCTGAGTCAGAAGTCACCGGAGCACCTTCGACCTGGGTGTTTTCCAACCACGACGTCGTCCGGCATGCCACCAGGTATGGGCTGCCCAAGGGCCCAGGACGAAACGGGCCCGCCCATGCATGGCTGATGAGCGGCGGTACGGAGCCGGTCCTGGACCGGGAGTTGGGCACGCGCAGGGCACGGGCGGCATCCCTGCTGATGCTCGCACTGCCCGGATCTTCGTATCTGTACCAAGGCGAGGAGCTTGGCCTTCATGAAGTAGTTGAGATACCAGATACAGACCGCCAGGACCCCACGTTCTTCCGCAACCCTGGCAGCGAGATAGGCCGTGACGGCTGCCGGGTCCCACTGCCCTGGACAGCCGAAGGTGTCGCGCTCGGCTTCGGGGCGACCGCAGCACACTTGCCCCAGCCTGCGTGGTTCAGCTCGTACGCCGTCGCCGTCCAGGAGGAGCAGGACGGCTCCACCTTAGGCCTGTATCGGGAGGCGCTGGCCTTACGCCGCAGTCTCCAGTCGGACGAACAACTCAAGTGGGTCGATGAGCCGAACGCACAGGTTTTGCACTTTGTGCGGCCCAACGGATGGCATTCTGTCACCAATTTCGCCCCTGAACCTGTACCGCTTCCTGCCGGGACCGTACTCATCAGCAGCAGCCCGCTAGCTGAGGGGAAGCTACCGGCTGACACCACAGCATGGATTATCTGACCTCGCTTACCCGTCGATCGCTGAGGCGCCCGACGGCGGCGTGCGATTTGGAATCGACGGACGGCGATCCCGCAACGACCGGACAGGCACCACTTCGCGAACTCGCCAGAAACGTCCACGGTGCTCCAGTGGCCGTCAGAGAAATCGGGGATCCGGGATGTTCTGCAGCCACGTCGCGGAGCCACGATTCGAGTATCGAAACAGACCTCATCCGTGGTGAACGACGCCTAGTCCGACCTCGGAGCTCTACTCGGCGCGCCGACGATGATCGGTCGGCAGGCATATGATCCCGCCGGTTGAAGGCACGCGTCCCTTTCCCCCAGGGATGCTGGAAATCAGCGTGACGAAAGAGGGGGAGGTGGATCAGGCTCTCAAGGACGCTATCGCTGAAGTTGCCGAAGCCGCCATGCACTATGGGATAGGAGTCCTAATTACACGCATCGGCGCCGGTCGCTACATCGTTCGGGCGCATCCTGCAGTTCCCTTCGGCTTAGTACGCCAACAGCACGACTGAGCACGCTGTACCAAGTGAGACTCTTGCCTGCCATGCGGCCCGCAATTACGACGGCGAAACTTCGGGATACGGTACTGCACTTCAATCATCAGATCGGATTTTGGCTGGTTGCTCGGTCAGCCATTGGCGGTAGTTCGTGGCTAGGGTGTCGTTTCGGAGGAGTCCCCGTTCCAGAAGAGATATTTTTGAAGGCCATTGGCCAAGTTCGCGGGCTGCGGTCGTGATGGTGCAACCCAGTGTGGTGCGCATTTGGTGAAGATCCGAGTTGTCGGGAGCCGCCCGAGGGTTGGTGATTTGGCGGTAGATTTCCCGTGCCGCGTAGCGTTTGAGGCAGCGCATGATTTCCCGTTTGCTCTTGCCCTCCGTGGTGCGTTTGACCACATAATCTTTGGTTCGTTGGCAGGATGCCATACGGACCAGAACGACCTGATAGAGGGCGTGGTTGGCGTTGCGATCGCCGCCTCTGCTGAGCCGGTGACGGGTGGTTTTGCCGGAGGATGCGGGTATGGGTGCGACCCCGACAAGGGCCGCGAATTGGGCCTCGTTTTCTATGCGGTCGGGGTTGTCGCCGACGGTGACCAGGAGCTGGCTGGCTACTTCCGTTCCTACTCCTGGAAGGTCACATAGCATCGGCGCGTAAGTGTCGAGGATTTCCTTCAGGGCGGCGTCGGCGGTGGCGATTTCTGCCGCGAGGGACTGGCAACGAGTGGCCAGGGCTTTCAACGTCAGCAGGCACACGTACTCGGGGTCAGCCATGTGGCCCGAGGGTCTGGTGCGCTGTAGGGCCGTGATCATCGCTGAGGTTCCGAGCCCCCGGTATTTTGCCCGGAGTCTGTCCGGGGCTGAAACGAGCAGACCCTTGATCTGATTGATGGCCGCGGTCCGGGCCTTCACTGCCGACGTGCGCCCGGCACGCAGGATTCGCAGGCATTCAACGGGACCGTCCTTGGCCTTGGGGACCGATGTGGCGCGACCGTCAAGTACCGATTGGGCCGCCTGGTAGGCGTCCAAAGGATCGGATTTGCCCTTCAGCCGGCGCGCCGCCCGGTTCGGGCGGTTCACCTCCAGCACACAAAGACCCTCACCGCGCAAGCTCCTGGCGATTTCGGCCCCGTATGAGCCTGTTCCTTCGACGCCCACGGCGGTGACCGTGCCGTGGCTGGTGATGAAGTCCACGATCTTGCGGTATCCGGACCCTACGGCCAGGAATTCCCTGTCCGCGATGGGCTTACCGAATTCGTTGATGATGGCCACATGGTGTGTGTCGGCGTGGGTGTCGATACCGGCGATGACATTCGTTGTTTCGCTTGCCAAGATGGAAGTTGCCCCTTCAGTCGAGATCAATGGCTCATGAATGGGGCGCGGGCCAGGTGGGCAGACAAAACGGTAATGGGACTGGTCGAATCAGGCTCCTATGAAGTCATGTCCGCCTGGCTCAACACCCCTTTGACGGACCTTGAGCCGGCGAACAGATCGTCGGTAAGACAGTGCCGCCAGGCACGTCAGTTTTTTGCTGAGTCACGCCGGCTCAAGACCTTTTCCAGTATTACCGTGTTTTTTGGTGTTGAAGAGAATGCTGGTTCTGTGAGTCCTAACGTCATTGGTTATGCCCGGGCCAGCACTCGTTGGCAGTCCCTCGATGCCCAAGTTGATGCCCTTGTGAATGCTGGCGCTATCAAGGTGTTCATGGAGCGTGCCTCGAATGCGACGCAGGCGAGGGCGAGGTGGCAGGACTGTTTGGAGCATCTTCAGCCGGGGAACGTCCTGGTTGTCGCCGATCTGACCAGGCTTGGGCGGAGCACGGCTGACCCTCTGACATCGTTACCGCTCTGGGGCGGCGGGCGATAGCATTCCGTTCGCTAGCGGAACCTTGGCTGGACACGACAAGTGCGCACGGAAAATTGATCTTCAACATGTTCGCTTCCCTAGCGGAGTCGAGCGTTCCCGGCTATCGGAGAGGACGAGGGCAGGCCTTGCAGCGGCCAAGGCGAGGGTGGATCGGGCGGGCCGCCACCCGTGATGACGCCGGCCAAGCTGGCGGCCGCGATGGACCTTAGGAGTCAGGGGAAGAAGCTCGAAGAGATCGCGGCGACCCTGAGCGTGAGCATGTCCTTGCTGACCAGGACGCTGGGCCACGCGCTGGTAATCGGACGCTACCGACGTCGTGAGTTGGCCGGTTTCCGAGGCATCCAGAACGTTGTATGAGCCCTTAGATTAGGGAGATTGCCTCTTCTCGGCCAGTTTGAGCAACTCGGGTGGCAGTTTGGCGGAGGCCGACAGAACTTGAATACCTATCAGTCTTCCCTCCGAGTTGAAGTCGAGGTTGATCATTCCGTCGACTTCAATGGGGTCGCATGGGTAGGTCTTGGCCGCGTTGCCGAGCCAGATTTCATCGGCGAGATAGATGTAGGCTGCGTCGACCGAAGCGTCGTACCTGATTCTCATTATTTCTGCACCTTCATTAGCAGATTGGTCTTTGGCTCTCATTTGGGAGTTAAGTACTGCAAATTCCTAATGTAGTTGGGCGTTCTCGATGACGGTTGTGACGGTTCCACCAACGCTTCCGATAGAGAGACGTGACGTCGAGTCATAATAGCCCCGTCTTCAATGCGCCCTGATGGAAGTATTGGAAAGGGTCTTTAGCGTGGATCGACTTCGAGTCCATCCCCGAACACCTTGACGGGATGTCGGGAGGTGAACGCCGTTATTGATGCTGGCGGCGTCGCTGGCCGAGAACGTTCTGGTTGTCCTGGGTGAGTCGTTCCTGGCTTAGACAGGCGGAACCTGGCACTGGTACTGACCGCTATCGCCCATGCCGGCGGCAGCCACGAGCACTCGGATATCCGCACGAACGCCGATGGCTCTATGAGCATCGGCGGTGGGTACCTGGACAGCCTCTACCCGTGGCCGGCGGACCCCCGTGCCGGTGCCTAGGAAGAACAAGTCCTTCTCGCCGTACTTTACTGAAACGGACGCAGACCAGGTGAGGGCAGTTGCGCAGGAAGCCGGCCACCTCGAAGGGTACGCGTCCATTACAGACCTGATCGAAGCGGCGACACTGCGGGAAGTGAAGCGGCTTCAGCGCAAGTACAACGGTGGTAAAAACTGCCGGGGGTCCGCGACGGTGCCCTCCGCCGTGGCCGGCACACCCGCGAAGAACTTCAACACCGGAACGATGACTAATAGCCATGGCGCAGTGGAGCAAGGACATCGAAGAGATGCCGGCACTGGAACCGGAAAAGCCGAGGTTCCCGCGTTTTCTGACGCTCTCCCAGGTCAAAGAAATCCTGATCGTGGGCATGCCCACGATCTATGCCCTGCTGTCATCAGGGGAGCTTCGCGGCTTGCAGCTCGGCCGCCGTTATCTTGGGCAACTCCTAGGGATGCCGAGGTCCTTGCCTGCGTTCCCGGGTCGTGCCGCCTGACTGAAGTGAAGGATTTCTATGCGATTCGTGGGGAACGTAAGGCTGCAGTCGGTAGTGTCTGGAGCGTGACGTGTTGTTGCAGATGCAGCCAGATTGGATTGGTTTCAGAGCACTGCGGGGCACGAATCAAACCCTCGTGGAAAAATTTAGCTTCCTCGTCCTCGGGGGCCTGAGTTTTGCTTTTTCCAAGCTGAGAAAAATGAAACGCCTTTCTCGCCGGGGAGAAAACAGACCGCAAACGTCCATCCCGCCTGCTGGAAGTTGTACCAGAGATACACATGATTGGGCCCGGATACATGATCGAACGTTGCTTCACCAAATCTGGCAAAGGCGTCCCCCAAGGTACTTTCAAAGTTCAGGCCCTAGGGCAATAAATGGCGTAGCGCGAGAAGCCGACATCGCCTCCCTTGTTAAACACTTGCAGCGAGGCAAAGATCATTTCGCCATCTTCCTTCGTCGGCCCCCAGTGTTTTTGAAAGCTGAGCTTTCCTTGAAAACGAGTGAGATCCCTTTTTCGGGAAGATCGATCGACTCGACCGGACTTTCCCGGAATTTTGGGCGCCCGGAAATGTTGTGCGCGGGGAGGAATTTATCGAAATCGATGTTTTGCGGCGGCATTCCTAGATATTGCTGAAGCTCTGTAAATTTCATCATTCCCCAAATTTCTGCTCTAGCTTCCTTTCTGGCCACGACGTGAAGAAGTTGCGTACCGAGGGCACCGGAATGCTCAGAAGTAACGGATGTTCCCGCCGGCTCGCTGGAACTCCACCCGGTCGTGCTCGCGGTGCTCCCGGAGACGGGCATCCATAAGGACGGCCTCGCGAAGGATGGAGAGTAGGAAAGCACCGATCTTCCGCAGCAGTCCCGCGCAGGGACCCTGCACACGGGCGGCGAGACGATTCCCTGATTGGACCGGGGCGGAGAGACGGCGGCCGGCAGGGACAAGGGACGCGGTGCGGGTGTTTGTGCTCATGTCCCAAGCGTGAGCCGTTCCTGGGATTCAGGCCACGATTCGGTCCAGCTCGAATCGTGGCGCATCCCGGCCCGGAGAATACAGTGATGACATGCAAATCGCGCTCGGCACTGAGGACCTTACGAAGGTCCGTTTCCTAATCTCGCCCCTCTGGGAAACTGTCGCGAGCATTAGAGCGCTGCAGAAGGGAACCCCTCTCCATCGGCCGTGGATCAGAATGGCGAAGGAGCGTATCGCGGCATCTTCGGACTCACGGGCGCAGGAGCACCTCAGCATCCTCACAGCGCTCGTGCTGCCGAACGGATACATCGCTGACTCGCTGACTCCGACTCAACAACGGCAGGACAGTTTCGGGGAGTCGTTAGAGGCCATCCGGGCCGTCCCGACGGAATTCTGGGAACGTGATCTCCGCCGTCTAGCGGATCGGACGGCCGAAAGCCCCTCCCGCCTCACCATCGACGAGCTCCTGAACGACCTCGACACCGCAGTCTCCCGGATCCTCGCAGCCCTCGAATGGTACTGGGCCACCGCCGTCGAGCCTTTCTGGCCCCGGCTGCGCTCGGTGCTGTTGGCCGACGTCGATGCCAGGCTGGAACAGCTGGCCCGGAACGGCATCCAAGAGGTCTTCAAGACCCTGCATCCCAGCGTGCGGCCCACCAGCACTGGCCTAGAAATTGTGCGACGCCGCTGCTCCTGCTCCACCAACAACGTCCCGGACCCCGGACATGGCCTCATACTGGTCCCGAACGCCTTCGTCTGGCCGGACACGCTGGTTTTGAATGTACAACCCTTCGTCCCCTCCATCACCTATGCCCCGCGCGGCGTCGGGCGCCTTTGGGATACGGTGCGGGAAACCTCGGAATCCCCCGTGTCCGCCCTGCTTGGGCGCACCCGAGCGCAGATCCTCGCTCAGCTGGACGTCCCGATGACAACGACGCAGCTCGCCTGCGCCCTGGACCTCGCGGCAGGGACCGTGAGCGGTCATCTCAGGGTGCTCTCGGGAAGCGGCCTCGCGGAATCGCTGCGCTCCGGCCGTGAGGTCTTTTACCAGCGGGGCGAACTCGGAGAAGCCCTGCTCTCACGCGCCTGAACCGTCGGCCACCTTACAAAGACGACCACCTAAGCATTAGAAGATAACCCCAGCCGCGACACCAATCGTAGTGGTCAATACAACCGGGCGATTAGCACGCAAGAACGCGGGATCGCTCCCGATTGATCCGCGCTCTTAGGCGTGTTACTCAGTCGACAATGAAGAGGGTGGCGCCGGTTGCGGTGGACGGAGCGGTGGGGCTTGGCGTCGTCGGCTACCTGATAGCTCATGCCAGCCTCGAGCACGAACGTGCGGCCGTCCTCCAGTTCGGTGTGGAGCTCGCCCAGCCGTGCACAGTAGGACGTGGCCTTTTACGCACCAGTGATCGGCCAGGTAACCCGGCGTGTATTCGACCATCCATACTCGCATGGGCCCCGATTTTTGCGTCCGCCAATAGGCTGTGCCGCTGACGCCTTGGTGTTCGGTCCGACACTGGACAGATCAGTACGTTGCCGTGGCATGGTCAGATGACAACCTTCAACACTGCAACTGCTGGGTGACTGCAGAAAACGTCCGCCGCCCAGCAGATGATAAATGGCACGGACACTACGTGTCTCGCTGAAGTCCCCTGGGTAGCGCGTCATCGAGGTTAGACTGCGCGCCATGACCACTGCACCCGTTGACCAGACGCCACAGATCAAAGTCCAGCTCTCGCACCCTGAGCGGTTCTGGTTCGCCGCCAGCTCTGAAATGCCGTGGCTGGTCGATCCGGATGTTGAAGACGGCAAGCAGCGACACGACGCCAGAAACTCTATTCGTTGGAACGTCATCGGTGAGATTGTCCATGAGCTGGGCCTACAGTTGCTCCTGAAAAACTACCGAGCTGTTGAAGACGAAGGCGGAACCCGTCTTCGAGCTATCGGTTCCTGATGGATTCTCCTTGACTGCTTCGGAACGTAAGATCGTCAGGTCTTGGTTTACAAACGCGGAAGCGCCCCCTGCTGATCCTTGGGATGACATCCTGGGTAACGGCCGGCACCGGCTATGGGGTGCATGGAATGCCAACAACAAACTGCGCCTGCCCATCCTCTCGGACCTCCTGTTGTACGAGGATTCCATTGATGCAATGGGTGAAGAATTCAGGCAGTCTGTTCTTCTTTCGTCGAAAATCGGCGGATTGAAGATCAAAGAGGATGGGCCGGTCAGGACCCGCTCAAAGGCTTATTTCGAACACCTCGAAAGCAATGCCGCCCAAGTTCAGGAAAGTCCTGACACAGCGCTTGAAATTGAAATCGCACTCATGGCCAGCGGACACCGGGACATTGACCTAACAGAACCAGAGCGGTCCGAATCTTAACCGCAACGACAGGACTCTTTGCCAAGCTCGTGCAACGTATCTCCGGCAAAGACCCAAGGATTCAGCCCGGACGAAACCGAGACTTGCCGTGATAGCGTCACGCGGGCCTACGGCTACCAAGTGGTGCATAACCGCCGCCCTGCAGCTTGTGGTTGTCACCGCCCGTCACCCGGCCGGGAGCCCCAAGAGCCTCTTTACCTCACGGTTCCTGTGCCTGCCAGACTCGGTCGGTTGTTCTTCCAGATCCTCGGTTCAATCGCCGAGTTCGAGCACTCCCTGATGTCCGAACGAACACGTGACGGGCTAGCCGCTGCCCCCGCGCGGCCGCACCGGGGGACAGAAACCAAAACCCGGGCCCCGTCAGGTCAAACTCGCCCGGGAAATGTATGAAGAAAAGGGCCCAGACGGTAAACGCGCCCACACCGTCGCGCACATCGCCCAGGAATTCGGCGTCATCCGACCCACCATCTACCGGCACCTCACGAAACCCTAACCCCGACGACTGCTTCGGCAAAGGCTGCCTGCAACTGCTCGCCAGGTACCTCGCATGCTTGACACAGCCATTACTCGTCGCCATATTCTCGTAATCCCGGAAAATTGCCGTTGCGGGAGGGACTGTCTGAATAACGGTGTGTGGGGTCTGGCCTGATCCGAAAGGAGATGGCCGTGTCAGAGTCCACGACCGAGATGGCAGGGGTGATGATCGATCCTGTGACGGGAGAGATCATCGATCAGAAGGAGCTTGCGGAGCGGTTGCTCGCGCTGGCCAAGGAACAGGGCGTGAGCCTGGTAGGCCCGGGCGGGCTGCTGAACCAGCTCACGAGGAATGTGCTGGAGACCGCGCTGGAAGCGGAACTGACCGAGCACCTCGGGCACGAGCATGGCCAGAGGCCGATCGCAGCCAACATGCGCAACGGCACCAGGTCAAAGACCGTGCTGACCGAGATCGGCCCGGTCGAGATTGAGGTGCCCCGGGATCGGGACGGCTCGTTCGAGCCGGTGATCGTGCCCAAACGGAAACGGCGTCTGGACGGGATCGATGAGATCGTCCTCTCGCTCTCCGCCCGGGGCCTGACCACCGGGGAAATCGCCGCCGCACTTCGAGGAGGTCTACGGGGCCAGAGTTTCCAAAGACACCATCAGCCGCATCACGAAGAAAGTCGCAGGGGAACCGGGCGAATGGTCGGCCCGGCCTTTGGATCCGATCTATCCGGTGCTGTTCGTTGACGCGGTCGTGGTCAAGGTCCGTGACGGGCAGGTGCGCAACACCCCGTTCTACGTCGTTATGGGCGTCACCGTGAACGGGGAGCGGGAGATTCTGGGCATCTGGGCCGGCGACGGTGGCGAGGGTGCCCGGTTCTGGCTGCAGGTATTCTCCGAGCTGAAGAACCGGGGCGTTGAAGATGTGTTGATCGCTGTCTGCGATGGGCTCAAGGGCCTGCCTGAGGCGATCACGACCACGTGGGAGCGAACGGTGGTGCAGCAGTGCATCGTGCACCTGATCCGCAACAGCTTCCGCTACGCCGGACGCCAGCACCGCGACGGCATCGTCAAGGCGCTCAAGCCGGTCTACACGGCCCCGTCCGAGCAAGCGGCGAAGGACCGGTTCGCCGAGTTCACGGCCGAGTGGGGTCAGCGATATCCGGCAATCGTGCGGCTCTGGGAGTCCTCCTGGGCGGAATTCGTGCCGTTCCTGGAGTACGACGTGGAGATCCGGCGGGTGATCTGCACAACGAACGCGATCGAGTCGATCAATGCCCGCTACCGGAGGGCTGTGAGGGCCCGCGGGCACTTTCCGAACGAGGCCGCTGCCCTGAAATGCCTGTATCTGGTCACCAGGTCTCTTGATCCGACCGGCGGCGGTCGGGCACGCTGGGTGATGAGGTGGAAGCCTGCGTGAACGCGTTCGCGATTACCTTCGCCGGTCGGTTCGAAAGAACCACTCACTAATGAAAACCGGCCGGATCCACACACCGTTTATCGGACAGTCCCCCTTGTGTGGAAACCGGGGACAGTTCTCGTGTCATTGCCAACTTCGCCATGGCACGGCGAACACTCCCGTGTCCCACTCGGTTTTTCACCTCCCGCAACGAGGCCATGTCCTGGCTTCTCCAGCGGCGACCGGGATTGTCGGGGGACGTCATCCGGTCGCCGCTTTGTGTTCCCGGCGCGGGGGCCGGGAGTCTTTTGTGGGCCGCTTCTGCGCGCGGTAGCGAAACAGCGCCCGGGGCGGCGGAATTGATCCGCGTCCGGGCGCTGTTTCGGTTCAGCTCCTAGTTCTTAGGGGCCTGTGTTCAGTTTTGGCGGCGGCGGATTTTTGCCGTGGTGATGGCCGCTCCGCCGAGCAGGAACAGAGCCAGCGCGCCCAGGGCGAGCGGTCCTGCATCCATGCCCGTGTTTGCAAGTGATCCACTTGTATTTGCAAGGGGTGCCCCTGCAGGAGTGATGGTGATCTTGGGTGCGTCGGCGCAGGCAGATGCTGCACCGGTGCCGCGGTCGCTGGTGAGCGTAGCAGTGTTGAGCAGACCTGTCCCGGTTTCACCTGCATCCAGGGTGCAGTCTGCCGCGGCAGAAGCCTGTGCCGGCGGCACCGTGGCGATGACGGTAACCCGGTACACGTGCGTGACCGGTGTGCCGTCGGATGAACCTTCGGAGACGACGTTCTCAGCGATCAGGGAGGTCGAGGTGCCGTTCCAGCCCGTGTTCGTTGAGATGTTTCCCGGGGCCGTGTTGGTCGCTGTTGCTGACTTTACGGTGATCCCTGCCCCGAAGTGCAGGGAGTCGTCCAGGTCGTATTCTGCGTTGCCCGGTCCCGCATTGGTGACGGTGATGTCGTAGTTGACGGTGGTAGTTCCGTCAGCGTTGACTGTCGGTGTCCCGACTACAGCCTTGGTGATTGACACTGCTGCGGGCTCTCCACAGGCGGTGTCGGTCTCATCTTCTGCCCCCTGCTGGGAGACAGTCGCTGCGTTGAGGAACCCTGTTCCGGTTTCGCCCGTCTCAAGGTCACAGTTCGCGGCGGACGGGGTGGTGGCGGTTCCGTCCGGAACTGTTGCCCTGACGGCGACGACGTAGGAGTGGGTGTCTCCGCCGAAGATCTCCGCGTCGGTGACCAGGGTGGTGTCGGACGCGCCGTTCCAGGTCTGGGACGGGTCCGGGGCGCCGCTTGCCGGGTCTGCGCTGGCAACGGCAGAGTTGACAGTGATCCCTGCGCCATAGGCCAGCGCGTCGTTCAGGGTGTAGGAGGTAGCTCCGTCGCCCGTTGCGGTTTCGGTGATGCGGTAGTTGATGAACCAGTCACCCGTGGCGGCGTCCTGGCTGGGAACTCCAATGACTTCCTTGGTTTGGGTCACGACGGGCCTGCCCGGTGAGGCACAGTCAGTATCGGAGACTGTGTCCTCGGCTGCCCCTGTTGCGGAGGCTTCGTTGCGGAAGCCGGTGCCTGTTTCGCCGGTCCCGAGGGTGCAGTCCCCGGCCTCAATGGAGGAAATGCCCGGTGCGTTGACAGTGACGGCCACGGTGTAGGTGTGGGTGGCGCTGGCCGCGATGGGGACCAGCGGATCCCCTGCAGCAGCCGGTGCGATGAGCTGATCAGCCGCTCCATCGAAGGCAGCGTTCGTGACGATGCCGGAGGGTGCGGTGTTGGCGGTGACCGGTGCGCCGACGACGGTGTACCCGGCGCCGAACTGGAATTCATCCGCGAGGGAGTATTCCGACGGTGCGGCTGCGAGGTTGGTTACACCGATTTCATAGTTGACCAGCCAGTTGCCCTGGCCCTGGTAGGTGGTGTTGGTGACGGTCTTATCGATCGCCAGGTTTCCCCGGACAGCCACCTCAACATCGACAAAGGCGTTGATGGGGCGGTAGGTCCAGTCGTTGATGTTGCGGGTGTCTCCCCAGGAACCATTGATGCCGTCGTTCCTGTTCGAGGCGGTTCCCACACAGTCAGCCCAGGAGTGGACGCCGCCGGTGGAGTCAATTCCGGCGGTCCCGTCAGGTGCGGGCGTGGTGGAGCAGCGCGTGCCTTCTCCCACAAGGGGAACGTCATTCCAATAGAGGGTGGGGTTTCCGGCGTTCGGGCCGCGCTGGGCGATCACTTCGATGCCGCCCGCGCGTACTTCGACGTCAGAATTAACGAAGTGGATTTCGCCAGTGCGATCCGCGACGGCGCGGAAGGAGATGGGCTGCGTTGACGGAATCAGCGCACCCAGGCCGTCGAGGCCGTCGAAAGCGAAGCTATTGCCGCCGCCGGCACTGTAGTACGGGATGGTCCGGTCAACGGGATCGGTGAAGTCACCGTCGTTGTTAGCATCGACCAGGATGTTCATGTTCCCGGCGAAGTTCGTGGAGGTGAACGCCAGGGAACCGCTCTGATCGGTGTTGTTCGCAGGGGTGAAGGTTCCCGCGCTGATGGTCGGATCGACCACAGGGGGCAGGATCCAGTCAGAGGCTCCGTCCCATCTCGTGGCGCTTACCGGAAGGTCAGCGCTGGGAGCGGCAAAGAAGATCTTGTACGGATCCCCACATTCTCCTGGCATGGGCGTCGTGTACGGGTCACCCCAGGGGCCCAGCGGCATTTGTCCGCTCTCGTAGACGGAATCGCAGGTGCCGGGCTGACGGAGACCCGTGGCATCAGCCACGAAAATCGAGTCGACCCCGTTGTAGTCCAGATAGGTGGCCTTGTACTGGTCCCCGAATTCGCTCTGGTACCAGAACGAGAATGAAGCGGTCCCTGCGGCGGATGTAGCGCCGTATCGTTCGGTCCAGACGCGTCCGGGAACAGAAGTTCCGGCATCTTGGACAGAGATATTCCAATCCACGGTGGCAGCGCTGGGACCCGATGTGGCGGCGTAGGTCACAGACCAGACGCCGGTCTGGATAACAGGCAAATCGTCCCAGTCGCAGGCAGTTCCGACTGGCGAGGTGTTAGTGATGAGGGCACAGGTCAGCGGAGCGGCCCCGGGTCGTTCAATTGTGACAACAGCATCTGCCGTGCCTGAGTAGCGTCCGGCAACCGTGAAATTAACGTCAACGGTTTCCCCGGCCTCAGCGTAAAGACTAAACGTGTTGTTGCCGCGGATCTGCAGCCCAACGGGGTTGGATTCGGCAAGTGCCGGAGCAATGGGGCCAGCCATCAGACCGGTCAAGGCCACAACCGTGGCTGCAAGGGCTGAAACAGCTCTCTTCCCACCCTTCGCAGGCCGCTGATCCGGCATCGAATGAGAATTTGGACGAGTTTTAAGCAACTTCTACCCCCTGAGTTTGTGCTCGGGCCAGATCTTGACCCGCGTCATACGCGGGTCGCAGCTGTTGCAGAATGCGGTAGTTGCTTCCCCCCACCATAAATAATAGGGGCAACTTTAGTTTTGTCAATTTGTTGTCATAAGAATACAAATCAGTAAATAAAGACAGCCTACTTACCTTTTATAAAAGTGCATCCAGCTTTTTGTGGCGCAGGGACTGGCAATTGGGATGGCTCTCTTTGAACTGTTCGCCTTGGTTACGCGTCTGATTGCTCGATATTCTGTTGGCTCCATCTGCCTGGGTCTGAGTCATCCCGCAGGTAGTGTCCCAGCCCTAAGGCAGTGGACGTCGGCATGTTGCAAAATCAGAGCCGCGTCAGAGAGAAAACGGGCCAACACGTTTATGGTCACATCGCGGGGATCGTGTCCTGATGTTTCGATGATGGCCCCGACGTTGATGTGGCGAGGATACGTGAGTCAGTAACCTCGTGATTCAGGTCCGCTTGAAATCAGGAGTTTGAGTTTTTTGGAGACTGCGGGCTAAAGAAGGTCCGCCGAGAATTGGGGGAATCGACGGACCTTCCGATGGCACGGTACAGGCGTGAAATTTCGACTACGAGTGGACGAAAGGAAAGCCTTCGCAAGGGCGAGGTGAGCCTGACCAAGTCTCGTAATTTCCCGCCCACCACTGTCCACTCCGCTGACACGTCCCAATTCCATGGAACTGGGACACTGACGCGGCACAAGAAGCCCGCCGATTGGGGGACGGGCGGGCTTCCATGGTGGACAGTACTGCGCGTGGACCTGGACATCGACTGGAGCTGTGGCCGGCTAGCCTGGCCTTCCTTCGACAATTTTTAACCGGTGTCTATAGAAGGGAGTCGAAGTACTTCTCGGCCGATTGTGCATGCGCGAGGGGCGCTGCTTGGCCGGCCCAAAGGTTGAGGTAGTCGCTGTTGCCGCTCCGGGCGGCTGCTAGTCGCAGCGGCTGCATCAACGCGTTTTGCACCGGGTAGTGAGGTACACGGCCTTCTTCTGATGCGAGATCTCGAATGAGGGCATTGACGATCCCGCGGGCGTGTCGTCCCGAGAAGAGGCGAGTCAGGACTGTTGTCTCCGCGTCGGGACTGGCTAACTTTTCCCGGTGCACGGCACTGGCGCCGGACTCGGTGGTGGCCAGGAATCCGGTGCCAATCTGCACACCGTCCGCCCCCAGCGCGCGGGCGGCAAGGATGCCTCGTCGATCTGCGATCCCGCCGGCAGCGATCACGGGTATCTGGACGGCGTCCACTGTTTGGGGGATGAGCGAAAATGTGCCTACCAATGATTCGGGTGCGGGGCGAAGAAAAGCCCCTCGGTGCCCGCCGGCATCGCTGCCTGACGCCACTAGGGCGTCGAGCCCTGCTGCTTCTATGGACCGGGCTTCAGCAACGGTCGTGGCCGTGCCAATCAGTAGAATCCCCTGGCTCTTGGCACGTTCGATCGCCCATGCCGGCGGAAGCCCCATCACGAAACTGATGATCGGAGGCGCCGCCATGAGAAGTGCGTCAAGTTGTTCGTCGAAGTTTGGGACCTCGGGGACCTCGCCGTTCCATTCCACCCCAAGCCGGGCGTAGAGAGGGGCGAGACGCTCGATATGCGGGCTAAGATCGACGACATCCTTCTCCCCAGGCTGCGGAACCCACAGGTTAATCGCAAAAGGCGACGGTGTTCGGGAGCGGATTGACTGCACGACGTCGTGGATCTCTCCGGGAAGGAGAATGTGGGCACCAAACGAACCCAGTCCGCCGGAGTTTGATACGGAAGACGCAAGTTCGATCGTCGAAAGTCCGCCTCCGAAAGGGCCCTGGACAATGGGGTGAGTGATCCCTAGAAGCTGGCTGAGTGGGTTCACTGGTGCACCAACAATGCTGCTCCGTGACGCAATTGAACAGCAACCTCAGCTACCCGGCGGCCCAGGTGCTCAGCCGTCCGCAGATCAGCTTCCGATGGCGCGGCACTTGCCGCGGCGTCCGAGGGGGATTGCGCCATTGCACCCACGAAACCGCCCAGTCGGTTGAGATCTTCCACGCTTCCGGTTGATGAGTACAGCCATCCGGGAGGCAGGCCGAGGGATACCCAGTGCATTCCGTGTTGCGCGGCCAGCAAGGACAGAGATGTCAGGACATTGAGCTTGTCCCCATTCACGCCGGCGGAATTTGTGAAGCCCGCCGCAACCTTGTCTTTCCACCCCTGCGCCGCCCACACCGCTCCGCTAGCTTCCGCAAACGCCTGGAAGACAGATGACTGGCTTCCCATATAGGTGGGAGTTCCGAAGATGATCGCATCCGCCTGGGCAAGTCCCTCCCACAGCTCCTCGCTAAGCTCGGTTACGTCATAGAGGACGGCCGAGGCTCCGGTGGCCTGCCGTGCGCCGGCAGCAACCGCCCTGGCCTGGCGCTTTGTATGTCCATATCCACTGTGGTACGCCACGGCTACCTCGACGTCGGCCTGTGCATCCATTGTTTCTTCCTCTTTCTATTGGGTACTGCCAACATAGACGACTGGTCAACTATGCGTCAATATTTGACCGGTCGTATACTTAAGCCATGGGTAGGACAAGTGATGCACCTCAGCACCTTATGGACGCGGCACGCCTGCTGATGCATGACCGGGGATACAGCGCCATTGGGGTGGCCGAGATCTGCGAGAAAGCAGATGTACGAAAGGGAAGTTTCTACTACTTTTTCGAGTCGAAGCAGGCGCTGACGGTCGCGACACTGCGGGCGGCATGGTCACAGGAACGGAGCCGCTGGGTTGAGCTCCTCGATACAGGAACCGGGCTCGAAGGGCTGGAGGCGCTCATCCAAGAACAGGTTCAGCTACAGCAAGACCAACAACGCTCAACGGGGTCCGTTGTTGGTTGCCTTTACGGCAACCTCGCTCTTGAAACCAACGCCTCCGAGCAAGATCTGCGCGATTGCCTCCGGGAAATCTTTGATGACCAATGCCAACTCGTCCTGGAGTCCCTCCTCGGGGCGACGGTTACGGGGCCCCTCGGGAATCAGAAGGCCACACTGGACAATGCAAGATCTGTCATTGCTCAACTAGAGGGCACGGTGCTGCTGGCAAAGCTGTATAACGACCCGTCACTCCTCAACCCACTCTGGCAGCAGATAACAGGACTTCTTGGTGTAACGTCCACCCGATTCAACACCTAATCTGGCCACACTGGGATCAGTGACGAGGCACTCGCATCTGCGAGCGATATCGTCTGCCTCTCCAGTCGATTCAAAACGTCCCACCGACACCGTCCCACTCTCCAAGGATGTGGTGGGACACGTCAGGGACCGGCTAAGGAAGGTTCATCTTGAGCGCCGGGGCGTCGCCAACTTAAGCCAGCCCCGAATTCGGGCAGCCAGGCTTCTTCGATGGGACAGGACGGTCAGGTTGCTTGCATTGATAGGAAGCTCCAACCATTTGGACGGCTCTCCGGCTAGAAAAGCTTCTGCTTCGGAGATGACGGCGCGGTCGATGTCTTCCCTCGTGAAATTCAACAGCTCCTCGTCGTACAGCCAACCCAGGTGCACGAAAGGCTCCGCGAACTCCTCAGTTGCAGGCCCGATATACCTGCTGACCCAGGACGTGAGTTCTCCTGGATCGAGGCGTCCTGCAATTGTCCGGCGGGCCATAAGCCGGAGGGCAATAGATCCGGTGGGATCCGGTGAAAACCCGATTCCCAGCTCGGCGCTGGTCTGGGCGACCAGCTCGGCGAGGACGAATCTCGACTCGTTCCCCCGAACGCCAGCCAGCTCGCGCAGGGTAGGCGAATCAACGCCGCCAACGGGCATGTGGACAGAAGGATTTGGGCGAGTGGGGGAGGCGCCGAACCCATGGCCCGAACTACGGTACAACAACTACTCAGTCCACAAATCCTGGCGGGCAATATCTCCCATCGGGACGGTGTCCCAGTTCCAAGGAACTGGGACACCGTCAGTTGGCGAATAAAACGGTAGCTTGACTTCGACCAGCATGCCGTATGGCACAACCGCCGGCGACACTAACCCAGCCACAGCGGAGTGACGAGCAGCTTCCCAGCAGCCGGAGCGAGGACGTGAGTTCCTCTAACGAGTTAGCTCAGCTCGTCCGTTGGGTATCTGAACTTTCTCGAAGGTCCCGTCGCCGCAACCGTTCAACTCCCTCCCAAGGTTCTGCTACCCGACCTGATTTCTCCAGTGTCACAAACTGCGGCTGAATGCCGCGTTCCTCAACTTCACCGTAGTGAACTTCCCAATGGTTGCCGCGGGAAGGCACGAGCTTCCCCAGCATTAATCCAGTACTCCTCCACACGACACTAAGATCTGGATTGTAGAGGTTCTCATGGGTGCTGATATCCCCATAAGCCACCTCACCTGCCAATCCAGTGCGGCTCCCCTTTGGCGGACCCGCATCAGCTTTCATCTTTGCTCTAGCCTGTGTCTCCTGCTCTACCAACCGATTGAGGACCTTGCAACTCACAAGTCGTAATCCGAGCCAACTGATAGCTCCTCTGAGTCCACTGGCTGCAGGTAACCAAAACCCCTGACGCCACCGGCGTGAAAAGAGTGAGAGCAGAAGTGCCACGACGGTGACTGCGGCTAGCCACATGGCCATGCCGAGGAGGAGCACAACTATCTGTTGTGGCAAGGTCAACGACTTCCACCACCCGCCTTCTCTGAAGAGCTGGCTCTGCTCATAGAACGGGGTAAAAACACCGAGGGAAGGCAGTACGGGGAGAAACAGAAACCAGACATAGAGCTTGATATGTGGTTTGAGCTCAGAGTTGTCGCCCTGGTGGTCCTTGGAAATTCACCGTCAAAGCCTATACGGGTCGGCAGGACGGCGGAGGGGATTTTTAGCGACCGTTTTTTGATACCCCTTCTCCGCCTGTCGAATGTCTCGGGAACAAACAGCCACGGCGATGGGCATAACTCGTGTCCGTAAACAAATGCTTCCACAACCAGGCCGGGAGGGATTTGACGCCTCTAGGCTCCGGGCTGATGAAGATCGAAGCGCGCCGATCGAGGCCCACCCAGTCGTCTGTATCAGTGCCCCGACATAGCGAGGCAGCCGCCGTCCAGGATGCCTCCTCCAGCCGAGAGATGAACGGTCCCGTCGACGCCCACGCTCCCGGTAACACAGCCGCCCGTCCCTGAGCTGGCGCCAAACCTGATTCCCGTGCCGATGTCCTCAGTCTGGACCTTTCGCTCATCGAGGCCGATCGAGCCAAGCGCCCGCTTGACGTCGGCCACCGTGGCCGGCTGCTTCAGCCCCTCGAGCGCTGTCCGCGCCGGGCCAACATAGGCTTCGAGCTGCGCCTGCACCTCCGCGCTCACAGGCCTTTTCTCGCGGTAGCGCTCGTTCTCAGCCATCGCCGCGTCGGGATCGTAGACGGCACAATGGCGCTCCTGATCCGGCATTTCCTCAACACGTGGACAGGCGGCTGTCGGCTTGGGTGATGCGGCGGCGGACGCGCCGTCCCCGCTTCCTGATGGAACGCCTGATGGAACGCCTAGTGGGACGCCGCATCCAGTCAGGCAAAGACCTGCCACGAGGGTCAGCACCAGTGCTGCATTTGCTGGCCGCGACGGATCGACACGTGACGTTCCCGGTATTCTGCTTTTCCCCATCGGAGGAGCCTACTGGAATCACATCAACCCCGGGCCTCTCACCCGCCAAGGGGAGCGCCTATTTTTCATCCGGGCCCAGGTCCGGTGCGGCAACGAACTGCACCTTCCCCGTGGCGCTTCCGTGCAGTTCGAGGATGGCCAACTCGTTGCGCCCGGCATGGATCAGCGGCGCCGGGATGTACAGCGTACGTTGTGGCCCCCGGCTCCAGTAGCGGCCAAGGTTGAAGCCGTTGATGAACGCGTTTCCCTTCGTCCAGCCGTCCAGCCGGAGGTACCGGTCTTCGGGGCCGTCAGCGTCAAAGTCCGCAAAGGAAATGGAGGGGCCCGCCACACCGGCGACCCCCAAGCCGTCCGCCACGCCAGCCACAGGCACAGCTGCCGCGCGCAGGGAACCAACCTCGGTGAAATCCAAAGGCCGGATTTCCCACTCCAGCAGCTCCACGCCGTCGAGCGTCACCGGCGCGATCAGGCCCTTGACCTCACCGATCCGCTTGCCGTAATTAACGCGCCCCTGGTCCTCCACAAGCACCTGGAGCAGACCGCCGTCGGGCAGGCTGATGGCGCGCTCGCCGTGGTCCCGGCTGAGCACACCAACGGAACGTCCGTCCAGGAACACCTGCGCACGGTCCCGCACCTCGGCAACGGAAAGTACACCACCATGAGCCACCGCGGTGGTGTACACCGAGAACCCGCGGTAGTGTTCGGCGTCTTCGGTGGTCGGAGCGGGCCCGTCAACCAAAAGAGGCGAGCCGAGCAGATCCAAGACGTCAAGCAAGGCCACCGAATCCGTCACTGAAACGGAACTGGCCGCAGCATCAGCACGCACAGCCGGAATCTCCTCCGGCACCGGGAAGTGTTTGGCGATGACATCCCGGAACGCGAAGTACTTGGCGGTGGGAAAGCCGTCCTCGCTCAGCGGGGCGTCATAGTCGTACGACGTGATGGTGGGCTCGTAAATGCCTTTGTCGTTGGAGCCGTTGGTGAAGCCGAAGTTGGTCCCGCCATGGAACATGTAAATGTTGACGGATGCCCCGGAAGCGAGCAATGTGTCCAGTTCGGCGGCGGCAGCAGCGGCATCGGTGCGGTGGTGGTGCGTGCCCCAATTGTCGAACCAGCCGTTCCAGAATTCCGCGCACATGAGCGGTCCGGTGGGCTGGTGCTTCCGCAACGTTGCCAGACGCTCGGCCGCACGGGAACCGAACGTTGCCGTCTTCAGGAGCTCCGGAAGCGACCCGTCCTCGATCATGGTTCCCGCGGGCTGGTCACAACTGAACAGCGGAACGTCCAGGCCGCCGCCCTTCACCAGATCCACCAGGTGCTGAAGATAGGCCTTGTCATTGCCATAAGCCCCGTACTCATTTTCAATCTGGAGCATGATCACGGGCCCGCCCCGGGAAATCTGCCTGTCGACGACGGCAGGCAGCAAGGCCCGGAAGAAGGCGTCGACGGCGGCAAGATAGCCGGGCTCGCTGGTCCGGATTCCCACTGTGGGGTCGCGGAAAAGCCAAGCCGGCAGCCCGCCGTTGTCCCACTCGGCGCAAATGAACGGGCCGGGCCGGACGATGGCCATCATGCCTTCCGCCGCCACCAGGTCCAGGAAGCGGCCCAGATCAAGCTGCCCCTCGGTCAGGAACTCGCCCGGCCGAGGAGAATGTTCGTTCCAGGGAACGTAGGTCTCCACAGTGTTCAGGCCCATAAGCCGCGCTTTATGGATTCGGTCAGCCCAGAGATCCGGGTGCACCCGGAAGTAGTGGATGGCGCCGGAGAGCACCCGGAACGGTTCGCCGTCCAGCAGGAAGTCCTGCGCGCCAACAGCAAAAGTAGACATGTTTATTCCTTTTAGACGTTTTTAGGGTGCCAGGAGATCGGCAAATTCATGGAGTGGGACAACGGTGCCGTCACCGAACTCAAGGCGGGCGAATTCAAGGCGCGCACCGCCGTCGTCCGTTCCGCTTTGCCAAACACAGCGAACGGCGTCGGCCGCCTTCAGGGTCCCCTGGCCGCCGAAGGCCACCACGGCTGCGTAGAGTCCGTCGACCGCCGGACCAACAGTTCCCAGCCACGGAATCCGGAGTCCGTCGCCCATAGGTTGCGGTGTATCCCGCAGGAACGTCCCGGTTTCGAGCTCCCGGCCCACCGGAGCCGGGACGCCGGGCAGGGGAAGGACAACACTGGTCAGGTCCGACGACGGCGCGAGCGGCCAGCCGCCCATCATCAGCTTTGCGGGGGAAGAGGCGGCAGTACCACGCAGCCGCACGATCCTTACCTCCGCTGCTCCGCAGGCAACTGACACCACAGTCACTTCGGGGCCGGCCGTAACCTCGCCGCGGAACCCGCTGCCATGGTCCCGTCCGTTATCCGCAGGTGGAGTGATCCAGTTGGCGCTCCAGCTCGAGGCGCCGATGAGGGCCGCCCCGGACTCACGCGTGCCCAGTGCTTCAAACCCCGTGCGGTGCGTCAGCCTACCTGTTGCATCCGCGAGAACGACGGCGTTGTCCGGCGATTCAGAAGAGAGGTCCGGGAAGCTGTGGGTGGAGTAACCCAGGCGGGCATAGAGGGCGGAGTCCGTAGTGGCATCCCCCTGATTGGCGTGATCGGTGCCGTGGTTGGCCACCCGTACCACCCCGTCCGCCACCGTACCGCTGACATTCCAGCCCGGCGCAGCGATGATCCGGCGCGTGTTTCCGGCCTCCACGGGCAAGGGTTCCTCGACAGCGGTCCACACCCGGTGGTCTGCCGGGAGGGCCAGGCCCATCATCCCCTTGGACGCCCAATACGGTGAGCCTGCCCCCGAGTAGCTCTGCTTCATGCCGGCGTATTCGCCATGCCAGCCGACGGACAGAAGGCCGTTGGAATCGATCCCGCCGTTGCGGACAAAGTAATCCAGCATTCCGGAGGCTGCACGCCGGCTCAGCCCTGGAGCCAGTCTGGTGTTTCCGGCCAGCTCTCCTGCCCAAAAGGGTGCTGCTGCGGCGAATCGGTAAATCAGGCTGCGTCCCTGGATGAGCGGGGCACCGTTGGCGCCTGCCAAGTGGGCGGCGTCGTCCAGGAAATCAACAAGCCGCTCAGCATCCATGGCCTTGCGCGCAACCACCCGCGGATCATTCGGCGCCATCAGCGACCATACCTGGGGGTAGACCTGGAACGCCCAGCCGACGTAGTGGTCGTAGGCGCGTTCGGGGCCGTCTGCGAACCAGCCCCCGCCCTTGTACAGGGAGTCGTGGATGGCAAGGCCGGCGTCGATATCCTCCTCGGAGGAACGGCCGCCGACAGTGGAAAGGAAGGTCTCCACCACAATCTGGAACCAGACCCAGTTGATGGGCGGGTAGTCTCCGCCGATCACCGTTTCGAACCAGGCGATCGTCTGTTCCTGGACCCGCTGCGGAAGCTTGTCCCAAAGGTGTTCCCTGGTAAGGGCAAGCCCTACGGCAAGGGAAGCGGCCTCCACCTTGGCCTGCCCCAGCTCGTCAGGCCTTGGCCACCGCTCAGGGGAGGCCGGGTCAGTTCCGGCGACGAACCCGGCGGCATACCAGTCAGCGAGCCAAGCCGTGCCCTCTGGGTCCCCGGCGATACGGAACGACGCCAGGAGGAAAGTCCGGGCGAAGGCTTCCAGGGAATCGCTGGAACGTCCGAAGGCGCTCGTTGGCCCGGGGAGGTAGATGTTCGCATGGCTTTCCGAGGCGTGCTGATGGACTGAGCGGAGGAGAAAGTCCGCGTAGCCTGCCCAGTGGTCACGGGTGAGGCCGGTGTAGGGGGAGAGCTCATAGTCCCGCTCGGGCAAGTCCAGGAAAGGGCGGTTCATGCGCCAGCAACCTCCGGCGATCGTTTGCGGGATGCCATCAATCTGTTGGTTGGCCCGCGGCTTGGCAGCCCCACCTGCTCCAGGAATCCCTCGAGGGCAAAGGTGGCCATGCCCAGGGTGACTGAGTTTCCGGGCACAGTGGACAGTTCCACGCGGACGGCAGCACCTGCGCTCGGGAGCACCTCGTTTGGCAGGTGTTTTTGGGTGACCTTGAGCAGTTCGGGACCGAGGACTTTGGCGGTCCATCCCAAGACACTGACGTGGTCCGGATTGATGAAGTTGATCAGGTTTCCCAAGGCGGCGGCGAAGTAACGGCCCGTCACCTCCAGGAGTTCGATGCAGTCAGGATCACCCTCGGCCAGGCCCTTGGCGACGTCGGACACAAACTCGCGCTGGCGGTCTCCGGTCAGCAGGTCATGGGAAGCGTTGACCTCAGCCATGGTCATCTGGAGCCCGGGCACACCGAGGTACGCCTCCACACAGCCCTGGCGGCCGCATCGGCACAGCCTCCCGCCAAAGATCAGGGTGGTGTGGCCCCATTCGCCGGCAGTGTTGCTGGTTCCCCGGACCAAATCACCGCCGACGGCGAGACCTGCGCCCACGCCCGTGCCCAGGTTCACTGTAGCCACGTTGTCCACCAGGCGTCCCGCACCAAACCACAATTCCGCGATGGCGATAGCGCGGAGGGGATTGTCGACGTCGACCGGCAGTCCGATCGCTTCCGAAAGAAGCGACTGGATCCGGACCTCATGCCAGTCCCAGTTGGGAGCAAATACGGAGACGCCGCGCTGGGGATCCACCTGGCCCGGGAGGCTGACGCCCACCCGCAGAATTCCTTCCCGGGGAATGCCTGCCGCTGCCGCCGCCTCGTCAATGAGGCCGGCGACCCGCCGGGCCAACGAAGACGGGTCGTTCTCGTCGATGGGCAGGTCACTCTCGGCCTGGCCAATGACGTCGAGGGCCAGATCATAAATATCCACATGGATGTACGTTTCCGCGATGTCCACCCCCACCAGGGCGCCGCGGTCCGGTGAGATCCTGAGCCTTGTTACGGGCCGCCCGCCCCCGGAATCCTCCCTGCCCGCCTCCACCAGAACGCCGACGTCGACCAGCTCGCCGACGATGTTGGCGATGGTGGCGAAACTGAGCCCGGTGGCGGCGGCCAGTTCCTGCCGGGTGGCGGTGTGCAGGGAATACAGCCCGCGCAGCAAGGCGAAGCGGCTCTCATTCCGGATGTCCTTGGACGTTCTCTTTTTCATGTCCCGTTTCTGCGTTCGGATGAGGTCAGGCCTCCCGCGGGCGGGATTCCGGAGATGCTGTCCATGACTACTTAACGCCTGCACTGCCCGTTGAGATATTCATTTCATACATGTACTTCTGACCAAAGTAGTAAATGATGATCATCGGCAGCGACAGGAACACGGTTCCCACCATCACCAGGTTCCACGGTGGGGTCTGTAGCTCCTGGCTTGTACTGGTGAGTAACTGCACGCCGAGCGCCAACGGCATTTTGGTGTCCTCATTGAGGTAGATCAGCGGACCCATGAAATCGCCCCAGGTCCAGGTGAGCGTGAAGATGGCGATGGCGATCAGCACCGGCATCATCATCGGCAGGACGATCCGGCGGAAGATGCCGAAGTATCCCAGGCCATCCACCATCGCGGCCTCGTCCATTTCCACTGGCAACCGGGAAACGAACTGCCGGATGAGGAAGATGTTGTAGGCGTTGCCGAAGAAGTTGGGGATGATCAGCGGCAGGAACGTGTTGATCCAGCCGAGCTCCTTGAACAGGATGAACTGCGGAATCATGGTGATCTGGGCCGGGATCATCATGGTGGCCAGCATGATCATAAAGGTGATGTTCTTGCCTTTCGCCCGGAGCCGGGCGAAGGCGTACCCCACCAGGGCGGAGGAGAAAACCTGCCCGACGGCGGACAACACCGAGATGATCACCGAGTTCACCACAAAGTTCCCCACCGGCTGCTGCGTCTGAAAAATCCGCACGAAGTTCTCCCACCGGAATTCAGTGGGGAACAACGAGAACGCGCCGGTGCCTACTGTCTGGTCGCTGCTGAGGGCGATCGAAACCACAAAGACCAGGGGAGCGAAGAACACTGCAGAAGCAACCATCAGTCCCGCATAGGTAAAGGCGGTGCTCTGGTACACCTTAAGCTCAGCCATCAGTTCTTGACCTCCGTCTCGTAGAAAACCCATTTGCGCGACGTCGAGAAAGCGAGAATCGTCAGGGCCATGACCATCAGGAACAGAAGCCACGAGATGGCTGACGCGTACCCCATGTGGTAGTTGCGGAATGCCTCTGTGAAGAGCAGCGGAACCAGCATCTGGCTGGCGTTGTCCGGCCCGCCCTGGGTCAGGATGTACACCTGGGCGAAGACCTGGAACGCGCCGATGATCCCCATGATCAGATTGAAGAAGATGATGGGGGTCAGCTGCGGGAACGTGATGCTCCAGAACTGCCTAAGCGATGAGGCACCATCGATTTCCGCAGCTTCATAAAACTCCTGGGGAATACCCTTCATCCCCGCCAACAGCAGCACGGTTGCGCCGCCGGCCTGCCACAGGGACAGCAGGATGATCGCCGGCTTGACCCACTCGGAATCGAAGAGCCACGCCGGGCCGTCCACCCCGAACACCGCGAGAATCCGGTTGAGCGGCCCTGCGTCCGGAGCCAGGATCATCTGGAAGATCAGGGCAACGGCAACAATCGGCACCAGGTGAGGCAAATAGACCAGGGTGCGGAAGATCTTCCGCGCCTTCATCTTCTTGTTCAGCAACGCCGCGAGCCACAAGGCGATACCCATACCGAGCGGCACCGAGAAAAAGGCGAAGTAGAGGGTGTTCCAGAGCGCCTTGTGGAAGACGGTGTCCTCGGTGATGAGCTTCACGTAGTTCCCGAAACCCACCCAGGTGGGGTCCGTAAAGGAGTCCCAGTCGGTGAAGGACAGGTAGACCGAGGCCAGCATCGGGCCAAGGAGGAAAACCACAAAACCGAAGATCCACGGCGATATGAAAAGCCAGAAGAACCGTGCTTCCTTGCGTCTCATTTTGCTGGGTCGGGGCTTGGCCGGTATCCCGTTGACTGCCGGCTCCGGTGGGCGGGCCTGAGCCGGATTCTTTTGCTGCAGGGTGGTCATGGCGGTCCGGATTAGGCCTGGGTCTTGACGATTGAGCCGAGGCGCTTCTGGAGATCCGCGGCAGTGGCTGCGGCGTCGGTCTTGCCGAGCCAGAAGTCTGCGGTGGCGTCGGTGATCGCCTTCTGCATTTCGTTCCACTCAGGGATGAACGGCGGCTTGAAGATCGACGGCGTCGACTCCGGGAACACTTCCATGTTCACGTCAGCCTTCAGCCAGGACGGCTTAAGGAATTCGGGGCTGTTCTGCAGGTCCTGGCGGGCGGGAACGTCCTGGCCGAGGTCCAGGATTGGCTTCTGGCCTTCAGCGGAGGTCATGAACTCAATGATCTTGAAGGCATCTGCGGGGTTCTTGCTGCTGCGGGAGATCGCCAGGCCGGAGCCGAAGGCGGAAATGGCTTTCTCTTTGCCGTGCCAGATCTGCGCAACGTCCCAGCTGATCTTGTCCTGCTTGGCGAGGCTGCCGATGTTCCAGAAGCCTGTGCTGTTCATCATCACTTTGCCGGAAGCGAATGCGGCATCGCCACCCACTCCGGCACCCATGTTGGCATAGTCAACCTTGGACGGGACCACCTTGTGCTTGTAAATCAGGTCCTGGCAGAACTGCAGGGCTTCAATGACCTCCGGTGTGTCCACTGTGGGGCGTCCGCTGTCCGGGTCAATGATCTTGCCGCCGTTCTGGTAGGCAAAGGACATCCAGATGGGCCACCATTCGGTTCCGCCGTAGCCGTAGACTCCGTCGCCCGTCAGCTCTTTGGCGGTGGAGAGAAGATCGTCCCAGGTCCAGTCGCCGGTGGGAATGGCCAGGCCCTTCTTGTCGAACTCACCCTTGTTGTAGTAGAGGATCATTGCTCCGGCGCGGTCCGGGACAGCGTAGGTCTTGTCCTTGTACTTCCAGTTTTCAGCTACGGCACCGAAGGTCGCCTTCAGGTCCAGCTTGGCGGAGGAGATGTACTCATCAAGGGCCAGGAGCTGGTTCTTGGAGCTGTAGGCATTTGCGTCCTCGGCCACCTGCATGATGTCCGGGCCCGTTCCGCCGGAGATCATGGTCTGGACTTTCTGGGCGTAGTCCTTGTTGGGGATGATCTGAAGCGTGATCTTGTAGTCCGGGAACTTCGCCTTCGCCAGGTCCAGCCGGGTCTGGTAGGCAGCCTTGTCCGGATCTCCACCCCATACAGTCATCACGAAGTTCTTGGCCCCGCCGGCCGAGGCAGTACCGGAACCGCTTGAGCCGCAGGCGGTGAGGGTGATGACACCGAGGGTGGTGGCGCCAAGGCCGGCCAGCACATTGCGGCGGGACACGTTGGTTTCAAGAAGCTTCATTGCTTTCCCTTCGTAAAGTCCAAGCTCTGCGGTTTATTTCGCCGAGCAACGGGGCTTACGCTATGGCTTATTCTAACCCCTGTCAATAGTCCCTTCGAGGTGCTTGCAGGCACGGAACGGGCACCGGGTGTAGCTTTTTAATAGGTCCTCGTGACCCGCAGGGGAGGGCCTCTCTGAGTGGATGACGCTCTCAAGAAGGGACCAATCATGGACAGCGAAAACACCCGCACACCGTCATCACGTGATGTGCCGGAGGCGGATCTCATCGAACAGCAACTGCCGGCTTTGCCGGACGAATCCCAGGAACCGGCCGAAAAGAGTACGCCAGCGCAAATTCCGGCCGAGGCTCCCGAAGCCGACTATCTGGAGCAGCATGTTTCGGCTGTGTTTGGTCGTGAGGGAAGAACTCCGGGGCCGGCGTCTGAGGCGGCAGCTGGGGCCTCGGAAGCCGACCTGGCTGAACAGGCTCTCAGTGTTCCCATTGACGAAGAGGAGTATCCCTTTGGTGCTGCCGGCGACGACGTAGAGTGAGTGACTGGAGCGTTCCACGCCGTCCTTGAGGAGAGAACCATGACTGCAACCACCGAACAGCAGATACCCGAGGAAGAACTTGCGGCCGGACGGCGCGCCTACGAGCTCGACCGCAAGCACGTTTTCCACTCGTGGTCAGCCCAGGAAACGCTCACTCCCATGACGATCACGCGAGCCGCAGGTTCCTATGTGTGGGACGGGGACGGTAACCGGCTTCTCGACTTCTCTTCGCAGCTCGTGAACACCAATATCGGCCATCAGCATCCGAAAGTGGTGGCCGCAATCCAGGAGCAGGCAGGCAAGCTGTGCACCGTTGCACCCCAGTTCGTGAACGAGGCCCGCTCGGAAGCAGCACGCCTGATCGCTGAGCTGGCCCCGGGGGAGCTCAACAAGATTTTCTTCACGAACGGCGGAGCTGACGCCGTCGAACATGCCATCCGCATGGCGAGGCTGCATACCGGTAAGTACAAGGTGCTCTCGGCCTACCGTTCTTATCACGGTGGAACCGCGCTGGCTGTGAACGTTACTGGCGATCCCCGCCGCATTCCCAACGACTACGGCACCGCCGGGACGGTCCACTTCCATGCGCCGTTCCTCTACCGCACGCAGTTCCATTCCTCGACGCCGGAGGAAGAAACGCAGCGGGCGCTGGAGCATCTGGAGACGATGATTCAGCTTGAAGGACCCGCTACTATCGCGGCCGTCATTCTTGAAACGATTCCCGGAACAGCCGGGATCATGGTGCCGCCGCCGGGCTACCTGCGGGGCGTCCGGGAACTTGCCACCAAATACGGCATCATCTACATCGCAGACGAGGTGATGTGCGGTTTCGGGCGTTCAGGGAAATGGTTCGCTATTGACCACTTTGATGTGGTTCCGGACCTTTTGACGTTCGCGAAGGGTGTGAACTCAGGCTACGTCCCGCTGGGCGGTGTGGCCATTTCCCCGGAGATCGCGGCTACCTTCGGGCAGCGGGCGTACCCCGGCGGGCTGACATATTCTGGCCACCCCCTGGCTACGGCGGCGGCTGTGGCCACGATCAACGCCATGCGGGATGAAGGCATCCTCGAAAATGCGGCGCAACTCGGGGCCGACGTCTTCGCCCCGGGACTGGCCGCACTGCAGGAAAAACACCAGTCAGTAGGCGAGGTACGTGGTACCGGTGCCTTCTGGGCCATTGAACTCGTCAAGGACCGCCAGACCCGCGAGCCGCTGGCGCCCTACGGCGCCTCAAGCCCGGAAATGAACGAACTGATTGCAGCCTGCCGGACGCGGGGACTGCTCCCTTTCGCCAACTTCAACCGCATCCACGTGGTCCCGCCACTGAACATTTCGCCGGAGGACGCCAACAGGGGACTCTCCATCCTGGATGAGGTCCTGGAAATCGCGGACGCAAAGGTGTCCTGAGCTGTCTCGGGCAGGACCTCGCTTCGGGCCAGGGTTTCAGGAGCCGCCGCTGGATGAAGTGTGCTCCGGCATTGCGGAACCGAAGACGGGGCCGGGTTCGGGCCTTTTAGCGGCCCGGTCCTCGTAGGTCCGGTGGCGCAGGCGCCGGAGAATCCATGGTGCGAGGTATTCGCGCGCCCACACGAGGTCCTCCGTCCTGGCTCCACGCCAGGAGCTCTTGGGAAGCGGCTTAGGCTCCAATGGTTCGAGGGAATGCGGAACGTTCAGCGTGTCCAGGACCATCGCGGCAATGGTGTGGTGCCCCAGCTGGGAGAAGTGCAGCCTGTCAGGATCCCACATGCTGTGATCCCTTAACTGCCGCAGGGCCCACAGGTCCACGATGATACTGTCGTGGCGCACAGCAATGGCCCGCAAATGCTCGTTGAAGATCGCAATTTTCCCCCGTATCAGGCCGAATACGGGGGTTGCTCCCCAATCCGGGCCGGTGAACAGCACGACCGTCGCACCGGTCGCGCTTAGCTTCTCCACCGCATCATCCAGTTGCTCCGCCAGGCGGTCAGGGTCGCTTGCCCGAAACACGAGATCGTTCCCGCCCCCGGAGAGAGTGACCAGGTCCGGATTCAGGGCCAGCGTCGGTTCCAGCTGCTCGTCGATGATCTGCTGAAGGAGCCGCCCTCTTACGGCGAGGTTTGCATAGGCGAAATCAGGGTGGTCAACGCTGAGTTCCTCTGCGACACGGTCGGCCCAGCCTCTAAGGCCGCCGGGGCTTTCCGGTTCCGGGTCTCCGACTCCTTCTGTGAAAGAATCTCCCAAGGCAACGAACCGGCTCCAAGGATGTGGATGAACCATGGGAACCCCTTTGCGGCCGTACCTGATTTCATTGACCGTCCGAACCGGGGAAAAGTCAAGGGATTAGTCTTTTCCGGCTGGCTTCTTGTGGCTTAGCCGTCAATCAGGGAACTGAGCAACTGATCGCTGCGGGTATCCAGCCAGAGCGCGCGGCGCTCAATGAGGCCGCCGACGCCGTCATCCCACATCCGCTTCCACCCGCCTCCCAAGGTCCGGGCGTTATGTTCCATCCGCTCGTACGACAACCTGACGGCGTCGATCCCGACGGCGGGAACCCGCCGTCGTTCTTCACCTGTCCAGCCGTAGGCGTCAGCGAAAATCCGGAGGCGGCGGAAGGCATCGGTTTCTTCCCAGCCGGGCCATGCGTCTGCGGGGTCGCGGAGCGGAACCCAGTGCATGGCTGTATTGAAGGCGTCCTTAAGAGCAAAGCTGGGGCCGGCGAGATCGAAATCCACCAGGCCAACGGCCACGCCCCTGCGCACCACGATGTTCTGGGGTGTGACATCCAAGTGGCAGACGAGTTCCGCCGGGTCCTGCCTGACGGGGCGAGGCGGAAAGGGATGCTCATCGGGGACAAATCCCTTTGAGGCTTCGTGGAGGCTGCGGGTCAGGCGGCCCACCGAAGCCAGCAGCCGCTCCGATTGGACCCACCTTTCGGGCTCCGCCCCGGCGCAGTGTCCCTGCAGGAAGGTCAGGACGTCCCGGCCCCCGGCGTCCCTGCCCAGGAACCGTGGAGCGCCGACAAAGCCAGCATCCTCCAGCCAGTCCAGATAGTCAGCCACGGCAAAGCTTTGCGGCTGATGGGGCCGGCGGATCGTGGCCCCCACCCGCACCACACCTTCGGTGACATCGCCCGCCGGCATAAGTTCGACGTCGGACTCCTCGCCCGGCGCCGGCACATAGAGACGCTCCTCAACCGGTACCCGGCTCTCAATGTTCACTGCGCCAGCGTACTCAAGTGTGAGGGGCACCGTGGGAAACGACCGTTGGCTACTCAAGTAGGAGGCCGTCGCCGCAGCCAACGTCGAGAACACGCCCGCCTGCGGCCGTGACGCGAGCGACCAGCTCACCATGAAAGGCAGTGTTGTGATTCCAGTAGTTTTCCACACAGCCGCGCTACGTCGTCCGTCTGGCCCAGGACGCGCGGTGGCAAATGGGACAGGCCTCGAAGAACGCTACCGCGGCCTCGTATTGCCTCCCGGATAACGGAACTTCCCTTCAACATAAAGCTGCTCCCCGTGAGTCAGAACGGATTTCTCAGTCCAACTTTCGAGGAGCAGTTCATGACCAGGGTGGGGCCTATTTCTCCATTAGGGCATTGGCTCAAAACGAATGCCACGACGACCAGAAGGCCTTGCTGCTGGAGGGTTCATGATTTCAGGGGAGGGCCGCTCTGTCGCGACATGTTTGGTGAATCCGAGCGAGTCAGCAAGGCTTGCCGGGCTCATTCCTTCGTCATGGGCTCGAATGACAGCTTCTATGAGGAGCTGGTCAACGGCCTCCCTGAGGGCCCTGAGGTCACGAATAGCAGCTTCGGTCTCCGGTAACTGGAGGTTAATCTGGTGCCACCGAAATTCTTGGGCGTGGCGGCTGGCTTTTCGTTCTGCACTCATGTGGACAACATTAGTTCTACGGGCAGATACCAACAAAAAAGAAACCGCTGCACCGAGGTGCAAGGGTCAGTTGTGGTGACGCGTAAGTTGCACCATAATTTGCGGGCTAAGGTTGGGTTGTTCCTGACCAGAATTGACCGGGAGACGGGTCATATGTGGGTTAAGAGCTACGCGAGCGAGAGGTTTAGCCAGAGTCTCATCATGAACTTTTGTTAATCGGAGAAAGAGAGGGGGAGGATCCATGGCCAATCTTCAAAGCAAGGTGGCAGCGCCAAAGGCGAAGGCCGCTACTAAGAAACCGTCAAAGACTTCTGCTGTAACAACTGTGAAACCGCCGCCGCAGCGATTCCGCTTGAGCGTCCCCGCAGCCGATGAGGCTGTGTTGGAGTGGATGAATTTGCAGGACAACCCATCACTGTCTATTCGGATGCTGATCCGTGAGAGCATCGAGCGCCTTGGCTACGTCGATGTCGTTAACCGGCCGGTTTCTCAGCTTCCCACGCGGGAGCGTCCTGTTGGTCCGGAAGAGGGATCAACAAGGACAGAGCGGAATGCAGGGACGGCTGTCCTGCCGGCGGCGTTGGATCAGCAGATGGCGACACCTGCCGCTTCTGAGGATCCGGGTCTGAGCCAGCAGACAGAGACCGAACCCGAGATCCTGAGCATCGCCCTGGCAGCCCCGACACTGGTTCAGAAGCCGGCACCACAACAGGACGACGTCAACACTTCCTCCTCGACCAGCCCTGAACCGGAGCAGCCTTCTGCCGTTGAAGTCAACGACATATTCTCGATGCTGCGCTAACCCGTAACAACTCCCAGCACTTTCTCTTGTATGGCAACCCAGTAACCACACCAAACACTCCACGAAGGGATCACATTCATGACCATTTCGATCAATCTCACCGGTGGCATCGACGTTGGCAACGGCTATGTCAAGGGCCTCATCCGCGGCGCCGGTGCATCAGGTGCCGTTAACGTGGACGAGATCGACCTGCCGAGCGGCGTCTCAACGATCACGCGCCCGAACGCTCTGCCGACCCCAGACAATGAAGCCCCAGCGAAGATGGAAGGCAACTTCTACAATGAGCTGGACGTCAGCTTCATCTCCCCTCTGGTCAGCAATCATCACCGCAGGCTCTTCGGCCTGCGTGCCCTGAGCGCCCAAGGTGCCTTTGATGAGTTCGACGTGGTGGGCCGTCGCAGCAAGGCCCAGCAGGAGCTGAGCAAGGTTCTGGTCATGGGTGCTTTCGCCGCCAAGGCGCTGCGTGACTACGTGCGTCAGCACGGCGGGTTGCCGCCGGCTATCGAAACCATAAGTGTGGAGGCTCGGGTAGCACTTGCGCTGCCGATCAATGAGTACATCTCACACCGCACCAGCTACGCAGCTGAGTTCACGAGCGGCACGCATACGGTTACCGTGCATAACTTCGAGACCCCGGTCACCGTGAAGCTTGAATTCGTGGATGTACAGGTGATCCCGGAGGGTGCGTCGGCTCAGTATGCGATCACTGCCAAGGGGGAGCCGTTGATGGACGCCATGCTCGCCGATGTCCGCCGGAGAGGCCTGTCACTGGTGGGCATCACATCTGCTGACGTGCTTGCAGCCGAGCACACTGTCGGCATCGATGTCGGAGAAGGGACAGTCAATTTTCCTGTCTTCACTGCCGGAGAGTTCAACGCCGACGCCTCGACCACGCACAACCGCGGTTACGGCTCGGTTCTTAACGACGCGCTGAAGGCGATGGAAGACCAGGGCTTCTCGCATGGCTTCACTTCCCGCAAGCAGTTGGCTGAGTACCTGCAGGCCGGGGCGTCACCGTTGAAGCGTAACTTCTACGACAAAGTCGCTCAGTTCGTCGATGAAGAGATGCGGTTCTTTGCCAAGGAAGTTACCGAGCGGTTCGGCCGCGTTCTGGCCGTCGTCGGTGCCACCACCGAGGTCGCGTATGTCTTCGGCGGCGGCGCAGGCCCGGTGAAGCCGCATCTGTATCCGGCACTTCTGGCCAAGGCCACCGAGATGAACTCGGTGGACTCGTTCCCGACTCTGTACCTGGATTCCTCCTACTCGCGAAACCTGAACCGTGAGGGTCTCTACATTGCCGCCCAGGCCGTGGAAGAACGAGCCGGCGCCGCACCGGCTGCCAATGGTAAGCGCCGTGCCCGTTCAAGCGAGAAGAAGCTCGCCGAGGCTGCTGTTTAGGTATTTTGTGGGATCTGGCTGAGAGCACCGGCAACGATCCCTTGACTCAGCGGTCGCCCGGTCACGTCTTGGTGGACTTGACCGGGCCCGCGGACTCGACGCCGTCGCTCCTGTGAGGGTTCGGCCACGAATGCTTGAAGTAGCTTGAACCTGCGCTAGGGAAGCGACGCAAGGATGCTGTGGGGCCAGGATTGCGTCAGTACTTGTTCAAGCTCCTTGTTCGAGCTGCTCACGCAATAGGGTGTGTGATCTACGTTTCTCACAGCAAGATCTACGGGACAAGCGAGGAGGCCCCACGGTTCGATCCTGTTGGCTAAGTAGCCAGTCAGTGTCAGATCCTTGTACTCCGGCTCCAACCAAACCGAGGCAGCCCTCTGCGCATCGTCGGGATGCACAGATACCCATACACCGAACCGCACACTATGGCCTTGGGTAAGGCCCACCGGCAAGAGTGCCCTGACAAAGGCGCCCATCTCGGGGATCTGCATCATTATTGAAGTATTTGGGTCCTTGTGGCTAAGCCACGCTCCTTCGACCCGATGTTGTTCAGGAGTGTGGAGGACTGGGTCCGGGAGCTGGAAACGGACATCGCGGTCATGCTCGGACATGCGGCGGCCGCACGTCCCGCACTTTCGCCAAGATAATTTCCCCAAGATTCTCCTTCACCCGTGTCGAGTCCAGCCCGCCCAACGCCGCCTACAGCAGCCATCAAAACCTTACTGGCCCCTGCTGCGGCTGAGGATCGCGGTGGCTTCCCTGCCGAGCATCGGGTCGTTTGAGAGCGACAGCGAGCCTTGGACTGCAGGGCTATTGGTCTCCAAGTAGATCCGCTTCAACTCGGGCCACCATGCGCGTGCAGACTTGTGCGAGAGCCCTCTGCCGATGCTCTCAA
>NZ_JAPSHJ010000024.1:0-7639 GCF_031179985.1 Arthrobacter sp. | reverse complement strand
GCCGCCACTGCCGGCGCCGGCCAGGCCAATACGGGCCAGGCCGACGCCGAAACCGCCGCGCCACCCCTCAGTTCCTGATGCACACCACCTTGGGCTGCGTCATTTCCTCGTAGGCAAACCGCACCCCTTCCCGGCCCATGCTCCCGTATTTGGAGCCGCCGAACGGCATGCCGTCAAACCTGTAGTCGGAGGAGTCGTTGATCATCACGCCGCCGGCTTCCAAGCGCCGCGCCGCCTCCATTGCCGAAGCCAGGGAGTTGGTGAAAATACCGGCATGCAGGCTGAATTCGATCGCGTTGGCCAGTTCCAATGCTTCGTCCAGGGAATCGAACGGCTGGAGCATCACCACGGGCGCAAACACCTCCTCCTGCCAGAGCCGGGCATCCAACGGGACCTGTTCCAGGACGGTGGGCTGCAATACATTGCCATCCGCGCGGTTGCCCATCAAGAGCACGGCACCGGCAGCAACGGCGTCGTCGACCTTGCGCTGCACCTGACGCAACGCGTCCTGAGTGATCATCGGCCCGACGTCGCTGGTTTCCTCCAGCGGGTTGCCGGCCACCAGGACGCTGGTGGCAGCGAGGAACCTGCTGCGGAAATCCTCGTAAACCGGCCTCTGGACAAGTATCCGCTGGACCCCTACGCAGTTCTGGCCGGCTGCCCAGAAAGCCCCTGAAACGCAGGCATCAACGGCATCCTGGACGTCTGCATCAGCCAGCACCAGATTGGGAGCGTTTCCGCCCAGGTCCATGGACAGCTTTTTCAGCCCGGCCTCCCGCGCAATGGCCTCCCCAGTGGAGAACCCACCCGTGAAGGACACCATCCGTACATCCCGTGAGCGGACGACGGCGGCAACCACCTCCCGTCCTCCGTTCACCACTGCGATTACCTCCGGTGGCAGGCCGGCTTCGATGAGGGCGTCGACGAGGAGTTGGGCGGAGAGTGGAGTCAAAGCCGACGGCTTCAGGATCACTGAATTACCGCCTGCAATGGCTGGACCGATCTTGTGCGCCACGAGGTTCAGCGGATCGTTGAAGGGTGTGATGGCAGCGATGATTCCCAGCGGCTCCCTGCTGAACCAGCCGGTGCGGTTCTCCGAGCCCGCATAGGAATCGAACGGAATGACCTCGCCGGCATTGCTTTTTGCCTCCGCGGCTGAAAGCTGAAGGGTGTTGACCGCACGCACCACTTCCTTTCGGGCCTGGCGGATGGTTTTGCCGGCTTCGGCAACAATGGTGCGGGCGAATTCTTCACTGCGAACCTCAATCGCGGCCGCGGCGCCAGCCAGAATGGCTGCCCGGGCTGCGCGGGAGAGACCCCCTGCCAGCTTGGCGCCGCGACGGGCGGTCTCCAGAACGGCCTCTACCCCGGTCGCCGGGGTGACGCTCACGCTTCCCACCGTTCCGCCGTCGAACGGGCTGGTGACGTTGAGGTATTCGAGGGGAAGCCGTTCGGCCACGGCGCTACGCATTTGCCACGACCTTGGACGTTGAAGCCTGGGTGGTCATCCCCGCGTGCATGGCGATAATGTCCGAGAGCAGGGCATAGGCGGTCTCCACCCGGCCGGCGCCCGGGCCGGAAACGGTGACCTGCCCCAGGAGGTCGGTGGTGAAGGCCACCGCGTTCGTGGCGCCTGAAACCCCGGCCAGGCCGTGATCCAGAGGCAAGGCAACGGGCGCGACACCGGCTGTCACCGAGCCGTCAGCGTTTCGGCGGGCGGACCCCACCAGCTTCCACCGCTTTCCGTCCAGTGAGGCCTGGCGGACATCCTGGACTGTCACGGAGGAGATTCCCTGGCGGGCGATGTCGCGGAGTTCCAGGCCGGCGTCGAGGAGCTCGTTGGCCAGTATCAGCACTTTGAGCTGCACGTCGAAGCCCTCGACGTCGGCGCTCGGGTTGGCTTCGGCGTAACCCAGGTCCTGGGCTTCCCGGACGGCTTCCTGCAGGCCGAGCCCCGCTTCCATACGGCCCAGGACGTAGTTGCTGGTCCCGTTCATGATGCCTTCGAACCCGCCGAGGCGCAGCCCGCTGAACATTTGTTTGGCCAGCCGGATGACGGGAGTCCCGCTCATGACCGAGCCCTCGAACTCGAAGTGCACTCCCTGCCGCCGTGCCAACTCAGTCAGTTCGCGGCCACGCAGAGCCACCGGTCCCTTGTTGGTGGTGCACACGTGCTTGCCGGCTTCCAGAGCCCAGCGCACGTGCGAAACGGCAGGTTCGCCGTCGTCCGGGTTCGTGAAAGTGGCCTCGACGACGATGTCCGCCGAGCAAGTCTTGATGACCGCCTCATTATCGGGCGCTGCGGAGCCGCCATGCTGGGCGAACGACGCCCCGTCACCGGTGAGCCCGAGCGCAACGGCCAGGTCGATTCCTTCCGGCTGCACCAGCGAACCCAAACGGAGATCGGTGATGGCAACAATCCTCAAACCGAAGCCCAGTTCGGCTTCGAGGGAGTTGCCACGGGTGTGGATCAGCTCGGCCAGGGTCCGGTTTACGCCGCCAAAGCCAATCAAAGCAAGGTCATAGGTGGTCATGATGGTCTTTCTCAGGAGGGGTTGGTCCTTCCATGCTCGCTCCACCCTGGGTCAGCCGAACCATGTCTTTCTGCACCGGACACATGTCAGATCGACCATGCTCTGCGCACATTGGCCGGAGCCGACGCCCTCACGACGTGCAACATATGCATATTTGGATGTTTTTAATGACTGTTTCTCATGATTTGTGTTACTTTCATCACCTCTGGAAGTGCGGAGTCGGAGATTCCCTCACTCGCCGCGACCGGAGCCGGTGCAGCAAACGCTGGCATCCCCACCACTCCTGGGAGACCTCATGTCACTCTCTTCACCCACTGAGCTGGGTACTCAGGCCGCACCGCCGGCCATGCAAGAATCCGGATTGCGGCGCTCCATGGGCCCGCGCCACCTCGTGATGATCGCCATGGGGGGCGTCATCGGGTCGGGGCTTTTCCTGAGCTCCGGCTACACCATTTCGCAGGCCGGGCCGCTTGGCGCCGTTTTGGCTTACCTCGTGGGCGCCTTCATGGTGTATCTCGTTATGTCCTGCCTTGGCGAGCTGGCCATCGCCTATCCCGTCTCCGGCGCGTTCCACATCTATGCGGCGAGGTCCATCGGGCCAGCCACTGGCTTCACCACAGCATGGCTCTACTGGCTGTGCTGGGCGGTTGCCATCGGTTCCGAGTTCACGGCCTCCGGGCTCCTGATGCAGCGGTGGTTTCCGCAAGTGGACGTCTGGATCTGGTGCGTACTCTTCGCCGCAATCCTTTTCTCCCTCAACGCCATCTCATCGCGTGTTTTTGGCGAGTCGGAGTTCTGGTTCTCCATCATCAAGGTGGGCGCCATCGTCGTACTGATTGTGCTCGGTGGAGCAGCGCTCCTGGGGTTCCACCCCCTTGCCGCCGGCGGCGAACACCCCATGCTCTTCGAAAACTTCGCGACGACGTCGGGCCTCTTCCCCAACGGCTTCACCGGCGTGCTCGTGACCGCTCTCGCCGTCTTCTATGCTTTCTCCGGATCCGAACTTATTGGCGTGGCAGCGGGCGAGACGGCGAACCCGGAAACAAGCATTCCCAAGGCCATGCGCACCACCGTCATCCGCCTCCTGATCTTCTTCGTCGGTGCCATCGCTGTCATCGCCGCAACCATCCCTTATGAGCAGGTGGGACTGGACGAGAGCCCGTTCGTCACCGTCTTCTCCTCCATCGGCATTCCCTTCGCCGCGGACATCATGAACTTCGTCATCATCACCGCACTGCTTTCGGCCGGAAACAGCGGGCTGTTCTCCTGCGCACGCATGCTCTTCTCACTCTCCGAGGAGGGCCATGCTCCCAAAGCCTTCCGGCGACTGACCAAGCGCGGCATCCCCCTGCTCGCCCTGAGCGTCAGCATGGTGGGTGGCCTTGCCTCGCTGATCTGCAGCGTTGTCTCACCGGAACTGGTCTACCTGGCCTTGGTGTCCGTGGCCGGGTTTGCCGTGGTGGGAGTCTGGATGTCCATTACGGCATCCCACTTCTTCCACCGCAGGGCCTTCGTCCGGAACGGCGGGGACGTTTCCACACTCAGCTACACGGCGCCGTTGTACCCGTTGGTGCCCATCCTTGCGTTCAGCCTCTGCCTTGTATCCCTGGTTGGTATTGCCTTTGACCCGAACCAGATCTATGCCCTCTACTTCGGAATTCCGTTCGTCGTTGGCTGCTACGTGTTCTTCCACTTCAAATACGGCCGCTCCCGCCAGTTGGCCGCTGCGGCAAAGTAGCGGCTGTGCAAGAACCGGCTGTGCAAGAACCGGCTGTGTAAGAATAGGGCGTCGTCCCGCGGTGAGGAGCCACGAACATGGAAACTTCTGAAGTCTCATCCCTGGCACAGGGGCTTCGGATTGTCCGCATCGTCGCTGACCGTGAGAAGTGGGGCCGATCGCTGTACGGCGTTACCCATATCGCCGTCGAGCTCGGTATGGACCGCAGCAGGGTCTCGCGCTTGACCCAGGAACTCTGTGACCTGGATCTGCTGGAAAGGGTGGACCGGGGCCCTTTCCGCGCAGGTCCTGCATTCTTCTCGCTGGCGGCTTCCCTCAACGGCGGGTGGGTCAGCTCCTCAAGAGTGGAGCTCCAGCGGATAACCGCCGATCTCGGGCTCAGGGGCAGAGTGTCGGTCCGGGACGGCGCCCGTGTCATCCTTATCAGGTCCTCAAGTGACCATGGCCTCTCCGGGGGAATGATGCAACCCGGCATGATCACCCCCGTGTGGTGCACGGGATCCGGCCGGGCGCTGCTCTGGGATCACAGCGAGAAGGCGTTGCAGGAGCTGCTTGCGGACGTGGAGTTTATCGGCGTCGGAGGTCCGCAGGCAGCCCACTCCGCTGCAGACGTTTTGACGCTCATGGAGCGGGACAAGCCCAGGGGCGTAGTCCACGCTGTGGAAGAGTTCGAGCATGGCGTTCATGAGTTGGCTGTGCCGCTCCGGGATACGGCCGGCACCATCGTTGCTTCCCTCTGTGTTTTCGGGGAACGAAGGGAATTCGATGGCCGCACCGAGGAGATCGGTGCCGCCATTGAAGAATCCGCGCGACGGCTGTCTCAGCCGGGCTGACTGCTCCTTTGCGGCAATTTTTACTGCCGGCAGATCCTTGTGACCGTGTGAAGGCCGTGCCGATACTGGAAAGTGGAGGTTCCGGTTCGAGGTCTGGGGACAACATGAGCGAACTTGAAGAATTCCGGGCATCGGTGTTGCCGCGCCTGTAAGAAGCGGACACGGACCCGGCCCGTAAGCGCTATCCCCGTCAACGACTCAATGAGAACTTTCGGACCCGGTGGTAGCCTCATCACATGACTCCTCAGGACCTGGCCAACCTGGTTCTTTTGCGCCGTGCACGGGATCTGATGGACCGTGAGTACGCCCGCCCGCTGGACGTTCCCACCATGGCTCGCCAGGCACTAATGTCACCGGCGCACTTCTCCAGGCAGTTCCGCGAGGCCTACGGCGAAACCCCCTACAGTTACCTGATGACGCGCAGGATCGAGCGGGCAATGGCGCTCTTGCGGGCCGGATGGAGCGTTACGGACGCCTGTATGGAAGTCGGGTCCACATCGTTGGGCTCGTTCAGCGCGCGGTTCACGGAGATCGTAGGGGAGACCCCCAGCTCGTATCGTTCCCGGGAGCACTACGCCGTCGAGGCCATGCCCGCGTGCATTGCCAAGATCAGGACCCGTCCAGCCCGGTACGTGAAAAGCAGTATTCGAGAAGCGGTACCGGCAGCCTCGGACTAGCGTTGCCTTCATGACTATCGCACTCCAGTACTGCAATATCACTGTCAACGATCCCGAAGAGTCACTCGCGTTCTACTGTGACGCTCTCGGCCTTGAGGTCCGGAACGACGTCGCCCAGGGCGGCTTCCACTGGATCACCCTTGGAACGCCGGACCAGCCCGGCCTCGAGATCGTCCTGTCCTCGCCGCATGCGGGCCGTTCCCAAGCCGATGGAGACGCACTCCAGGAGCTCCTCGTCAAGGGTGTTCTCCCCATGCTTGTGTTCCGTACTGATGATCTGGACGGGTTGTTCGAGAAGGTCAGGGCCTCCGGTGCAGAGGTTATGCAGGAGCCCATCGACCAGCCATGGGGTCCGCGCGACTGTGCCTTCCGTGATCCTTCAGGCAACATGATTCGGGTTTCCCAGGCACCTGTCTAAAAGCAAAACCACAAGGGAAACGGCGACGGCGGCACCCGGCCTGGGCGCACGGGGCACTTGCTACTGGTCATGCGGTCGCTGCGGCCGCGGCTATGTGGAGCGCGTTTAGGGGTTCCCGTCCAAGGATGTCGGTGATGTCGGTGCCTGTTTCCTCAAGGAATCCGTGGCTCGCTGCGGAGTGTATGGACAGCAGCATAGGAGGCTGGAAGGGCAGCATCGCTGTGGAGTCCAGGGCCTGTCGTAGTTCGGTGAGCTTGACCGGCCGGTATTCCGCCCCCAGTGTGTCAGCTATGTTCTGCCCCGTGATGACGATGTTCCCGACGAGGTTATAGGTTCTGCCTCCGTGTATTCCGGGGTTCCGCGCGATAATTGCGGCTGCTTCTGCAAGATCCTGACGGGCGACGGCGGCGACGCCGCCGTGTCCGAATGGGGCAGAGATGACTCCTTCATGGGGAGCCAGGAGATGGCCGATCAACTCCGCGTAGAGACCGTTCCTCAAAATCGTCCACTGCGCCTTTCCGCTCTGAAGGCGGCGTTCTGTCCAGCGATGGGCCAACGCGAATCCCAAGTGATCGCCGGCCTCGGTGAGGCTCGTGTACACGATGTGCCTGACCCCGTCACGTTCGGCCGCCGTTATGGCGTTGTTGTGCCGGGTGATGACGACATCGTCTTCTTCAGTTCCGGCGGAGACCATTACCAGTGTCTCCACGCCCTCGAAGGAGATTGTTGCGGGGACGTCGAAGTCCAAGGCCCGAAGCTGGTCGCTGCTGCCGGGATGACGGGTTGCTCCGGTTGCAGCCGCTCCCGTCTGCGTGAGGTGTTGAAGGATTGCTTTGGCGAGGTGGCCGGAGGCCCCGGTTACGAGAATCATGGGCATGCTCATTTCACTGGTACTTTTCGGTAACTAGACTCATCTTCGGTAACTAGGCGAGAGCCCACAAGGAGGCACTTTGGTGTTAGGCAGTCACATGGAAGTAACCCCTGTCTTGGAACCCTGCGGCGAATCCGACCATCCAGACTGTGGAATCCGCGACGTTCTGGATCGAATCGGGGATAAATGGTCCGTGCTGGTCATCGTGGAGCTGGCCTCGGGCGTCCGGCGCTTTCGGGAGCTCCAGCGGGCCATCGAAGGGATTTCGCAGCGCATGCTGACCCTCACGGTGAGACGCCTCGAACGGGACGGCCTTGTCAAACGCACGGTCTACGCGACTGTCCCTGCCCAGGTCACCTACCAACTCACTGAGCGTGGAAGCAGTCTCACCCTGCTGGTCAAACAGCTCGCAGACTGGTCCTTGGAACACAAAGACTCCATAGGAGCATCACGGGAGCTATACGACCTGCAAAACCCTGACCAGCAGATCCGCTAACAAAGCCAATTTCGCCACGGTCTCCTTTGAGGAGCCATGCGCGCACGAGTGCTGGGATTGGTCCACCTAGGG
>NZ_JAPSHJ010000064.1 GCF_031179985.1 Arthrobacter sp. | reverse complement strand
CTGTTCTACGCCGTGTCCTACTGGAACGAGTGGTTCACGGCGATGTTGTTCATTTCCGACCCGGACAAATACCCGCTGCAGCTGATGCTGCAGAATCTCATCGCCAACGTGACCAATGCAGCAACGCTGCCCGGATCAGGTTCCGTGGCCCCGATCTACCAGCTGCGCCTGGCCCTGACAGTTGTCACCATCGGCCCCATCCTGCTCGCTTATCCCTTCGCGCAGCGTTACTTCGTCAAGGGACTCACCCTGGGCGCCACCAAGGGCTGAGTCACAGACCCCACCATCAATTTCTCTCCGTTCCGTCTTCATCACCCATCAAAAAATTCCCTGGCCCGCCGGTGTCAGCGTACAAAGGAGTGCACCCACATGATCCCTAATCCAGCAGTTTCCCGCCGCGGTTTCCTTGGCCTTGCCGGAGGCCTCGGCGTTGCAGCGGCACTCGCCGGCTGCGGCACGTCCGGGAGTTCCTCGGGGGGCCCCGTTTCGGGAACTTCGACGGCGGTGCTCCCCAGCACCGCCCCAACCAGTTGGAATGCGGTCCTGGCCAAAGTCAACAGCAAGCTCAAAACTGATCTGGGTTTCGAGCTGGATGCCCAGTTCATCAACTGGTCAAACTACCAGCAGCAGTCTTTGCTGAAGTTCACGGCAGGTGAGAAGTTCGACTCTGCCTTGCAGGCGCTGTGGTTGAACATGGCCCAGTTGCAGCAGAGTGGATCGCTTGCCGACCTCACCAGCGAAATCCCCAAGTACAAGAACCTCAGCGCCACCTTGCCAACGAAGCTGCTGGAATCCAACAGCTGGGACGGCAAGCTGTGGGGCATCCCGCAGGTCAACAGCGCAGCCCGGGTACAGCATTTCGTCATCCGCCAGGACCTTGCCGACACCCTCGGCTTCTCCACCATCACCGACTTCGAACAGCTGGAGCGCTTCTTCTACGCGGTGAAGCAGAAAAACGACGGCACTGTGGCTTACGGCGCGGCGTCCAACAGCGGCTACCTCCATGCGCTGCCGGTGCCCACCGGTATGTTCAACGCTTCCTCATGGGAGAACCCGGACACGATTGCCCGGGCGTTCAGCGGCAAGGGCATGTTCTTCATGCTGGCCAAAGACGCCGCGAAGACAGGGTCCTCCGCCCCGACGCCGTTCTGGGACGACGAAGGGGTGGTGGAGGCGCTCCACCGGATCCGCAAGTACTACAACGACGGCATTATCAACGCCGACGCCCTGAACACCGACGCCGCCACCCTGAAGAGCCAGTGGACGGCCGGCAAATATGCCGCAGGCTGGGCCATCACGGACGGTACATCCAGCAACACCCTCAGCACGCTGCAGAAGGCTGTCCCTACAGCTGCCCTCGCGAACATCATGCCGCTTAAGGAGGGGTTGTCGGCCAAACCCAACCAGACGTTCCAGGCCGACAACATGGTGGTGGTCAATTCCAAGGGCGGCAACCTGGACCGGACGATGCAACTGCAGGACTGGCTCTCCATCAAGGAGAACCACGATCTCATCTCCTACGGAATCGAAGGCACCGACTGGGAACCCGCAGACGGCAACAAATTCAAGCCCCTCAGCGACTATGCCTTTCCCGGCTACGCCCTGTCCTGGCGGGCCAGCCTGGAGCGGAAGTCGCTCAGCATCAGTGCCACCGAAGAGAAGATCTTCGAATGGGCCCAGAACTTCGATAACTTCACCGTCGATCCGTTCGCGTCCTTCATTCCTGACGCCACCCCGGTCAAGCAGCAGGTTGCCGCCATGACCAACGTCATCACCCAATTCGCCAACCCGCTCTTCTATGGCGTCGTGGACGTTGATTCCCAACTGGACAAACTGAAGAAAGCCGCCGACGGCGCCGGGGTGGCCAAGCTCCAGGAGGAGATGGACAAGCAGGCCGACGCCCACCTCAAGAAGGCCTGACTCGTCCCCCTCCTGAACCCACTCCAAGGACCCACTTGATGAAAACAGAGAAGTTTGAATTCAGCCGGCGCAGTCTTCTGCAGTCAGCAGGACTGGCTGGAGTAGCTGCAGGCGTCTACCAGTTTGCCTTCATGGACGCGGCACAGGCGGACCCGTCCGTGAAGGGGGGTTACCAATCGTCCACGACGCCGGGCCCCGGGCCTACCCTCAGTCACCCCGGCATTCTGCACCGCGCAGAGGACCTGGAGCGGATGAAGAAAGCCGTTGCGGCCAAAAAATCCCCGATCTATGAAGGCTTTCTGGCAATGGCGGCGAACCCGCGCTCCTCGTTTTCCTACAAGGTCCAGAACACCGGCCAGATTCAGTCCTGGGGGCGGGGACCTTCGAACTTCACAGGCCAGTCAGTAGGGGATGCCGCAGCGTCCTACCAGAACGCGTTGATGTGGACCCTGACAGGAGACCGTCGGCATGCTGACAAAGCGCGTGACATCCTCAACGCCTGGGCGCGCAGCCTGCAGTCCATCACCGGTGCCGATGGGCAGCTTGGCTCAGGACTTCAAGGCTTCAAGTTCGCGAACGCTGCCGAATTGCTGAGGCATTCAGGCTACGACGGCTGGCCCGAGAAGGACTTCCGGGCCTGTGTGACTTCCCTGCGAAGTGTCTGGTACGAATCCCTGTCCGGCTACGCGCTCTTTGCCAACGGGAACTGGGATGATGCAGCACTGCAAACAATCCTGGCCATAGCCGTTCTGAGCGACGACAGGGTGATGTTCGAGAATGGACTGCGCTTTGCCGCCTACGGCGCGGGCAACGGCTCAGTCCTGAACCGCGTGGTCAACGAATCGGGCCAGGGGCAGGAGAGCGGGCGGGACCAGCCCCACGAACAACTTGGCCAGGGCCTGCTCGGATACTGCGCGCAGGTTGCCTGGAACCAAGGCGTAAACCTTTTTGGGATGGCGGACAACCGCATCCTCGCAGGCTATGAATACAACGCCCGCTACAACCTCGGTTTCAATGACGTTCCTTTCGTGGCAGACCTGGACCGCACCGGCAAATACTTCAAGCCATCAATTTCACCCACAGGGCGCGGGCAGCTCCGTCCCATCTATGAACTGGCCTACTCGCACTACGTCAGCCGCCTGGGACTCTCAGCCCCGGGCACCAGCGGGGTTGTCTTTCGAGGGACCGGTGGGACCAGGGTGATCGAAGGCTGGCACGAGGATGACCCGGGCTGGGGAACGCTGACCTATGCCCGCCCTGCCACGCCGATCGGAGTCCCTGCATCTGTCCCCGGCCTTCCCAGCGGCTTGCGCGGGTCCGGGACCGGCGACGCCGTGTCGCTTTCGTGGGTGGGTTCCGTGGACCCCGTCAGTGGCGCAACTGCCAGCAGTTACAGCGTCAAACGAACTGAGAACCTTGGTGGTGACTTCACCGTGATTGCTTCCGGAGTGCCGGACACGAAATACGAGGACCGTACAGCACGTTCCGGGCGTACCTACTACTACGCCGTTACGGCCGCGAACGAGGCAGGAACCAGCGAAGATTCAGCGGTGGTAGCGGGCACAACGGGACTTCCTGACGCCTGGGCGACTGCAGCAATCGGCACCACATCCGGAGCGGGGAATGCCGTCTTCGACGGCGAACGCTTCACCACCGAAGACCATGGAAGCGATATCACCGGAAGTACCGACAGCTTCCGGTTTACCTATACCCGACTCCCGGACGAAGGGGCTGTCATCGCCCGGATCGTCCATCCCCTCAGTTCCCAGTACGCCAAGGTCGGGGTGATGATCCGATCATCCCTTGATGCCGGGTCGGTCCATGCCGCGATGCTGCTGCAAGGCCTGCCGCTCCACACCTGGAGCGGCGTCTGGACCATAAGAACAGCAACGGGTGGCCCCAGCAATGGAAGCGGCAGCGTTCCCGTGCCGCCCACCCAGCAGCAGGCAATTACCTCCAAGGCCGGCTTTCCCATCATGGATCACGGGTCGCTGCCGGAATCGGCTACTCCCTTGGCAGCCCCGTATGTTGAAGGTGCAGGCGACGGCTACCGCCTGCGCATGCCGTACTGGGTACGGATCGTCCGGACGGGAAAACGGGTGGCAGGCTCGATTTCCCCTGATGGAAAATCATGGACAGAAGTTGGTTCGGTGGAGCTGGATCTTCGAGGCGACGTTTATGCCGGCCTCGCCAGTTGTTCATGTCTTGGGGACCTGGAGTCCGGAACCTCAACGTTCGACAACGTCTCGGTGGGCCGGTGGTCAGTGCCAAAACCAGAAGGAAGGGCGCAGGGGCTTTCAGCGTCTGCCGGCGTGTCTGCGATTGAACTTTCCTGGAGCGACCCCGATCCGGCAGCAAGATATGTGGTTAGGCGCTCGGAATCGCCCGACGGGGACTATAAGACGATAGCGGCCGACGTCGGACCGGTCGGTTTTGGTGTGCACCTGCGCTATTCGGACCCCAGCGGCGTTCCCGGCCGTCTCTACTATTTCAAGCTGGCCAAGACGAACCTTTCCGGCGAAGGGCCGGATTCCCAATCCGTCTCAGCCACCATGCCTGAGGCGTTTGCACCTGCCATGCAGGCCGGCGAGGCCTTTGCGACCCTCGGAGCCGGTTTTGAATACCGGATCGGGGCAACGCCTCCTGCAGGCCGTTACTGGGCACGGCATCTTCCGCCCGGACTGACCGCGGATGACAGGACGGGAGCCATCTCAGGCGTTCCCCGGTTGGCGGGCGTCTTCGAGTCCACTGCGGGTGCGGGCCCTTCGTCAGCACCACTCAGGATCACTGTGGGAAAGCCTCTGCCTTCCCCATGGAGCTCGGCAGATCTTGGGGACCTTGTGCTGGATGAACGCATGCTTGGCGCCGTTGGTGTTGTGGCCCTTCATGCACCAGGTGCAGCTCACGCTAATCAAGGGCAGTTTGTCCTCCGCGGCGCCGGCCCCGGGCTGAACGTCAACAATCAGGGAATGGTTGCCCATGTGGCGCACCAAACCGTGCAGGGAGACAAAACGATCACTGCACGCATTGCTGAGCGGGTAGATGCAGCATCGGCGTCACGGATCGGTGTCATCATGTCGAAGTCGCTGTCCCCTTTCGACCTCATGGCCGCGACAGTCCTCGCTCCGACCGGAGGCTGCGAATTCATCCGTCGTCCTGTGGTGGCAGGACGCGCCACCATCACCGGCGGTGCGTCCGGGACATGGGTGCGCCTGGCCCGGACGGGGAACGTCTTTACTGCGGCAGTTTCAGGGGATGGCATCACCTGGACAAATCTGGCTGAGCAGGACCTGCAGGGCTTCGGTGATGCGCCGTATTATCTGGGGCTTGTGGTCTGCTCCGGGAGCCAGCGCCTTCTCACTAAGGGGGTCTTCGAAGGCCTGGAAATTTCCTGACGCGCAGGCCGAAGACGGCCCCATGGCAGGCGGTGCGACACGTGGGCAGCCAGTTTCCAGCGGCGTTGAGTGTCGCACCGCCGCGTAGTAACGTGGCCCACACCTTCAACTCGCGCATCACTCGGACCCGGGAGAAACCATGCCTAATGTGAGACGTCGATTGGCTGCCGTCACGGCAGTGTTGGCTATGAGCGTCACGAGCGGTGCGGTAGGGAGCCCCGCTTTTGCCGATCCCCGGGAGACTCAAAAGACAGCAACCGCAACCGGGTACGGCGGCGCAGTGAGCACTGTGGACCCGGAGGCGTCGGCCGCAGCAATCGAGGTTCTCCGCAAGGGCGGGAACGCTGCGGACGCAGCCGTCGCCGCAGCGGCAACCCTGGGCGTTACCGAGCCCTACAGTGCGGGGATCGGCGGTGGAGGCTACTTCGTCTTCTACGACGCGAAGAGCGGTGAGGTCAGTACGATTGACGGCCGCGAAACCGCGCCTGCTGCCATGCCCAACGACGCCTTTATCAACCCGGCGACCATCACGCCCGCCAACCCGACCGGCAGCCCTTACCGCTTCACTCCCGAGCTCGTGACATCCGGCGTCTCCGTGGGAGTCCCCGGAACCCCGGCCACCTGGGAGCGGGCGCTCGAGCGGTGGGGCACCGTGGAGCTCTCCGAAGCCCTCAAACCGGCAATCAAGGTAGCTACGCGCGGATTCGTGGTCGACGAGACCTTCCGGCAGCAGACCCTCGACAACAAGCTCCGTTTCGAGGCGTTCACCTCAACGAGCGGACTCTTTCTTCCCGGTGGCGACGCTCCCGCCGTCGGCACGGTTTTCCAGAATCACGATCTCGCCGAGACCTATCGGCTCCTGGCCCGTAAAGGCATGAGCGCCTTCTACACCGGACCGCTCGCGGAGCAGATCGCGGCAACCGTGCAGAACCCGCCGAAGTCGCCTAAAACCTCGCTGCCCGTCCCAGTGGGCCACATGACTGCTGCAGACCTTGCCGGCTACCGCGTGATCGACCAGGCGCCCACTCATGTGAACTACCGGGGCTATGACGTCTACGGTATGGCGCCCTCCAGCAGCGGGGGCACCACCGTGGGAGAGTCGCTGAACATCCTGGCCCAGTTCGACCTCTCATCGAAGGACATCCCTGCTGCCTACCATCACTACCTCGAAGCGAGCGCCCTGTCGTTCGCGGACCGCGGCAAATACGTGGGCGACCCGGCATTCGTGGAGGTCCCGACTGCCGAGCTCACCGATCCCATCTTCGGCAAGGAACGCGCGTGCCAGCTCAATCCACTGGAGGCCGCAGCGAAGCCCGTCGCACCCGGCGGCGTTACCGGATACGACGGCGTTTGCCCGGCTCCAGTGGCGGCGCTTGCCGATGACAGCGACACTGAGAACATCTCCACCACAAACCTGACTGTCTCTGACAAATGGGGAAACGTGGTTGAGTACACCCTCACCATCGAGCAGACCGGCGGGTCCGGCATCGTTGTGCCCGGCCGCGGATTCATCCTCAATAACGAGCTTACTGACTTCACCACTGTGTACAGTCCCACGGACCCGAACCGGATCGAGCCAGGTAAGCGCCCGCGCTCCTCGATGTCGCCCACCATCATCCTGCAGGACGGCAAGCCGTTCCTTGCACTCGGCTCACCCGGGGGATCGACGATCATCACCACGGTCCTGCAGACGATTCTGAACCGGGTGGATCTGGGGATGAGCACCCCTGAAGCTCTTGCGGCACCGCGTGCATCGCAACGGAACACCGAAAAGGTCACGGCTGAACCCGAGTTCATCGCGGCGTATGGAAGCCAGCTGGCGCCCTACGGGCACCTGTTCACGCCGTCGGGCGACGCGTTCACTTCGGCAGCACAGATCGGCGCAGCGACAGCTATTGAGTTCCTGCCCGACGGCCGCACCGTTGCCGCGGCTGAGCCAGTGAGGCGCGGGGGCGGTTCCGCGATGGTCCTCAAACCGTCACCCTAAGCTCCGCCCTGACCTGGTGAACTCCCGCCTAGTCCTCGCGATCGATCTGCAAGTAGCTAAGGCCACTCAGATCGAGCCAGAACTGGGTAGGAGTCTCCACCAGGCGCAGAAGGACACCCTCACAGGATTTGCAGCGAACAACGATTCCTGGGCCGTCGGCATAGACCGATGCCTCTCCGAACGCCCGGACATTGCCGCAGTGGTTGCAACGCCCGATCGCAGCGATGATGTCAATGCGGAAAAGTTCCCAGAGCGCGCCTGCGGCCGCATTACCGTCAAGATGGGCAATTGGATTGCCTGCTGTGCCGGCAATGTCCGGATCCTCGTTGCGCGGATCTTCAGCGCCCCGAGCAGCGGAACCGTTGTTGACAGTCACGGGGTCCCTCCCGTTCCACCGAAGCGTTCAGTCTTGATCGACGCGGCCGGATAGCCCGCCGCTACCAGCCACTCCGCCACCGTCTCGACAAAGACTGTTTGACCGCAGATGAAGAAGTCCGGCATGTCCTCCTCAGGGAGGATTTTCGCCAACAGTGTTTCTGCCGTAAGCCGTTTCGCAGCAGTCGGCCAACCCGGGGGGACCGCGCGGGTATAAACATAGTCGACAGTGAGTTTGGTGGATTCCCTGCTCAGGGTGAGCAGTTCCTCTCGATAGAATCCCGATTCGGGGGATTTGAGCGAATAGAGCAGGCGGAATTGTGACTGATTCGCGGAGGCCTCGTGAGCGCGGATCATCGACATGAGGGGCACGACTCCGGAACCTCCTGCGATCAGCTGAACCGGGCTCGTGTTGGTCGGCCGCCAAACAAACCAACCTCCTACGGGTCCCCGGATTTCCAGTTGGTCTCCGACCGCCAGGTGCCTCACCAGGTAGGGGGAAACCTCACCGTTAGCCAGTTCGTCCACGGTGATTTCGAGGAGCTCATCCATACCGGCAGTGGCCACAGAGTAGGAGCGGACAGCTGTGTAGCCGTCATCCGCCGTGAGTCGGATATCGATATGCTGGCCTGCGAGGTTGCCCATCAGGCCGTCCACCCGCAGCCCGATGGTCCTGGCTGTTTCAGTTTCCGGAGTTCCGCTGACGACATCGGCGACGCGCCACAAGGTGCTCATGCGTTCTGCCTCATGAGTAGCGCTCTTCCTGCCAGGGGTCGCCGTACATGTGGTAGCCGTTGGATTCCCAGAACCCTGGAATGTCGTCCTGTGTCAGCTCGATGCCATTGATCCACTTGGCGCTCTTCCAAAAGTACAAATGAGGCACCAGGAGGCGGGCAGGTCCTCCGTGGGCCCGTTCAAGCGGGTGGCCATCGAATTCCCAGGCCACCCAAGCACGGCCCTCCAGAAGGTCCTGCAGCGGAACGTTCGTTGTGTATCCACCGTAGGAGTGTGCGGTGGTGAACTCCGAGGTTGTTTCCACCTCCTCGAACAACGTGTCCAGCGATACTCCGCGCCAAGTCGTCCCGAGCTTGGACCAGCTTGTCACGCAGTGGATGTCGGTCCGGATCTCGACTTGCGGAAGGGCCATAAAAGCATCCCAGGACCACACGTACCGCTGGCCTTGCTCGGTGGCAATGAAGAATTCCCAGTCCTGTGCAGGGATGTCAGGCGCAGGGCCCGCCGTCAGTACAGGAAAGTCTGCTGTCTCGTGTTGTCCCGGGGGCAACGCTGGATTGCCTGTCTGGCGTCTCCCATGAAAACCGGACGAAATAATGCCCATCAGGTACCTCCGCTACGGAGCTGCGCCGGTCGGACTGCGATCGGTTCCCCCACGATATGTCAAGGGCCGGAGAGTATCCAGACGTTCAGGGCTACCGTATCGGGAGATGGAGATTTGACCTTGACTGAGCCTCAACTCCTACCGGGAGTTCAGCGGCCCGTGCCGCTTTCCCTGACACAGTGGATGAGGGCGTCGAGGATGGGCAGTTGGCCCTTCACCAGCTTTAGGCGTGCTTCATGCTCTCCTATCCAACGCGCCTCGTCGATCTCGGGAAACTCCCGGACTGTGCCGGATCCTTTGGGCCATTCCAGGGAAAAGGTGTTACTCACAACGCGCTCGGGATCGAACTCCGATTCCGCTGCGAAGGCCATGATGATCTTTCCTGAGGGTTGCCGGAAGGCGCCAAGTTCGACGTAGTCAGCGGGCGGCGCGGGGCTGCCCATTTCTTCAGCAAACTCGCGCTGCGCAGCTGCCAGGGGGTTTTCGTCGTCGAGGTATTCACCCTTGGGAATGGACCACGAATGGTCCTCCTTACGGGCCCAGAAGGGTCCGCCCATGTGGGCAATCCATACTTCCAGCTCCGATGATTTGCTCCACCGGTACAGCAGGAGGCCTGCGCTGCGAACCGTCACTTGCGCACCGGACAAACGGGGCTAATCAACGGTCACTGCGATGCGCTGCACCTGGTTGTTCGCCATCCCCTGATAGTTCCAACTTTGCTCTAGCGGCTGCACCGCCCCCGTTGAATCCGTGGCCCGGCACGAAAGCTCGTGTTCGCCAGGATCCGCCACCCAGGGCAAGGACCAGGAGCACCAGGCGAAAGGCCCGGCCGGCGGTTTCAGTTGGGCGTCGCTCCACTTGCCATCGATGCCTACTTCCACCCGCTTCACGGCACCTTCCCCGGACCAGGCCCGGCCCTGCAGCAACACTGGTCCGTGCGGAAGGATCCTCCGGCGCGTGAAGAAATCCGGAATACCCGGCGGGACCATCAGGGAACGCACCTGGATTCTGGAAACCGGCGTGCCGGCGTCGTCCGCGTCCTGCTGGTAGCGGTACGCAACCGACTGCTGGAACCCCTCAAACGGCTGCCTCAGGACCTGGATGGATTCGAGCCATTTGACGCTGGTCATGCCGTACCAGCCAGGCACCACGAGCCTGAGCGGGTAGCCGTGCTGGGGCGGAAGTTCGCTGCCGTTCATGGCATAGGCAAGGACGACGTCGGGACGCATCGCCTCCGCAATGGGCAGGCTCCGTGCGTAACGCTGGGGAACGCCTCCCTGGACGCCAGCGTCGATTCCGGTGAACAGTACCTCGACGGCGTCGGAGTCCACCCCTGCCTGGGCCAGCAAATAGGCGAGCGGAACTCCTGACCATTCCGCGGTTCCTACCCCTTCAAGGACCCAGGGCTGGCTGAGGGGCCGGGGGGTGAGGAGCGAGCGCCCGTTGCCGGCGCACTCCAGGGTCACGGGGATACTGATCATTGGGTCCCTGCGCAATGCGGTCATGCTCAACTCCACGGACCGCTCCACAGCTCCGCCGATCCGCAGGTGCCAGGAGTTGATGTCGATGAAGGGAATGTCGAAGTGGGTGAGCACGTAATGCAGCCCGGGGGGAGTGATGTCCCTCTGCAGCGCCTCCAAAGGCATTGAATGGTTCCTGGCTGACAGTTGCAGTTCCTCCGGCGTCAGCGGGCCCTTTGTGGGCGGCGTCGCGTGCGGCATCGGGTGCGGCGGGGGGACGTTTGCTGCTGGATTCGTGGACTGGGAACGGGGTAGCTGCTCGGTCATGGCGCTGCGATTCTGCTCAGGACCGGCCCCATTTGGTGGGCCGGTCTTCCGTTGAGAACAGGTCTACGCTGCCATGCGGGGACGGTCAAGACCGGTGCTCAATCCCTCCACGATGTGAACGGGCGTGTACGACGGCGGTGATTGCCGCCGTCGTACACGCTAGTGCCATTACGGTCAGGGCGAGGGCATTCCAGCCCAACGACTGGAAAACGAGTCCGCCTGCCCACCCGAGGAGACTGGAGCCAAGGTAGTAGGCGAGGTTGTAGAGCGATGCCGCCTGCGCCCTCCCTGACGTGGCGATCGCGCCTGTCCAGCCCGCCCCGATGCTGTGGGCCGCAAAGAAGCCGCCGGTAAAAACGAGCAGTCCAACCAGGATAAGGACCAGTGCTTGGGTCAGTGTCAGCCCCAGCCCTAAGACCATCAGGACGATTCCTGCCAACAGAACGTTCCGGCGGCCGAATCTGAGGGTCATGCCGGCGGCCCAGCGCGAGGAGCCTGTCCCTGAGAGGTAAGCGAGGAAAATCAGGCTGATGACGGTGGCGGGCAGGCTGAAGGGCTCTCCTGACAAGCGGAACCCCAGATAGTTGTAGACGGCCACAAAGCCGCCCATCAACAGGAAAGCCTGAATGTAGAGCACCAGGAGTCGAGGGTTGCGGCCATGCCCGGCCAGGGTCTTCAATGCGCCCCGAAATCCGGCCGCCGGTGCCGCGGCGAACCCCTGTGCTCTGGGTACCAGCACCAGGAACAGCACCGCCGCCACCGTTGCCAGGACCGACACCGCCAACGCCGCTGCCCGCCATCCCCAGAGCTCACCAACCGGCCCTGCCACCAGCCGGCCGGCTAGTCCTCCCAGCGTTGTGCCTGCCACGTAGCTTCCCGCGGCGAGGGCCGCGTGTACCCGGTGGACCTCCTCGTTCAGGTAGGCAATGGCGATCGCTGGAATGCCGCCCAAAGCCATCCCTTCGAGCATCCGCAGCCCCAGCAACACGGGGAAGCTGGAGGCCAGCGGGACCAGCAGTCCCAGTATGGTTGCAGCGCAGATGCCTATGGACATGGCCCGCACTCTCCCGATCCTGTCGGCCAGGAAGGACCATGGGATTACTGTGATGGCCAGTCCGACGGTGGCCAAGGAAATGGTCAATGCCGCCTCCGCTGGGCTGATGCGGAGGTCGGACGCCATGGTGGGCAGCACTGCCTGCGTGGAGTAGAGCTGGGCGAACGTGGCCACGCCAGCGAAGGCCAGGCCAGCGAGGGCTTTCCGGTATCCGGCCGAGCCCTTGGCGTGCCCGTCCCAGGCTTGCCCGGAGTGCACATCCCCGGAGTGGCCGGGATTTGAGGGGACGGGACTTGAGCGGACGGCGGTGTGCATCGGAACGTGCGGCATGAATCCAGCCTAGGTTTTCCAAAAGGATGCCTCCAATGCATGATTTTTATAGAATCAATGGCATAAGTGGATTGATTCCAGGGCGGGACGGGAAGCCATGTCTCTTGAACACAAACAACTGGTGCAGCTTCTGCCGCTCCTGCCGGTGCTTGCGGAATTGGGGCGGACCCAGCACGTCACCGAAACGGCCGAACTGCTCGGCATCCCTCAATCCACTGTCAGCCGCGCGTTAGCCAGGGCGAGCGCCGTTGTGGGCACGGAACTTCTGATCCGCGAGGGTCGCGGGGTGCGGCTGACTCCCGCAGCCAAGGCGCTGCTGCCCTACATCGAGGCGGCCCTGGATGAATTCCAGACGGGGTTGGACGTGGTTCGCCAGCAATCGGAGGTGGTGCGGGGCAGGATCTCCGTGTCCTTCCAGCACACCTTTGGGGAGGCGACCCTTCCTCTGCTGATCAGCGCATTCCGGAGCCGCTATCCGCAGACAGCCTTTGATCTTAGCCAGGGGTCCAGGGATGGCTGTCTTGCTGAGCTCGCTGCCGGTACCGCCGACCTTGCCCTCACCGCCCCGGTGGCACCAGCCACCCGCACCATCGGTTCGGCTGCCCTGTATCGCGAACCGTTACGCCTGGTGGTCCACCACCAACACCCTCTCGCGGGCCGCCGTCGAGCACGCCTTGCTGACGTCAGGCAGGACCCTTTTGTCGCTCTCGGCCCTGGCTATGGCCTGCGGTCACTCACTGACGCCCTGTTCAGGGAAGCGGGCTTCCGCCCCCGGATTGCGTTTGAAAGCCAGGACTCCCATACGGTCAGAGGACTGGTATCCGCGGGCCTGGGGGTCAGTATCCTGCCGCCCGATGGGCTGGAGCCGGCCAGGGATGTTTCGCCCCACACGGGAAACCTGGGGTGGGTTGATGTTCCGTTGGAGTCAGGGCTTGCGTACCGCGAAATCGGGCTGGCGTGGCGGGAACGGCGTGGGGGCTTTGATGCAGAACCCGATCAGGTGAGGCTCTTCCGTGAGCTGGTGCTGACTGAGGGGCTTGGCCTGCTGGCAGGGCTGGTCCGGGCGCGGTCGGAGTAGGAAGCTGCTGAAGACGACATGGGCAACGCCGACAGTGCCCCGCTGCCTCCTGTGCCGGGCCTCCGCTCACTGGAAAAACGCTCCATGGCGGGCGCATTGAGCGGTCCAGCCAAGCGGCGTTACCTGCACCTTCATTCGACGGCGGCAGTAACCGCAGTAGCGGGACGGCTCCAGTTCCAGCTGTTCCCGGCATCGAAGGTGAGGATCCGCCGCGGAGCCGGTGGCGCCGTCGTCGGGCTCTCCACAGTGGCCGCAGAAGCTGCCGCTGCTATTTGGATTTTCGGGACCCGTGCGAGCCGATACTCCTGAGGTCACAGTGACTTCTGCAGTTCCTTGATGGGCATGTTCAATTCGACCAACAGGCTGAGGTCTGCTGTTGCAGGACGGCCCAGGGTGGTGAGGTAGTTGCCGACAATGACAGCGTTGATGCCTCCGAGCAGGCCTTCGCGGGTGCCCAGGTCGCCGAGGGTCAGCTCGCGGCCCCCCGCGTACCGCAGTACTGTTCTGGGCATGGCAAGGCGGAACGCGGCGATGGCGCGGAGGGCATCCTTGCCGTCCATAATGCCTTGGTTTTCCAAAGGGGTACCGGGCCTCGGATTGAGGAAGTTCAACGGGACTTCGTGTGGCTCCAGTGCGGCCAGCTGGGCGGCGAGTTCAGCGCGTTGCTCCAGGGATTCGCCCATGCCGATCAGGGCTCCGCAGCACAGTTCCATGCCGGCGGCTTTGACCATGTTGCAGGTTTCCAGACGCTCCTCGTAGCTGTGGGTCGTCACCACCTCCGGGAAGTAGCTGCGGGCTGTTTCCAGGTTGTGGTTGTAGCGGTGCACTCCCCACTCCGCCAGCTGGTCAACCTGGCGTTGGGTCAGCATGCCCAGAGAGCAGGCGATGTTGATGTCCACGGCTTCATTGATCCGGTCAATCGCGAACTTGATCTGGTTCATGAGTTTGATGTCCGGGCCACGGACAGCGGCGACGATGCAAAACTCGGTGGCACCGGTGGCGGCAGTTTCCTTGGCGGCTTTGACAAGTTCCGGGATGTCCAGCCAGACGCCCCGCACAGGAGAGTCGAACAGGCCTGACTGGCTACAGAAGTGGCAGTCTTCAGGGCAGCCTCCGGTCTTGATGGAGATGATGCCTTCCACCTCCACGTCCTCGCCGCAGTGCCTGAGCCGGACTTCGTGGGCGAGTTGCAGAGCGGCTGGGAGGGCTTCGTCGGGCAGTCTCAGGACGTCCACGAGCTGCTCCTGCGTCAGGCCCCGGCCCGCCTCCAGGACCTGCTGGCGGGCGATCTCCAGAATTTCGTAGCTCGTCGGGAGGTTTGCCTGAATCGTCATCGATGGTCCTTTGCGCTGGCTGCGGATTTGCCTCACAGCCGACGCTAGTTTCCCTTTGCTGCCGGGATTTTGTCGGGTTTCTACAAGCCTGCCGCCGGGACTTTGGGTGCGCCTAACCCAACGCTCGCTCAGGTTTCGGGGGTTTTTACCCGACGCTCCCTCACGTTTCGCGGGTTTTTACCCGACGCTCGCTCAGGTTTCGGGGGTTTTTACCCGACGCTCCTTCACCTTTCGCG
>NZ_JAPSHJ010000003.1:159170-186699 GCF_031179985.1 Arthrobacter sp. | reverse complement strand
CCGAAGCGGCCTGGCCGCCACCTCCGCAGGCAGTAAGGGCAATAGCTGACGCGGCCAAAACGGCTACTAGAGATTTCTTAAACACAACATCCTCCCGGAAGCGTTAGTTACATGCAGGCGGGAGACCTAACACCGCCATTGCTGTGAGCTGCTTGCTCTGCCAGCAAGTGTGAACGCTAACAATGATGTGCGTCAAGTAGTGAAGATCACAATTGGGACACTCTCGGTTTATGACGCAGGCAGGCGGCTTGGTTGTCGGAGGCCCCCTTTACTTTTGACCGGAGCCTGAACAATACTTTCTACAGCCTCCGACTTGTTAGCGTTCACAAGCGCGCTCGGCGGCAAACCATTCAATGGAGAAAGGGCTCTCACCTCCGATGCAAATCACAGTTCGTCCGAGTCCCGTAAAGAGGGCCTGCACTATGGCCCTGGCGGGATCGCTCGCGGCAGCCACCCTCACCCTCGCGCCGGCGCTTGGCGCCCACGCTGAAACCACTAATCGCACCATTACAGTCAATGCAGACCAAGCGGGTCCTGATATAGCTCCGACGATGTACGGGGCCTTCTATGAGGACATTAACCAGGGTGCGGACGGGGGCATCTACGCCGAACTCGTGCAGAACCGGTCCTTCGAATTCAATTCAACGGACAATCGCGCCTACACCGCACTCAGCGCCTGGGAGATCCTCCAGCGGGGAAGCGCCGGTACGGCCACTGTCCAGAACGATGACTATCGCCTCAATGAGAACAACCGGAACTACCTGTTGGTCGAGGCGGCTACTGCAGGCGCGGGCACTGGTGCCGGCGTCGGGGTCCGTAACAGCGGCTGGAACGGTGGGCACCGGCTGGAGGCCCGTAAGAAGTACGAGTACTCCGTCTGGGCCAGAACCTCCAATCCGGCAGGGTCCACGCTCGCAGTCGCACTGGAAACTCCTGAAGGCGCCCGGCTGGACCTCGCCAGCATCAAGGTCAAGGGCGATGCCTGGAAAAAATACAACGTGACTCTTTCGCCTAAGTCCACGACGGCCTCGGGACGGCTTTCCACTGTTGTCCAGGGAACCGGAACGGTACGCCTGGACATGATTTCGCTGATGCCTCAGGAGACCTGGAACGGCCATGGGCTGCGTAAGGATCTCGCCGAAAAGATCGCTGAGCTCAACCCGGGGTTCCTGCGGTTTCCAGGTGGCTGCATCGTCAACACCGGCAGTTACGACTCCTACTCTGCGCCCAACTACACCCGGTCCCGCACGTACCAGTGGAAGGAGACCATCGGTCCTGTTGAGCAGCGTCCCGCCAACAGGAACTTCTGGGGCTACAACCAGACCTACGGGCTCGGCTACATGGAGTATTTCCAGTGGGCTGAAGACCTCAAGGCCGTCCCCGTTCCGGTGGTGCCTGTGGGTGTCACCGGCTGCGGCGATAACCGTGCCGTACCTGACCAGGCAACCCTGGACAAGTACATCCAGGACACTCTGGACCTGATCGAATTCGCGAATGGAGACGCCAGCACAGAATGGGGTGCCAAGCGCATTGCCTACGGTCACCCGGCCCCGTACAACCTGGACCGCATCAGCCTGGGCAATGAGGAGTACAAGCCTGAGTTCAAGGCGTACTTCACCCAGTTCCAGGATGCTGTTGAGGCCGCCTATCCCGATATCAAAGTTATTGGAAACACGGGCCCGGACGATCAAGGCGCCAACTTTGATGACCTCTCCAAGTTCAACGCGGACCGTAAGGTCGACTTCGTCGACGAGCACTACTACAACTCGCCCGATTGGTTCCTGACCAACAACCACCGCTACGACTCCTATGACCGTGACAGCTACAAGGTCTTCCTGGGGGAGTTCGCCTCGTTGGCCAACAAGCCCGAGAATGCGTTGGCCGAGGCGTCCTTCATGACGGGCCTCGAGCGGAACGCTGACGTCGTCCGGATGGCGTCCTACGCCCCCTTGATCGCCAATGAGGCCAACGTCCAGTGGAGCCCGGACCTCATGTTCTTCAACGGCACTTCCATCAGGACCACGCCCAACTTCGAAGTGCAAAAGCTCTTTATGAACAACGTCGGAAGCCACGTTGTGCCCAGTTCCCAGAACAACCCGGCCAGCCTGGCGGCACCCATCACAGGGCAGATCGGGCTCTCGACATGGGCCACCGCGGCAAAGTACGACGACGTGAGGGTCACCAGTTCCGACGGCAGCCAGCTGTTTGCCGACGACTTCTCCGGCAACGCCTCGGCCTGGACAGGCAACGGCGTCGGAACCTGGTCAGTCCAGGACGGCGCTTACGTCCAGTCGAGCACCACAGCGCTGAACACTATGGTTACCGCCGGAAACCCGGCGTGGAGCAACTACACGCTCAACACCAAGGCCACCAAGACGGCCGGCGCCGAAGGATTCCTGATCGCGTTCGGAGTGAAGGACACCGGAAACTACTACTGGTGGAACCTCGGCGGCTGGAACAACAGCAAATCCGTGGTGGAGAAGGCTGTCAATGGGGCGAAGAGCACGCTGATCGAGACGGGCACCACCATTGAGACCGGCCGCCAGTACGACATCCGGATCGAAGTCACCGGACCGACGGCGAAGCTGTACCTCGACAATGTCCTCTGGGGAACCATTGACGAAACTCCTGTGGATCCCATCTACTCCGTCGCCACCAAGGATGCCCAGACAGGGGACACGATCGTTAAGGTGGTCAATACCTCGGGTGAAGCGGCCGCCGTCGACGTCAAAGTCGCCGGAACGGCAAATATCAGTTCCAGCGCCGCTGTGACCACCTTGACTACTACCAGTGATGGCCAAAATCTGGTTCCGGCAACCAGTGTGTTCACAGGAGCAGGCACTAATTTCACTTACAACTTCCAACCGAAATCCGTGACATTCATCCGGCTTGCGCCGACTGACGTCCAAGAAGCCAAGTAGGACCATGGTGATACCCAGCCGCTTCTGACGGCTGGGTATCACCTTTCCGAAAGCGGTATCAGCGTCTTGACGTTGTCCGTGTTAGCGTTCACAATTAGTACTAACCATAAATTTCCAACGAAGGCAAAAGAGGTCGTTGCCTCTTCCCTGGAGGCAGATATGCAGAACGAAAACTCTCCCGCTCCCCACGGTTCCGTGGCGGAGCAATACGTCATCGGCGTCGACTACGGCACCCTGTCCGGCCGCGCTGTGGTGGTCCGGGTGGCGGACGGCAAGGAACTGGGCAGCGGTGTATTCGATTACCCGCATGCTGTGGTCACGGAGGCTCTGCCCGCCGATGTAGCGGGCGAGGGCGCTGTGCGGCTTCCCGCTGACTGGGCACTTCAGGTGCCCAACGACTACCGCGATGTACTTCGCAACGCAGTTCCCGCCGCTATCGCCGACGCCGGCATCGACCCGGCCGCAGTCATCGGTATCGCCACCGACTTCACAGCTTGCACCATGGTTCCCGTCAAAGCTGACGGCACCCCACTGAACGAACTGCCGGAATTCGCCAACCGTCCGCACGCCTACGTAAAACTGTGGCGCCACCATGCCGCCCAGCCGCAGGCGGATCGCATCAACACCCTTGCCGCTGAACTGGGCGAAAGCTGGCTGCCGCGCTATGGCGGTCTCATTTCCTCAGAGTGGGAATTCGCGAAGGGCCTGCAGCTTCTGGAAGAAGACCCGCAGGCATATGAAGCAATGGATCACTGGGTGGAGGCAGCCGACTGGATTGTGTGGCAGCTGAGCGGGAACTATGTCCGCAACGCCTGCACTGCCGGCTACAAAGGTATCTACCAGGACGGCCGCTACCCCTCCGCGGACTTCCTTACTGCGTTGAACCCTGCTTTTGAGACCTTCGTCAGCGACAAGCTCGAGCACACCATCGGCCGCCTCGGCGACGCCGCCGGCTACCTCACTGCCGAAGCTGCTGCGTGGACCGGGTTGCCGGAGGGCATCGCCGTCGCCGTCGGAAACGTTGACGCGCACGTGACAGCACCGGCCGCGAAGGCCGTTGAATCCGGCCAACTGGTGGCCATCATGGGAACCTCCACCTGCCACGTCATGAACGGAACGGAACTGCATGAGGTTCCGGGCATGTGCGGCGTGGTGGACGGCGGCATCGTCGACGGCCTTTGGGGCTATGAGGCGGGCCAGTCCGGCGTGGGCGATATCTTCGGCTGGTTCACCAAGAACGGCGTTCCCCCGGCGTACCACGAGGCAGCAGCCGCCGCGGGTCTGGGTATCCATGAGTACCTGACCGAACTGGCCACCCACCAGGCCATCGGCGAGCACGGACTTATTGCCCTGGACTGGCACAGCGGTAACCGCTCTGTGCTGGTGGACCACGAACTCTCGGGCGTGGTGGTTGGCCAGACCCTTGCCACCAAGCCGGAGGACACGTACCGTGCCCTGTTGGAGGCCACGGCCTTTGGCACCCGCACCATTGTGGACGCGTTCCGGGATTCTGGGGTTCCGGTCAAGGAATTCATCGTGGCCGGCGGGCTCCTGAAGAACAAGCTCCTGATGCAGATCTACGCGGACGCCACAGGGCTGCAGCTGTCCACCATCGGTTCCACCCAGGGACCTGCCCTTGGATCAGCCATCCACGCCGCTGTGGCAGCCGGCGCTTACCCGGACATCCGGGAGGCAGCTGCCGCCATGGGGTCCGAGCCCGGAGAAGTCTATGTGCCCATCCCCGAGAACGTGGCGGCGTATGAAGCCCTGTTCCAGGAATACCGCACCCTTCACGACTACTTCGGCCGCGGCGCGAACGACGTGATGCACCGGCTCAAGGCCATCCAGCGCGCTGCGAAACCTGGCTTGGGCGGTCCCTCCGCTGAAGCAAGCGAATCCGACGCCGCCGAGCGGGACGAGAAGGTGAACGCATGAGTACCCTCCTGGAAACCATCGGCCGGCTGCGCGCCGAGGTCTGTGCTCTGCATGCGGAGCTGACCCGGTATGAACTGGTGGTGTGGACCGCAGGCAACGTTTCAGCCCGCGTCCCGGGCCATGACCTCATGGTCATCAAACCCTCCGGTGTCTCCTACGACGATCTGACCCCCGAATCGATGGTGGTTACGGATTTGTTTGGGACCCCCGTGAACGGTGAGCCGGCGGAAGGCGAGTGGGGCAACCCGGCCCTCGCACCGTCGTCGGACACTGCCGCCCATGCGTACGTTTACCGGCACATGCCGGAGGTTGGGGGAGTGGTGCACACTCACTCCACCTACGCCACAGCATGGGCAGCACGGGGCGAGGCTATCCCCTGCGTACTGACCATGATGAGCGACGAGTTCGGTGGATCCATCCCCGTGGGACCGTTCGCCCTCATCGGTGACGACTCGATCGGCCAAGGCATTGTGGACACCCTTAAGGACTCCCATTCGCCGGCAGTCCTCATGCAGAACCACGGGCCGTTCACCATCGGCAAGGACGCCAAATCCGCCGTCAAGGCGGCCGTCATGTGCGAAGAAGTGGCACGCACCGTCCATATTTCCCGGCAGCTGGGCCAACCGCTGCCCATCGATGAAGCAGCCATCGAGTCCCTCTACGCCCGCTACCAGAACGTTTACGGCCAGTAGGCCCCCACTTTTTCCAGGAGACATCATGAACAACGCCAACAACACCTCGCTCGGGCAGTATGAAGTCTGGTTCCTGACCGGCAGCCAGCACCTCTACGGCGAGGATGTTCTGAAGCAGGTCGCGGCGCAGTCGCAGGAGATCGCCAACCAGCTCAACGCCTCATCCTCAGTACCGGTCAAGGTGGTCTGGAAGCCCGTCCTGACCGACTCGGACGCGATCCGGCGCACCGCGCTCGAAGCCAATTCCGCCGATCAGGTCATAGGCGTCACCGCTTGGATGCACACGTTCTCGCCGGCCAAGATGTGGATACAGGGCCTGGACCTGCTCCGCAAGCCGCTTCTGCACCTGCACACCCAGGCCAATGTCGAGTTGCCGTGGGCGGACATCGACTTTGACTTCATGAACCTGAACCAGGCCGCCCACGGCGACCGCGAGTTCGGCTACATCCAGTCCCGCCTGGGCATCCCGCGCAAGACTGTTGTAGGCCACGTGTCCAACCCCGAGGTCACCCGCCAGGTGGGTGTCTGGCAGCGCGCCTCCGCCGGCTGGGCCGCCGTCCGGACCCTGAAACTGACCCGCTTTGGTGACAACATGCGCAACGTCGCGGTCACCGAAGGAGACAAGACCGAAGCCGAACTCCGGTTCGGTGTTTCGGTCAACACCTGGTCTGTGAACGAACTTGCCGACGCCGTGCACGGCGCTGCCGACTCCGACGTCGACAAGCTCGTCGCCGAATACGAGGACCTCTACGAGGTGGCCGAGGAGCTGAAGGCAGGGGGCGCCCGGCACGAGTCGCTGCGCTACAGTGCACGGATCGAACTGGGCCTGCGCAGCTTCCTGGAAGCCAATGGATCCGCGGCGTTCACCACCTCTTTCGAGGACCTCGGGGAGCTTCGGCAGCTCCCGGGCATGGCTGTGCAGAGGCTCATGGCCGACGGTTACGGCTTCGGTGCCGAGGGCGACTGGAAGACAGCAATCCTGGTCCGCGCGGCCAAGGTCATGGGCGCGGGTTTGCCCGGCGGTGCGTCCCTCATGGAGGACTACACCTACCACCTCACACCGGGCCAGGAAAAGATCCTCGGGGCCCACATGCTCGAGGTGTGCCCGTCGCTGACGGCCACCAAGCCGCGCGTCGAGATCCACCCGCTGGGCATTGGCGGCAAGGAAGACCCCGTCCGTATGGTCTTTGACACCGACGCGGGCCCCGGAGTTGTGGTGGCCCTGTCTGACATGCGCGACCGCTTCCGGTTGGTTGCCAACGCGGTGGACGTCGTGGACCTCGACCAGCCCCTGCCCAACCTCCCGGTTGCCCGGGCGCTCTGGTCACCCAAGCCGGACTTCGCCACGTCTGCTGCGGCCTGGCTCACTGCCGGAGCGGCGCATCACACGGTGCTTTCCACCGCCGTCGGGATGGATGTGTTCGAGGACTTCGCCGAGATCGCGCAGACGGAACTGCTGACCATCGATGAAAACACCACCATCAAACAGTTCAAGAAAGAACTGAACTGGAACGCCGCCTACTACAAGCTGGCCGGTGGGCTCTAGCAGCACTCTTACCTGCCTGAGCGGGGCGTGGCGGATATTTGCCACGCCCCGCTCCTGCGTAAGTCCTGTCGCCTGCCCTATCCTGAAGCTCTGAACAGATCCTGAACGCCTGACTGGGGGAGCGCGCAATGGGGCCTTTAGAACCGACTGCCATCACCACTGAACGCCGAAATACAGTGGACACTCCGGTGGCTGATTTCGAGGAGAAGACGGCCAAGGAGCCAAAGGTCAGGCGGAGAAGGTTCCGAATTCGTGACGTCGTCATAGTGGTGATTCTCATGGCGCTGATTGCCCTGTCCATCACCCCTTGGCCGTCCGCGCTCCTTATCCGCAGCGTGTTCGAGGGCGGAGCGAAGTCCACCGTTGAAGAGATGCTTCCCTACGTTCCTGACACTCCCTTGGCAGAAAGCAGGGACGTTGCATACATGGACGGCGCTACGTTGGACGCCTTTACGCCGGAGAGCGCCGCCGGACCTTTGCCCGCCGTCGTCTGGATCCATGGCGGCGCCTGGATCTCAGGAAACAAAACCGATGTGGAGCCCTATCTCCGGATCCTCGCCGCCAAGGGGTACACCACCATCAGCCTCGACTACCCCATAGCTCCGGAAACCACCTATCCTGCTGCCGTGGAGGACCTCAACACGGCACTGGGGTACATCACGGAGCATGCTGCCGAGCTCAAAGTGGATCCGAACAAGATTGTGCTCGCCGGAGATTCCGCCGGAGCGCAACTGGCCAGCCAGCTCACCACGCTCACCGTCAACCCCGCATATGCCAACCTGCTGGGCATCGAACCTGCGCTGGACAAGAAGCAGCTGGCCGCCACCATCCTGCACTGCGGCGTTTATGACCTGCAGGCCATGGCGGATCTCAATGGCATTGCGGCCTGGGGGTTCAAAATATCGCTCTGGGGATACACGGGTACCAAGGACTGGTCGGACACCTATGCGGGCAGCACCATGTCCACTGTGGAGTTCGTCACCGATGATTTTCCACCCACGTTCATCAGCGGCGGAAACGGCGATGGCCTCACGTGGCTTCAATCCATCCCCTACAGCAACCGGCTGAAATCTGCAGGAGTGCCAGTGACTGAGTTGTTCTTTCCGGCCGACCATGAACCGGCGCTTCCGCATGAGTACCAGTTCCACCTGGACTACAAAGCGGCCCAGGATGCGCGGGACCAGACGTTCAATTTCCTGTCCAAGCACACCCGGCCTTAGGCTCACCCGCCGACTCACCTTGCCTGCACATGCCGGATGGAGGGTAAGCCATGTTCTGAATAGCAACGCGTTAATCTAGACGCGGTTCTTCGGGCGGGCGTATTCTGATCTCCCAATGTGCAGGTGGGGGTGAAGAATGCACCTCGCGCTAAATCATCGTCGCCGAAGTATCCTGCGCCCTCTCTTGTTTGCCGCCTTCGCTGCCCTCGCCTGGCTGATCTGGGGCGCTGAAACCGCGAACGCCGCCCTGCCGGACCCGGACCCCGAGCCTCAGCTGACACAGGCTGGCACCACCACCCTCGAAGGTGCCTCCGCCGGCGCAACACCACTTCCTGTCCCAATGCACCTTCCTGGCAGCACGCTGCTTCCGGTACCGGCTGCCGTCATCGGGACAGTATCCCCGGTCACTGCTACCGTGACCGATTCCGTCAGCGGCACTGCCGCCAACACCACCCCAACCGTCGACGGCGGACTCGCCGAGGTGGTGGACGTCGTTGGCTCGGCGGTAGATCCAGTCCAGCCGGTGGTCACGGATATTGGGGACATCGTCGGCGGCGTGGCAGGTATTGTCCCGACAGCTCCCCTGCCTGGACCTGACGTCGTGCCTCCTGTTTTGCCTGAGCCCCTTCCTTCAGTTCCGGGCGTTCATTTGCTGGGTCAAGAGGTACCCAATGACAGCCAAATCAGTGAGGTGCCTCCCGCTCAGCCCGCTGCCGAAGCGGTTGCCGCAACTGTGCCGACGCCGTCATCCCAGAGTGGCACCTCGGCTACCCAAATCGCGGATGGAATCGGAACAAGGCAAGCGCTTTTGATCCCGTCTGCCTTGCACACGCTGGAGGTTATGCGAGCTGTATCAGCGCCGGTACCGGAGGCACCTGCACCGGGAGAACGGCGCCTCCAGCCTGCCCTTGCTGCCGGTCCAGGCTCCGCAACCACCGGGTCTGCCGGAAGCGGAGCCCCGGCCTGGGCGGACGTGGCGGCGTTCTGGGCAGTTCCCCTGGCGGCTCGCTTTGCCGCAATGCCCAGCCTCCAGGAGCTTCCGCCCGTCGCTCCCCCTTTTGATCCCGGGTCAACCCCCGACTGAGCGGGTCAACTCTGCTTTTTTTCAGGCAGACGAAGACCCCGGACGCTGTCAGCGTCCGGGATGAAACTTCAGTCAGGAGAATCTCATGTCTGTTTGCACCCAACTGGACGGTGCCCGGGGCGTAACCCCGGAACGGTCCTCCGCCAGAGGGCGGATCGGTTGGTGGCCGCGTGCGGTGCGGGGCGCCGTCGGCAACTGGCCGGACCCTTTGGCCCCGACCGACTAGCTGTCCAGTAGTTAGTCGGCTTCGATACCGGGTGTCTGGTCCGGGCGTGTCGGCCCGGCCAGACACCAGGCACAAGGCATAAGGCCTGGCCTAGCAACGGGATCACAAGCCGGCTGGGCAGCCCGGCCGTCGACCGACTGCCAGGACCAAGTTGCCCTCTCCCTGTTCGCTGCCTGACTGTCGCCGCGCTGCTGGGGGGCGCGGCGGCGGCTTCCACCCGGTGACGAGGAATTCCCAGGCGTATGACGCTATCCCTTGACGAATTACACTCAACCTTCAACAATGTTCTATAACGTTGTAGAAACTAGAGGAGGATCCTTCCCTTGAGTAATACGGGCAATACTGAAATAGCCACGGCACAGGTCACAATCGACCCCGCCTTCACCGTCGGGCCGGTCCGCAGGAGGACTTTTGGCTCCTTTGTGGAACACCTGGGCCGCTGTGTATATACGGGCATCTTTGAGCCCGGCCATCCCTCCGCGGACGAGGACGGCTTCCGCAACGATGTCCTGGAGCTCACGCGCGAGCTCGGGGTCTCAACCATCCGCTACCCGGGTGGAAACTTCGTCTCCGGGTACCGCTGGGAAGACGGGGTTGGGCCGGTGGAAAAGCGGCCGGTCCGTCTTGACCTCGCATGGCACTCAACTGACCCAAACCACGTGGGCGTGGACGAGTTCGCCAAATGGACGGCGAAGGCAGGCGTCGAACCCATGATGGCCGTCAACCTGGGAACCCGTGGCACGCAGGAGGCGCTGGACCTACTCGAATATTGCAATATCGACGGCGGCACAGCCTTCTCGGACCAGCGCAGGGCCAACGGCGCCGAGACCGGCTACGGCATCAAGATGTGGTGCCTGGGCAACGAAATGGACGGGCCCTGGCAGATCGGCCACAAGAACGCCCTGGAGTATGGACGGCTTGCTGCCGACACCGCACGCGGCATGCGCATGATCGAACCTGACCTGGAGCTCGTGGCCTGCGGAAGTTCCTCGCCGGGGATGGACAGCTTTGGCGAATGGGAGCGTGTTGTCCTGACGGAGACTTATGACCTGGTGGACCTCGTGTCCGCCCACCAATACTTTGAAGACTTCGGCGACCTGCAGGAGCACCTTGCCGCGGGCCACAAGATGGAACACTTCATTCGCGACATCGTGTCCCACATTGACCACGTGAAATCAGTGAAGAAGTCCTCCAAGCAGGTGAACATCTCCTTTGACGAGTGGAATGTCTGGCACGGGAGCCGCGCTGAATCCAGGGTTCCAAGCGGCAAGGACTGGCCAGTTGCGCCCGTTCTGCTGGAGGACCGCTACACAGTGGCGGACGCCGTCGTCGTTGGTGATCTCCTGATCACTCTGCTCCGGAACACTGACCGCGTGCACTCGGCCAGCCTGGCCCAGTTGGTGAACGTTATTGCCCCCATCATGACCGAACCGGGTGGCCGCGCCTGGAAGCAGACCACGTTCCACCCCTTCGCACTCACATCCCGCCACGCCGCAGGTACTGTGCTGAAGCTTGCGATGGAATCGCCGTCGCTGAATGCCGGAAAAACCGAGAACTTCGACGCACTGTCAGCGGTGGCCACCTTCGATGCGGAGACCGGCGAGGCAGTGGTGTTCGCCGTCAACCGGTCGGTCACGGATGCGCTCACGTTGGACGCGGCTGTGGCTGGACTCGGCAACGTGCGGGTGGTCGAGGCTGTGACCTATTCGAACAAGGACCCGTACTGGCAGGCGACTGCTGACGATTCGACGTCGGTCCTGCCCACCGAAAACACTTCGGCAAAGCTCGACGGCGGGCGGCTCACCGCCGAGCTTCCAGCGGTGTCCTGGAGCATGATCCGCCTTGCCGTGAACGCCTAGGGGCGACTAGGAGTCAGGCCGCTGCCTAAACAAGGGCAGGGTCCAAGTTGATGGGGGAGTCCAGGTCTCGTGTACAGACCAGGACTCCCTCCTCTACGTTAAGACGTGCAGCGTGGATGCTGGTGCGCTGTTCCCGCACTGCCTGGGCGGGGTCCACCAGCCCATTGGCCATCTCTGTCTCCTGCCACTCTGGGTGGGTAAAGTAAAAGATGTAGGCGTGGTCGCCCTGGGTGACAACATCTGCATGCCGGCCGTATGTGGCGTCATCGGCGCCGCTCCCCGGAGCATCGAGGATAAGTCCGTTGTTGGCCTCCTGCCGCTCCCACGCCAGACCGTCCGCAGAGCGATGCACCGCCTGGCCGCGCCATTCGTCCACCACCATCCAGTACCAGCCTCCCAGCCGGAATACGTTGGGCCCTTCATGGGCGGGACGACCAATTACCTGGCCTTCAGACCGCCAGCCGGTGAGGAGTGTTGCATCGTTACAGACGGCTGACCAGGTGGTGGCGCCGTCCACTTCATCCTTGAACCACAGGCGTGGTTGGCCGTCCCCCACCACGGCGAAGGCGGCGTCGATGACGTTCTCTGAACCGACGTCGATCGTTTCGGTGAAGTCCCACTGCTCGAGGTCATCGCTGGTGAAGTGAACCAAGCGGCGTTCTGTCTGTTCAGCCCAGGTTCCGGGTGCTCCAGCACCCCAGGTGAGGAACATGTGGTAGCTCCCCTCGTGCCAAACAACCTCCGGCGCCCAATGCGTGTTGAGGCCGGGAGAATCCTCCGGATCCAGACCTTCCGCCACGCCGCGGTACTCCCACGAGGATCCACCATCCAAGGAGACAGCGACGCCGATACGGGTGCCCGTAATCCATTCGCATCCTCCGGCCGCAAGTGTTGCCCGGCGTGCGGTGTAAAACATCCACCACTCCTGGGTGCCGCGCTTATGGATGACTGTGGGGTCGGCGGCGCCGTCGAATACGGGGCAGCGGAACAGCGGGGATTCAGGGATCATGAGGATGAGTTTACAACGTTGGAGAAGGTGGTGGAAGAGACACTGGACTGGCTTGATTAGCGGCGTTATTCTGGCCATCCGGGTAGCGTTTATCCGACCACGAGGGAGACGAAAATGTCCGAATCCAAGCCTGAATCGGCCGAGGCGATTGACAGCACGGACGTTGCGGAGATCCAAGGAGATGAGACTCTGACTGCCGCGGACCGCATGGACCTGATCGCAAACCAGGCGGTCCGGGACGGCGACGAAGAACAACTGGACCTTGGTCCCGAATCAGATTGAAGCGGGGGAGCAGAGGGGCGGTTCCGACGGCAAATGAGGTGATTTTTGCCCGCTGTCGGCAGGCCTGTTGCCGCCTCGTTGCGAATGGCGTTCCAGGGCGACATATCGCGGCGACTTCACTGGCCCGCAGGCCTAGCCGGAGGAGGGTGAGCAGAATCATGGTCCCCACGGCTGTCGCTTTCCTCAGATCATAGGAATTCAGGAGCCTTTGGGCGGCCCCTTGCGGTCGCTGATGCCCGGGCGTAACGTCCACATCACAGTTTGATCCTGGAGGCTTCCATGTCCGTTCTGCAACGCCGCGCCATAGCCGCGGCAGCTATCTTGTCCTTCGTGCTTCTCGGGCCGGTTTCGAGCGCCAATGCCGAGGAATTTGAGGTCGAGGTTCCGGCGGGCGAGTTCTGCCCGGGCTTCGCTGTACTGGGGGATATCACGGTAAAGGGCTTCGAAAAATTCCTTCCCGGTGACCGGTTCTCGGAACACACAGTCGGCACCGGCGTCTGGACAAATGCAGAGTCTGGCCAAACATTCACGCAACGGTCCCGGTACGCTTTGGTTGAGACGTACGACGAAGCGGCCAACGACTTCCACATCACCATCAACGGCCGATACCTGATCGGGTTACTCCCTGATGAGGCTTACAGTGTCGCCGGACACCAGACCCTCACCTTCGACGCCGACACCAACACGGTCGTCGCGTATTCCCTCGACGGCAAGGTCTTGGCAGACGTCTGTGCCGTGCTGGCAGGAGAGAACTAGTTTCCAGGGCCTGAAATTCGTCTCCCGAAGAGGCCCGCGACTGTTAACATGCCGGGGCGCCATACGCTTTCGGCAGCCTGCAGTTTTGTGCGGGTCGCCATCGGTCGTTTCAGGGCTGAAGCGACGGACCAAAAATCCCCTGTTTCTTCAGTCTGTCCAGACCCCGGCGCAAGGATGACCGGGCCGGTCAGTACCTGGGTCTTGCGGTACTGAGTACGTCCCGGGACGGGCCTCCGTCGTTTTGTGTACCGGATATGCCGCTGCAGAGATCAGGTGTTCGCATCGATAAGGGTGGTACCGTCCCTTCGGAGCGCGCTGAGAGTCGCATCGTTTTCTGGTCGGTCGGTGATGATTCCTGCAATGTCGGTCAGGGGCAGGACTTGATAGCGGGAGACGACCCCGATCTTTTCTGTGCTGGCAAGAACGTAGGTATCGGCTGCCCGCCCCGCGAGTGCCCGCTTCATGGCCGCTTCCTCAACGTCCCCCGTGGTCAACCCTTCCGAGGAGTGCACGCCTGTCACCCCGAGAAGGAACAGGTCAGCGGAGATCGCCTGTGCTGCTTCCACGGCGGCGGCACCGCAGGTCACCGCCGAATGTTTGAAAAGACGACCTCCGAGGAGGAAGATCTCGATGCCCGTGAATGGCAGAAGTGCAGCGGCGATAGTGGGGCTGTGCGTGATGATCGTGCAGTTAAGGGAAGGCGTTAGTGCCCGGACGACGGCGAGCGTGGTTGTGCCGCCGTCGAGGATGACAGTACTGCCCTGATCGATGAGGCGGGCAGCACAGCGGGCGACCCGATCTTTGCTGTCCGGCTGAACACCGATGCGGGCGGTGTAGTCCGCAGCCGCCGGCGAAACGGGCAGGGCTCCTCCGTATACCCGTTGGCACATCCCTGCGGCGGCAAGTTCTCTGAGATCACGGCGGACAGTGTCATCAGACAGGCCTAACTCAGCAGCGATGTCCTTGGCTATCAGCTTTCCCTGTTCGGCAAGGCGACTGAGGAGGATTGACTGGCGTTCAGCGGCGAGCATTCACGTTCCTTCCGATTCATGCATGTTTTTGCACTATTCTAGTCTCATGACCAAATCCCTGATGATATTGATTGCTGGCCCCTACCGTTCCGGGACGCAGGATGACCCCGACCTGCTGCGTCGCAACCTTTCCCGCCTTGAAAAGGTGGCCTGGCCGATCTTCAAAGCCGGACATTTACCCATGATCGGAGAGTGGGTGGCGCTCCCCGTTCTGGAGAGTGCGGGCGTGGAGGATCTATCGGATCCCATTGCTGGTCAGGTGATGTATCCAACAGCTGAACGCCTTCTCCAGCGATGTGATGCGGTCCTCAGGCTGCCCGGCGAGTCGCGAGGAGCCGACCAGGACGTTGCGATTGCCCGAGACCGAGGCATACCTGTTTACTACAGCCTGGACGAGATCCCCGGCGCTGGACTGACGCAGACGGACACCATTCAGTGAGACCGAATCGGGGGAATTCTGCTCTTGGACAGCCCGGCGTGGACGTCCCGGATAGACGGGGCCGTACAGGCTTGAACTCTGCGGGTGTCGGCCTGGACCGCAACCCGGACGTCAGGATCACGCGGGTCGAAGTAACGTCAGACGGGTGGCACGTTCTCCGCCGGACTACCTTCACCTACCGCCGGCGCGACGGGCGACAAGTCATTGAGGAGCGGGAAACCTACGACCGGGGTAACGGTGCCACAATTCTGGCTTACGATCCCTTCCGGAGAACGGTTCTGTTGACCCGGCAGTTTCGGTTCCCGGCCTACGTCAACGGGCACCATGACGGCATGCTCATCGAAACGGCTGCGGGCCTTCTTGATGACGATGCCCCCGAAGTTGCGATCCGGCGGGAAGCCAGCGAAGAGCTCGGAGTGACGCTGGGGGAATTGCAACATGTTTTCGACCTCTATATGAGCCCCGGTTCCGTCACAGAGTCCGTCCATTTCTACGCCGCACCCTACAGCCCCTCGGACCGGGGAACGGCCGGAGGCGGCCTGCAGGAAGAAGGTGAAGATATCGAAGTACTCGAGATTCCCTTCGATGAAGCACTTGCTATGACATCCGATGGCAGGATCGTCGACGGCAAGACCGTCATTCTTCTCCAGTGGGCAGCCATGACCCAGCTTTTTTGAGATGAATGAATCCGCCGTTACCGCGCTTGACCATGAGTATGGCCCTGTTCCTGTCTGTTCTGGCGCCGTGGAAGTGGAGATCTCCTCAGGACCCCGAAGCATCTGGATGAGTTGGAAGCTCACTACGCGTCCGCTGCGGATTCCAGAGTTGAAGAGGGGCCCCGTCGGGCATACGCAGGCAATTGGTGCCGGTATTAATCCATTGTTTGGACTTTTTCTCAAACTCACGCATGATTACGGGTATGGGGAGCAAATATTCAGGTCCGGCGGTTTTCACCATTGCAGTCGTAGGCGTGGTGGGCTTTGCATGGGGGATCAAGCTCTTTTTTGATTCCGTTTGCCTGTTTTCCTGCACTGCTCCACAGTCCCCCGCAGTCGACAGCGCCTTTATGCTAACCGTGTTGTCCTTCTTGCTTCTGGTGTTCACGTGCATCCTTGCTATCTGGGCGATTAAACGAGGCGACGGGGGGTGGGCCCTCGGCGGGCTCTTTGTAGCTGGCCTGCCCGTCATTTTTGGCGCAGTTATCGTCACCTACGTGGTCCTGTCATCGCTTTGACGTCACTCCGTGCTCCAGTGCCTTGGTGAGTGAGTGAACATCTTCCTTCCCTGGAGTCCACGAGTCATGGATATTTCTGCAACGATGTAACTGGAAGAGTTGCCGGACAAAGGACCCTGGTATGGCTGTCACCATGAACGACGTCGCGCGAGCAGCCGGCGTCTCCCTTAAAACGGTGTCCAATGTGCTCAATGACTACGAGTTCATCCGGCCCGCCACCAAGCAGAAGGTGCTGGACGCAATCGCCGCGCTGGGCTACGAAGCCAACCTCACGGCACGCAGTCTCCGCTCCGGTAAGACGCGCATGCTGGGGCTGGTGCTCTCCGATCTCTCTGCCCCGTACTACGCCGAGCTGGCCTCGCTCCTCATGAAAGTAGCTTCAGCAAGGGGATACCGGGTGCTCGTGGAACAGTCGGCGGCGACGAAGGAGAATGAACTTGCCGCGCTGCAGGGCCAGTTCCGCCAGCTGACCGACGGCCTCCTGTTCACACCCCTGGAGCTTGGACCCGACGACGTCGCGGCCGCTCAGGGCGGCAAGCCTTTGGTGCTGCTGGGGGAGCATATTGCCGACCCCCGCTTTGATCTTGTCACCATGAAGAACACTGAAGCCGCACAGGCCATCACCTCCCACCTCCTGTCATCCGGACGCCGTCGGGTGGCCGTTCTCGGTGCTGCTCCGGGAGACACCACCGGCAGCTCCGGTCTGCGCATGCTGGGCTACCGCCAGGCCCTGACGGCTGCCGGGCTGGAGTTCGATCCGGACCTCGCTGTGTTGTGCCAATGGCGGCGCGACGCCGGGGCTTCCGCCGTCCGCCAACTGCTGGACAGCGGAGTCCAGTTTGATGCCGTGTTCGGGCTCAACGACACAGTAGCGCTGGGGGCCTTGCATGAGTTACAGATGCAGGGGGTGAAAGTGCCGGAAGAAGTAGCCATTGCTGGCTTTGACGACATTGACGAGGCCCGTTTTGCCTCTCCCTCTCTCACCACAGTGGCCCCGGGCATGGACGAAATCGCAGAGCGCTCCGTAGGGTTGTTGATAGACCGGATTGAAGGGACAGGGCCGGAAGCCGAAGGACTCCAGCTGGAAGCGGGTTTCGAGCTCAGGATCCGGGACTCAGCTCCATAAGGGTGTGAGTCAACGGTGCGAGGAAGGACACGGGCAATGGTGGATGTTCACGTGGAGACCGTCATCAACAAGCCCCAGGACCATGTTGCCGCGTACGCGGGGAACCCCGATAACGCCCCGCAGTGGTACTCCAACATCAAAAGCGTTAAGTGGCAGACGCAGCCACCCATGGCTGTCGGCTCGAAGCTTGCCTTCAGCGCCCGGTTCCTTGGCCGGACGTTGGATTACGTCTACGAAATCATCGAGCTCCTCCCGGGCCAACGCCTTGTAATGCGCACAGCCCAAGGCCCGTTCCCAATGGAGACCACCTACGCGTGGACTCCCGAGGGGTCATCGTCCACCAGGATGGTCCTGCGCAATACCGGCAGTCCCTCCGGATTTTCAAAGCTCGCTGGTGCCGTTATGGCTCCAATGATGCGCCGGGCGATGCGGAAGGATCTCCGGAAACTCAAGGAACTGCTCGAGTCCAGCTGAAAGGAGCGGACCATGATCGCGGCCCTCATCATCGATATGCAGAACGCCTTCTTCGAGAATCCGGACCTGGCAGCCCAGCAGGATGAGTTGGTGGCTGCCTGCAATGAGCTCATCGACGTCGTTGAAGAAGCAGGCGGCAAGGTGCTGTTGGTGAAGACTGAGCATGAGCGGGACAAGTCAACATGGACCCTCAGCATGCTCGACGACGACCAGGGCTTCATTTTCCGAGGCGCCGGGCAAGCCGATTTCGTGCCGGGACTGAGGACTGAGGACCTGCCCTGCCTGGCAAAGACCAGGGACAGCGCCTTTATGGGCACGGATGTGTTACTTCGCCTGCGGAACTGGGGCGTTGACCAGATCATTCTCGGCGGTGTCTCCACCCACAACTGCATCGCCCAGACGGCAGCTGACGCCTTCGCCAACAACATCCGGGTAGCTTATGCCCGTGATGCCATCGGTTCTGAGGATCAGGAGGCAGCAGAAGCTGTTTTATCCATCCTGTCCAAGGGCTACCGCCAAGCAGTCCTGACTCCGCCCCAGGTCAAGGAACTGCTGAGGAAGAGGCTCACCGGCCACCGCTAGATCAGCTCACCGCAACCAGAGAACGGGTAACAAAATCTTCCGGAACCTTCCCTTTCCATGATGCGTTCTATAACGTTGTAGGAATGTTAGCGCACACACCGCCCATGGGCTGGAACAGCTGGGATTGCTATGGGACCACGGTGACTGAGGATGAGGTCCTGGCCAACGCCGAGTACATGGCCGCCCATCTGGCTCCCTACGGCTGGGACACAGTCGTCGTCGATATCCAGTGGTACGAGCCGGCGGCGAAAGCGGGTGGCTACAACGATGGTGCCACCCTGGTCCTGGACCACGCGGGCCGGCAAATGCCTGCCGTCAACCGCTTCCCCTCAGCGGCGGAGGGCAGGGGATTCGCTCCGCTGGCGGCGAAAATCCATGCCCTCGGCCTCAAGTTCGGCCTCCACATCATGCGGGGCATCCCCCGGCAGGCGGTCCGGGACAAGCTTCCCGTATCCGGCACGGGCTACACCGCAGACCAGGTGGCAGATCTCGATTCGGTATGCGACTGGAACACCGACAATTACGGCCTGAACCACAGCCATCCCGGTGCCCAGGCCTATTACGATTCCCAGCTGGCGCTCTTCGCCGCCTGGGGTGTGGACTTCATCAAGGCCGATGACATGGTGGGCCCCTACCTGGCAGCAGAGATCCAGTCATACCAGCAGGCCATCCGGAATTCGGGCCGAAAGATGATCCTCAGCCTTTCGCCGGGCCGCGCCCTGTCCCTGGCGCACCTTGAGCACCTCCGTGAAAACTCGCAGATGTGGCGTGTTTCCGACGATCTCTGGGACAACTGGGACGACGTCGAGGCGCAGTTTGCGCGTATGGCACGCTGGGCGCCGCACCAGAGGGCGGGAGGCTGGGCCGACGCCGACATGCTGCCGGTAGGCCGGATCGCCCTGCGTGCCGAACGCGGCTCCGAGAGGGTCACCAGACTCACCCTGGACGAACAGCGCACCATGATGACGCTCTGGTGCATGTCCCGCTCGCCTCTGATGCTGGGCTGCGACCTTCCAAGCTCCCCGCCGGAAACGCTCGGTCTGCTGACCAACCAGGATGTGCTTGAAATCCTGAAGGCCAGCACCGGAAACCGTGAGCTCCTCCGCGAGGGGGACCTGGTGATCTGGGCAGCGGAAAGCACGACGTCGGAGGACCGGTTTGGTGCCGTCTTCAACACCGGAACCGAGGTGCTTCGCCTGGACATCCCGCTCCGGGATCTCGGTCTGGGTCAGAGCGCGGAATGGCGCTACTGGTCTGCGCTCGAGTCCTGGACCCAGGAGAAACTGGAAGGGACCGGGGAGGCAATGAGCTTGGAGATTGCCCCGCACGGTGTCTGTCTCTACCGCTTCACCCCTCGGGCAACCTAGCCGAAGATCGCCCAGCCCCGTGCCGGCAGCTGCACCCTCCCGGACTGAGCGTCAAGGCTTCCGGTTCCGGCTAAGAGCGATACCTTCGCAAGCAGGGCCAAAGCCGATGACTGTACGTTCGCCGTTACCTCCAGGTCTGCCGGCTCATTGGCGAGGTTCAAAGCCATCATCAGCGCGTCGCCGTCATTTTCGGCCACGAAGATGAACTGCTCGTTGCTCAACGACAACACCGCGGTACCGGCCGAGTGTAGCCAGGCATGCCGCCGTCGTACTCCTATCAGCTCCTGGTAAAGCCGATAGGTGGGCCATCCGGCAGGGCTGAGATCAGCAGGCGAGGCAGGGAAGGCAGGCCGCACGGCGTCGTCGCCCCCGGCCCTGTCCTCCTTGATGCCGCGAAAGGCCTGCTCATCCCCGTAGTAGATCGACGGGGTGCCACCCACCGTGAGAAGGACCACCAGGGCGAGGGGCAGGAGCGCAGGATCCTGAAGCTTACTGGCTATGCGCGTCACGTCATGGTTCCCGATGAAGGTCAGTGGTGCGAAACCAGCCAGGAACGAGTTATGCCGTTCCAAGGCAGCGGCGAGTTCGTAGAAGTTGCGGTCGTTGAGCGAGCTCCAGACGGCCTTCCAGAGTTCGTACTGGGTCGCGGAATCCAGGCTGCCGTCACTGACCGCGGCGGCATAGTCGCCGTGGATGTATTCACCCACGAAAAACGCATCGGGAAACTCTGCCCGGACTTCAGCCAGAACACGGGACCAGAACGACGCCGGTACAGCGTACGCAGCATCCAGCCGCCAACCATCAGCTCCCCGTGCCAGCCAATGCTTCATGACCCCGGCAACGAATCCGGCTACTTCCGGTTCCGCATGGTTCAAGGCGACGAGGTGGTGGTGTCCCTCAAAATCCGCATACTCAGGCTCCGTCCCGGGAGTCCAGCCGGAGTCAGGCCACTGGAGACGGAACCAGGAGGCCTTGGCCCCGGACGGGCCCTGCCGCATGGCCTCCTGGAAGGGCGGGAAGCTCCGGCCGGTATGGTTGAAGACGCCGTCCAAAAGCACCCGGAGACCCCTGGCGTGCGCTTCTCGGATCAGCTCGTCAAAGTCGGCGTCGTCACCCAGCCGGGCGTCCACGCGGAAGTAGTCGGTGGTGTCATAGCCATGGGTTTCCGAGGCGAAGACCGGGCCCAGCGCGATGCCCGAAGCGCCCAGTTCCACGGCGTAGTCCAGCCAGGAGACGAGCTGCGGGAGCCGATGAATCACAGGCGAGGCAGCGGGCAGGGCATTTTGCTCAGCACCGACGAACCCAAGCGGGTAGACCTGCCACCATACTGCATGCTGCACCCAATCAGGTTCGGTCAAGGCGGGCTCCTTTGCTGGAGGGAAACGTACCCCGGCCATTCTGCCAGTGAGCCGAAATCTTTCCGAAACCTGGTGGGCTTACTCTGGTCACAAGCTGAAGGGATATCGGATGCATCTATTACCCCGTGAGCAGGAAAAGCTCATGATCGTGGTGGCGGCTGACCTTGCGCGTCGCCGGCAGTCCCGCGGACTCAAGCTCAATTTCCCGGAGGCGGTGGCCATCATCAGCTACGAGTTGATCGAGGGCGCCAGGGACGGCCGGACGGTAGCCGAACTGATGAGTTACGGGACCACGCTGCTCACCCGCGAGGACGTTATGGAAGGCATCCCGGAGATGATCCATGACGTGCAGATCGAAGCCACCTTCCCTGACGGCACCAAACTGGTGACCGTCCACGATCCCATCCGCTAGGGGCAACAGATGATCCCAGGAGAATACGTCCTCCGGCCTGAACCGGTGGTGGTGAACGCCGGACGGGACGCGATCGACGTCGTGGTACTGAACACTGGCGACCGTCCCGTCCAGGTTGGCTCCCACTACCATTTTGCCGAGGCTAACAGGGCACTCGAGTTCGATCGCCAGGCGGCCCACGGACGGCGCCTGGACATTCCCGCCGGCACGGCTGCACGCTTCGAACCAGGCGACCGCCGGACTGTCCGGCTGATCGAGCTCGCCGGGCGCCGCGAGGTTTTCGGCCTCAGCGATGCGGTTAACGGAAGGCTCGACGGCAGCAGGCCAGCCTCCGCCGCGAAAGCCACACCCGACGGGGGAGCCGCATGAGTTTCGAACTGTCCCGCAAGCAGTACTCGGACCTTTACGGGCCCACGACGGGCGACGCCATCCGCCTCGCAGACACCGACCTGTTCCTGGAGATCGAGAAAGACCTCACCCTCTATGGCGAGGAAGTGGTGTTCGGCGGCGGCAAGGTGATCCGGGACGGCATGGGCCAAAACGGCCAGGTCACCCGCGACGATGTTGGTTCTGGCGGTGTGCCGGACACTGTCATCACCAACGCGATCGTGCTGGACTACACAGGCATCTACAAAGCGGATATTGCCCTCCGGGACGGCCACATCTTCAAAATCGGCAAAGCCGGAAACCCCCAGATCACGGATGGCGTGGACATCGTCATCGGAGCGAGCACCGAGATCATCGCCGGGGAACGGAAAATCCTCACCGCCGGCGGCGTCGATTCCCACATCCACTTCATTTCCCCGGAACAGGTGCCCACAGCGCTCTGCAGCGGAGTGACCACCATGCTGGGCGGCGGAACCGGCCCGGCCGAAGGCACCAAAGCGACTACCGTAACGCCCGGCAAATGGCACATCCAGCGGATGCTCCAGGCCGCCGAGGGCCTTCCCATCAACATTGGCCTTCTCGGAAAGGGACACGCGTCCGCCGTCGATCCCCTCGCCGAGCAGATCCGGGCCGGGGCAATCGGGCTCAAGGTGCATGAGGACTGGGGATCCACCACCTCCTCGATCGATACCTCCCTCAAAGTCGCGGACGAGTACGACGTCCAGGTGGCCATCCACACTGACACGCTCAACGAGTGCGGCTTTGTGGAGGACACCATCAGGGCAATCGACGGACGCGTCATCCACACCTTCCACACGGAAGGCGCCGGGGGAGGGCACGCACCGGACATTATCAAGATCGCCGGACTCCCGAATGTGCTGCCCGCCTCCACCAACCCGACCCTGCCGTACACGCGCAACACCATCGAAGAGCACCTGGACATGCTGATGGTCTGCCACCACCTCAACCCTGATATTCCCGAGGACGTGGCCTTCGCTGATTCACGCATCCGTGCGGAAACCATCGCAGCGGAGGATGTGCTGCAGGACATGGGTGTCTTCGCCATCACCTCCTCGGATTCGCAGGCCATGGGACGGGTGGGCGAGGTGATCACCCGCACGTGGCAGGTGGCGGACAAAATGAAGAAGCAGCGGGGCGGTTTGGAGGACCTCGACGGCGGTGTCCACGGTTCCGCCGGTTGCGACAACTTCCGCCTGAAGAGGTACGTGGCCAAGTACACGATCAACCCCGCCATTGCGCATGGCATGGCGGACTCGATCGGATCTGTGGAGGAAGGAAAATTCGCTGACCTGGTCCTGTGGGATCCGGCGTTCTTCGGCGTCAAACCGGAACTTGTGCTCAAGGGCGGGCAGATCGCCTACGCCCTGATGGGGGATGCAAACGCGTCCATCCCCACGCCGCAACCACGCACCATGCGGCCCATGTTCGCCACCTTCGGCACAGCGCTGCAGCAGTCCTCCATCACCTTCCTGTCCCAGGCCGCTATTGACGGGGGCGTGCCCCAAGAGCTCGGCCTCCAGAAGATGATCCGTCCCGTATCGGGGATCAGGAACCTCACGAAGGCCGACCTGAAATACAACGACGCAACGCCGGACATCGAGGTGGACCCGGAGACCTACCAGGTGACGGTGGACGGCGAGAACGTCACGTGCGAACCCTCTGACGTCCTCCCCATGGCCCAGCGTTACTTCCTCTTTTAGAACCACTGGAGCTGATGTGATCATCGAGAAAGTCCTCGGCAACGTGCACGAACTGCCCGGCGGTGCGGCCGAAACCTACGCCGGCCTGCACCAGGAGAAGGTGGTGCTGCCCAGCGCCCAACTGGTTAAACGCATCCAGAGGGTCACGACGGATCACGGCAAGGAGCTGGGCATCCGGCTGGCGGCCGGCTCCGGGGACCTGCGCGATGGCGACATCCTGCATGTGGCAGGGTCCAACATGATCGTGGTATCGGTGCTGCCCACAGACGTCCTTGTGGTCGCGCCGCGGACCATTTCCGAAATGGGGGTGGTGGCCCATTCCCTGGGAAACCGCCACCTGCAGGCCCAGTTCTTCGACGCCACGTCCGAGTACGGTGCTGAGGTGATGGTGTGCCAGTATGATCACACCGTTGAGGACTACCTCAAACACGCCGGAGTGCCTTATGGCCGCCAGGAACGCGTGATGCCGGTGCCGTTCCGCCACGCTGAACACTCGCACTGATTGTATGAAAGCTACTCCCGGCTATCAGCTTGCATTGCAGCAGTTGACTGACTCCGCGTTGCCTACGGGAGCGTTTGCTCATTCATTCGGCTTTGAGACCTACATTGAGCGCGGGTTGGTACGGGACGAGGCCAGCTTCGGGGTGTGGCTTTCTGCATTTGTGCGGCAGCAGCTTACTTTCTCGGACGGCTTGGCCATACGCCTCGTTTACGAGGATCATCCGGTTGCGGAGCTTGACTGCTTGCTGACCGCCCAGCTGTTGCCCCGTCAGCTGCGCGAAGCCAGCATGAAAATGGGAGGCCGGCTGCTCGAGATCGGGGGCGACGTTTTTCCCTCTCAAGCGCTCCAGGAGTACCGCGGGCTTGTTAGCAGCGGCCGTGCTTCCGGCCATCAGCCGCTGGCATTCGCCGTCGTCGCCCGTTCCCTCGGGGTCCCGGTGAATAAGGCGCTCGCTGCCTACCTTTTTGCTGCCGTCACGTCCCTGACGCAAAATGCCGTCCGTGCGGTGCCCTTGGGCCAGAACGCCGGGCAGCGGCTGCTGCGCCAGGCGGCCGACGCCGTTGCTGCCGCCGTTGAGCGGGTGGGACGACTGACGCCGGACGACTTTGGGGCAGTGAGTCCAGGGCTGGAAATTTCGCAGATGCGGCATGAGCGGCAACGTGCCCGAATGTTCATGAGTTAGTTGAAATGCATGGTTGGACTGTCAGGAGAGCAAATGTCTGAACCCATCAAGATCGGTATCGGCGGACCGGTTGGAGCCGGCAAAACCCAGCTCGTGGAGCGGCTCACGCGTTATATGAGCGCAGAGATTTCCATGGCGGCCATCACCAACGACATCTACACCATCGAGGACGCGAAGATCCTGGCGGCAAACGGCATCCTTCCGCTGGACCGGATCATCGGCGTCGAGACCGGCGGCTGCCCGCATACCGCCATCCGCGAAGATACCTCCATGAACACGGCAGCCATTGAACAGCTCAAGGCGAGGCATCCGGACCTGCAGGTAATTTTCGTGGAATCCGGCGGCGACAACCTCTCCGCCACGTTCAGCCCGGAGCTGGTGGACTTCTCCATCTACATCATCGATGTCGCCCAGGGGGAGAAGATCCCGCGCAAGGCAGGGCAGGGCATGATCAAGTCCGACCTCTTCATTATCAACAAGACGGACCTCGCGCCCCACGTCGGCGCAGACCTGACAGTCATGGAACGGGACTCCCTCGAATTCCGCGGCACCAAACCGTTCTGCTTCACCAACCTCAAAACGGACGAAGGGCTCGACGCCGTGATCGCCTGGATACGGCGCGACGTCCTGATGCTCGACCTGACGTCATGAGCACGACGGCGGTTGGGCTGGGTTCGACGGTTCTCTCACCGCCGGTGGCTGACCAGCCCGAGAGGGGCCGTCTTGAACTGGTCATCACCCAGCGCGACGGACGGTCCCGTGCCTCACGGCAGTTTCACGAGGGCGCTTTGCGGGTTTTGCGGCCGCACTTCCTGGATGGGAGCGGGCAGGTCTGTTTTGTTCTTGTGAATCCTGGTGGGGCTTATCTTGGGGCCGATCTCTACGTTATTGAGGTGAACGTAGAGGATGGGGCCCGTCTGCTTCTGACCACGCAGTCCGCCACGAAGATCTACCGGACACCGGGATCTTTTGCTGAGCAGCGGATGCGGTTGGTGCTGGGGGATGGGGCGCAGCTGGAATTGGCTCCGGACCAGTTGATCGCCTTCCGCGAGGCCAGCTACCGCCAAAACACGCACGTCACCGTCCGGCCCACATCGAGCCTGATTATGGCCGAAGTGGTCACGCCGGGATGGTCCCCGGACGGGGCGGCCTTCCGGTATGAGGAGGTGCGCCTGCGAACCGAGATTGCGGTAGATACAGGCGAAGCTCTGCAGCCGCTGGCGCTGGACAACCTTCTGATCGTGCCTTCGGATGCTGACGTGGAAGGAATGGGGTTTATGGAGGGCTACAGCCATGTGGGTTCGCTCCTGGTGGTGGACCGGAGAGTGGATCAGGCGCTCGCGGACGAACTGCATGAGCTGACCAGGATGCACGAGGCGTACACGGGCGTTTCGCTAACGGCCACCGTAGCCGGAACAACCGGGCTGGTGCTGCGCTCGCTGTCCAACAGCACCGAGGAGCTCCAGCGCCTGCTGCAAGCGTCTACCACCCTGCTGAGGAGACGCTGGTATGGACAGCTTCCCCTGGACCTCAGGAAATACTGATGATCGGGCCAGCCGAGGCGCGGCAGCTTTACCGCGACCGTGAGCAGTTGCCGCTGCGTACGCGGCTGGCCTGCACGTTGGGTGCGGTGGCGGCGGTCCATGCGGCCGCCGTCGTGCTCCTCCTGCTGGGGGCCGCGGAACCGCTGGCGATTGGCCTGGTCATCACTGCGTATCTTGCCGGCATCAAGCACAGCTACGACTGGGACCATCTGGCCGCTATCGACAACTCCACCCGCAAATTCGTGGCCCAAAACCAGGATCCGGTGAGTGTGGGCTTCGCTTTCAGCCTGGGCCATAGTTCCGTCGTGATGCTGGCAGGGGTATTGCTGGTGGGTGGTGCGTCCGTGATGGGCCAGTTCTTAACCGGAGGCACTGGCGAAAATCTGGTGCTCGGGCTCATCGGCAGCGGAGTTTCGGGGATTTTCCTGCTGTTGATGGGCGCGTTCAACGGCTCGGCATTTCTCGCAGCTACGCGTTCTTACCTCAAGGCCCGTTCGGGTTTGACGGTCACGGCACAGGAGCTGGAGGCCAAGGGGCTGCTGGCCCGGCTGCTGGCCAAACCGCTCTCCCATGTGAAACGGCCGCGGAATGTTTATGTGATCGGCTTCCTGTTCGGATTGGGCTTCGACACGGCCACCACCATTGCGCTGCTGATGATGGCCGTTTCCGCCGCCATCGCAGGTGTTTCCCCGTTGGCCCTGCTGGCGCTGCCACTGGCTTTCACGGCAGCGATGACGTTCTGCGACACCATCAACGGGGTGGCCATGATGCACATGTATCGCTCTGCGATCCGCCGTCCGTTGCAGAAGCTGGGATTCAACGCAGTGATCACCGGCATCTCTGCTGCATCCGCCCTTTTCATTGCAGTGATAACGTTGGGCGGTTTCTTCAATGCCGCCTTCGGATGGGAGGATCCGCTGACCAGATGGCTGGGAGCAGTAGATCTTGGCGACGCCGGCCTGCTGCTGATAGCCGTGTTGCTCGGCGTGTGGGCTGTGGCAGCGCTGCATGCTCGCTTGAAGGGCAGCTGGATCAAGGAAAAAAGCTAGGGATGCTCAATCTTGCCGCTTCGCCTTGAGCCCGCCGTGCTCAGGGCCCGCAGGACGCACGTTTCTCCCCGCACCCGAGCTGGAACGCCGG
>NZ_JAPSHJ010000003.1:58213-159070 GCF_031179985.1 Arthrobacter sp. | reverse complement strand
CGCTTGAAGGGCAGCTGGATCAAGGAAAAAAGCTAGGGATGCTCAATCTTGCCGCTTCGCCTTGAGCCCGCCGTGCTCAGGGCCCGCAGGACGCACGTTTCTCCCCGCACCCGAGCTGGAACGCCGGTACGTTGGCAGATGTGAGTATTTTCTTGGTGGGAGGCGGCCCCGACACATTACGTACCGCTGCTGTTTTGGCACAATTTGCTGCCGAAACAGGCCGGAAGACCGGACTGAATAGGGTGCCGCGGGTTGCAGTGGTGCTGTTCGACCATGAAGGAAGCGGTGCCCATTTTCTACCCTCGTATGTAGATCCACTAAGAAGTAGAGCCAGTTGCCTCATCGCAGAGAGTTACATCCGAGCTGATCAACCGGTGGATCCTGCACTGTTTGCCGATGTCGATGCAATCGTTGTGGGCGGGGGGCTGACGCCCGCCTACTTACAGGGGCTGAAGGGTGCGGCGAAAGAAATTCGTCGAGCCGTGGCATCGGGTGTGCCCTACCTGGGATTCTCTGCTGGAGCAATGATCGCCCCGGACTACGCGTTGATCGGCGGATACAGAAGCCACGGTACTGAAGTCTGCCCGCAGGAATGGTCAGAGGGCTTGGAAGAGCTGACTTTTCGTCCTGGCTTGGGTCTGGTTCCCTTTGCTGTAGATGTTCACGCAGCTCAGGGAGGCACCTTGGGGAGAGCTGTTGCGGCAGTCCATCACGGCCTTGCGGACTCGGTGATGGCAATCGATGAAGATACGGCTCTTGTTGTGAATCCTGCAGAACGGACCAAACCGAAAGTCATAGGGTCCGGCAGTTGCTGGACCATCGTCAAGAGTGACGGGAAGACAACAGCGTCCATTGCCGGATCTTGACCACACCGGTTGACAGCGGTACCCGCCTCAGGGGCTCGTTTCCACCTTTTTCGATTCCCGTGAAACCTTTCCTAAGTTGCCGGACAATACAGGGCATGGGAAGTTCTGAGTCCGGCGAAGCGGCCTTGTGGCTGCGAAGCCTGAATGGCGACGGCGAAGCCTTCGGAAGGGTGTTCGATCGGCATCGTGGCCGGGTCTTTCGCCATGCCTACCGCCTCTGCGGGGAACGGCACGATGCTGAGGACGTGATGTCCGCAGCGTTCCTGGAACTTTGGCGGCGCCGGGACAGCGTGCGTCTTGTTGAGGGATCAGTTCTTCCCTGGTTGCTGGTCACGACGACGAACCTGGCACGCAACAGTAAACGTTCGGTTTTCCGCTACCGCAGGCTCCTCAATTCGCTCCCCAGGACCGAGGACGTTTCCCAGGTGACAGGCGAATCTGTTTTCCTGGACGCCATGGAGAGTGACGTGGCAAATGCCCTTCGGACCCTGAATGCCTTGGACATGCAGCTGGTGAGCCTTGTGGTCTTTGAGGACTACACCCTCGCAGCTGCCGCAGCCGTGCTGAACCTGACACCAGGAGCAGCCAAGACGCGTATGCACCGGGCACGCCAGCGGATGAAGAAGGCCATCGTGAGAGAAGGCAAACCTGTGCCCGCTGCGGAGTTGGAAGGAGAGCTGTCATGAGGCAACCAGAGTTGGATGATCGGTTCAGCGACGCGCTGCGGGCGGAACTGGTGTCCCGCGTTCAGCAAACAGCCTCCCGGCCCGAGAGACGCGCCCGCACCTGGGCTGCGGTCGGGGTAGCAGCCGGGGTCCTGTTGCTCGGCGGCTTGGGGGCCGGGGCTGCAGGGCTGTTTGCGCCATCCGGCCAAGAGCAGGCCAGCCCTCAGAGTTCCGTGCTCGCCTCCTACAAGCCCGAGGACACTTTGGCAGCTTTCCGTGGCCAAACCCCTGAAGGAGCCCCCGGCCAAATCGTTGGCCGCCAAGCACGGGACTCCAATCGGCTGCCAACCACTGAGGCGCTCGCCAGCGTGAGCGGCGTGGTTGTTAAGGGAACCGTGGCGGGGATCCGGGAAGGAAGGACGGACACGAACGCCATTGGCTCGATCGTCGTGGTTGTAGATATCGAAAACGTCGTCCAAGGAGAAATGCCTAAGGGCAATGACGGAAGGGTCTACGTTGAACTGCCCGTCATAGGGTATCCACAGCCGTCCGACTACGCTAAAGCGTTGCCCGACGGCGCCGTCGTCGTCGCGTATTTATTGCCGGCCCCGAATTCTCATCCCCCCGCTGGCCTTCCTGAAGGGCAGGCTTCGTTCGTTCCGGCAGGGCAGCAAGGCTTCGCCCTTCAGGTAGGGGACCACGACATCGTGTGGCCCCTGACAGGTGCACGAGAGCCGGGGGAGATTACCGAAACGCTCCCTGGTGGGACGTTGGTTGGATAGCCCGGCCGATAGGTTTGGTCTGTGAAGAACCCCCGAGAACTGGAAATTGAATCCCTGCCGTTTACTCTCATGGGTGAAGGGCCGCAATCACAGGTTGCCCCGCTCCTTCAAGGAGGGATGCTCACACTGACTGCTGATGCGGGTGCAGACATGTTCCTTGACCCCGCCGGATCCGCAGGCACAGCTGATGCGGAAAGATATGTCTCGCCGGTACAGGGCGACTTCCGGCTCAGCGCGTTCGTAAGCCCCGTGTTTGTGAGTGACTTCGACTCCGGAGTCCTGATTGGCTACCTGGATCCGTTGAACTGGTTCAAGATCTGCGCGGAGCTGGACCCGAGCGGAACAACCAGAGTTGTCTCGGTGGTGACCCGCGACGGTAAGTCCGACGACTGCGACAGTTGGCCCATCGACAGGGCCGGGACCTACCTGCGGATCTCCCGTCTTGGCGCGGCGTTCGCGCTCCACGCTTCCGTCGACGGAGAACGGTGGAACATGGTCCGGTACTTCGCCATGGGGGACCCGGCACCCGAGTCGGTGAAAATCGGGTTTGCGGCGCAATCCCCGTCAGGAGAAGGCACGACGGCAACATTCAGCCATATCGCCTTCGATGCCAAGACGCTCACTCAGGTGAGGGACGGCTCCTAGCCAACTCCGGAAGCGGCGTTACCTGATTCCCTGGATCGATGAGTTCCGCGAGATGGCTGGAGGCACCGTTTGAGTGGTTATCAAGGACTTGCCGCACCTGCATGTGGCAGCTGAATCCGTCGGTCAGGATGGGTGTTCCGTCGGACGTTCCCTTCAGAGCCGGGGCGAGTGACTGTTCGGCGACTGCCATGCTTACGTCGTAGTGCTGTGCTTCGAAGCCGAAGTTTCCTGCGACGCCGCAGCAGCCCGTGGCTTCCTTGACCGTGGTGATGCCCAGCGCGGCCAACGCGTTGGCCTGGGTTCCGGAACCGAAGACGGCGTACTCATGGCAGTGGGTCTGGACGGTTACCGCGGCCGGGACCGACGCCGGTTGCCAGCCTGTTTTAGTCTGCTCTATGACCGCTGTGGCAAAGCTCTGGATACGCTTTGCCACGCGGTGTGCCGCTTCTGTTGGAACCAGTTCCGGCAGGTCTTTGCGGAGGGCAGCCGCACAGCTGGGTTCGATGACAACGATGGGCCTGTCGGTTCCGTCGTCCAGTGCCTCTGCCGTCCGCGTGAGCATCTTGCGGGCTGTGTCCAGCTGACCTGTTGAAATCCAGGTGAGGCCGCAGCACATGTCCGCGCTGCACTCCACGGTCCGCCGGGCGTCTTCGAGGACGCGCTTGGCTGCACCGGCGACTGAAGGGCGAAAACCCCGGGTGAAGCTGTCGATGAACAGTACTGTATCGGCCGGAGCCTTTTCGGTACCGCGGGCAGGTTCGTACGCGATCTCCTTGAGCAACTGTGCCCGGGAGGCGAAGTCCGGCATCCTGCGATGGGTGGTGATGCCGGAGATCCGAGCAATGAGTGGCCGCAGCGGTGATGCAAGGGCGGCGTTAACCAAGGGAGCGATCCGGCTGGTTATTTTGAGCCAGGTGGGCAACCAGCCCAGGGTGTAGTGGGCTATGGGCCGTAAACGGCCTTCGTAGTAATGATCGAAGAATTCGGATTTGTACGTGGCCATGTCCACGCCGGCAGGACAATCGGTGGAGCAGGCCTTGCAGGAGAGGCACAAGTCCAGGGAATCCCGGACGTCTTCTGATTTCCAGCCTTCCTTAGCGCTGGCCGATCCGCTGATCATGTCCTGGAGAACGCGCGCCCGTGCCCGGGTGGAGTCCTTTTCGTCCCGTGTCGCTCGATAGCTGGGGCACATCACCCCTCCGCCCGAAGTGGTCCTGCACCTTCCGACGCCAATGCAGGTCTGGACGGCGTCCGTGAACCCCTCCCGGCCTGAGTCTGCCGGTTCCAAGGCAAAGGACGTCCGGAAACCGCGGGCAGGGGCGGCTGCAAGGGCAAGGTCGGCCATTACTGGAGCAGGGTCAGTGATGATGCCCGGATTGAGGACCCCGTCCGGGTCCCAGACCGCTTTGTAGCGGGCGAAGGCTTGCAGCGCTGCCGGGCTGTACATGATGGGGAGAAGCGCGGAGCGGGCCCGGCCGTCGCCGTGTTCGCCGGATAGGGATCCGCCGTGGCGGGTTACAAGGTCAGCAGCCGCGCGCAGGAATTTATCCATAACCGCCCTCCCGGACTCGGTCCGGGGGTCAAAGGTGATTCGGACGTGGGTGCAGCCGGCGCCAAAATGGCCATACATCACGCCCCGGAGCTGATGCTCGTCAAGAAGCCGGGTGAAGTCGCCAAGGTAGGCCGCCAGATTTTCCGGCGCGACGGCGGCGTCCTCCCAGCCTGCCCAGGACTGGACACCGCCGGCGAGTCGCGAGGACAGACCTGCACCGTCTTCCCGGACACGCCAAAGGTTGGCCCTGTCCACGGGATCGGATACCACAACGCCGTCAACCACGTTGCCCCGCTGCTTCAGCGTCTGCAGCAGATCTTCGGCCTGGGCCCGAACGTCGGCGGGATCGCTGCCGTCCAGATCCACATACAGATAGGCCGTACCATCAGGCAAAGCACCGACGGAGTCCGGACCGCGCCGCTCACGCATGGTCTGCACAATGGCGTCGTCGATGCCTTCGACAGCTGCGGGGTTGAACCGGAGGATCTCCGGCACATCGGTTGCGGCAGCGACGACGTCGCGGTATCCAAGGCAGACAAGCAGCGCGGCGGCAGGCACGTCTACCAGCTTCACTGTGGCGGAGACGATGACAGCGCACGTACCCTCGCTTCCGGCGAGGGCCTTGGCGGCATCAAAGCCGTTCTCGGGAAGGAGGTTGGCCAGCTGGTAGCCGGAGACCTGCCGCGCGATGCGCCCGAACTCCGTGCGGAGGAGCCCCAGGCTCCCATCCCGCAGTTGGGTCAGGCCGGCATCGATGCGCGCAGCTTCGGCGACGGCGCCCTCGTCGGCCTGGTCAATGGGACGCACCCCGCCAGGGCCGGCAGTCACAAGATGCCCTGACGCCGTCACCAGGTCCACCGAAACGACGTGGTCTACGGTCCGGCCGTATCTGACGGAGTGGTTTCCACAGGCGTCGTTACCAATGGCTCCGGCCACTGTCACCCTGCCCATGCTTGACGGATCGGGGGCAAAAGTCAGGGCTCCGCCGGTAGCGGCCTGCACTTGTTTTTGCAACGTGGTCAGAACCATGCCCGGCTCGACGGTGACTGTCCGGGCCTCGCGGTCCAGCTGCAGAAGCCTGGACATGTGGCGGGAGAAGTCAATAACGACGCCGCTTCCGATGGCGTTTCCTGCCATGCTGGTTCCGCCGCCCCGGCTGGTGAGCGGGATGCCGTGGCGCCGGCAGGCGCGGATGACTGCAGCGACATCCTGGCTGGAGCGGGGAAAGGCCACAGCCATGGGGCGCACCTTGTAGTTGGACGCGTCATAGGAGTACTCCGACAGCCTGCGGCTGCTGATATCCACCTCGACGCCGTCCGTGGTCAGGTCTCGCACGAGGCTGTCAGTTCCGGCACGGTTCATCTGGTTCAGCTTTCGATTCGGCGGGGCGGACCAGGTGGCGGGGCTTTACTCGCTTTATGCTTCCTGTCGAACCAGTTTACGGATTAATAAAGCCACGAGTCTGCGATTATAGGTAAGGCATTGTTTCTTCAAGTGAAAGAAGTGCGCGATGGACCTGGCAACAGTGGACGACCTCGAGTTCTTTGAACAGATTTCCCGTTCGAGGAGCCTGACTGAAGCGGCGAGATTCTGGGGAATGTCTCTGCCCTCGATCAGCAGACGGCTGACGCAGTTGGAATCGCGGCTGGGAGTCCAGTTGGTCCGCAGGAGCACGCGCAAACTCAGCCTCACTCCGGAAGGAGAGCACTATGCGGCGGGGGTGCTGGCGATCCTTCAGCAGAAAACGGATCTTGAGGAAGGAATGTCACCACAACACGGCGAGCTCCGCGGCCGGATTGCTGTGCACTCCACAGTCGGCCTCGGCCGCATCCATATTGCCCCGCTGCTGGGTGCGTTTATTCGTGACCACCCGGGCGTTTCAGTCGACCTGCAGATGTCGGCGCTTCCGCTCAACATCGCCGTGAGCCCCTTTGACATCGGGATCCGTGTAGGCAGTCTGGAGGATTCCCGGCTCAAATTCACCCGCCTCGCTGAAAGCCGGAGGGTGGTCTGCGCTTCGCCGCAGTATCTCGAAACCCACGGGAGCCCACAGACAACTGCCGACCTTGAACAGCACAATTGCATCGTCCTGCGGCAGGACAACAGTGACTACGCTGTGTGGCGCTTTGGGGCAGACGGCCGGGAACACAACGTCCGGGTGAAGGGCAATATGGTCAGCGACGACGGCGAAGTGGTTGCCGGCTGGTGCCTCCAGGGACTCGGGTTGACGATGCGCTCCACCTGGCATGTGAACCCGATGCTTCGCCAAGGGCTGCTGCAGCAGGTTCTTGCAGATGTACCAACCCCTGCGGCGGACATTCACGCCGTGTACCCGGCCGCCGTGCATACTCCCCGTCGCGTTACCGCCCTTATAGAGCACTTGCGGAGTGGGCTCGCGGAACACCTGGAAGACGACGACGGCGACTACCGGCCTTCGTGACCGATGCACCTGCCGCCAGGCTCACTCAGTCGTTTCGATGAGTTCCTTGATCCGGCGGAGGCTGTTCTCGATCATGCTCGGATCGGGCGAGGTGTCCATAGCAGGAATGTCCAGATGAAGAGTCAGTTTTGTGCCGCCTCCATCGACGGGATCCAATGTCGCCCGGGAATGGATTTCCAGCGGCCCGTTGGGCGTTTGATCAACAATGAGAGCACCGAAGGCGCGTGCGGGCTCGAACTCCACTATGTCCATCACGCCTTCGATGGGAGGGCCCATACGGGTCTGGCGGCGTCGTATTTGAGTGCCGACGCCGATAGGTCCGTCGGAAACCTGCTGCAGTTCCATATGTGGATCCCATCGTGGATGGTTGTGCACATGGTTCACCGCGAAGAACTCAAACACAACATCTGGAGGCCTGTTGATGACAGTCGAGAGCACTAGTTTCATGACTGGTCCTGTTGACTCCGGCAAGGGTGGACAAGCGCAGTCTATGCCTCGCGTCCTCCAGGCACCACCGCTATACGACTGCCTCCGACTCCTTCAGCCCGGCAAGCAGCTCTTCGACAGTCGGGGGATTTGCGCCGGCCCTGCGGACAGTGATGGCGGCAGCCTTGGATGCGGTACGTCCCAGAGATTCCAGGACCTCGGACGAAAGCCCGTCCACGCCCCGTGACAGCAGCCCGTAAATCAGCGCCGCCATATAGGAATCACCGGCACCAATGGTGTCCGCCACTACGGAGGGCACCGATGGAACGTGGAGCTGGGTTGTCGGGGTTGCCAGAAGCGAACCTTCCGAACCCTTCGTAATGACAGCCAGCCCGGCGCCGAGCTGCAGGATCCGTGCCGCAGCTTCCTCCAGCTGTTTGCGCGGGTAGAGCCACAGCGCGTCCTCATCGCTGAGCTTGACGACGTCGGTCAGGGGAACCAGTTCCTCGAACAGGGCGGTCGCTTCGGCCTGACTGCCCAGCAAGGCCGGGCGGATGTTGGGGTCGTAGGTGATCACGCATTCCCGGTGGGCCTGCTCCAGCAAGGACCGCACGGAGGCTGCCCCGGGGGCCAGGAAAGTGGCGATGGAACCGGTGTGGATCACCTTGGGGAGATATGAAGGCGGAACGGGCTGCAGCTCCCAGCTGATGTCGAACTCGTAGCGGGCCGAGCCGTCTGCGGCGAGCGTCGCGGTCGCAGACGCCGTGCGGCCCGGATGCTTGGAACCGGGCAGCAGTGCGACTCCTGCCCTCCCGAGGTGCCGTTCGATCGCAGAGCCACGTTCGTCGTCGCCGATTGACGTGAGCAGTGCAGTACTGATTCCGAGACGTCCCAGCCCGTAAGCCACATTCGCCGGAGACCCGCCCGGGTGCTCCACCGTTCCTCCGGAAGAGGCGACGACATCAATCAGGGCTTCGCCGATAACAACGACGTCGGAGTGTGCTGCGGCCCCTGCAGGGCTGGGGGAGCTGGGCATGAGGAGGCCTTTCGTGGAGCCGTCCGCGGACCTGTGGCAGGTCCGCGGACGGAGTGCAGGACGAGATGGGTGGACTCGGGGCTGCCGCCGGAATCAGGCGGTGGCTGCGCCGGTCATGATGGCGACGGCGTCAGTCATGGTGTGTGACTCGGGCGTAATGGTTGCCGCGCATTTTCCGAGGCGCTGGATATGGATCCTGTCAGCCACGTCGAACACGTGCGGCATGTTGTGGCTGATCAGAATTACCGGCAGCCCCCTGTCCCGCAGGTCCCTGACGAGCTGGAGCACCTGGTTGGACTCCCGGACGCCGAGTGCCGCCGTCGGCTCATCCAACACCACTACCTTGGAGCCAAAGGCCGCAGCCCTTGCCACCGCAACAGCCTGCCGCTGACCGCCGGAAAGGTTCTCCACGGGCACAGTGACATCCTGAAGTGTGGAGATTCCCAAGCGGGTGAGCTCCTCTTTGGCCTTGCGCCGCATGCCCTTGGTATCCAGCATCCGGAAGATCGTGCCCAGAGGACCGGGCAACCGCTCCTCCCGGCCCAGGAACAGGTTGGAAGCGACATCCAGCGCCGGCGATACTGCCAGGTTCTGGTACACCGTTTCGATCCCATGCGCACGGGCATCCTGCGGGCGTTTGAAATGAACAGACTGACCGGAAACCGTCAGTTCGCCCGAATCCGGGATTTCCGCACCCGTAAGGCACTTGATGAGTGTCGATTTTCCCGCGCCGTTATCGCCAATGATGGCCAGGACTTCACCGGGGTAGAGGTCCAAACTTACGCCGTCCAGGCCCACCACCTTGCCGAAGGTCTTGACGAGGTTCCTTGCCTGCATGATTGGCTGGCGCACTTTGGTGCCGGTGCTCTCGAGATCTGCGGCCGTCATGATTTCACCTTTCGGATCCACTGGTCGATGGACACTGCGACGATGATGAGGACGCCCACAGCCAGTGTTTGGTAGAGCACATCCAGCCCGGCGAGGGACAGACCATTGCGGAAAACACCCACAATGAGTGCCCCGAGGAGCGATCCCCAGACGGAGCCACGCCCGCCGAACAGGCTCGTTCCACCGATAACGACGGCGGTAATGGAGTCCAGGTTCAGGTCCACGCCGCCGTTGGGGCTGGCGGCGTTGGTCCGGCCGATCTGGATCCAGGCACCGACAGCCAGAATGGCCCCGGCTGCCAGATAAACGCTCATGAGGACGCGGTTCACGGGGATACCGGCCAGACGGGCAGCCTCCTTGTCGTCACCCACGGCATAGACGTGCCTGCCCCAGGCCGTCTTGCCAAGGATGAAGGCCATGGCCACGTAGAGGAGCAGCATCATGACGACGCCGGTGGAGATCCGGACCTGGCCCACCGGGAAAGTGCTGCCCATCCAGGTCAGCAAGTCAGGCATGCTGGAGCCGCGGACAGTTGAGCCACCTGAATACAGGAGAGTCAGCGCGATGAAAATGTTCAGGGTTCCCAGCGTCACGATGAACGGCGGGAGCCGGAATCTGGTGACCAGGAAGCCGTTGAGAGCTCCTGCGCCGAGTCCCACCACGAGCCCTATCAGAAGGGCCAAGGGGGCTGGCATTCCGCTGCCGACGGAGATCTGCGCAACCACCATCGAGGCGAGAATCATGACTGCACCGACCGAGAGGTCAATTCCTGCCGTCAGGATGATCAGGGTCTGCGCGATGGCGAGTGTTCCCACCACCGAGACCTGCTGGGTGATCAATGACAGGTTCTCAACCCGGAGGAACCGGTCATTGAGAAGCCCGAAGACGACCACTGCAATGAGCAGGACAATTGCCGGACTGAGGGCGGGGTAGCGGTGGAGGACGTTCCTGACCCGGCTGAGCGGGGTCTGGCGGTCCAGGAACTCCTCGGCCAGATCAGCGCTCCCCGTGGCAGGGGGTCCTGCGGTCTGCTGCTGTGTCATGCTTACTTGCCCCAGCAGATATCGGCGGCAGCGGCGGTGGTGATGCTCTTGACGCCGTCGGCGGGCTTGTCCGTAACCAGCTCAACACCGGTGTTGTAGAAGTCCAGGCCTTCCGAGTTGGCCGGCTTCTTGCCGGTCTTGGCAATCTCCACAATGGCCTTGACGCCGAGTTCCGCCATCTTCACCGGGTACTGCTGGGCTGTCGCGCCGATAACGCCGGACTTGACGTTGTCCACGCCGCTGCAACCGCCGTCGACCGAGACCACCAGCACGTCCTTTTCCTTGCCGGCTGACTTGAGCGCTTCGAAGGCCCCGGCAGCTGCAGGTTCGTTGATGGTGTAAACAACGTTGACGTTCGGGTTCTTGGCCAGCAGTGTTTCCATGGCCGTGCGGCCACCGTCTTCTGCACCCTGCGAAGCCTGGTTTCCGACGATTTCGTACTCGCCGCCCTTGCCGCCGGTGTACTTGCCGGTCTTGGCCTCGTCGCCGTTCTTCTTGGCGTCTGCCGTGTCCACCCCGAGGCCGGACAGGAAGCCCTGATCACGGTTGTAGTCAACAGAAACAACCTTGTCGTCAAAGAGGTCGAGCAGCGCGATGGTGGCTTTCTTGCCGCCGAGCTGGGCGGCGGTCCACTTTCCGATCAGCTCGCCGGCGGCGAAGTTGTCGGTGGCGAAGGTGATGTCTGCAGCATCTGCCGGGTCCGGCGGAGTGTCCAGGGCGATGACGAACAGCCCCGCGTCCTTGGCCTTCTTCAGCGCGTCAACAACCGAGGGGCCATTCGGGGTGATGAGGATGCCCTTGTCGCCCTTGGAGATGGCGTTTTCGATGGCCTGGATCTGGGTTTCCTCGTCGCCGTCGGCCTTGCCTGCGGCAAGCTTGAGGTCAACGCCTTCTGCTGCGGCTGCTTCTTTGGCGCCGTCCTGCATGGAGACGAAGAAGGGGTTGCTGGTGGTCTTGACGATCAGCGATACGCCGATCTTCTCAGCGGAACCGTCAGTGGAAGTGGCTGTTGAGCTCCCTCCGCAGGCACTAAGGCTAAGGGTGGCGAGCGTCAGGACAGCGCCTGCGGCAAGCGTACGGATGGCTGCTGAACGCGGAGCTTTGGAACTCAACATTGAATCTCCTGGGTTTGAGGCGTGTAGTCATGACAACGTTGTCAGCCATCATGTAATCAGGATCACAGGGTAGAGTCAAGGGAAAGTCGATGATGAAGGACGAGGTTGTGACAACGATGTCTAATCGTTACCAGGCTGAAGTGGGAAAGAGCCGGCCCACGATGCGACACGTTGCGGCGCTGGCCGGCGTCGGAATAAAGACTGTCTCGCGCGTCATGAATAACGAGCCGGGTGTCTCCGAGGCCACCCGGCTGCGCGTCGTCGGTGCGTCCCAGCAGCTGAACTATCAGTTGGACATGGCCGCAGGAAGTTTGCGCAGGTCCGGACGGCAGACGCTCTCGGTGGGGCTGCTGCTGCCGAGCGTCTCCAACCCCTTCAGCAGTGAGATCCACCGGGCCATGGAAGATGCCTTGTCAGTGCGGGGCATCGCTGTATTCGCCGCCAGCCTGGACGATGATCCTGAACGCGAAAAGGCCCTGGTGGCGGCCTTCCTGGGCCGGCGCGTGGACGGGTTGGTGCTGACGCCCATCGCCCGGAGCCAGGCCTACGTTATTCCGGAACACTCCAGGGACCTGCCCACCGTCTTCATTGACCGTGAACCCGTCGGGGTCGAGGCGGACGCTGTGGTTACGGACAACGCTGCCGGAGCCGCAAAGGCAGCAGCCCATCTGATCAGCCGGGGGCACCGGAAACTTGCTTATCTCGGAGACCGGACGGACATCCAGACTGCACGCGAACGTCGTCGGGGATTTCTTGAGTCTCTGGCCGCGGCGGGCATCGCGACGTCCGCCGTTCCCATCCGCGAGGGCCTCCACGACGAGGAGTCTGCCCGGCAGGCAACACGTGGGCTACTTGGTTCTGATGATCCCCCCACCGCCATTTTCTCGAGCCAGAACCTCGTCACTTTCGGGGCGATGCGCGGGTTGAAGGAGCTGAACGCCAATAAGAGGATCGCCTTGGTCGGGTTCGACGATTTCGCGCTGGCGGACATGATGGACCCCGGAATCACGGTGGTTGCACAGCACCCGGAAAGGATCGGGAAACTGGCTGCGGAAAGAATTCTGGCCCGTATCGACGGCGACCAGTCGGCTCCGCAAACCTATGTGGTGCCCTCGGAACTTATTGTTCGGGGGTCCGGCGAACTCGCCCCTCCGGGCTTACCGGCCCCGCATCTCTGACAAATCAACCTTGCCTCACCCTGCAACCTCCAAGGAGTACATGATGACCAAAACCCTCTATGCCGAGTTCACCGTAAAATCCGGAAGCGAGGTGCGGGTGGCGGAAATGATGCGCGAACTCACCGAAAAAGTCCGGCAGGAACCCGGCAACCAGCTCTTCCTGCCGTACACCCGGCAAACGAATCCACGTGAATACTTCGTCTTTGAGGTTTATGCGGACGATGCCGCGTTCCAGGAGCACATCACCGCAGACTACGGTGCAAAGTTCAACGGAGAGCTCGCTTCACACATCGAGGAGGACGGCTCCGTGCTGACCTGGCTGGACGCTGTGGACTGACCGCACTTGTAGGTGTGCAAACCCATGCCTATTGGATTGTTCACCGGCTGTTCGGCGGAAAGGCAGCGGGCCGAACATTGTTAGGGTGGATGGATGAAACGTTCCCTTGCCCTGCTGTCCATGATCCCGCTTCTAGTCCTCGCTGCCGGCTGCGGCCAGGTGCAGGAAGCGGCCCAGAATGCCGCCAGCTCCGCAGTAACGGAAGTTGCCAGCGCTGCCGCTGACCAGGTGAAGGGGCAGGTGTGCGCAGTCATCGAGGACGGAGTTGTCAGCGTTGAGGACAAGAAGCTGCTCGTCGGCCTGGTCGCTGGGGCAGAGACCGCCGGAGTGCCAGCCGAAATCACAGACCCCATGAAGCAGATCGCCGAGGCCGGCGAGGAAGTTCCCGCAGCCTCCGTCAGTGAGCTGAAGAAGGCCTGCGCGGCCTAGTCCGAGAGAACGCTGGGCACCTGCGCCGCCAGTCAAAGCGAAAGGGAGGGGCTGGGATCCGAAGTCTGGATCCCGGCGCCTCCCTTTGTGTTGGATTGGCTATCTGACTGAAGTCAGTTCGGCTTTTCCAAGACTTCAGCAATGTCGTTGTGATGCTGCGATTGAAGGCGTGCCGCCTTGTCGTGGCTGCGGCCCAGGACGGCGGTGGCGATGGCGTTGCCAAGGATGTTGGTGGCTGTCCGGCCCATGTCCAGGAGTTGATCAATCACCAGGAGCACGGCGATACCGCCAGCGGGGATACCGAAGGCAGGTACGACGGCGGCCACGATAACCAACGAGCCCGGGCCATGCCTTTTGCTGCTCAGCAACAGCATGGCGGTCATGGCAATCTGCTGACCAAGGTCCATGTCAATGCCGTAGGCATTGAGGAGGAACACGGACGCGAATGTCATGTACACATGGAGCCGTCAACGTTGAAGGAGTATCCCAGCGGGAGGACGAACTCCGTCGTGCTCTTATCGACACCAAATTTCGTCAGCCCTTCGATGAGCTTGGGGAGCGCCGCCTCACTGCTGGAGGTAGCGAACGCGATAACCATGGGCTCCCGGACGGCACGTATCAGGCGGAAGGCTGCTTCCCAAGGAAGGCCACAGCTACGGCAATCATGATCACCCAGTGGGACTTTGAGCATGACTTCCATCAGTGTTGGTGATGAATGCCTGGTAATCCATGGGTTTTGACTCAATGCCGCCATCTCCCGTGGGAACCAGGCCTAATCCGTCGCCGACATTGAGAGCGTGGGCCGTGACGAAACCGCACGTGCCACCAGGGCCGATGCAATGACGAACCACAGCAGCGAGCGTGCAATATATTGCATACCAAGGTCAAGCGGTATGTAATATACTGGATACAGACCCGCTACCTTAGAAATGACTCCAATGAAGACTCGAATTGGCGCCCGCATCTCACCGCCGGCACCCTTCTTCTCTCTGCCTCCACTTGCGGCTCCTGGGTTGAAGGCCACCTTGCGCCAGCGCTGCGTCGTGGGGATCCTTGGAGGGATGGGTCCTGAAGCGACGGCGGATTTCTACCTCAAATTGGTGCACGCCACCCCCGCCACGCGCGATCAGGAGCATCTTCAGGTCCTGATCTGGTCCGACCCCACGATTCCTGACAGGACAGACGCGCTGTTGACGCACGGTGAGGATCCAACACCGGCCCTCATTGCCGGGGCCAGGCTGCTGAAAGAGGCCGGGGCCAGGATGCTTGCCGTTCCCTGCAACACGGCTCATGCCTTCCTCGCAGCCGTGCAGGCAGAGGTCGATATCCCCATCGTTCACATGATTGAAGAGACGGCAAAGTACGTCCGGCAGCTCTCACCAACCGTTCAAAAGGTGGGACTGCTGTCCACGACAGGAACCCAGAAGGCCGGCCTCTACCAATCCTGGCTCGACAGGGAGGGCATTTCGGTCATCACGCCCGCTGCTGACTGCCAGGAGAATCTGGTGATGGCCCCCATTCGCGCCGTCAAAGCGGGAAACACCAGCGCAGCCCGGCCACTATTCATCCAAGCTGCGCGGGGTCTTATCCACGCGGGGGCCCAGGCAATTATCGCCGGATGCACGGAGGTTCCCGTTGGCCTGTCGGCCGACGATATCCCGGTGCCGTTCATCGATCCCGCGGAAGTTCTCGCCGTCACGGTGGTCCGCCTTGTCATTGCTGAGCGGTGACGCAGAGTACTGTGTCCAATATGCCGCTAGTCCACACCAGCACCGTTGACCGACCGAAGATGAGCGACGCAGCTTATGACCGGCTCCGGGATGCCATTGTCCGGGGTGAGCTCGCCCCCGGCGAGAAAATCAAAGACTCCGATCTGGCAGAAATGCTTGGGCTCAGCAGGACCCCGGTGCGCGAAGCCCTCACCCGGCTCGTTGAAAGTGGGCTCATAGAGGCCAAGCCGGGTGTTTACACAAGAGTCTCGACGCTGAATCAAGACGACATTGCGGCAAACCTTGCCGTTCTCAAGGCACTCGATTCCCTGGCCATGGAATCGGCGGTTCCACGGCTGACGGACCGTGACCTCCACGTGATGCGCCAGGCCAACAAGAACTTTGCCGCCGCTGTGAAAAAACAGGACGTCTCCAAGGCCCTGGCCGCGGACGACGCGTTCCATAGTGTGATCATCGATGCCGCCGGAAACCCTGTCATCAAACGCATCATCGAACAGCTCCACCCGCAACTCCACAGAATCCTTTACCGGAAGTTCTCCGGCCTCCTGGGCGGGGAGGAAACCATCAATCACCACAACCAACTCATCCTCGTCTGTGAACAAGGCGACGCCGAAGCGGCGGCCACCATGTCAGGGGAGCACTGGTCACACCTCAGCGATCTCATCAGGGGACTCTTCGCTTCCAACGAGCTTTCCGGGTAGCTCCGTCCACGCCTTCCCTTGAAGACGTGGACGGAAGACACCGGGCTGAAACGTCAGACGGCCGTCATGACGTGGGTGACGTGGTCATACCGGAACGTCACCGGTCCGCCGTCGTGGTTCAAGGCGATGTTGGCGCCGGCGGGCGCTCCGCCAGCCCCATAGTTCACGTCCCAGGACCGGTTGAGCGCAGCCTTGAACTCGTAACTTCCCGCGGGAAGATCGGGAACAACCAGCTTCCACACCAGATCAGCCGGATCCAAAGCCAACTGGGCCTGGTCGCAGCCGGGCATCCAGTCCTCGGGGCACCCCAGTTCAGAATCGAGGCTTCCGGCCACGGCCACAGCGCCGGGCTGCTGCGAGGCGTAGACGGCGCTGATGATGTGTGTGCTGTGGTCATAGCGGAACGTGACGGCACCACCTGGATGCTCCAGCACGATGTTGGCACCGTTGAGGCCGCCGCCCGCACCGTAGTTCTCATCCCAGGTGCCGTTCAGCGCGGCCTTGTAATGGTAAGTTCCCGCGGGCAGGGACGGAATGGTGAGGCGCCAGACCTTGTCGGCAGGGTCAAGAGTCATGAACGCCGCCCCACAATCGGCCTGCCAGTCCTCGGCGCAGCCCATTGCCGAGTTGAGGTCGCCGGCCACGGTGACCGAATCGGGTTGCGGGATCTCGCCGACCACTACGGTCCGGACGTCGCTGGTCACTGTTCCGGCGCCGGCTACGTCCATGGTGGCCCGGTACCTCAGCTCGGTTCCGTCTGCCAGCCCCAAGGCCGCGATGTCATCGAACACCGTGTAGACGGGGGAGGAGCTGTCGCTGCCGATGGCCGTCCAGTCCCCACCGTCGATGCTCCGCTCAAATTCCACCACATGGTCGGCCTTTTCTGGGCTGGCGACGGCGCTGACTTCAACTCTCCCCTGGACGCTGCTTCCGGCCGCGGGCCTTTGCATGCTCAGGGCCGCAGCAGGAACAGTGCCGCTCTTCGCTTCGCTTGTAGACGAGTGGCCTCCGTTGTCCAGCACCACGGCGCGGTACTCCACGACGGTTCCGGTCTCCAGCGCCGCGACGTCATGGAACACCTGATACGGGGCGGTGTCATCGGTGCCGATCCGCTCCCATCCGACGTCGGACTTCCGTGCTTCGAAGGTGACTTCATAGAACGAGGAACCGTCGACGTCGGCCGCCACCTGAAGGCGCCCGTTGTCGCCTTCGGCGGGTTTTGGCTCCTGGAGGACGACGCCGGGAGCCGCCTTTGAGTGCGGAATGCGGCCTGAGGACTGGTACACCACCGCGGACAGCGGCGGAACGGTGACACTGAGCTCTCCGTTGGAGCCGGTCTTGGACTCTGCGGCGGCCTCTCCATAAATCTTCGTGAAGGTGCGCTTGCCAACGTATGTAGGAACGTTGGCCGTCTGGGGATGCTCGCTGTTGTTCAGGGCCACGACATATTCGCGCTGATCCTCGGCATCGATCCGGGAGAACGCGTAGATGCCCGGGCCATCGGAGGCATAGCGGTGCTGGTGTGCGCCGTCGCGGAGTGCCGGATGTTCCGTGGTCAGGGCAGCGAGTTCGCTGATTTTGCCGTACAGGGGGTGTGAGGTGTTGAAGTTGTCGGTGCTGTGGGTGGCGTCGGTGCCCAGGAGGTCGTCGTCAAGGTACTCGGGGACCTTGCTGGCGAACAGTGTCTGCCGGGCATCCTGGTCTCCACCGGGGCCCGTGAAGCCCTGTTCGTCGCCGTAGTAGATCACCGGGTTGCCGCGCGAGAAGTACATCAGCTCGTGCGCGAGGCTGTCGCGGGCAACTTTTTCGGCGTCGTCCGAACCCGGGTTGTCAGCACTGATGAAGCTGCCGATCCTGCCCATGTCGTGGTTTCCAAGGAACGTGGGCAGCTGATAGACGTTGGAGTCGGCGTCCGTGTACCAGTCGTCGCCGGCGAAGAAGCTTTCCAATTGTGCTGCGTCCTGGCTGCGTGAAGCGAAGTTGCGGGCAGCTTCCTGGAAGGGAAAATCGAGGACTGCCTGCATTTTGTTCCGGGTAGTGAACTGGGAGGTGAAGCTCTTGGTGGTATCGAATACCTCGCCGAACATGAAGAACTCGTCTTTGCCTTGTTCCTTGGCGTAGGCGAGCACATCCGGACCGAAATCCTGCCAGAACTCGTCATTGACGTGCTTCATGGTGTCGATTCGGAAGCCGTCCACGCCGAAGTCACGGATCCACGTCTTGTAGATCTCCTTCATACCGTTCACCACCGTGGGGTGTTCTGTAAACAGATCGTCCAGGCCGAAGAAGTCGCCATAGTAGGCGTCCTCCCCGGCGAAGGTGGTGTCACCCCTGTTGTGGTACAGCGTGGGATCGTTGAGCCACGCCGGGACCTTCAGGTCTTGCTCCCCGGCCTGGAGCTCGGGGGTGTAGGGAAATGAAGTGGCCGGATCCAGTTCCGGAAACTCCCCGGTTCCGGCGTAATCCCGGTCATCGAACTCCGCCCCGGCGGCGTTGACGTACGGCTCCACGTCCTTGGAGACGTACGCTGTGCGGTCGCCTTCCTCGTAGCCGATGACGTCTGCAGTGTGGTTGGTGATGATGTCGAAGTAGACCTTCATGCCCCGGGCATGGGCGTCGTCGATCAGAGCTTTCAGTTCGGCGTTGGTGCCCAGATGCGGATCAATCTGGGTGAAGTCCGTTATCCAGTAGCCGTGATATCCGGCCGATTTGTCCTCTGGCTGCACGGCCTTGTTCTTGAAGCTGGGGGTTAGCCAGATTGAGGTTGTGCCAAGCCCTTCGATGTAGTCAATCTGTTCCCGTAGGCCCTGGAGGTCCCCGCCGTTGTAGAAGCCCTTCTTGGTCGGTTCGAACCCGGACACCATCGGGTCCGGACCAAGGCCGCCGTCGTCGTTCTGGGTATTCCCGTTGCTGAAGCGGTCCGCCATCACGAAGTAGAACCGTTCGTCTGTTACCGGCGCCCTGAGGGAGTGGATCCCCGACGGCGACTGCGGATCCTCGGATTTCGGCCCGGCATGCGCTGTGCTCATGCCGGCAGCAGCAGTAGCGGCAGCCACGAGGAAGGTCATCCCTGTACGGAAGGCTATGCCCGTCCCTTGCTCGGATACTCGGTTTGGTCTGGGCTGCAAGAAGGGCAGGGAGCGGGAAAACACAATAGGGATCCTTCCGGTTAGCGGCGCTGCTGCGGCGAAGGGCAGAGTGAGACGATGTCATTATGGAGACCGGCTACTGAGAGCCAACTCACACTGTAAGCGCTTGCACCGACAATTTCCAGCAATTCCCCAGACGGTTGTGGGAGCCCCTATATTCTGGCGCTCAATTCTCAGCGGTGCGGCCAGCCGGGGATATCCGGCTGACCGCAGTGCCCAGCCGGTCTCACGCGGAAGACACTCGCGTGCCGTGGCTTATAGGAAGTTTTTAGATGTTCTTGCCGGGATCTACAGCCGGACCCTCGTCGCTGGAGGTGCCCAGGTTGGCGGTTTCCGGATGGGTACTGTGAGCGGGGATGCTGGTTTCGGTGACTGTGCCGCCGTCGGACTTGTGCCCGTTCGAACCGCCGGACTTCCCGTCATCCCGGTGCATGGCCGAACTGATGACCGTCCCCGCCCGCCTGGCTGCTTCCGTCAATTGGTCAGTGACCTCCGGCGCCTTTTCCTTAACTGCCTCGGTGGCCGCCGAAACTTTGTCCTGGACGGGCTTGCTGTCCCAGATACTTGCGGCCCGCGCCTTGATTTTTTCGTAGGCGGCGCGCCCTGAGCGTGAACCGAGAACGTATCCCGCGGCCATCCCTGTTCCGAAGAGAAGCTTTTTCTTCATGATGTACTCCTGCTCTGTGAGAAGGTTTTTTGTACCTGGCCCCAGCGGCTGCTATCAGCCATGCCGAGCCTTAGCGAGAAAACCGGCCCCAGGATGGTTCCTGGAGCCGGTTTCAGGCCGCACCGTGATTAGCGGTGCGAGCGCTTGGTGATCATGCCGTAGACCAGCAGTACGATGAGCGCACCACCGATGGCCAGCAGCCACGTCTGCAAGGAGAAGAACTCCTGGAGGCCGGTGCCGAAGATCATTCCGCCGATCCAGCCGCCGAGGATGGCCCCAACAACACCCAGCAGCAGCGTGATGAAGATGCCACCACCCTGACGCCCGGGGAGGACTGCCTTAGCGATGGCGCCGGCAATAAGGCCCAGAATCAGAAATGCGAAAAAACCCATTTTATCGTTCCTTCTTCTTAAGGAGGCACCCGGGTTGCCGGGTGCGCTTCATCCTTCTCCCCAATAGTAATCATGCTTAGTATTTTTTTGCCAGTCAGGCTGCCTTAGTGGCCCTGGATATCAGAGTCCACGCCCGCGTCAGGCCCGGCGTCCAGTGTTGCAATAGCCTCGAAATCCCGGTCATCGAGTTCGAAGTCGAATACCTCGAAATTTTCGCGGATACGCTGCGGATGCGCCGATTTTGGGATCGCCACCAGCCCCTGCTGAACGTGCCAACGGAGCACCACCTGCCCGGGAGTTTTGCCATGTTTTTCCGAAATGCGTGCCAGCACAGGCGCGTGAAGGAGTTCGCTGCTGGCGCCAAGGGGGCTGTAAGCGACCGCCTGGATCCCCTGCCGCGCGTTGTAGGACCGTTCGAAGGTCCTGGGGATCGCAGGATTGATTTGAAGTTGGTTGACGGCAGGTACAACCGTTGTTTCGCTGAGGAGAATATCAAGATGCGTAGGCTTGAAATTTGAGACTCCAATGGAGCGGGCTTTCCCCGTCGCCTGAAGCATTTCGAACGTCTTCCAAGTGGAGACGAACTCACCGCGTCGAGGGAGCGGCCAGTGGATGAGGAGAAGGTCCACAGAGTCCATGCCCAGCCGTTCCAGTGAACCCTCCAATCCTTCAACGGCCCGCTCTTGTCCTTGGAATTCGCCGTCGAGTTTTGTGGTCACGTAGATCTCGGAGCGGTCGATTCCGCTTCTGCGAATACCTTCGCCGACTCCCGCCTCGTTGCCGTACTTCACCGCAGTATCAATGTGCCGGTAACCGGCCTCCACGGCGGACACGACGGCGTCGGCCACCTCCTCGTCATTCAGCGGCCAGGTGCCGAACCCCAACTGGGGGATTTTGGATCCATCATTGAGCTCAATCAGGGGTGAAAGTGACATTTGAGCAGTCTCTCCTATGGCATCGCTTTTGCACACCCCCGGTTCCTTCCGGGAACCGGGGGTGAATAAACGAACCTGCGCTTCGCTGCCTACCTGCCCAGCATCTTCAGAATTGATGAAGCGTGATGTGTCAGTGTCCTCCGGGCGCTCTCCGACACGTGATCAGTCTGTTTCCGCTGGTCCAGGAAGGCTACAAATCTTTCGACTGCCGGTCCCGCCTGCTCTTCATCGCCCCGGGCAACAGCCGCTACGGCAGTTTGAAGAACTGCTGAGAGCTGCTTGGCGACGGGCCCGCTCACTTCACCGGATCCAACGAGGGCTTGGAGCCGGGACTGCAGGCCGGTGACGCTTCCCGGAGTCCACAGTGAGGGCAACGGAACCTTCGTGAAGTCCATGTCGGACGCGAAGTAGAACCCGGTGTAGGAAGGCTGGTTGTAGGTGGTGTTCTGCCGTGCCACCTCCGCGCGGTACTGAGCATCGTGCATCAGCGTGTACAACTTGTGCTGGGTGACCTCGGTGCTGAGATACATCCGGATGGCTGAACTGTCTGCTGTGCGGACCAGCAGTTCCTCGCGCCAGTCACCCAGAACGTCCGCAACGAGGGACGGGGTACCTTTGGTTCCGTTGTTGGTGCGTGTGCCGACGGCGCTGAGCAAAGTCCCGCGCTTCCAGTCCACAATCGAGGGGGTCTGGTCGCCGGAGCCGTTGATGATTTGCGTTGTCATGTCCGCGGCCCACTTGATGCTCATGTTGGTGCCCGGAGTGGCAGTCGGGGACAGCTTATCGCCGTCGGCCGACTGCATCCCGATAGCCCAGTTTTCGATGCCTCGGACGGCGGGATCGACGTCGCCGATCATGCCACGCCCCGTGTCCTTCCCCGAGTAGGCGCCGAAAAGCACCTCTCCTGTAGCGGCATCTCGCATGGCATAGCCGTAGGGCGCCCAGGAAGCGCCTTCGTGGACGGTGAAGATTTCCTTGCCGGGCCTGTCCGGATCAATGTCGGTGACGTGCATCGCGTCACCGTGGCCGAGGCGTGCCTGTTCCCCGGGCGCTGCACTTCCCGCCGGGAGCTGGTCGAAGGAGCTGTAGAGCAGCGAGCCGTCGTCGTCGATGGTTGCGGAGCCGTAGACGATCTCCTGTTTGCCGTCTCCATCCACGTCGGAGGCGCTCAGCGAGTGGAACCCCTGCGTGGTCAGTTTGCCGTATTCCGGATCGGTGCCGTCGCGGCCGTGAGGGGAATCATTGAAGGGATTCGTCATGGGAGTCCAGCCGCTGTCAATGTTCCAGACTTCACTGATGTTCCGGCCGTCCCAGGTGTAGCTGGCGAGGGTAGTGCGGGTGTAGTACCCGCGGGCAAAAACAGCTGCCGGCTTCTTACCATCGAGATAGGCAACGCCGGCCAGGAAACGGTCCACCCTGTTGCCGGGTTCAATCCGGCCCATGGCGTAATCGCCCCACATCAGGCCGTCGTCGTGGCGGTCCGGTTTGTACGCCACTGTCTGCAGTTCTTTGCCTGTGGCACCGTCGAAGACCGTCAGATATTCCGGACCGGACACGATAAAGCCTTCAAAGGCCCGCAGGTTGTTCCGGGAGCTGCGGGACGGGGCGTAGACGTCCATGAAGTAGTCGGTCAGGGCTTCAGCGTCGGATTCGGAGAGCGGGTACTGGTATTTGGGTGTCGTCCCGAAGGCTTCCTCAAGCGTTGAGGGCCAGTTGCCAGCCTTCACTTCGGGATGTTCCGTCCAGTTCTGGAACGTTTCAACCATATGCCGGTAGTAGTCCTCAGCACTCATGCGATAGTCGTCGGCATGCGAGTAGCCGGCCTCCTGATCTGCCTTGGGAAGCGAGATGAATTGTTCTTCCTTGACCGCTCCATCCGTGAAGGACACGGTCTTGGTGCCCGGGGCGGTTTTGAACATCATCTCGGAGCGGCCGTCGCCGTCGAAGTCGTTCACCAGCAGCTGCGTGTAGTGGGCGCCGGAGCGGATGTTGACGCCCAGATCGATCCGGTGAAGGAGCGTTCCGTCGGCCGTGTAGGTGTCCACGTAGGTGGCTCCTGTGTAGCCCACCTGTGAGACGTCCTTGGAATTGGAGGGGTCCCATTTGACGACGTACTCATACTGCCCGTCGCCATTGACGTCGCCCACACTCATGTCATTGGCGGAGTAGGTGTAAACCTCGCCTTTGGGCGTTGTTCCATTCGCCGGCTTCTTCAGCGGAAGGTCTTTGAAGTTGCCGGCCCAGGGCGTGACGTCCTCGCTGCGGTCTACTTCGTGGCCTGCACTGATGGCTGCAACCGAGTATTGAGAGGTGGCTGTTCCTGCAGGATCAAGGAAGTTGGTGCTGTCGGTGACGGTGGCAATTTTTTGGCCGTCCCGGTGTACGGCGAAGTCCGTTCCGGTCAGGCCTGTTGGGGACGCGCTGCTTGCTTCGTGGCCGAGGAGCCGCCAACTGAGGAAGACTCCCTCTGAGGTGCCGGCAGCTACCAGGCCGCGGTCCAGGTAGTCCAGTTGCACTCCGGAAGTGGCACGTCCGGAAGGTTCGACGGCGTTGGCGGGCACTCCTGTACAGCCCAAGGCCAAGGCGCTTGCGGCGGCAAGGACAGACAGATACCGCTTGGATATTTTGCTCGGATTCATCAGTGAATCCTTTCAATTACGAAATGGGAAAACGCTTCCCCAGTACCGTAATGGCGGCCGCGCCGCGGGTCAAGGGTTGCACTCGACCTGTCCACCCCGCCTGCTCCTGCTCCTGACGCTCCAGCCCAGTTACTTCATCTCAGAAGCCAATTTCGACGGCGGTTTGGTTGCGACACGCCTTGTGGGCGCTGGTAAGTGGGCGGGAAGGTCCTACGCGGTGGACGGGGTCCTGGGCCGGCGCTTTGGCTCGGGACTATGCACACGTCTGACCGACGTGGTTCTACCACAAGCAGGGGAGGTGTCAGCCCCAGCAGAGACAGAAGGGATGGCCGGCGGGATCCGCGTAGACCTGGAAGCCCTTCCTGCCGGCCGCTCTGGGGATCGCCCCCATCCTGGCGCCCCTGGCCGCGCTGGGCCTGGGCTTGATCATGGCCGGAGCCATCATCACCCACGCGCGACGCAAGGAATCGCAGATGGTGATCGTCAACGTCGTCCTGCTGATTCTGGCAGGCGCAGTTGCCTGGGGTCGGTTCGGCCCTTACGCTTTCTCCGCGTAGGCGCGCTCCCGGGAGCCCGCACCCGAGGCTGAGCCTAAGTCGTCGCTCGGCGACTAGCCCTCTGATTTACCAGGCGTAGTCTTCCGGGGCAGTACGGTGCCCCGGGAAAATGTCGTCGAGCCGCTTGATGGCATCAGCGTCGAGCTTCACGTCCAAAGACCGGAGAGCGGCGTCCAACTGTTCCTGCGTGCGCGGACCCACGATCGGGGCCGTCACCGCGGGTTGATGCAGGAGCCACGCGAGCGCCACGTCACCGGGTTCGTGGCCAAGGTCGTCAGCAAGATCCTCATACTGCTGGATCTTGTCCCGGTGTTTTGCAAGGGCCAGGGCCGCGCGTCCCTGGGTGCGGCGGACGCCGTCGTTCTCCTTCTTAAGTACGCCACCGAGCAGACCGCCTTGAAGCGGAGACCAGGGAATCAGTCCCAGCCCGTATTGCTGTGCAGCGGGTATTACTTCCAGTTCCACCGCTCGCGTGAGCAGGTTGTAAATGGATTGTTCGCTGACAAGTCCTGTGTAGTTGCGGCGGGCAGCGGATTCCTGCGCCTGGGCAATGTGCCAGCCGGCGAAATTGCTGCTGCCGGCATACAGGATCTTGCCCTGTTGGACGGCGACTTCCATGGCCTGCCAGATCTCGTCCCAAGGCGTGTCCCGGTCAATGTGATGGAACTGGTAAATGTCGATGTAATCGGTCTGCAGCCGCTTGAGGCTCGCGTCAAGGGCCCGGCGGATATTCAGGGCGGACAGCCTGGATTCATTGGGCCGATCGGTCATGGTGCCGTAGAGCTTTGTGGCGAGCACAGTCCTTTCACGCCGCTCGCCGCCCTGAGCGAACCAGCGGCCGATGATCTCCTCCGTCCAGCCTCGATGCTCAGCCCCGCCGTAGACGTTGGCGGTGTCGAAAAAATTGATCCCGGATTCAATCGCGGAGTCCATGATGGCATGGGCGGCGACTTCTTCGGTCTGCGGGCCGAAGTTCATGGTTCCGAGGCACAGGCGCGAGACGTTCAGGCCTGAACGGCCAAGGTGGGTGTACTGCATAGTCAGTTCCTTACATTTGCGTGAAGGCTGCGACGGCGGGATCGGAGCCAATGCGTGCCCCCGACTCCAAAGCCGTGATGGATTCCATTTCCGCCTGCGTGAGCTGGATGGACGTGGCAGCAAGGTTCTCGCGCATCCTGGCCGAGTTGGCGGACTTTGGGATAACAACCGTGCCTTGGGCGAGGTGCCACGCAAGGATGATCTGGGCGGGCGTGGCCCCATGGCTGGTTGCCCGTTCTCTCACCGTTGCGGCGTCAAGGTCTGTTCCCTGGCCCAGCGGGCTGTAGGCCTCAACGGCGATTCCCAATGAGCTGCACTTTGCTGCCAGATCCCGCTGCTGGTACGTGGGGTGGAGTTCGATCTGATTGAGGGCGGGAACCACTTCGGCATGCTCAAGGAGCGTGTCCACATGGGGTGACAGGAAGTTGGAGATGCCAATGGCCCGCGCCTGGTTGTTGGCATAGAGCTTTTCCATGGCCTGCCAGGCTTTGACGAAGAGTCCCTGGGAAGGAACCGGCCAGTGGATGAGGTAGAGATCCACGTAATCAAGGCCAAGTGCCCTGAGGCTGTTGTGGAACGCTGAAAGAGCTTGTCCCTGCTCTCCGTTCCGGAGCTTCGTGGTGACAAAGAGTTCTTCGCGCGGAACGCCTGAGGCTGCTATCGCCGCACCGACGCCGGCCTCGTTGCGGTAGGCGGCAGCGGTGTCGATGTGCCGGTAGCCCGCTTCCAGGGCATCCTCCACCACTCGCTGCGTCTCCTCAGGCGGGACCTGGAACACTCCAAATCCAAGTTGCGGGACCCTGACTCCGTTATTGAGGGCGATGTCCGGGATGAGGTTTTCCCTGGATTCCGCGCTGTTTGAAAATTCTGACATTGTTGGGCTCTTTCCGATGGACGGCGGTCTGAGAAAGCGTTTTCGCTGAGGCTCTGTATTGAGCCTAGGCAATTTCTGGTGCCGTGTCAGTAGGGGTGGTTCAGTTTTTCAAAGAGCAGCGGACCGGTTATGACGGGCCACCAAGTCCTGCTTCGGCTTCCGAATAGGCCCTCCATGGAACTGCCGATAGTATTCAGTTACCTATGGGATGGGGGAGCTATGGGGATTCGGTCTTGGGTGGAACGAAAGAGGCGTGTTGTTGCCTCGGCGACCACGTTTTCGACATTGGCGGTGGTTGCCGCAGCAGCTGTCATCTATCCGGGATTTACAGTCACCCAGGTTGACCTGAATGACGGCGGTGTGTGGGTCACCAACACCAGCAAGAACCTCGTGGGCCATTTGAACTTCCAGTCCAAGCTGTTGGATGGGGGCCTGATGGCCGCCAGTCCCGACTTTGACGTCCTGCAGAACGCCGGCACTGTGTTCCTCTCGGACCACAGCAAATCCACTCTCAGCCCCGTCAGCGTCACTGACGTGGTTCTGGGGCAGCCCCAGGCACTGCCCACCCCTGTGGCCGTGAGTTTCGGCCAGAAAGCAATTGCGCTCGCGAACCAGGAAAACGGCAGGCTCTGGGTTACTGACAGCAATGCCCTCGGCTCCTTCGACCCAGCCTCGTCGGAGCCTGTGCTGACAGACGCCAAAGGAGTGGTTGCCACCGTAGGTGCCAACGACGTTGTTTACGCGGCTAACCCGGCCAAGGGCGAGCTCACCACACTGCAGCTGGATAGCGCCGGAGCCATCGCCTCCGAGAAATCCGTCGAGTATGCCCTGCTCCGCAACATCCAGAACGCCCAGATCGCGGCAGTGGGGGACAAGCCAGTGGTACTGGACCCCGCAACCGGTTCCCTGTACCTGCCCGGTGGCAAGAAAGTGGCCCTGCCCGATCCCGCGGGCGCCAGGATCCAGCAGAGCGGCGCCGACGCGTCCTTCGTTGCCGTGGCCACTTCCAAAGCCCTCATCAAACAACCACTGGACGGCTCTGCGGCCATCGTCACGGACCTCGGCGCCACTGGAAATGCTGCCGCCCCGGTGCGTTTGGGCTCTTGTCTCTACGCCGCGTGGGCAGGGTCGCAAAAATACGTCCGCGACTGTGACAACCCCAACGACAACGCCCGCCAGGACATTCCGACGACCGGTGCCCGCGCAGACTTCGTGTTCCGCGTCAACCGCAATGTGGTGGTTCTCAACGACGTCTACTCCGGCGACGTCTGGCTGGTGACCGAGAACATGCGCCTCGTTTCCAACTGGGACGATGTGATCCCGCCACCGGACAAATCGGACGATCAGGACGAGAACGCAGCGGACAACAACCCGGTGAACACCCTGCCGGACCGCACGAAGGAAAACCGGCCTCCCACTGCCGTGGATGACCAGTTCGGCGTCCGCCCCGGCCGGACCACACTGCTGCCGCTCCTGGATAACGATTCCGACCCCGACGGCGATGTTCTCACCGCCCGTTTGCAGGGCGAGCCTCCCGCCGTCGGCTCTTTGCAGGCCGTCTACAACGGAACGGGAATGCAGGTGACCGTTCCAGCGGATGCCAGCGGGGCAGCGTCGTTCCAATACCAGGCCAACGACGGTCGCGGCGGAACGGCAACGGCCAGGGTCACGCTCACCGTCAAGGACCGGGCCACCAATGAAGGCCCCACGCAGAAGCGTGTACCCACCATCCTGCTGGAGCAGGGCAAGAGCATCAGCCAAAACGTTCTCACCGACTGGATAGACCCCGACGGCGACGACCTCCTGCTGTTGGCGGCAACCGCCTCCAGCGAGGGGGACCAGGTTCGGGTCCGTCCCGATGGGCAGCTCACCTTCCAGGACGTGGGCACCAGCCTGGGCCGGAAAGAAGTCGTACTGGTGGTATCGGACGGCCAGGCTCAGACGGAGGGCAAGTTGATCGTGGACGTCCGGGCCAAGGGCAGCCTCCCGCCTAAAGCCAACGCGGACCACGCTGCCGGCATTGCCGGACAGGATCTGGTGGTCTCTCCGCTGGGTAACGATGTTGACCCTGCAGGCGGCACCCTCCGCCTCACCCGGGTGGACACTCCTGCTGACCTCAGTGTCACGCCGGACTACCAGTCAGGCACCTTCCGCTTCCGTGCCGCAAACCCTGGAACGTACTACCTCACCTACCTTGTCACGAACGGGCCCGAGAGCTCCGCGGGGCTCATCCGCATAGAAATCAGTTCTGCCGGCGCAAGCGCCGAGCCGCCGGTGGCAGTGGCAGACCTTGCCCTGCTTCCGGTGGGCGGCGAGGTGCTCATAGATGCCCTGGCCAACGACTCTGATCCAGCGGGCGGCGTACTTGTCATCCAATCGGTCAGCCAGCCAAAGAGCACCGCCATCGGCATCGCAGTGCTGGACCACCACATCCTGCGCATCACTGATGTCCGCGGCCTTACCTCACCTACCAGCTTCACCTACACGGTCTCCAACGGAACAGCCAGCGCGACCGGTGAGGTGACAGTGGTGCCTGTGCCGGCACCCAGCAAGCTCCTGCCGCCGGTGGCCACGGCCGATGAAATCACCGTCCGCGCCAACGACGTCGCCACTATCAGCGTCCTGGCCAACGACAGCCACCCCAACGGCTCCAAGCTGAAGCTCAACCCCGTCCTGATCCAGGGCGTGGACCCGGCCCAGGGGCTGCTCGCAGTCTCGGGCGACGTGTTGCGATTCAAGGCCGGCCCCACCGCCATGACCGTCCACGCCATCTACGCCGTGACGGGACCGGACGGCCAGGAAGACTCCGCCCAGGTGACTATCCACATCCGCGGCGGCGGGGCGGAACAGAACTCGCGCCCGCTCCCGCAGAAGGTCACCGCCCGGGTCATCGCAGGTAAGACTTCACGCATCAGTATTCCGTTGGACGGCATCGACCCGGACGGCGACTCCGTGACGCTGATCGGCCTGGAGCAGGCTCCAGGCAAGGGCACCGCCATGGTGGGCGCCACCTGGATCGAGTACACCGCCTCGCAAAAGGCCTCCGGCCAGGACCTGTTCTCCTACGTGGTGGAGGACCGTTTCGGTGCCCGCTCCACAGCGTCGGTGGTGGTGGGCATTGCCCCTGCCTCCGGCAGCAACCAGAACCCGGTAGCGGTGGAGGACACAGTCACGGTGCTGCCGGGACGCCACATTGCAGCCGACGTGCTCTCTAACGATGCCGACCCCGACGGCGACCCGGTGAGCCTAGCGAATGGTGGGCTGGAGGCCGCCGCTGAACTGGCTGCTGAGGTCAAGGACGGCCGCGTCCAACTGACCTCCCCCGCTGCGCCGGGAACGGTTATTGTCTACTACGGCATCACGGACGGGCGAGGTGGCGCCGCCGTCGGAACCCTTAAGGTGGTGGTCCGCAGCGATGCTCCCCAACTGCCACCCATCGCCCGTGACGACCGCGTGACCTTCGCCGAGACGCTGGGCAAGACCGTGGTGGATGTCCCGGTCCTAAAGAACGATGAGGACGCTGACGGTGTGGCCGGCGAGTTGGCAATCAGCTTCCCGCAACCCGCCCCCACAGCACGGGTGTCCGGTACCGGAACGGTCTCGGTGACGCTCGGCGATGAAGCCCAGATCATCCCGTACACGGTCACAGACGTGGACAAACTTTCCTCCACGGCCTTCATTATGCTCCCCGGACTGAAGGACCAAGGCCCGGCCCTGAGGAGCAGCGCCCCGCTGGAAGTGGTCAGCGGCCAGCTGCTCACCATGAACCTGCAGGAACTGGTAGTGGTGCGCGCGGGCAAGACTCCGCGCATCACCCAGGACACGAAGGTCCGGGCAGTGGCCTCCAATGGCGCGCCGCTGGTCAAGGACGGGACAACACTGGTGTTCACCTCTGCGGACGATTATTCCGGCCCGGCCGCCGTGAGTTTTGAAGTGACCGACGGGGCCAGCGTTGACGATCCGGATGGCCGGGTGGCAATGCTTACGTTGAGCATCCGTGTGCTCCCGGACCCCGCCCGGAATCACGCCCCTGTCTTTCCTGGCAGCAGCCTGGAAACCGCAGTGGGCGAGGAAGCTGTCCTGGACCTCCGTCAGGTGGCCAGCGACGTGGACGAGGCGGACAAGGATAAACTTGCCTTCGCCCTGTCCGGGTCATCTCCCGCGGGCATCAAGGTTGCCCTGGACGGCGGCACCCTGAAGGTAACGGCCGACGACGTTGCCACCAAGGGCGCTACCCTCACCCTGGCTCTTACTGTCACTGACGGACGCAGTGCCCCGGTTGGCGGCACCGTCACAGTCCAGGTGGTGGCGTCCAAGCGTCCCCTTGCCGGAGTGAATGACGACGTGGTGGCCAGCGCCCGCGCAGGCCAGGCCGAGCGCGTGAATGTGCTGGAGAACGACAGCAATCCGTTCCCCGAGTCGCCGCTGAAGATCCTCAGCGCCACAGTGGAAACCGGCACCGGTAGGGCCACCGTGGAAGGTGATGCGGTGACAGTGACGCCAGCGGACAACTTTGTTGGCACCATGGTTGTGCGCTACCGGGTTCAGGACAAGACCCAGGATGCCGAACGCGAAGTTGATGGCCGCGTCCGGCTGACCGTCAAGGACAAGCCCGACGCTCCTGCCACGCCGACCGTGAGTGAAGTGCGGGACCGGACAGTGGTCCTGAACTGGTCCCCGCCGGCCAACAACGGTTCGCCCATAACCGGTTACAAAGTGTCCGGAAGCAGTGGCTTCTCCCAGCAATGCCCGGCAACCACGTGCACCCTCAGCGGGCTCACCAACAACGTTGAATACACCTTCACAGTGGTTGCCACCAACGAGGTTGGAGACTCCGCGGCGTCGCCGGCCTCCGCTCCCGCCCGCCCTGACGCGAAGCCAGACGCCCCGGCCCCGCCCACCCTGGTGTTCGGAGACAAGGAGCTCGCGGTCAAGTGGGCTGTGCCCAACAGCCCCGGCTCGCCGGTCGAGTCCTACAACCTGGAGATTTCACCCGCACCCCCGGGCGGGAACGTCCGGGTCAGCAACATCGCAGGCACGTCATTTCAGTGGACTGGACTGCAGAACGGTACCCCCTACCAAGTGCGGGTCCAGGCTTCCAACAAGGCGCCGGATCCGTCGGACTGGAGCGCGTATTCAGCCAGCGGGATCCCGGCGGGTCTGCCCGGAGCGCCGGGCAAGCCCAGCGCCACGCGTTCCACTTCGGGTGGATCGGAGTCCATCATGACCGTCAGTTGGGCCGCGGCACCGGAGAACGGCGCGGCTATCGACACGTACACAGTGACCGCCGAACAGGGTGGCGCGGTGGTCTCGAGCAAGACTGTGTCCGGCAGTCAGCTGGGCGTGGCGATGACGGTGGGCAACTCGGACACGGACTACTCGTTCAGGGTGGTGGCCCAAAACAAGGCGGGCAGCTCCGCGGCCAGCCCGCCATCGGATCCCAAGCGTGCGTTTGGCGCCCCCGGGGCTGTGCCAGCAGTGCAGGCGGATCCATTGGACAACGCCGTGCAGCTGACCTTCCAGCCCGCAGACGGAAACGGGGCCACGCCCACGTACCAATACCAGGTCAATGGCGGCGGCTTCCTGACGCTCCCGGCAGACAAGGTGGTCCGGAGCGGGGTGCCTAACAACGGGAACTACACCATCGGTGTGCGGGCCGTGAACAGCTTGGACGGTGCCACTCACGAAGGTCCGGTAACCAACTCCAACGCGGTGGCGCCCTACGGAAAACCGTTCGGGGCCAGCGTCAACGCGGTAACCGTGGCGACGTCGGTCCGTTTCGACATTGGTTCCGTGGCTAACAACGGCCGTTCCGTCGTTGGCTTGGACTATCAGACCTCCGACGGAAAATCCGGGACTCTAGGCGCCGGCGGCGGGTCAGTCACGGCAGGTAACGGCTATGACCAGTCCGTTTCGATAACGGTGACCACAGTGGACGACTTGGGGCAGCGCACCGCGGTGAACGCATCAGGCCAGACGGCCCCCGCGAAGTACATGACCGTGCAGAACGGTCCCAAGAGTCCTGGGACTTGCGAATGGCCGACCAACAGCACTACGGCATCTGATACTCGAGCGAACTGTGCCGCAGGCGGTGGTCAGTTCGTCGAGGAGGGAACCAAGGTCCAGCTCCAATGCGTGACGAACGGTGCGCCGTACAGGATCTATGACGGCAACACCGGCCAGGACACGGGCACTACCAGCACGGTTTGGTACAAGGTCATCAACAATCTCTGGATCCGTCCCAGTGACGGTCCCGTCGACTCGGGAATCCCTCCCTGCTGAGGCTTGTTTGAGGCTTTGCTGCTCCTGAGCAGCGGGCCCAACGACCAGGAACCTTCCCAGCCCGTCCGAAAGATGCGATTCATGCCGAACATCCCGTCCGCCGCAGCCGGCCTTGGCCGTACCCTCCTGGCTGCCCGGCCGCCGGCCTTTCAGCTGGTCACTGTGCTGGGCTGGCAGGTCCTGGCTGCAGGCCTGGGCTTCTGGCTCATCGGCGCCGTCCTCGGGTGGGAGGAAACGATCACCGCGGCCGCCGTTGCCTTCGTACTGCTGGTGATGGCGGCGGCGTTTGTGATCGGCAGCACGTCCTACGGAGTGGTCATGGACCTCGCCAAGACCAGGGTGGAGGTGGGGGAAATGGCTGTGGGCAGCATCTCCGTGTCCAACACCTCGGACCGCGCGCTGCTTCCGGCGTCGATCGAACTGCCGGTAGGCGCAGGCACGGCATCCTTCGCTGTGCCGCGACTCAAGCCGGACGATGTACACGAGGACCTCTTCACCATCCCCACAGCTGTCCGCTCCGTGATCACCGTTGGGCCGGTCCGGTCCGTCCGTGCCGACCCGTTGCGGCTGCTGAGCCGCCACGTCACCCTTACCGACGCAACGGACCTCTACGTCCATCCCCGTACGGTGTCCCTGTCAGGGTCAGCCGAGGGGCTCATCCGAGACCTTGAAGGCCTGCCAACCACCAACCTCTCCAACGCTGACGTGTCCTTCCACGCCCTGCGCGACTACGTTCCGGGCGATGACAGGCGCCACATCCACTGGAAAACCACGGCGCGCACAGGCAAGCTCATGGTCCGCCAGTTCGAGGAGACCAGGCGCTCCCATTTGGCCATGGCGCTCTCCACCAACCTCGACGAATATGTCTCAGAGGAAGACCTGGAACTGGCTATCTCGGCCGCCGCGTCCATCGGCAAGCAGGCCATCCGCGAGCAGCGCGAGGTGAGCATGCTTACCCAGGACGGCCGCCTCCGCACGGACACGGCCCGGATCCTGTTGGACGGCATGACCCGCCTCGCGGGGGAGAGCTCCCGGGTGACTGCCACCGACGTCGCGCGTCTCACCGGCGATGCCGTCCCCAACGCTTCCGTTATGTTCTTTGTGGTGGGTACGGCCGTGACATCCGCACAGCTACGGACGGCCGCGGCGTCAGCGCCTCCAGGCGTACGCTGCTTCGCCGTCCGCTGCCACACGGGCGCCGCCCTGGACCGCCGCGCCATCGGGGACCTGACGGTCCTGACACTCGGAGAGCTTACCGAGCTGCCCCGCTTGCTGGTCAAGGCAGTGGCATGACCGGGACCTCACGGCGGGCCCCGGGACGTGTACCCGCCGTCTGGCCGACCTACCTATGGGCGGATGCTGCGGCCCTCGGGGCCTTGCTGGCCGTGGGGGTGCTCGGTCTCCACTCCACTTTCGCCGGAGACTGGCACTTCCTGCTCGCTGGCCTCGGCGGCATTGCCGTGGGCCTGGTCCTCGCGGCCGTGGCCGCCCGGCACAGGCTGGGCGTGCTGCTCACCATGGCACTGGCCGTGCTCGCGTATCTGGTCTTCGGAAGCGCCCTGGCGGCTCCCGGCCAAGCGATCGCCGGCGTGCTGCCCTCACTGGAATCATTGCGGGTTATCCTGGCGGGCGTGGTGCTCAGCTGGAAGCAGCTCCTCACCAGCGCTGCTCCGGTGGGGGTGGGGAACGGACTGCTGGTGGTCCCTTTCCTGGGCGCCTATGTTGGTGCCCTCCTTGCCGGAACCATGGCCTGGCGGCTACGAAATCCTGCCTGGGCCGTCCTGCCCGCGGCGGCTTTGTTCTTGCTGGCCACGGCCATGGGCACTCACCAAACATCGTTCGCTGCGGTCCGCGGGATGCTGTTTGTGGCCATTGCAGTGGCCTGGCTGGCGTTTCGCCGGCACGCCACAGCCGCGCCCACCGCCGTCGTGCGTCACGAGGCCTCGCCCTCCTTGGCGTCTTCGGGAGTCCGGCTGCACCGCGGCCTCTCCGGGGTGTTGATCCTTGCCGTGGCCGGTGCCGTGGCGCTGGCAGCGTCTCCGGTGCTGAGCGCCTCCTCCACGCGCCTGATCCTGCGCGATGCTGTGGTTCCACCCTTGGACCTGCGCGACTACGCCAGCCCGTTGGCCACCTTCCGGGACTATGTGAAGAACCAGAAGGAGACAAAGCTCCTGGCGGTGACAGGACTCCCCGCAGGGGCGCGGATCCGGCTGGCCACGCTGGACTCCTACGACGGCGTGGTGTTCGACGTCTACGGCAGCGGCTCCAGCAACTTTTCTCCCATCAGCAATGCCGCGGCCATCGGGTCTGCACGGATCCAAAGCGCCGGGCCTGCCGCAAGCAGCACCGCCAACCAGGCCGGTACCACGCCGGTGCAGGTGACCGTGGAAGCCTACAAGGGGGTCTGGCTGCCCTCCAGCGGGAACCTTCAGAGTGTGGACTTCGGCGGCGCGAGGGCCAGTCAGCTGGACGACTCGTTGTTCTTCAACGCGGCAACGGACACTGCCATCACCACGGCCAGGCTCCAGGGCGGGGACACCTACCACCTGGGGGTAGCGTACCCATCGCTGCCCACGGACTCAGAACTGGCCCAGGCGGAGTTTGCCGCGGTGGTCCTTCCCCCGGTTGAAAGCGTTCCGCAGATAGTGGCGGCCAAGGCCAACGAGATTGTCGGCGACTCATCACTGCCCATCGAGCGGGTCCGCAAACTGGAGGCTGCCCTCTCCAAGCAGGGCGCGTTCAGCCATGGACTGGACGGCGAGGTGCGGAGCATGTCCGGGCACGGCGCCCAGCGCATTGCATCAATGCTCAATGCCAAGCAGATGGTGGGCGATGACGAACAGTACGCCGTGGCCATGGCACTCATGGCCCGCGAACTGGGCATTCCAGCGCGCGTGGTCATGGGCTTCTACCCGGACCCGAAAGAACCGCAGCAATCCGGCACTGTTGAGATCACCGGGAACGACGTGCACGCGTGGGTCGAGGTGGCCTTCGCAGGAGCGGGCTGGGTGCCTTTCAACCCGACGCCTTCCGAGGACAACGTGCCCATCCCACCCGACCCGGAACCCCGGTCCAAGCCACAACCTCAGGTCCTGCAGCCGCCCCCGCCGCCCCAGCCTCCTGTGGAACTGCCGCCCGACTCCGCCCCTGATGCCCAGGATGCCGAGCAGAACGAGCAGGGCTTCTGGGGCTTCCTGGGGCCCATCCTCCTGGCGATTGGCCTTGGCCTGATCCCCGTGGCCGTCCTTCTCCTTCCGTTGCTGCTCATCGCCTGGCTAAAGTTGCGGCGCCGGAAGCGCCGGGCATCGGGCGGATCGGCAGCAGACCGCATCAGCGGCGGCTGGAGCGAGATCATGAGCACGGCTACAGATCTGGGCACAAGAGTTCCTGCTGGTGCCACTCGCCGTGAAAACGCCGCCAACCTCGCCGAAGCGTTCCCGGCCACCAGTTCCACCACAATGCTGCTGGCGCACCGGGCCGACAAAGCGATCTTCGCCGCAGGGGACCCCACCGACGAGGACATTCGGGCGTTTTGGACGGACGTGGACTCTTCCCTGCAGCAGATGACCGGCTCCGTGGGTTTCTGGCAGCGGCAGCGGGCGAAGTTCTCATTACGGTCCCTGGCCGAGGGCGGGGTGCGTTCACAACTGCGCGCGCTGTTGGCCTCACTGTGGCATTCCGGGAGGGACACCTGACTTGGCTGATACGCGATTACTGCTGGAGGAATTGACATGAGTGCAAAACGTGGGCTGGCTGCGCCTCCGGCCATCGAAGGCTACAAGTACGTCCAGCCCCTCGGCTCCGGCGGTTTCGCCGATGTGTACCTGTACGAACAGGACCGGCCGCGGCGCAGGGTTGCAGTCAAGGTTCTGACCTCGGACCTGAAGACCGAGGGCGCGCGCAGCCGGTTCGAGTCCGAGGCGAACCTGATGGCGCAGCTGTCAACGCACCCCTTCATCGTTACGATCTACGAAGCCAACGTCACAGCTTCCGGACATTCCTACCTGGCCATGGAGTATTGCTCCAAGCCGAATCTGGATGCCAGGCTACGGCGGCAACGCTTCAGCGTGGACGATGCATTGGCCGTGGGCATCCAGGTGGCTTCCGCCGTCGAAACCGCCCACCGGGCGGGCATCGTCCACCGGGACATCAAGCCGGCCAACATTTTGGTGACCGACTACAACCGGCCCGCGCTGACCGACTTTGGTATTTCGGGCACCACAGACTCGGCCGCTGAGGAGGAGGGCGGAATGTCCATCCCGTGGTCCCCGCCAGAGGCCTTCCGGGGCACGGATGCCGACGGCGTGATGGTGGACGTCTGGGCGCTGGGTGCCACGATCTATACTTTGCTTGCCGGCCACTCGCCGTTCGCGTTGCCCGGCGGCGTCAACTCGCCTCGCGAACTCATGTCTCGGATCGCCTCCAGACCACTACCCAACCTGGGCCGGATCGACGTCCCGCAGTCGCTGCAACTTGTGTTGGCTACGGCCATGGCCAAGCAGCCCGAGTCCAGGTATCCCTCAGCCCACGCGCTTGCCCTGGCGCTGCAGCGTGTCCAGGCGGAGCTTAGCCTCTCTGTGACACGGTTTGAAGTGCTCGACGACGGCCACGACGCGGATCATCCCGGCGACAACGCCTCCGAAGATGCAACCCGGATACGCGGCGTGGTTTCCATCGACCCGCGCCCCAATGGACCAACGGGTTCCACGATGCCAGAATCCACGCTGCCAGGATCCGGCCAGGACACGACCGTTGCCCGCGGGGCCCAGGTGACTTCGGCCGTCCCGCTGTCCCCGGCGTCGCTGCCGGCTGCCCCGTCTCCCGGGGCTGCGACTGCCGCCCGGATCGGATGGGACCGCCCGGCGCCAATGACGCCGTTGCCGGTGGAGGACACACAACTCCGCCCGGCTGAGCCCGATTCGGTGCCCGAAGCTGCTGTTGAGCCGGACTCCCGGGGTGGTCGCAAGTGGCTGCTACTGGCAGCCGGGGGAGTGCTTGCGGCTGCCGCTGTGACAGCTGTGCTGCTGGTCAACGGCGTCGGCACCACACCCAGTGCACCACAGAGCACCCCCGGGCTGGACGGACCGCTGGATGCCGTTGGCCCGGGTAGCGTGGTCCCGGCACCCTCCAAGCTGGCCGGAACAAAGACAGGCGGCAGCGTCACTTTCACGTGGGAAAACCCGGCCCCGGCAGAAGGGGATGTGTATATGTGGCGCCCTGTTTCTGTTATGGAGTCGGGCGAGTACACCACCTCCAGCCAAGCCCAAGCCGTGCTGGCCGCCAGCCCGGACGCCCAAACCTGCGTAGAAGTGGTGATCCGTCGCAGCAACGGCCAGGGAACGCCGGAACCTGCTAAGGCCTGCGTGCCCTGACCGTTGAGCGGCCTGACTCAACCGACGGGCGCCAGCACCTTTGAGCGCCGCGCCGGTGCTGCAGCGACTGCAAGGGCGGCAATGGCAACAACACCACTGAGGATCAGGCCGGGGCGGTACTGCGCGAGCATCTCAGCAGCAGTGGCGTCCCGGCCGCTCCCGTGCCCGCTGATGACGGCGGTGGTGACGGCGAGTACCAGCGCTGCACCAACCTGGGTGCTGGTCTGAATGAGGCCGGCCGCCAGCCCCTGCTCCGAGTTGCGGATACCTGCCGTCGCCTGGACGTTGATGGAGGGGAATGCCAGGGCAAAGCCGACACCAAGCAGAAGGATGGAAGGAAGGATGTCTACTGCGTAGTTCGGCGTAGTTCCGACCCGCAGGAACAGGATGTAACCCAGAGTCAGGGCAGCCAGGCCAACCACAATCAGCCGGGGGGCACCGAACCTGTCAATGAATTTGTCAGCAAACGGCGCCGTGGCGACCACCAGGAGTCCGGCAGGCAGGAGTGCCAGTGCCATGCTTAGCGGGCTCCAGCCGAGGACCGACTGCAGGAACAGGGTCACGATGAACTGGAAGCTGAGGTAGGAGCCAAAGAGGCCTACAGCGCTGAGGTTGGCACGAGCCACCCATCCTTCCTTCAAAATGCTGAAGCGGATAAGAGGATGGGCAACTCTCTTTTCGATCACTGCGAAGGCTGTCAGTATCGCGGCGGAAATTGCGAACCCGGCGATAGTTGCCACAGATCCCCATCCCCGCTCCGGTGCCGATACCAAGGTGTACACGAGGCCCAGCATGCCCAAAGCCAGGGTCACCGCGCCCCAAATATCGTGGCCACTGTCCTGTTCCTGATCTGCCGGGTTGTCCTTCGGGATGAATTTGAGGCCCAAAAGAACGACGGCGATAGCGACCGGTACCGAGACCAGGAACGTCCAGCGCCAGCTCATGGTGGTCATAAGTCCGCCGACCACCAAGCCCAGTGAGAATCCGCTGGCGCCGAACGTGGAGAAGATGGACAGGGCGCGGTTACGCTCCCGCCCTTCCGCGAAGTTGGTGGTGATGATGGAAAAACCTGTAGGTGCTGTGAAGGCCGCAGCCAGTCCCTTGATGAAGCGGGTAGCGATCAGGAGCGTGGGATCATCCACAAGTCCGCCCAGCAGGGATGCCGCGGCGAAGACTGTGAGGGCAATGAGGAAGATACGACGGCGGCCCAGCAGGTCGGCCAGCCGGCCGCCCAGGAGCAGGAGACTTCCGTAACCCAGTACATACGCCGAGACGATCCACTGCAGGGAGTCGGTGCCGAGGTTGAGTTCCTGGCCAATTGAGGGCAATGCGACGCCCACCATGGAGACGTCAAGGCCGTCGAGGGCCAGCACCGTGCAGAGAACCAAAAGCAGCATCCATTGTGCACGGTTCCAGCGGACAGGGCCGGGCCGTTCTCCGGCGGATCTTTCAAGAGTGGAAAGTGAAGTCATAACCGTCAATCTATATGACGTGTCATCTAATGACAAGGAATATTATGACGTGGACATTATTTGCCGGATCTACTAGGATGAGGCCATGGAAATGGCACAGGATCGTGAGCTGGTGGAGCAATGGCGCGACATTCAGAGCGCCTACTTCCGCACGGCCGGAGCCATCGACCGCGAGCTTGAGGCGAAGTTCAACATCGGGCTCAATGAGTTCGAGATCCTGGATCTTGTGGCCGACAACGCTGATGCCTGCCGTATGAAGCAGCTGGGGCAACGCACTCCCATGACCCAAAGCGCGTTGTCTAAAGTAGTTGACCGCCTGCAGAAAGCGGGCCTGATAAGCCGGCAATCCTGCGAGGATGACAGGCGGTCACTGTTCCTCGAACTTACTGACGCCGGCCGCGCCTTGCATGCGGATGCCGCCGTCGCTCACCGGACCCTGCTCCAGGAGAACCTGAGCCAGCCCAGTTAACGAAGCAGCCCCCGCAGTTTGTGAAGTGCTCCGCGGGGGCTGGATTATGGCCGGCGAATACCGGCAGTTGCCTAGCGCTCCAAGCGGAATCCGAGCTTGATGGTCACTTGCCAATCGGCAACAGCGCCGTTTTCGAGGTGGCCCCTGATTTCTTTGACCTCAAACCAGTCCATGTTGCGCAATGTCTTGGCAGCCTCGGCGAGGCCGTTGCGGACGGCATCATCGACGCCTTCAGTGGATGTTCCGACAATTTCAGAAATGCTATAGGTGTGGTTAGGCAACGTAGCTCCTCGTGATCCTCGTCGATGCCCGGGCCGGCCGGGCCGTCTCTGCAGAGTATCGGACAGAGGCGAGTCCAGCTAGGCCTAGGCCGGGGTTGCCTGGGCCTCAAGGACGTACGTTTTCAGATCGTTGAGGGTTTGCTCCATGTGGGCATCCATCGCGTCCCGGGACTGCATGGGGTCGCGGGTCTCAAGGGCATTGGCGATGTTCTGATGGTGGTCGATTGCGTGGGCCTGGATCTCAGGTACACGCGACGTCTGCGTCCGTCTCTTTTGGAGCACGCGGTGCAGGGGTTCAAAAAGCACGGCCACAAAGACGTTTTCCGAGGCTTGAAGAATCAGGTCGTGGAAGGCCAGATCGGCTTCCACGAAGGCTGCGACGTCGTTAATCTTGTGGGCGGCGCGCATGGCGGCAACATGGCGGTGAAGGGTTTGGACATCGATATCGCTGATACGCACTGCCGCCAGTTCACAGGCCCCGGATTCGAGCATCCGGCGAAGTTCGATCAGTTGGACGGCGGCTGCAGCATCATCCACGCCTTCTGATGCAGCTCGCAACACAGCCTCCAGGGAGGACCAGCGGCTCAAGGGGTTCACGAACGTTCCCCTCCCGCGTTCCACACTGAGGATCCGTTGGGCTTCCAGGGTCTTCATGGCTTCGCGTACCGTCATCCGGCTCACTTCATGCTTCGCGCTGAGCTCGAGTTCGCCGGGCACGCTGGTGCCTGGCGGGAACTCGCCGGCGATAATCCGGTCCAGAAGCTCGTCTGCCACCATCTCGACGAGTGATTTCCGTGCCATCGTTGCCCCCTTGCGGCCTTTCCCAACGTAGTGGTCAAGCCTACTTGCGTATTTTATGTGCCTTATGCCACACTATCAGCAGATGCAAGATGTCTGACATCTTACAAATGTCCCAACAGTAGCGACTACTCACACAATGGAGTGCAAAGTGCCCTTTGAAGCAGATGTACTGGCCGCCTACCCGGCAGAGGTGCAGATTCCCGCTCAGCTGGTTGCCGAAGCTGTGGCGGCTTCCGCTGCTGTCACTCTGCAGGTGCTGGTAGTGCTCGACGACGATCCAACAGGCACGCAGTCTGTCTCGGACCTTCCCGTACTGACGCGGTGGGATGCCCCTGATTTCACCTGGGCTTTCGCTCAGGGCAAGCCCGCGGTCTACGTCCTCACCAACACCCGCAGTCTGGACCCTGCCGAGGCTGCTGCCCGGAACCAAGAGATCGTCAGCAATGCCCTCCTCGCAGCGGATAAGAGCGAATTCCCCCTCCGCGTGGGCTTTGTCAGCCGCGGAGATTCCACCCTGCGCGGACATTTCCCCCTGGAACCCGACACCATCGCCGCTACGCTCGCAGCTGTCAGCGGCGAGGTTACCGACGGCGTCGTGATCGTTCCGGCTTTCCCGGATGCAGGCCGCGTGACCATTGGCGGAGTGCACTACATGCGCGGCACCGGTACCGAAGCAGGGCAGCTGACCCCTGTTTCAGAGACCGAGTTTGCCAAGGACGCCAGCTTTGGATTCGCCAACTCCGAGCTCGCTGAGTACGTGGCCGAGAAATCGCAGGGCCGCTATCCGGCCAGCTCCGTCATTGTCCTGGACCTGAACATCATCAGAGCCGCCGGTCCCGACGGTGATCCCCAGGTTTCCGCGAAAGCCATCGCCGACGCGATCGCGCCGGCCAGCGGATTGACGCCCATCGTGGCGGATATCGTGACTGAAAATGACCTCCGCGCGCTGGCCTTGGGACTGGAAGAGGCCGAACGCCGCGGCAAGAAGCTCCTCTACCGGGTTGGCCCGCCCTTTGTGCGTGCCCGGATCGGGCAGGAGATCCGCAGCGAACTCAGCGGTGAGGAAGCGTACGCCGGCAACAGCCCATCCCTTGCCGGCGGACTGATTGTGGTCGGCTCGCACGTCGGCGTCACCACCCGCCAGCTCAAAGTCCTCACCGACCAGCACAGTTCGGCAAAGATCGTGGAAGTCGACGTCGAAAGGCTCCTTGGGGACGAAGCCGGAGCATATCTTGACGCCACTGTCGGCGACGTTGTGGGGGCACTCCGCCAGGGCGACGTCATTGTCCACACGAGCCGCCTGCTCATCAAGGCGGACGACGCCGCCGACAGCCTGAGGATCGCGCGGACCGTTTCCGCCGCGGTCGTCGCTCTCGTGAACCGAACCCTCAAAACTTTTCCGCCGCGCTTCGTGATCGCCAAGGGTGGCATCACCTCCTCGGACGTCGCCGCCCACGGGCTGGAAATCCGACATGCAATGGTGCGCGGCCCTATGCTCCCGGGCATCGTCAGCCTCTGGGAACCGGTGGACGGACCTGCCAAGGGCATCCCGTACATCGTGTTCGCCGGCAACGTAGGCGATGACCAGTCCCTGGCCCAGGTCACCCGCAAACTCAGTAACACCATTCAATCCCCACCTGCCCCCTGACCGCTGCACCTCAGTCCGAGATAACTAGATTCAACGGAGAACACCATGAGCGACCATTACACCGTCACCGTCCTTGGCCTCGGAGCCATGGGCCTGCCAATGGCCACCCGCCTCGCATCGGAACTGACCGTCCACGGCTTCGACATCGCGGAGGCGCGCCTGCAGCTCGCTGCCGAGGCCGGAGTCCACACCTTCGCAACGGCCAAGGAAGCTGCACAGGAAACCGATGCCCTGCTGCTCGCCGTCCGCAACGGCGAACAGCTCAATGACGTTCTCTTCGGCGAGAACGGCGTGGCCTCCGTGCTGAAGCCGGGCGCCGTCGTGATCCTGACCAGCACCGTCGGCACTGAAGCCATTCCTGCAACTGTCGAACGGCTTGCCGAATTCGGCGTGGCGCTGGTAGACGCGCCCCTCTCCGGCGGCCCCAAGCGTGCCGGCGAGGGCGATCTGCTGATCGTAGTGGGCGCCGACCCCGCAGCCTACGAAGCTGCCCGCCCGGTCCTGGAACTCCTCGCCTCAACCTTGACTGTTGTCGGTGACAAGCCAGGTGACGGCCAGGCCCTCAAGACCGTCAACCAGCTGCTCTGCGGAGTGCACATCGCAGCCGCCGCCGAGGCCATGGCTCTGGCCGATGCCCTTGGCCTGGACCAGGCCAAGACCCTGGCGGCACTCGAGGCCGGGGCAGCGGGCTCCTTTATGCTTTCCAACCGCGGCCCCCGCATCCTTGAGGCCTACACCGAGGAAGGTGCCGAAGTGCTCAGCCGCCTGGACATTTTCGTCAAGGACATGGGCATCGTGGGCAAGGCCACCCGCGCCGCTGGACTCGCAGCTCCCGTCGCCGCCGCTGCAGAACAGCTGTACCTCCTGGGCCAGGCCCAAGGCCTCGCCGCCGCGGATGATTCTGCCGTCATCAAAGTTGTCGCGCCCACCAAGCGCACTGTCTAGGTCCAAGACCCAAAGGTCCTGACCCCCTAAGATCCGGCGAGGGCGGTCCCCCTCCGCCGTCGCTGTTTACCCATCAGCACGTCCCCGTATCCCCACCGCCAGTCTGGAAGTAGGCTGGCTTGTCAAAGGAGACACACCATGAGCGCACTCGCTCTCCTGGCCATAGCAGTAGCAGGCGTTGTCCTGCTGCTCGTGGCCGTGATCAAGTTCAAGATCCCAGCCTTCCTGGCGTTGCTGGTAGTCAGCGTCGCTGTGGCGCTGGTAGCCGGAATCCCGCTGCAGGACATCGTCAAGACGGTCACGGAAGGCATGGGCGGAACACTCGGATCCGTCGCGATCCTGGTAGGCCTCGGCGCAATGCTGGGCAAGATGATCGAAATTTCAGGCGGTGCACAGGCCCTGGCCGGCAAGTTCACCTCCCTGCTTGGTCCACGCCGAGTGATTGCTGCGCTCACTGCGGCAGCTTTCCTGCTGGCAATACCGGTCTTCTTCGACGTGGGATTCATCATCCTGATCCCCATCATCTACGGCTTCTCCAAGGCAGCCGGCGTCAACCCGGTCAAGATCGGCCTCCCCGTGGGCGCCATCATGTTGGCCATCCACGTTGTTGTCCCGCCGCATCCGGGGGTAGTGGGCGGTGCCGGAATCCTCAAGGCCGACATCGGTTGGGTCACCATCATCGGTTTGTTGATCTGCATCCCCGTCGGTGTCTTGGGCTACTTCGTTGCCCGCAAACTGAACCGGCGCGAATTCACGATGCTGCCGGCCACCGCCGAGCAGTTCCGCCTCTTCGGTTCCGGCAAATCCGAGGTGGAACAGGATGCAGCAGGTGGCGGCTCCAATGTTGCGACGAAGACACAGGTCAAAGCACCTCCGAGCCCTGCCATGATCATCACCTTGATCGTCCTCCCCATCCTCATGATCATGGTGGGCACGGTAGGGGCAGTTATCCTGCCCAAGGACAGCTTCGCGTCAAGCCTTGTCGCCTTTATCGGCGCCCCGCTTATCGCTCTGCTGACGGCCTTGGGCATGGCCTACTATTTCCTGGGCATCCGCCGCGGTTGGTCTTCACAGCACACCGGTGAAGTCATGGACTCAGCCTTGGCCCCCACCGCTATCGTTATCCTCGTCACCGGCGCCGGAGGCGTCTTCGGTAAGGTCCTGACTGTCTCCGGCATCGGCAAGGCACTCGCCGAAGGGCTGCAGACAGCCGGTCTTCCGGTAATCCTGATGGCCTTCATCCTGGCTGCCATCCTTCGCGCTTCCCAGGGCTCAGCCACGGTTGCGATCATCACGACATCGGGACTACTGGCAGCCTCGGTCGCCGACGGCGGATTCTCACCGTTGCAGACCGCGCTGATTCTCCTTGCCATCGGCTTTGGAGCCTTCGGCCTGAGCCATGTGAACGACTCAGGCTTCTGGATTGTCACCCGATACCTCGGGTTGTCGGTGGCCGACGGACTCAGGACCTGGACAGTGCTCACCACCATTCTTGGGCTCGCAGGCTTCGTCCTCACTTACCTGGTATGGATCCTGGTGGGAGGTCTTAGCGTCTGATGCGCACTCGACTCGATCACCTGGTTGTTTCAGCGTTGCAGAAGGGCGCAGCAATTCCCGCTTTCACCTGCTACGACTTCACCACGGCGCTGGCAGTGGTGGCCGCGGCCGAGGAGGCAGGACACGGAACCATTCTGCTGGTGGCACCCAGGACCGCTGCCACAACGGACGGCCTTCGGCTGATCTCGGCCCTGAGAGGTGTTGCTGACTCAGCTGCGGTACCGGTGGCTGTCCAGCTGGACCACGCCCAGGACATCCAGGTGATCGTCGACGCCGTCAAGGCAGGGGCGGATTCCGTCCTTGTGGACGGTTCAGCACTTCCATACGAGGACAATATCGCGCTGGTCCGGGAGGTCCGGGCGGTCCTGAATGCCCAGGGCCGGGCCGAGGTCGTCATCGAAGCAGAACTTGGCGGACTCGCCGGGGACGAGGACAGGGCGTTTGGAGTCGAAGACTCACCCGCCGCAAACACGATGGCCGGGCTCACAGACTCCGCTCAGGTGGAGGACTTCGTGGCCCGCACGGGAGCCCAACTCCTGGCTGTCGCCGTCGGGAACGTCCATGGAAAGTACATCGGCGAACCGGAACTGCGCTGGGATGTGCTGCAGGACATTGCCGTACGCACCCACTTACCGCTCGTGCTGCACGGCGCGTCAGGCATTCCCGCTGAGGAACTGGTGAAGGCTTCTGCCATGAAGGTGGGCAAGGTGAACTTCAACACGGAACTCCGCACGGGGGTGCTTGCAACGCTGGAAGCCAATACCAGTGATTATCGGGCGGACGGAGAGAACCTCCAAGGCCTGCTTAGGCTTTGGAACCAGTCTGCCAAGCACTTCGCGGCCGGAACGCTGGCGACGCTGACGCGTTGAGATCCGCCTCGCCGGCAGACTTGGAAATCAAAAGCGGACAATCAAATAGGTGAGGGAGGCTAGGATCAGCTAAATGATCCTGGCCTCCCTTATCTTCGCGACCCTTGCAGCCCTCCTCCATGTCTACATCTTCACCATGGAATCCCTCACGTGGACCCAGCCGGCAACGTGGAAGCGCTTCAGCATCACCTCCCAGGCTGACGCCGACACCACCAGGTCTCTCGCCTACAACCAAGGCTTCTACAATCTCTTCCTGGCGATCGGTGCATTCGCAGGCATCGCAGCCGTTGCCCTCGGCCAGCCCGTTGTGGGCTGGACCCTGATTTTCAGCAGTTGCGGGTCCATGCTGCTGGCCGCCATCGTGCTGGCCCTGAGCGGGCGAAAGTACCTCCGCGCGGCCACAACACAGGGCGTCACCCCGTTCCTCGCCGTCGTGCTGGGAATCCTGGCCCTGCTGACGGCCTGAGACGGGCAATGCGGGGCTGGCTGCGCTGGGCGCGGCGCTGCTGGTCCTTAACCCGCCCCGGGCGGAGAATGAGAGTAAGCAGTCGGGTTCTGAACCCGTGTTCATAGGGGAGAGCAATGGGCCTTCCAGACGGGAAGCCGCAGGCCGAGGATCCGGGGGACACGCCGCCACGTGACCTGGTGATCGATCTTGCCCGCTTCTTCTGCCTGCTACTGGTGGTGGTAAGCCACACCATGATGGTTAGCCCGGTCCTTCATCCCGACGGCACCGTGACCTCGGAAAACACGTTGGGAAACCAGGACTGGTTCGAACCCGTCATCTGGATCTTTATGGTCATGCCGCTCTTTTTCGTGGCCGGTGGCATCACCGGGCTCCAGTCCTGGCGCAGGCTGCGTAATCGCGGCGGAACCGGCGTCGAATTCGCCCAGGCGCGGCTGCTGCGTCTCATCCGCCCTGCTGCGGCCCTCCTGGCCGTGATGTTCACGGGCCTTTGGGCCGCCCTGCTGCTCGGCGTGCATTCACAGGTGATCCAGCTTCTTGCCACAGGGGCAGGCATGCCACTGTGGTTCCTGGCTGCCTACCTCGCCGCGCAGTTGAGCATTCCCGTCCTGGCCAGGCTGCATGAGCGCTCACCATGGCTCACGCTCGGCGGCCTGGCCACGCTGGTGGTGACCGTCGATTGCTTCCGCGGGGTCCTGCCGCCCCTGGCCTACGCCAACATGGTGTTCCTCTGGTGCGCGGTGCAGCAATTGGGATTCGTCATTGCCGACGGCCACGTCAGCAAGCTGAGCCGTTCCAGGCTGGTGGCCGTCATTGGCCTGAGCAACCTTCTCCTTGCTGTTCTGGCCGGGTTGGGCCTCTACTCGGGGAACATGCTCGTGAACCTGAACCCGCCGAACCTGACCTTGCTGTTGCTGGGAATTTCTCAGGCGGCGACTCTTGAACTCTTCCGGTCAGGGCTCAATTCGGTGGCTTCCGCAGCTTGGGTGCAGAAGGTCCTGGCTGTTGCCGGCCGGCGTTCCATGACCGTCTACCTGTGGCACCTGCCCGTTCTTGCCGCCATGTCGGGGTTGTGGCTTTTGACGGATTTCCCCAAACCGCCAGGCGGAACGGCTGAGTGGTGGTGGTCCCGTTCAGTGGTGCTCTTGGGGTTGATCACGCTTCTGCTTCCGGTACTGGCGGTTTTTGGGCGGTTGGAGGATCGTCCGACGGCGTCCGTCCACGCCCGTCGTCGGCCCGCCGCGGCGGTGGTGACCGCCGCCGTCGTCGTCTTCATCCCTGTGACTGATGCTGCGTTCAACGGCCTTACTTTGGGACTTCTTGGTGGGGGAGCGGCCTGTTTTATCCTGGCCGCGCTCCTGCTTGGCCGTGTTCCCGCCCGGGTGCCGGAAGAGAAGGGGACCGGCCGCTCGGAACCGGCATTGCCACCGCCGCCATTTAGTGCCAATGTCGAACCATGACGGAGAACATGGTATCCACCGAGGACACGTTCAGCCCGGACGTTTCAACCCTTCGCAACGACGCCCTGCACCGGTATGAGCTGCGGGTGGGCGGCAAACTCGCGGTTCAGACCCGCTTCATCGACCGCCCCGGCCACATCGACTTCATCCAGACAGAAACAGCCGAGGAGTTTAAAGGAAAAGGACACTCCAAGGTACTGGCTCACTTCGCCCTGGATGACGTCCTGGCCTCCGGAAAACGGATCATTCCACACGACCCCTTCATCGCCGGCTACCTACGCAAACACGAGGCCTACGAACTTTTCATCGACTGGCCCGAGACGCCCGCTGGTACCGGGTAATCCGCTTCTTGCCCAGGCCATGTGTTGCCTAGGGCGTGAAATGCGTTGACGGCGCGGAGGCTGCAACGCTCTTCACCAGGTCCTCGGCAACCAGACGAAGCTTCTTGTTCCGCCCGCTCGATGCCTTTGCCAGGATTCTCAGCGCCTCCTCCTGCGTACAGCGGTTCTGCGCCATGATGATCCCTGCGGCGAGGTCGATGGCTGTCCGCGACTCCATGGCCGCGCGCAGATCATCAGCCAGCTGCTGCCGGACTCCGATCCGCACAGCGAGTCTCAGCGATTTTTCGGCGTGACGGGCAAAGGTTTCAGCAAGGCCGATGGCCGTGGCGTCGAAGGCATTGGGCACAGGAGCAAAAACATTGAGAGCCGCAGCAGCGCCCTCGTCCAGCGCCAACGGGACTCCAAGTACGCTGAACTGGCCAATTGTTGAGATGGCGGATCCGTACTCAGGCCAGCGCATGTCAGTCCGTGTGTCACTTACCAGCACCGTGGTCCCGGTATTCATCGCGTGAAGGCAGGGGCCTTCGCCGAAATTATGCTGGATCTCGTCGCAGGCGCGGGAGGCCTCGCTGCTCCAGCCCGCTGTGGAGGTCCGGTGCCGCCTCTGCAGGGTGATGGCGCAAGTGACGTCCAGACCCATTGACTCGGAGAGGGAGGCGGCCGACAATTCACACAGTTCCGCGAGGAAGCTGCTCACGTCCGGGCTGTCGATCACGAGGTCCTGAAGACGTTCCGCCACTGAGGTGTCGATTGCCATGTCGTCCATTAGCCAATCTTAGTTCCACTGGCTGAAGTGCTCCGTAAGAATCCGGCCCTGACTTGTGACCCGCAATGCAAGCCTCATAGGGTGTAAGGGAGTTATGCAGTTGGCTCTTGGATGTTCTCTGGAAGTATCAGGTGGAGTAACCCTTGAACCACAAACTGCGTGTCACCGTTCGCGTTGATATTGACCCCGGACACGTAACCCTCCTCGTTACGGGTTGCCTTACACGGTCGAACTATCCGGTCCTGTTGCACATCATGCGGCGTGCCCGACAGCTTGCCAGCGGCTCTTTCCTCCAGATGGATCTGACCCAGTCCTCCCATCTGGACCTCGAAGTACTGGAGTACCTTCGGCACCTGGAGGGCAGGGAAACCGAAGCGAACGACAGGAGGGACGCGGATGACACCCGGTCCGCTCCCCCCGCATTCCAGCTGACGCTGACCGAGCCCGCGGAGCTGCCCGTCTGCCTGGTCCATGCGGGCGTGGACGGGGAGAGGATGGCCGGACTCGACGGCGAAATTCTTTCCGGGCTTGGAAGCGACGACATGCTGTCAATCAGTGAAGCCGCCTTCGGTGCGGTTTCCGCTATCTCCCATGTGGGCGATGCAAAGCCTGCCTGGGAGGGCGGAGTAAACCTCTCCTTCTACCTCGAGGGCACTCTCGAACCCGCGTCGACGGTGGCCGCCATGTCGGACGAAAGTCTGGCCGAACTGGCCGATGCCCTGTACCGGCATCTGGACACCCGCAAGCCATTCTTCGGTGCCCATACCTGGTATGACTTTGCTGCTGACGAGTTGCAGCGCCGGCATGCAGAGGGCTCAGCCACCCCGCCGCAAGACGAGCTCGCCATGGGCTAGGAACAGGACGTATGCCTGGCCGGGCCGGTTCGCTCTCCCTGTTTTGGTGCAGAGTTCGAGTTCTCCTGCGCCAAGCAGGACGCCGGCAACAAGTGGACGCTGTTGTGCAAGAGGAGCCGCCACCCAGGACATTGCAGGAAATTAGCGCGGACTTGCTGTCAGCACAGGCCGTCCTGCAGCGTGTACCTCCACGAGCTGCGACAGTGCTGCCAGTACTTCATCCGGGGTGCCGCTGGCATCGATTTTGAGGAAGTCTTCGTATTCCGGCAGCGACCGATAGGCAGCATCAAGGCTCCTCAGCTCCTCGAGCGATTCCGTATCAGTGCCCCGTGCCAGGACTCTCCGGAGTGCCTGCTCCGGATCAACAACCAGGTGCACCACCATGTCCGGCTTCGGAAGCATGCGCAGGAGGTAGGGCAGGAAGCGGCCTCGGGGAAGCCCTTTTGCCTGACGTAGCGCGAGCTGGCAGAACAGATGCCGGTCCATGACCACCAAGCCGCCGTAGTTCTTTGCCCGGGCATGGGAAACCAGCACATTGACCGTGCGGACAGTGGTTTCAACCGCGTCCGCCAGGCGTGCAGGGAAACGCAGTCCAGATCTATCCGCGAACAGCGACATCCGGCGCCGCCCAGCGTAGTTGCTCAGCAGCAGCGCTCCTCGATCCCGGGCCAGGGCTTGGGCGGCGGTGGTCTTTCCTGAGCCGTCAATTCCTGTAAGCACTATCAGCAAGCGGTTTTCCCTCCGTCATGAGTCATTAACCCTAACCTCCCGGCCTGCCCGAGTGGGTGTGATGTCGCAGGGCTAACACTCAACCGGCCGGCATGTGCCGAAGACGAAGCGGAATTTTGCCCTGATTTTGCCCGGCATAAAAGTCAATGACGGCTAAAGTAACCGCATTCCCCAGTGTGAAATGAATTACATCACATGAGTTTGACGTAAAGGTGATCCTAAGTAAGGCTTACCTTGCCCTGCCAGCCAACAATGCGATCAAAGGAAGACCACTGTGACGTTGCCGTCCCCTCTGGATGAAATGCCTGCCGACGTTCCGGCCAAGCCCGCTCAGGACTTTGGTTCCCGGGTCGAGCTGGCGCTTTCAGCCACAAATCAGCTCTTCAACGCCCGCAATTCGCCCCGGTATGTGGCTCAGGTCCTGCAGGGAGTCAATGCCGTCGCCACCAAACTGGACCGAACCACGCGGCCATTCACCGGCGTCCAGCCCGGAGAGTTGAAGCTGAGGGTGGACGGGGTGAACCTGGAGCAGCCTCTCCCGGATACTGCTGCCGCCCTTGAAGAACTGGAAGCGCTTTACCTGAGGGATGCGATCTACTTCCACGACGCCAAGTACGCTGCACACCTGAATTGCCCCGTTGTGATTCCGGCGCTGGTTGGTGAAGCGGTTCTGTCTGCGGTGAATTCCTCCATGGATACCTGGGACCAAAGCGCAGGGGCCACCATGATTGAACGGCGCCTCATCGACTGGGCTGCCGAACGATTGCAGCTGGGACCTGCAGCGGATGGAATCTTCACCTCCGGAGGCAGCCAGTCCAACTTCCAGGCGCTTCTGATCGCCCGCAACCATGCAGCAGCTGAGCTTCGTCAGAACGCAGAGGCCGGCGGAACCACAGCCCTGCGCCTTCCCGCTTTGCTCGACAGGATGCGGATTTTCACGTCGGCGGACAGCCACTTCAGTATTCGGAAGTCAGCTTCGATGCTGGGCCTCGGGTACGACGCCGTCGTATCCGTTCCCTGCGATTCCGGCCACCGCATGGATTCCACGGCTTTGGCCTCCGCTTTGGCGGAAGCGCACGACGCCGGACTGGTCCCCATGGCTGTTGTGGCCACTGCAGGGACAACTGATTTTGGCGCTGTTGACCCCTTGGCCGAATGCGCCGCGCTTGCCAGGGCCTACGGAGCCTGGTTCCACATTGACGCAGCCTACGGTGGCGGACTTATGGTGTCGGGGGCCTACCGACATCTTCTGGATGGAACAGGCCTCGCCGACTCGGTCACCGTCGACTTCCACAAAACGTTCTTCCAGCCGGTGAGTTCAAGTGCTCTGCTGCTTCGTGAGGCGTCCATGCTGGGCCACGTAACGTACTACGCCGACTACCTCAACCCGGAAAGCGCCGCACGCGCCGAAATTCCCAACCAGGTTGATAAGAGCATCCAGACCACGCGACGGTTCGATGCCCTCAAGCTGTGGCTCACCCTGCGGATCATGGGGGCGGATGCAGTTGGTGCGCTCTTCGATGAGGCGATCGACCTTGCTGCCCGGGTGGGGGAGGTGCTGGCAGAGGATCCCGATTTTGAACTGGCCGCCAAACCCCAGCTCAGCACTCTGGTGTTCCGCTACCGGCCACTCCTTGCCGATGCTTCGCGCCTCCAGGAAGATACGGCCGACATCCTCAACCAGGCCATCCGTTCAGCGGTGTTCGCATCGGGCAAGGCCGTGGTGGCCGGTACAACGGTGGCCGGCAGGCACTACCTGAAGTTCACGCTCCTCAACGCCGAGGCCACCCTTGAGGACATCGTGGAGATCATCAACCTCCTGCGGACCACCGGTGAAAAGCTGCTGCCCGATGTGCTCGCTGCCAACTCAGATGCATCGACGGCAGGGGTGCGCGCATGAACACGTCAACGCCTGGAGCCTTGAACCACACGAATCCAACTGGACGCATCTACGACTTCGTGGGGATCGGCGTCGGACCCTTCAACCTGGGGCTCGCCGCCCTGAGCGAGCCTGTTGAGGAACTTGACGGAGTGTTCCTCGAGCGCCGGGAATCCTTCGACTGGCATCCGGGCATGATGCTCGAACCCGCCCACCTGCAGGTGCCGTTCATGGCGGACCTCGTGACGCTGGCCGATCCGACGTCGCAATTTTCCTTCCTGAACTTCCTGAAGCAGACCGGGCGGCTCTACCGCTTCTATATCCGGGAAAACTTCTATCCGCTGCGCGCGGAGTACAACCAGTACTGCCAATGGGTTGCCGGGCAGCTCGAGTCTGTACGCTTCGGCACTGACGTCCGGGAGATCACGTACGACGACGGCGTGTACACCCTGTCGGTGAACGGTCCCCAAGGGCCCGAGGTGCTCCGGGCACGGCGGCTGGTGCTGGGGACGGGTACGTCACCTTACGTGCCGGAGTCCTGTGCAGCGGTGGTTAATGCCGGCGGACTTGTCCTCCACAACGCTGACTACCTGTTGAGGAAGAGTGAGCTGCAGTCAAAGGCCAGCATCACCATCGTGGGCAGCGGGCAGAGTGCAGCAGAAATCTACTACGAGCTGCTGCAGGAAATCGACGTCTACGGGTACCAGCTCAACTGGGTCACTCGCTCCGGCCGGTTCTTCCCGCTCGAATACACCAAGCTCACACTGGAAATGACGTCGCCGGAGTATGTGGATTACTTCCACGAGCTTCCGCAGGAGCAGCGGGACGGGCTGATCAAGAGCCAGAAGAACCTGTACAAGGGCATCAACTCCGAGCTCATCGACGCGATCTACGATCTCCTCTACACCAAGAGCCTGTCCGGGCTGGTGGACACACAGCTGCTGACTCATTCCGCGCTCACCGCGGCGGCATGGGACGCCTCGGCCACATCCCACACTCTGCAGTTGCGGCACGAGGAGCAGGGCCGGGACTACGCGCTGGAGACCGAGGCCGTGGTTCTCGCGACCGGCTACAGCTACCGCGAGCCCGGGTTCCTTGCCGGCATCCAGGAGCGGATCGAACGCGACGCCCGCGGCCGGTTCGCGGTGGACCGCAACTACAGCACCGGCGTCGAACCCGGCGAAATCTTTGTCCAGAACGCGGAGCTTCACACACACGGCTTTGTGACCCCTGACCTCGGCATGGCCGCATACCGCAACTCCTGCATTTTGCGGGAGATGACCGGCACTGAGGTGTACCCGGTGGAGCGGAGTATCGCTTTCCAGCAGTTCGGTGCGCCGGGGCAGGACGTGTCAGGGCAGGGGGCAGCAGCTGCGGCAGGTTCGGGTGCCGCGGGTCTGCCGGGAGCATTGGCGGCCCGGGGATGAGTTTCACTTTCCGTTGCCTCGATGCTGTCCACGACGCTCTATTGCTTCACAGCTGGGTCACCAAGCCCTATGCCTCATTCTGGGGAATGCTGACTGCCACCCTCGACGACGTTGTGGAGGAATACTCCAGAATCCAATCGAGCGGCCATCACCACGCGCTTCTGGGGCTCGACGGCGGGGAGCCTGCCTTCCTTATGGAGGAATACCAGCCGGAAGCATCACCCCTTGCTGCCGTATACGCAGTGCAACATGGTGACATCGGTATGCACCTCCTGGTGGCTCCGCCCCCAGGCCACCCGCGATCCGGTTACACCACTGCCGTCATGACGGCGGTATTGGAGCACCTCTTTCAGAAGCCTGGCATTGAGCGCGTGGTTGTTGAGCCGGATGCCAGAAACACCAAGATCCATGCACTTAATGAGCGGCTGGGCTTCCAACCGTCAGGTGTCGTGCACCTTCCGGATAAGCAGGCGCTGCTGAGCTTCTGCACCCGCGCGGACTTCCACGCCGCCCGAGACCTCATCGAACGCAACGACCTCCAGGGAGCCACCATATGAGCACCATTGAACTCGAATCCGTGTTGGCGGCAGGACATTCGGCCGCGCACCTTAAACCGGAACTGTGGGCAAAGGCCAACCGCCACCTGGTCCGCAAAGCGCTCGCCGAATTTTCGCATGAAAGAATCCTGTCCCCGGTTAAGGTCACCCCTGCCGACGATGAGGACGCCACAGGGGTAGGGACGGCGGACACCTACCGCCTCGTCAGCGACGACGGCCTTGCCGAGTACACGTTCAGGGCCCGGCTACTGAAGCTGGAGCACTGGTCCATTGACGGCGCCACCATCGCCTGCATCCGGAACGGCACTGAAGCAACCGTTGATGCCCTGACTTTCATCACCGAATTCCGGGACACCCTGGGTATCCGGGAAGAGATGCTGCCGGTGTATCTGGAGGAAATCAGCAGCACGCTCGCAAGCCATGCCTTCAAGCAATGGATCGGGCAGCCGTCCTCGGCCGAGCTTGCTGTTGGGGTTACGGGCGGAGCAAATCCGAGCATCGACTTCCAGGCGATTGAGCGGAGCATGACCGAGGGGCACCCCTGCTTCGTGGCCAACAATGGCCGCCTGGGGTTCGGCATTGCGGATTTCCGTGCGTTTGCGCCGGAAGCCGGGGCGCCCGTCCGGCTCGAGTGGATCGCGGTGCACCGAACCAAAGCGGTCTTCACTTCCAGCGAAGGGCTGGACTACCGCGAACACCTCGAGGCGGAACTGGGCAGCGATGCCGCCTTTTTTGACGCCGAACTCCGAAGCCAAGGCCTCGATCCGTCCAGCTACTTCCTGATGCCGGTGCACCCCTGGCAGTGGGAAAACAAATTGACCGTGACCTTCGCTGCCGAAATCGCGCAACAGCACATTGTGCATCTCGGGATCGGGGCCGACGACTATCAGGCCCAGCAGTCCATCAGAACCTTTTTTAACACAACTGAGCCGGAAAAATGTTATGTCAAGACGGCCATCTCTGTCCTGAATATGGGCTTCATGAGGGGTCTCTCGCCCTACTACATGAAGGCGACCCCTGCCATCAATGACTGGTTGCAGGAACTGATCACCGGCGACGAGGCGCTTCAATCGCGGGGGCTGGCCTTGATCAAGGAAGTGGCGGCCATGGGCTACCACAATGGCTATTACGAGGCCGCCTCGGCCAATGGCTCCCCCTACCGGAAGATGCTCTCGGCGCTGTGGAGGGAAAGTCCGCTTCCTTTGCTCAAGGACGGCCAGCAACTGACCACCATGGCTTCGCTCCTCCACGTGGACAATTCAGGAAAACCCTTCGTTTCTGCCCTTATCGGAAGATCCGGGCTTGCCCCGTCGGACTGGCTGCGCCGCTACTTCGAGGCCTATCTCGTCCCTCTGGTGCACTGCCTCTTCCGCTACGAGCTGGCATTCATGCCTCACGGCGAAAACGTCATCCTGGTGCTTGAGCGCGGGGTTCCGGTCCGCGCCATCATGAAGGACATCGCCGAGGAGATCGTGGTGATGGGCGAGAGGATGGAACTGCCGGAGGAGGTAAGCCGGGTCAAGGCTGACATCCCGGACGGCGAGAAGGTCCTGGCAATTTTTACCGACGTGTTCGACTGCATCTTCAGATTCCTCAGCGCTCTCCTGGAGGAAGATTCCGTGATGAGCCAGGAGACGTTCTGGCGCACAGCCGCCGAAGCCATCCGCGGCTATCAGGCGGAGCATCCGGAACTCGCGGACCAGTTCTCCAGGCATGACCTCTTTGCGGATGACTTTGAGTTCTCCTGCCTGAACCGCCTCCAGTTGCGGAACAACCAGCAGATGCTGGACATCTCTGATCCTTCAGGCGGACTCCAGATGGCGGGGCGCCTGAAGAATCCGCTGGCCGCCTTCGCAGGCTGATCAGCCGCATCATCCAGGAACGAGCGTCCGGGCCAAGGACTAGTGGTCCTTGGCCCGGCTCTGTCCCTGCCACAACTTAAGCCGCCCGGCTAGTCTGAGACCATGGGCATGCCAATAGGAACAACAGCATTGATCACCGGCGCCACTGCTGGCCTGGGTGCGGAGTTTGCCCGCCAGTTGGCCGAACAAGGACATCACCTCGTACTGGTGGCTCGGGACCGGGAACGGCTGAATGCTTCCGCTGCGGAGCTTGAGAATCTGTACAGCATCTCCACTGAGGTGATTGTTGCGGATCTTACGGAGGACGGCGGGGTGGCAGCCGTCGTCGAACGTTTGTCCAACGACGCGCGTCCCGTGGAGATCCTCGTCAACAACGCAGGGTTCGGGCTGCTCAAGTCATTTGAAGAGAATGACATTGAGGAGGAAAAGAAACACCTGAAACTGCTGGTGGAGACTCCTATGGTGCTGAGCCATGCTGCCTTGAAAGCGATGCTGAAGCGCGGCTCCGGAAAGATCATCAACGTGGCCAGCGTGGCCGCATTCCTTCCCCGGGGAACCTACTCTGCGGCCAAGGGCTGGCTTCTTGCTTTCAGCCGCTGGGCCAACCTCGCCTATTCGCCGCAGGGCATCACCGTCACTGCCGTCTGCCCCGGCCTGACCCACACTGAGTTCCACGACCGGATGGACATGGACAAGTCCGTGGCCCCTCGGTGGATGTGGCTGCACCCCGACCGGGTAGTCCGTGAGGGCCTGGCCGCGAGTGAGCACGGCAAGGCGGTTTGGATCCCCTCCAAGAGGTACCGGTTCATGATGGCAGCGGCACAAGTATTGCCGGCGCGGCTGACGACGGGACCCCCTCGAAGGGCTAGATAGGGCACTGGTTAACGAAGTAGGCCCGCTTTGGGTGCTTCCCCCAAGCGGGAGCACGCAGAGCGGGCCTATCAGTTTTGATCAGACGCCTGTTGCTATCAGACGCCTGCCGGGACCTTCTCCGGCTCCTGCTCTGACGTCGGAGCGTCGAACGGCAGATCATCGAGGTCGATGAGTGGGTTTTCGTCCTGAGTTGCAACCAGCTCCTTGGCTTCAGCCACGGTGTCCACGCTGGGCATGGATCCCGGCAGGGGGCGCTGGGCGGACTCCTTCAGGAAGTAGATCGCCACCGCACCTACGGCCGACGTAACCATCAGGTAGTACGCCGGCATCATGTCGTTGCCAGTGCCCTTGATGAGCGCTGCGACGATAAAGGGCGTGGTCCCACCGAAAATGGCCACAGCGAAGTTGTACGCGATTCCCATGGCTCCATATCGGCTGGCAGTGGGGAACTGCGCCGGGAGAGCCGAGGCAAGGTTGGCCACGTAGAACGCCACCGGGAAAGCGATCAGGGACAGGCCAGCGAGTGTCGACCAAGTTTCCCCGATTCCGATCAGCAGAAACGCCGGGGTAGCCAGGACTACTGTGCTGAGGGCGCCGATCCACAGCACCGGACGGCGTCCAATGCGGTCGGACAGCTTCCCCGTCAGCGGAATGCACAGGCTCATGATCACCAGGACCGGAATGGTCAGCAGCGTCCCATGGACGGGGTCATAGCCCTTGGACTCCGTGAGGTAGGTGGGCATGTAGGAGGTCAATGCGTAACCGGCCGTGTTTGCGGCGGCAACCAGGATCATGGCAACTATGAGCGAGCGCCAGTAGGCCTTCACAATTCCGAACGGACCCTTGCCTGCATCCGGGGTAGCGGCGTCCGGATCCTGCGCCAATGATTCCTGGGCATCCAGCGTGGCCTGGAACTGAGGAGATTCCTCAATCTTGTTCCGGAAGTAGATAGCGATAAGACCCAGCGGTCCGGCGACCAGGAACGGTATCCTCCAGCCCCATTCCTCCATGGTGGACTGACCAAGAGTCAGTTGAAGGACGGATACCAATGCGGCGCCCAAGGCGAAACCCAGGTAACTGCCCATGTCCAGGAAGCTCGCGAAGAACCCGCGGCGCTTGTCCGGGGCGTATTCGCTCACGAACGTGGTTGCGCCGGCGTATTCGCCGCCGGTGGAGAAGCCCTGCACGAGCTTCAGGATCACAAGAAGGGCAGCGGCCCAGATGCCGATCTGCGCATACCCCGGCAGCAGTCCCACGGCGAACGTGCTTGCCGCCATGAGCATCAGGGTTGCTGCGAGTACCTTCTGCCGGCCGATCTTGTCCCCAAGCCAACCAAAGACAACTCCGCCCAGCGGGCGTGCAATGAAGGTGGCGGCGAAGGTTCCGAGCAGGAACAGTGTCTGGACTTCGGCGTCGGCCTCTGGCAGGAAGACCGGACCCATGGTGGTGATCAGATAGCCGAACACGCCGACGTCGAACCATTCCATGGTGTTTCCAACGATGGTGCCGCCGAGTGCTTTTTTGAGCATCGGCTGGTTCACTACGTTGACGTCGGACTCCTTGAGCCGTCGACGCAGTATCAGCTTTTTCCTTACACCTGTTGGTGCGATGTTGTTGGTTCCGCTGGCGGTTGTAGCGCCTGCTGAAGAGTCGGTCATGCTTCGGTCATTGGGCATTTGGGCAACTCCCGTGGAGGTCATTTGCTTGCGACTTGTAGCTGCCCCGCTCTGGGCAGGCCTTCAATTTTACGCGATGTCTATGGCTTTTCCGATTTCGGTGCCGTAAACTCGTGCTTTTAAGCATCGATTACAGGCAAATATCAGGCATATTTGTGGCCGCTTCTGACGTATGCTGGTGCGGATTTTTCCCGGTTCGCCCTCAACGGTTCAAACTTTTTTGAGAATCGCCGTCAAACACAGCATCAGTCCACCATTTGCGGTCAAAGCCGGCGAAAGCAAGGGCTAGGAGGGCGTCCCGAATTGGTTCCGGTTCCGGGGTTCACAAGTTGTCAGATTATTGTTTATGGTTGAGCCATGGGAACACTGATTTTTGAGTAGCCAGGCCGGTCGTCTTCCATCGAAGGTATCGATGGTACGACCGCCGCGTAACCACCAAAAACTCTGCGCTTGAAGAGACCACTCCTTCGCGTCGTTCCCGTTCTTGATGCTCTGTCATCGACCATTCTCCCCAGGGGCTTTTCCTGCGTGGGGTATCCGGGTCCACGCGGTACCAAGGGGCTACGGTCTGCCGAGGGCGCCTGGAAGGAGACAAACCATGAGCAAGCAAAAGGATTCCGGCAAGGAGCAGGACCGCTCCAAGGGCATCAAGTCCAAGCTGACAGAGGCCCAGAAGGAGATGCTGGCCAGTAAATCGCGGGGCGGAACAACGTCCCAGAGTATCGGTCACAACCACAAGCCCACCCACACGAGCGGAAAACAGGGGCCCGTCGAGAAGAAAGTCCGCTGGTAGGTACAGCATTCCTGGCAGCAAGAGCTACAGCATCTAAGCAGTTCTGGCACGTCTGACGCTGGATGTGCGTTTCATTTCATCGTGGAAGGAAGAGCAATGGCTGAACAGCAGGCTGAACAAGAAATCAAAGCCGACATCGCGGAGCACCTGGTGGCCTCTATGAATAAGGTACCGCTTTCCGAACCGGCGCCACTCGGACTGGCCAAGGTCCCAGGCACAGGACCGCAGTGGCCGGCCGGGAACGGCAAGCGCCGCCACGCCAAGGAGAGAGGCAACGGCCACGGGCGTATGGGCCAAGGGGCGGCCGTGACTGCCATCCACAGGACCAGCAGGCCGCAAATGCCGCACTCCTCCTAGCGTCCGCGGGACACGGAAATAACCTGAGGACGCGCAAACGGTCTGGCGACACGCAAATATCGGTGTCGCCAGGCCGTTTGCGCATCCCGCGACCGTTTGCGCATCCCAGGACCATTTGAGCGTCTTCAGCAGCGCTAGAAAGCCACCGCCTCCATCACCACGTCCTCGGGTTCCTTGTCCAGCCGCCAGCCACGCCAGACGGGGTGCCTCAACTTTCCGCTGCTGGTCCATTCTCCATAGGTCACTTCCCCCACCAGCCCGGGCGTGACCCAGTGGGCGCCGGTGGCGTCGGCGGCCGGAATCTCGGTGAACGGCGAGCTTTTCCGTGAGATTGTCTCCAGTCGTTGCCGCAACTCCTCAAGCTCGCGGGTGCTGAAGCCGCTTCCGACGCGACCCACGTACCGCAGCGAGGAGCCCTCAGGGATGCCAAGGAGCAGCGAACCGATCGAGTTCCTCCGTGACCCGTTTCCCGGCCGCCAGCCACCCACCACTACTTCCTGGGTGCGCTCCACCTTGATCTTGAGCCAGGATTTGCTCCGCTGGCCGGTGACATACCGGCTGCCCGATCTCTTGGCCATGACACCTTCCAGGCCCAGTTCCCGTGCGCTCTCCAGGATGTGTCTGACGTCGTCGTCAATAACATCAGAGAGGTACACCGGGCAGTCGGACGGGTGGTAGAAGCGATCCAGCCGCTCCCGCCGTTCATGCCATGGGCGCCGACGGAGGTCTTCGCCGCCGTGGACCAGCAGGTCGAACAGCATCAGCCGCACCGGCGTCGCCTTTTGCGCCCTGCGGACGTCGGCAGGCTTGGTGAGTTTCATGCGGGACTGCAGCAGCCCGAAGTCAGGTCTTCCTGAAGGTCCGACGGCGATGATCTCGCCGTCCGCCACAAAGTCACCCGGCGGCCACCATTCCCGGACAACGAGCTCCGGGTAGCTTGCCGTCATGTCGTTGCCATTGCGGCTGATGAGTTTGATCCTGCTTTCCCCACCGATCACCAGTGCCCGTACGCCGTCCCATTTGAGCTCAAACCGCCAGTGGCTGTCACTCAGATCAGCGACAGTACCCGCTGTGGCCAGCATCGGGGTGAGACTGTCGACGTCGGGCGGGGGATCGGCCTTTGGCGCGGGAGCAGGACGACCTGTAGACGGGGGATCAGTAGCCGGCTCAACCTCCTCGTCAGGGAAGGACCTGCGGGGGTGGTGCGATTTGCGGCCGGGGTCCATCAGGTGGATCAGCCACTGCCCCTGGCTGTCCTTGTCTTTTCCGGTGTTGATGAGGGCGAACTTCCGCGTGCCGACCAAATTGCCGCCCTCTGACCCGGTAAGGGTGACAATGACCTCCTTGCCGGCAATCCATTTCTCGCATTCGTACGTGCCATGATCCCAAATGGTGACGGATCCGGCACCGTACTGCCCCTTCGGAATGGTCCCCTCGAAGGTCGCATAGTCCATCGGATGGTCCTCCGTCTGGACCGCCAGATGATTCTTATCGCTCGATGTGGGCACGCCCTTCGGCAAGGCCCAGGAAACCAGCACGCCGTCGCGCTCCAACCGGAAATCGAAATGCAGCCGGCTGGCGTGGTGCTCCTGGATCACGAAGATCTCCCGTGGCGTTCCACCCTGGTCGGCCGAAGCCCGATGCTGGTCGGCGGCAAAGGGCTCGGGGGTTTCGCCTGGGTCCCTCATGGAGCGGTACTTTTGGAGCCGGGGATCGGCGGTTCCGCCGTCGTGTTCACCCCGTTCGCCTTCGCCCCTTTCACCTTCGGCGCTATCTGCGGAACTTTCGACGGCGGTGAAGGTTCCATGAGAGCTGCTTACTTGGTGGTGGCCGGCTATGGCGGAAATCGGAGCAAAGGGATCCTTGCCGTCCTTGACCCGCCGCATGACCTCCTCGTACTCGAGCTGGCGTAATGAAGGCGAGGTGAGCTCGCGCCATGTCCTGGGCGCAGCGACAGTGGGGTGGTGGCGGCCGCGGAGGGAGTAGGGCACGATCGTGGTCTTGGCAGCGTTGTTTTGGCTCCAGTCCACCAGGACCTTGCCGGTGCGGAGCGTTTTTTTCATGTCGCTGACGGCAAGTTCCGGATGGTCCGCTTCCAAAGCACGCGCCAGTTCCTTTGCAAACGCTGAGATCTGTTCGGAACTCTGACTGCCGTCCAGTCCTGCATACAGGTGGATGCCCTTGCTGCCGCTCGTCACGGGCACCGGATCCAGTCCAACATCCCTGAGGATAACGCGGGCGAGCTTGGCAACTTCGACGCACTCAGCAAGGCCCGCACCCTCCCCGGGGTCCAGGTCCAGCACCATCCGGTCCGGCGGCAGGGGATCCCCGTGGGAGTCAATCCGCCACTGCGGCACGTGGATCTCCAAGGACGCTATTTGGGCCAGCCAGGTCAGGGTGGCGGGATCGTTGACCAACGGATACTGGATTGTGCGGTCCTTGTGCGTGATGGAGGCCCGGGGTATCCAGCCGGGAGCGGACTCCTCCAGGTTCTTCTGGAAAAATACCTCGCCGGGCTCCTCCGCCGTTCCTACTCCGTGGACCCACCGTTTCCGCGTGACAGGCCTGTTTTTCCCGGCAGGGATAAGGACGTGGGCCACCGCTGCGTAGTACGCCAGGACGTCCGCCTTGGTGGTGCCAGTCTCCGGGTACAGCACTTTGTCCAGGTTAGTGACCACCAATTCGCGTCCGCCCACCCGGACACGTTCCCTGCTACCGGCCATAGGGCTTCACCTCCGCCCCAGTCTGATGTTCACTTGATCCATGAGAGCCATCTGGAAAGGCGCCATCGCGTTTGGACTGGTGAACGTCCCGGTCAAGGTATACAGCGCCACTGAGGACCATGACATCAGTCTGCACCAAGTTCACAATGCCGACGGCGGACGGATCCGCTACCAGCGTCGCTGTGAGGTGTGCAGCGAGGTCATTGACTACGCGGACATCGAAAAGGCCTACGAAGAGGGCGGCCGCACAGTCATTCTCACCCGCGACGAGATGAAAGCCATTCCGGCAGAAAACAGCCACGAGATCGAAGTGGTTGAGTTTGTGCCGTCCGAACAGATGGACCCGATCATGTTCGAAAAGAGCTACTACTTGGAGCCAGACTCGAAATCTCCAAAGGCGTACATGCTTCTGCGGCGGGCACTCGAGGACACAGACAGGGTTGCCATCGTCCAGTTCGCACTCCGCGACAAGACCCGCCTTGGAGTATTGCGCATCCGGGACGATGTGCTGATGCTCCAGTCCCTGCTCTGGCCGGACGAGGTCCGTGAAGCAAAGTTTCCGTCGCTGGACGCCAGCATCAAGATTTCCTCGCAGGAACGGGAAATGTCGGCCGCCCTTGTCGAATCCATGGCAGGCGACTTTGAGCCGGAGCGCTTCACCGACGACTACCAGGAGCAATTGCGCCAGCTCATTGAAGCCAAGCTTGAACAGGGCGAATCGCTGGATACCGAGGAAACCTTTGGAGTAACGGCCGACGAAGCGGGCAAGGGCGAGGTCATCGACCTGATGGAGGCCCTCAAGCGGAGCCTGGACAAGAAGCGCGGAAGCGGGGATGAGAAAACTGCCAAGTCCACGGCGAGTAAGTCGAGTGACACAAAAGCGACAGCGACCAAGTCCACCGCCACCAGGTCCAGCAGTACAAAGTCGGCTGCCAGCAAGTCGACCGCTGCAAAGTCGACGGCGACCAAGTCCACCGGTGCGGCCAAGTCCACCGCCAGGAAGGCGCCTGCCAAGAAGCAGGAAGCCGAAACCGCTACGGAGACCAAGAGCAGGCGAAAGGGCGCCTGAGACGCAGGTCCGATGGAGGCACTCCCGATCGCGGGAATCCATCGCCGCGATCAGGAATTTCTGAGCGCTGAAATGAGCTCGCTTTTCTTCTTGCTTGAGTAGCCCGTCAAGCCGATTTCCTTGGCCTTCGCTTTCAGCTGCGCAACCGTCCAATCGTCGTAGTCACCGGCTTTGCCGCCTTTTTTCCCCACGGACGAACGGCCGTTATTGGCCGCCGCATTGGAGATCCTGGCTGCCTTTTGCTTCGAGGCGCCTTCCTGCCGAAGCTCTTCGTAGAGCCTGGGATCTTTAACACTCGGATTCTTCTTCTCAGGCATCGCTACCTCGGATCTACGGGCTCGTCGTCGTCAATGATGGGATCGGTGCCGGCCGGACGCCCGGGCGAGGGAACCGCCGAGGGGATAACAGCCGGAGTGCTTGACGGAATGCCGGAGGCCGCCGTTTCAAAGGGCGGATCATCAACCTCCCCTTGCTCCACAGTGGACCGCCAGGCCCCTGTTTCTATACCCCTGGACTCAATAAATTCCTTGAAGCGCTTGAGATCGGCGTTCACCTGGCGGCTGTCTACCCCAAGGGCAGAACCAGTCTTCTCGGCCAGGCCTTCGGGTTCCCAGTACACTTCCACGTTCACTCGGGTCCTTTGATCTTCCAAGGGTTCAAAAGTGACGGTGCCGGAATTGCGCGGCTTGTCCGTGCTGACCCAGGTGATACGCCGGTCCGGGAGCTGCTCCGAGATCTTGGCATTGTATTCACGCTTCACACCGGCTATGTCGGTTCGGAAGCGAAGTGAGGTCTCATCAAGCTGCTCTACGGATTCGACACCGCTCATAAACTTCGGGAACGTTTCGAACTGGGTCCACTGGTTATAGGCGGTGGTTACGGGTACTTCCACCTCGATGCTTTCATGCAAAGTTGCCATGGTGTTTTCCTCCCTAGGTTTCCACGCTAGTTGGGCTCCTAAGCAAAAACAAGCAATTTTAGTAAGGAAGCTTATCGGTTTAGGCTCCCATGATCGCAGCAAAAAACCGTGGCCGACCCCCTGCTGCAGCCTTTCCGTTGAGGGGAAAAGTCTGCTTTTGCGGGGGACCGGCCACGGTTTTAGAAGCGGCTGCTTCCGGTGCTGCTACTCGGCGTCGTGATCCGTTTCCAGGATCTGGACCAGCTGGTCCAGGGCAGCATCTGCGCCGTCACCGTCAGCGCGCAGGACCACAACGTCACCGTGGGATGCTCCCAGGCTCATGAGCGACAGGATGCTGGCTGCGTCCATGGCTTCGTCTGCGGGCTCGCCTTCACGTGCGATAGTGATGTCGAGGTCGAACTCCCCGGCGGCCTCGGCGAAGATGGCGGCGGGGCGGGCGTGCAGGCCGACACGGCTGGCGACGGTTGCGGTACGTTCTGGCATTTCTGCTCCTTGCATTGCTGTACGGGGATTCTGTTGGTGAAAGTTTTCAGACGGATCAGACAGTTACGGGAACCTTCTCCACCGTATCAACGGGTTCCCGGACGGCCCAGCGCTTGAGCGCCAGGACTGCGAGGGCGCTGACGACGGTGCCCACGACGATGGCGATGATGAACATCGCCAGGTTGCCTATGGCGAAGAAAACGAAGATGCCGCCGTGAGGTGCCTGTGACGTGACCCCTGTTGCCATTGTGAGCGCGCCTGTGATGGCACCACCGATCATGCTTGCGGGGATAACGCGCAGAGGATCGGCTGCGGCGAAGGGGATGGCGCCTTCGGAGATGAAGGATGCTCCAAGCAGCCAAGCAGCCTTGCCGTTCTCCCGCTCGGCCAGGCTGAAGCGCTTCTTGTCCAGCACGGTGGCCAGAGCCATCGCCAGCGGCGGAACCATTCCAGCTGCCATAACTGTTGCCATGATCTGCCAGGGGGCCTGGTTGTCGATACTTCCGGCGCTCAGTCCCGCGACAGCAAAGGCGTAGGCAACCTTGTTAACCGGGCCGCCGAGGTCGAAGCACATCATGAGGCCGAGGATGACACCCAGGATCACCGCGGATGCGCCGCCCATACCGGACAGCCAGGTGTTCAAGCCATCGGTCAGGAGCTTAATCGGGCCGCCGAGGAAGAGGAACATCGCGCCGGAGGCAACAATCGAAGCGAGCAACGGAATGATGACTACCGGCATCAGGCCGCGCAGCCAGCGCGGCACAGCCCATGATCCGATGACGTGAGCGACGTAGCCCGCGAGGAGGCCACCGACGATTCCTCCGAGGAAGCCTGCACCCATGAACCCGGCAACGGCACCGGCAACGAAGCCGGGCGCGATACCTGGCCGGTCAGCAATGGCGTAGGCAATATAGCCGGCCAGTGCGGGCACCAGGAAGCCCATTGACAGGGCGCCGATCTTGAAAGCAACGGTCCCAAGATATAAAGCAAGATCCCCGTTGGGGAGGTTAAAGAGTGAGTTGGCCGCCAGGATGTCGTTGGCCTTCGTGCCCAGCGCGATGTCGAAACCGGCAAGCAGGAAGCCCAGAGCGATCAGCAGACCGCCACCAGCCACGAACGGGATCATGTAGCTGACGCCCGTAAGGAGAGCCTTCTTCAGCTTCTGGCCGATGTGCTCGCCCTTTTCCATCTCGGCGTTCTGGGCCTGCTCTTCGGCACCGAAGTGCGGAACACGGCGCGCGTTGGGGTTGTCCGCCGCAGCCAGTGCCTCCTGGACCATCTTCCCTGGCTCGTCGATGCCCCGCTTGACGGGAGCGTTGATGACAGGCTTTCCTGCAAACCGTTCCTTGCCGCGGACGTCAACATCGACGGCGAAGATCACGGCGTCGGCAGCGGCGATGACCGCGGGGTCAAGCGGCTTGGCGCCTGAGGAACCCTGGGTTTCCACCTGCAGGTCCACGCCCACTTCCTTAGCCGCGGCCACGAGGGAATCCGCGGCCATGTAGGTGTGGGCTATGCCGGTGGGGCAGGCGGTCACAGCCACAAGCCGCTTGACGCCGTTCCCGGCAGCGGGGGCGTCCGCGGTGACGGGAGCAAACCCTGCAGATTCGCCTGAGGTCCCGGCAGTAGCGCCGGCAGCTGCAGTGGCCGCATGTGCTGCAGGCTTGTCGGCTACAGCCCCCTCAACCAGCTCGACGATTTCCGCTTCGCTGGAAGCTGCGCGGAGTGCGCCGGTGAAGTCCTTTTTGATCAGGGACCGGGCGAGCTTGGAAAGGAGCTTGAGGTGCTCCTGGTCCGCTCCGTCAGGAGCCGCAATGAAGAAGATGAGGTCGGCGGGGCCGTCCTTCGCGCCGAAGTCCACGGGTTGGGAGAGCCGGGCCATCGCGAGCGTAGGGACCACAACGGCACCTGAGCGGCAGTGCGGAATGGCGATACCGCCCGGCACTCCGGTTGCTGTCTTCTGTTCACGGGCAAAGGCGTCAGCAAAGAGTCCCTCAACCTCAGTGGCGCGTCCGGTTGCAGCAACTTTGCTGGCGAGGTGCCGGATCACATCCTCGGGCGTATTGCCCAGATCGTGGTCAAGAATGACCAATTCGGTGGTGATGAGCTGAGTCATGTCAGTCCTTCCGGAGGGCCGTGATGGTTACGGCATCGGGGGTGGTTTGGTGGACTGCCGGAACTGTGGAGCCCGGCAGGGAAGCGGCGGCGGCACCGTGTGCCACAGCCTGACGCAGGCAGTCGGCGGGAGCCGCGCCTCGGCTGGAAGCGAGCAGATAACCTGCGAGCGAGGAATCCCCGGCGCCGACAGTACTGACGGCCTTGACCGGCGCATGGGTAGCCAGCCACGCGCCGTCGGGCGTTACAAGAACCGCGCCCTTGGAGCCCAAGGTGGCAAGAACAGCACCCACCCCGGAACGGACGACGGCGGCAGCCGCGTTTGCTGCTGCCAGCGGATCCGCTTCAAGTTCCTCGGCAGAAACTACTGTTGAGAAGCCGGCTGCTGCGGCCAGTTCCGCAAGTTCCTCAGCGTTGGGTTTGAGAAGGTCCGGCTTTCCGGAGATGCCGCCGTTTTCATCCCCGGATATGGCAGCGCTCAGTGGTTCACCAGAGGAGTCGACGGCGATGCGGGGGGCATCATGGCCGTTACTCATGGAACGGAGCCGCCGGGTGACGGTGGCATAGAAGTCGGCAGGGACTCCGGGTGGGAGGGAGCCAGCCAGAACGACCCAGGTGGCACCCTGGGAACGTTCCAGCAGCAGCCCGATCAGGGCCTCCTGCTGTTCGGCGTTCAGTTCAGGGCCGGGTTCGTTGATTTTGGTCGTCACACCGCCTGGTTCGGTCAGTGCCACGTTGGTCCGCAACGGCTCGCCGATGGCAAGCGCGGCAAAAGGAACACCGCCATCCCGTAGTCCTGCCAACACGGGATCCCCGTCGCCGCCCGGAAGTATGGCGATGGTTTCGAGTCCGGAAGAAACCAATGCACGGGAGACGTTTACGCCCTTCCCGCCGGACTCCTGGCTTACGGAAACTGCTCGCTGGACTTCCCCGCGTTCCAAGGGTGATGGCAGCGCCACGGTGCGGTCCAGGCTGGGATTGGCTGTAAGGGTGACAATCATGCGATCACCACCTCTACACCGGCTTCGGCCAAGGCCGCTGCCAGTTCCGGGCTGGGTTCACTGTTTGTAATCAAGGTATCCAGATCTTTCAACGAAGCGAACTGGACCAGGGTCTCTGCATCCAGCTTGGACGAATCAGCCAACACAACGATCCGGCGGGCCGATTGGACGAAGGCAGCCTTGGCGGCGGCTTCTTCAGGATCGGGAGTGCTCAACCCGAAGGCTGCGTGTATTCCATTGGTGCCGATGAAGGCGATGTCGGGACGAATCCGTTGCGCCCCCTCCACTGTTGACTGGCCCACTGCAGCCTGGGTTAGTCCGCGCACGCGGCCTCCCAGGATCTGGAGGGCAATTCCGGGTTCTCCGGCAAGCTTTCCCGCGATGGGAATTGCGTTGGTGATAACCACGAGTTCGTTGCCATTCGCCACGGCCGGGGCCGAAGACGGATCAGACATCCGAAGAGCGAGAAGATCCGCCAGGGCTTCCGTTGTGGAGCCGGCGTCCATCAGGATGCTTCCCGAAGGGCCTTCCGGAACGAAGCCCAAAGCAGCCTCCGCGATCCTGAGTTTTTCCGGTTGCTTCTGCACCGTACGAACCAGGATGCTCTCCTCGGTGGTGCTGAATCGATCGGCGGCAACTGCTCCGCCGTGGACGCGACGCAGGCTTCCAACCGATTCAAGGGCCGCAAGGTCCCTGCGGACGGTTTCGGTGGTGATGCTGAACCGCTCCGCCAAATCAGTGACGCTGGCCCTGCCGCTCTCAGCAACAAGCCCTGCGATCAGCTGCTGGCGCTCTTCAGCAAACACTTACCCTCCATTGCGTACAGGTCGATTACTGCGAAAAGCTGAGAGTGCCAGTCCCAGACGATGTTTCCTTGGTGCTCGTGACAGGCATCACACCCATGTTGAATACTTTGACTTTATCTTTGATCGTGTTGGTTTGTCAATGAAAAACCACATAAACAAAGATCGACAAAGAAGGGCCGTCCTCCTTCGCTTGACTTGCTCAGCGAAGGAGGGCGGCCCCCTTTCTGTCGGACAGAGGTGCGATGCTCGGTTAGACCTTCAGTGCGGGAGCCGGGTGGGCACTTACGCCAGCCTGGACCACTGGCTTGAAGCCCTTTGCTATGAAGTAGACGGCAAGGCAGATTTCCCAGGCGAAGATGGGCACGGCGCCAATTCCTGCCCACACTGAAACCTGCTCATAGGCGCCGAACATCTGGGCGGTCCCGGACGCGAAGACCAGCGGGCCGCCAATCAGCCCGAGTATGGAGATGAACCTGGGTACGAGGGCGGAACGGTGCAGCAGGTAGGCGAGTAGCACGGTGTTGGTTCCGCAGATCAGGCTTGGCCCGATCAGGAAGGCCCAGCTGTTGAAGGCAGCAAGGGCGCTGGCGAGAGGGATGGAGTCGGCGCCGGGCATGCCCGTTAGATCCTGCCGCAGCGTCACAATAGTAAGGAGGGGGATTGCTCCCACGGCTATGACTCCGGCCTCAAGGGTGCGAAGTGTCACATACGCGAGCGCGAGGCCCTCGTTCTTGCGCTTGATTACGGGGTAAAGGGCCACACCGGTTCCGACAATCGTGAGGGCCAGGACCACTTCAAGGAGGGCGCCCAGAAACACCTGGCTGTCCTGGCCCCCTCCATTGATATAGGCGGGATTGCTGAGAACGGGCAGGTAGAGGGCGCGTGCCGTGATTGAGCTGATGTGGGTGGCGAGGAAAAGGATGCCGGCAGCCAGGGCGATTCTTCGGGTTGAAATCATTTTCGTCTCTCCTGCAGTGAAAGGTGTACGGCGTACACCAGCAATGCCTACGACGATAGGTGTACGTTGTACACTTGTCAACAGGTAGACCTGGAGCTCCAACGGAAGGTGGTCACTTGGCCCAGACGGGAAATTCGGGGCGCCGCGCGCCGCTGAGCAGGGAGCGCGTCCTGCATGCCGCCGTCGCCCTCGCTGATGAAGCGGGAGTTGAGTCGCTCAGCATGCGTAAGCTCTCCCAAAAGCTGGATGTTGTGCCGATGGCGCTCTACAAACATGTGGCGAACAAGGAAGAGCTCCTGGATGGCATGGTGGAGGTTATCGTCAGCGAGATCGACACCCGCGTCCGGGACGAAAACTGGAAGGAAGCAGTACGGCTGCGGATCCTCTCCGCCCGTGAAGCCATGCTGCGCCACCGTTGGGCATCCCAGGTGGTCGAGTCCCGCACCCATGCGCCGCCGGTGGTGCTCGAATACATGGATTCGCTGATCCGGCTCTTTCGGGCGGGGGGACTTTCGGCCGACCTTACCCACCACGTGATGCACGCTCTCGGGAGCAGGATGTGGGGATTCACCCAGGAGGTGTTTCCCACGCCGCCCCCACCTGCGGATCCTGAAGAGCGGGCAGCTCTGTTCCACCAGGTAGCAATGCAGTATCCCTACATTATCGACATTGCCACGGCCGGGTCTCACGAACAGGAAACGGCAGTCGGCACTGGATGCGACGACCAGTTCGAGTTCGAGTTTGCCCTGAACCTCCTCCTTGACGGCTTTGAGCGGCTCCATCAGCAGAACTGGACGAGTGGCGCCACGCCAGATGCCCGCGCTATGGGCTAGCTACGGGTGACCGCTTCATTGAAAATGCTTAGGTGGTCCGCTTGATTCGCGCGGTATCAGGGTCGGCATCGACTTCCGTATGAGCGGTTCTTTGCCGGGGCTGACGATGAGGTCGATAGCAGTGGAGGCGATCTGATCGAGAGGCACGCGCACTGAGGACAACGGGGTTGAGAGCCTGGCCGAGAGGGGGGTGTCGTTGTAGCCAACCAGTGCCAGGTCCTGCCCCACCGTGATCTGGAAACGATGGGCAGCTGCAATGACTCCCATGGCTATGTTGTCGTTGGCCGCGAAAATTGCAGTAGGTCGTTTGTCGATTTTCTTACCCAGCAGAGATTCCGCGGCTGAGAACCCGTTCTCAATCCCATAGCCGGCTGCCAGCATCCACTGCTCACGGGGATCAATCCCTGCCTCCGCCAGGGCCCTCCGGGCGCCTGCCAGGCGTGCGATTGCACTGGATGTAAATGAGGGGCCGGTGACTACAGCTATGTCGCGATGCCCGAGGTCGATCAGGTGCCGAACGGCCAGATATCCGCCGACTTCGTCGTCGCCGACTGCTGACGGGCTGACTCCGTCGGTTCGCAGGACGAGGGCGTGCGCTACGCCACGCTCCCGCAGGAGGCGTGGAAGCTGGTCATCGAGCCGGGCGGTGGCGAGGATCAGTCCATCCACGTTCCGGTCCAAAAGGGTTTCCGCCGCGCGTCGTTCGTCTTCGGAGTCATCGCCGCTGGTCGCCACCATGGCGAAGTAGCCGCGGTCCGATGCTGCCCGCTCTATTTCCTCGAACATTAGCGCCATGACGGTATCGCTAAGGCGCGGGACCAGTACTCCCAGAGTCCGTGTCTCGCCGCGGCGCAAACTCGATGCGAATGAGTTCCGCCGATAGCCGAGTTCCTCTGCGACTTTTCGAACATGCGCTGCGGCGGCGGAGCGCGAGGCGGTGCCGCGTTCGTCAAGAGCCCGGCTTGCAGTGGAAAGACTCACGCCGCTGGCTGCTGCAACGTCCCTGAGGGTGACGTTTGTGCTTGGGGCGGATGGTTCCATGCGCATTCTCCTGTTAAAGACGGTCCTAGGAGACACTCTATTTCCTCTTTTCAAAAATCAGCCCTTGACAGTGACGCGGACCACGTCGCACAATGAAAACGTTCCTGAAAACGTTCCCGCAAACGTTCTCATCCACGTTGCACCCCTAGTGCGGGACTACGAATGACAAGACAGAGGTAGTTCAAAATGACCATCGATCTTCGCGGGTTGGTTCCCGCTCCAGTAACCCCTTTCACCCGGGACGGAAGCGTCGACGTCGAGGCAATCCACCGGCTCGGCGCTTGGCTCGCCAGCGTTGATGGCGTCAAGGGCCTCGTCGTCCTTGGGCACGCTGGTGAGGGAACCTTCCTGACTCAAGACGAGCAGGCGCTCGTGATCTCCGCGTTCCGTGATGCCGTGAACGGCAGCGTGCCGATCATCGCCGGCATCACAGGCGAGGGCAACAAAGTCGCTGCCCTCGAGGCGAAGCGGGCAGTCGATGCCGGCGCAGCTGCAGGCTTGGTATACCCCTCGCACGGGTGGCTGCGCTTCGGATACCAGCAGGGTGCACCGCAGACCCGCTACACGGAAATTTACGAGACTTCCGGCCTTCCATTGATCCTGTTCCAATACCCCGATGCCACGAAGGCCACTTACGACCTCGAGACCCAGCTGGAGATTGCGGGCCAGGAAGGCGTTTTTGCTACCAAGAACGGTGTCAGGAACATGAAGCGCTGGGACACCGAGATCCCGGTCCTGCGGGCAACCTACCCGGACCTGCAAATTCTCACCTGCCACGACGAGTATCTGCTGCACACCATGTTTGACGTTGACGGCGCGCTGGTCGGATATGGCGGACTCGCCCCCGAACCGCTGGTGGAGCTGATCGCCGCCGGCAAGGCAAAGGACTACGCTGCGGCGCGGGCAATCCATGACCGCCTGCTTCCGGTGACAAAAAATGTCTACCACCGCGGATCCCACATGGAAGGCACAGTGGCCCTCAAGGAAGGACTCGTGGCCCGCGGGATTCTTGAGCACGCAACCGTCCGACCGCCGCTGCTTCCCCTGGCTCCAGGTGCCAGTGACGAAATCGGCCTGGCCCTTCGGTCGGCCAATCTGGGCAACGTCACCGTTCCCGCCTGATCTCAGTCCCAACACCCCTAACGCGAGAAGGCACTTCACGGCAGTGCTGACGCCCAGCATTGCCGCGAAGTGCCATCTCGGCGAAGAACCTTTCGGTCTCCACCATCGGTCAACGACGACCCCCAGCAACGCCGCTGGAGAAGGAGGACTCGCAATGAGCGAGCAGAATAAGACCATCCACCCCCTGGATAAAAGAGGTCAGATGGTCACCCACGAGGACAACGCCGCTCCGGCCGTACCAGCCAAACGCCGGACGTTCCTTGGTTACCTTGCGCTTATGGGTCCGGCCTTTGTGGTGGGAGCCTGGCAGTTCGGACCCGGCAACCTCACTACCGCCGTCCAGGCCGGCAGCCGGTTCGACTACACCCTTGTCTGGGTCATTGCAGTATCCACCGTCCTCATGATCTTCTTCACCGACATGAGCGTCCGGCTGGGCATTGTTACACCCACCTCGCTGATCACCTCCATCAAGGAACACCTCGGTAAGTGGGTGGGCGTCATGGCAGGATTTGGCGTCTTCGGAATCACGCTGATGTTTTCAGTCGGGAACGCCGTTGGATCGGGCTTGGGGCTGTCCCTGATCTTCGGCGGTTCACCTGTGCTCTGGACGGTGGTCTGCACTGCCGCCGTCGGGTTCGTCCTTGCCTTCAGGAATGTCTACGGAATCATTGAAAAGGCCTTGTTGGTTATCGTTGCCCTCATGGCGGTGGCGTTCGTTGCCAGCGCTGTTGTCGCGCAGCCCGACTGGTACAGGTCAATGGAAGGAATGGTTCCGCAGTTGCCAGCCGGAAGTGAAATCCTTATCGTGGCGCTGGTAGGCACCAACTTCTCGATCAACGCTGCGTTCTATACCTCCTACGGTGTCAAGGAACATCGCCGCAGCCGGGCCGACTACCGCGACATCACCCTCGTCGATACGATCCCCGGCATCGTAGCCCCCGGCATCATGACAGCACTCGTCATCATCGTTGCCGCCTCGGTTTTGGGCAAGACGGGGGCGGAAGCGGGAACCATCAACGCCCTCGCCTCAGTTTTTGCGCCCCTGGCCGGCCCTGTGGGTTCCATACTCTTCGCACTTGGCCTCTCAGGTGCAGCATTTTCCTCGATGATCGCCAATGCAACCGCCGGCGGCACCATGCTCTCTGACGCCCTCGGCCGGGGTGCCAAGGCAGGATCGACGACGGCGCGCGTCGTCACCGGAATCATCCTGGCGTTCGGCCTGGTCATCACGCTCTTGTTCCAGTCCTCGCCAGTAGGCCTGATTGTTATTGCCCAGTCACTGACCGTCCTCATTGCACCCATGCTGGGCATTCTGCTCTTCATCATGAGCAACAAGCCCGAGCTGATGGGCAGCCTTCGGAACCGCTGGTGGCACAACCTCCTCGGCGCTATCGGCCTTATCGCTATCGTGGCCTCATCCGTGAGGCTCATCACCACTCTGCTCAGCTAATAAGCACAAAAAGCAAAGGCAATGCCCCTGCAAAGCGGGGCATTGCCTTTGCTCCGACCTTGTTGCCGAAAGGCAAGCGAGCGCAGTCCCTTATCCGGCAACGATACGGCCACGAATTTTCTGCCTGGGGGCTCAATCAAAGCCAATGCGCGAATACTGAAAAAATGACGCTCATTTCAGGGGTACCCGCCGGCCTTCTAAACCCTCGAACCCTTCAATCGTGGGCCACCCTGGCCACCGTGATCCTGGTGGTGATTGCTGCCTCCGGTTGCGTTATGTCGTCGGGGGACGGGCCGCCGCCCTGTATGCCTCCCGCTTACTCAGTGGATCCGTCAAGTGCCAGCCGGGGTGAGACCGTGAGGGTGACTGCATCTAACGCTGACTGCGATCCCCGTTACGGTGAAAATGCCCTTATCTGGGTGGTGGTCACCGACGCTGCCGGGGTGGAGATCATCGACGAAACTGCTGACATGAACGACGCCGGCGGGTTCACCTACAGCTTTGAAATCCCGCCTCAGGCGGCACCCGGAGAAGGCTTCGTCACAGCCACCCCGTATGCCGTCGATTGGTGCGATGACACCGGCAGGAACAACCGCGCGGGTGGAACGGTGCCAACTTTGCAGCTGGTCGCGTGCGCCACGCCCATGAAGCCACTGACCGTCACTCCTTAGAAGCCCTGTACAGAAGCACGAAATTTTGCCGGAACGTTCGGGAAAAAGGTGTTGACTTTTCGAGGCATGTTCCCGAGCTGTGAAAAGATTAGCCATGCCTCCGATGCACCATTCCAGCAAACTCCAGAACGTTAACTACGAACTTCGTGGGCCCATCCTCCAAGCGGCAAGGGAGATGGAGGCAGAGGGGCACCGGATCCTCAAAATGAATCTAGGCGACACCGCACCGTTCGGGCTCGAAGCCCCGGAGTCCGTTGTGCTGGACATGATTCACCATCTCCGCGGAGCGCAGGGATACAGCGATTCCAAAGGCATATTTTCCGCCCGCACAGCCATTTCCCAGTACTACCAGACGCGGGGATTGATGCAGATCGGCGTCGAGGACATCTTCATCGGCAACGGTGTCAGCGAGCTGATCTCCATGACCCTGCAGGCGTTTCTGGAGAACGGCGACGAAATCCTGATCCCCGCCCCTGATTACCCGCTGTGGACGGCGGCGGTGACACTGGCAGGCGGCAAGCCGGTGCACTACGTGTGCGATGAGAATGAAAACTGGTGGCCGGATATGGCCGAGGTTGAATCGAAGATCACCAGCCGCACCAAAGGCATGGTGATCATCAATCCGAACAACCCCACGGGAGCCGTTTACCCGAGGCACATCCTGGAACAGTTTGCTGCGTTGGCCCGCAAGCATGATCTGGTGCTGTTCTCCGACGAGATCTACGAGAAGGTCCGGTACGAGGACGCCCAGCACATCCACACCGCTTCAGTGGCAGAAGACGTCTGTTGCCTGACGTTCAGCGGGCTCTCGAAGGCATACCGGATGCCGGGGTACCGGGCCGGGTGGGTCGCAATCACGGGTCCCCGGGCAGCTACCCTCGCTTACCGTGAAGGGCTGGAACTGTTGGCGTCGCTGCGCCTGTGCCCCAACGTTCCTGCCCAGCATGCAATACAGACCTGCTTGGGCGGGTACCAGAGCATTGAGGCGTTGATCCGGCCCGGAGGCAGACTGCGTGAACAAAGGGATCTCGCCTTTGAACTCCTCACCGCGATTCCCGGCGTTACCTGTATCCCCGCTGCCGGCGCCATGTATCTCTTTCCCCGGCTGGACCCGGAGCTGTATCCCTTCGAGAGCGATGAGCAGTTTGTCCTTGACCTCCTGCGGGAGCAAAAGATCCTCGTCTCACATGGGACAGCATTCAACTGGCCCCGGCCGGATCATTTCCGCTTCGTGATTCTTCCGTCCGTACAAGACATCAGGGAAGCGGTGCGGAGGATTGCAGCATTCCTGGCGGCGCACAGGAGTGTCGCCGCAGGCGTGTCTTAGCGGGAGTAGTGTCCTGGCGCAGTAGGGGTCTCGTGTTGTATCGACCTCTGCCGGTGAGGCCGCCCTGCGACTGCCGCCCGGACCGGTTGCTGTCAGACGGACTGTCTGTCAGACGTACCGTCTGTCAGATGTTGCCGTCCCGGCTTTCGTTCCGGGTGATCTGTTCTCCCGTGTTGGGGTCGACGACGGACCGGGTCTCGCTGACCCTGCGGCTGCGCCCCGGGGACGCGAGGATGAGGGACGCGATCAGACCAATAACTCCGACAGCCATGAGAATGTAGCCGATCAGGGTCATGTCAACGTTGGGGATGAGACCGGGGGTTATTGCCCAGGCCAAGATCGCACCGAGGGCGATCAGGAAGATGGAGGAACCGATTCTCATGACGTTCTCCTTTTGTCCGGGTGGACAAGTCCATGGAGGACTTGGCGACAACAATGCTAAGCATGCTGTGTTGTTGTCAGGCTACATCCGGCCACCGGTTGATTCAACGTCCGCCTCTCCGGCGCGTCGCAACGGCTGCGATGGCACTCCACGGACAAAGCTAGGCTGATCTGATGGAGACAGTCGTATGGTCCAAGCCTGAAGATGAACGCGCTGGGACGCCGCTGCTGGTTATGATGCACGGCTACGGCACCGACGAATCCCGCATGGTGAACCTGTTTCCCCACTTGCCCCAGGATTTCACGTGCGCCGCGCTCCGGGCTCCCACGGACATCGGGGACCACTATGGCTGGTTCCTGCTGGACTACTTCCTCACCAATGATTTTGCCGATGTCATTGCCGTCACCAACAAGGTGGCTGACTGGATAAACACCGTCAAGGGGCAGCACACCAGCGTGAGCCTGCTGGGATATTCGCAAGGGATGGCTATGGCCAGTACTCTGCTGCGGCTTCGACCGCAGGAGTACCGGGCCGTCGTCGGACTCTCCGGGTTTGTTTTGGACAACGAACTCTTGTCGATCAGTGAATCTTTTGAGTCCCCGCCGCCCTTCTTTTGGGGCAGGGATAAAGCAGACCTGGTCATCAATGAGGAAGCCATTGCGTTTACTGAGGAGTGGCTGCACCGGAACACTCAGCTGACGGCGCGCACTTATCCGGGTATGGGGCACGCGATGTGTAAGGCAGAGATGGTGGACGTCAGCGCTTTCCTCCGCCACTACGTGCTGCGCTGATCACCCGCGGGAGGGGTTGTTCAGGGGCCCGTCTTCTTGAGCCAGATCATGGCATCGCTCCTGGACGTGAAGAACCGCGTGGGGCACGGAGGGGTGTAGATTCCAAGGAAAAAGTTCGCCAGCACGCGATCCACCGGGCTCGAGCCCAGTAAGGCGATACGGTTAGCTGCACAGGGGATGGAAAACACTGCCCGGGCATCGCGGCTCACCGATTCGGTTGTGGCCATATCCACAAGCATGGGATATTCAGAGCCGGCACTGATCTCGTTGACCATGGCCATCGCTGCCTCAGAAGCTCTGCGGTCAATAATGACCTTGGGTTTCCACACGAGGTGAATCACCCCGTCGGAACCCAGCGCCACCGTGCCCTTGCCGCCCTCGATAACGATAGGTTCCACGTCGTTCCCTCCAAATGAGCAGTTCTGGCCCCATGGTGGTGCCTGCCGGCCGTACGGCACGGAGCCGCCTCACCTGGACCGAACCGGCCGTAATAAGCCGCCTTGATGTGCCGTCTTCCCTCCTATTCATTGTCTTAGCGCCAGGAACTAAAAAACTACTTGCAAGCGGAATTGCAAGCGCTTACACTCGACTTCGGCCATGCGGCGAAGACGCCTCTGCCAAAGGCGCACCCCAATGCACCATGCCTCACGTCTGAAAGGACAGTATCCGCATGCCTAAACTTCACAGCAGCGCCCAAAATGACCGGTTCAGCAGTTGGACCACTGCCTCAGCCATCCTCTTTGATCTTGACGGCGTCCTGACGCCCACCGCCGTGGTTCACGAGCGTGCGTGGCAGGAACTGTTCGACGGTTACCTCGAGTCGGTGCCCAGCGCAGCGGGATACCGCGAAAGCGACTACTTCGACCACATCGACGGAAAACCACGGTTCGACGGCGTCCGGGACTTCCTCGCTTCCCGGAGCATCGTGCTTCCCGAAGGGCCCGCCGACGACGATCCCTCCAACGCAACAGTGCAGGGCCTCGGCAACCGCAAGAACCTGGTCTTCAACGAGATCGTGGCCGGGGGAGTGGAGCCCTATGAAGGTTCGGTGCGCTTCATTGAAGCAGCACTTGCGCGCGGACTTAAACTCGCCGTCGTCTCATCCTCCCGAAATGCTCCAGCCGTGCTGGAGGCAGCGGGGCTTTCACACCACTTTCCTGTGGTGGTAGACGGCGTTGTGGCTGCCTCCGAAGGGTTGCCCGGCAAACCGGATCCTGCCACATATGACTACGCTGCACGGCTGCTGGGGCTGCCGAGCGAGGAGTGCGTTGTGGTGGAGGATGCAGTCTCCGGGGTGAAGGCCGGCAGCTCCGGAAAGTTCCATTCGGTCATCGGCGTAGACAGGGGTGCCGGGCGGCAGATTTTGCTGGCCGCCGGGGCTACCTTTGTGGTTAACGACCTTATCGAACTGGTGTAGGCCGCCGCAGTTTCCCCGCATTAATCACGGTATTCACGCCAAAGGACCCCAACACCATGGCACTCATCAGCTCTGACCGCTCCCGGTTCCCCAAGGATCCGTGGCGGCTCGTCGAAACTGCCCACGAACCCGGTAACGCCGGAACCCTGGAAACGCTCTTCTGCCTCGGCAACGGACACCTCGGCATCCGTGGCGGACATTGGGCCGCCGCCGACACCGAGCTCCCCGGCAGCTTCATCAACGGGTTCCACGAGATCTGGGACATCAAGCATGCCGAGAACGCCTTCGGCTTTGCTCGTACGGGCCAGCGCATTCTCTACATTCCGGACGTCAACAACTTTACAGTGATCATTGACGGCGAAACCCTGAGCCTGGCCGAATCGGCCGTGCAGGACTACCAGCGGAGCGTAGACTTCGGGACCGGTGTCTACGAGTGCCGGGTCACTTGGCTGTGCCGCTCCGGTGCTGTAGTCACAACCGTTGAGCGTAGGGCAGTGGGTTTTGAGTCCCGGGGCTGCATGGCTATCACTTTGGAGCTTTACGCAGATCAATACATTTCCGCCGACGTCACGTCCTCTGTGATCAACCGCCAGGATCAGCCCGTTGAGGACCAGTCCGAGCATGATCCCCGGCGTGCCGGCCGGCACGCCGGGCGCGTGCTGCTTCCGCTCCGGCTTGAGGGTGGCGACGGGTCTTTGCGGTTGTCATGGCAGGCTGCGGAATCGCGCCAGCGGATTGGGCTCGCAGTGGATCACGTGACGTCGCCCGTGCTTCAGCCCTTCGATACTCCTGTGGGCCCGGACGAAAGCCACGCCCGTTACGTCCTGGCTGTGGGACCCGACCGGCCCTTCCGGTTGGAAAAGTCGGTCAGCTATGCCGTGGCACGCGCCGTTGATCCCTCACTGGGTGACGCTTCAGCACAGGACCCGGTAGAGCTCGCGGAGGCGGCGCTCTTGCCGGTGGAGGATATTTTCGCCCAGAGCCAGACGCATTATTCCGATTACTGGGCCACAACGGACATTGTGGTGGGTGCGCAACCTGAACTTCAGCAGGCCATCCGCTGGAGCCTCTTCCAGCTGGCCCAGGCAACTGCTTGTGCCGACGTCGCCGGCATTCCCGCCAAAGGCGTGAGCGGTTCGGGCTACGAAGGGCACTATTTCTGGGACCAGGAGATCTACCTCCTGCCTTACCTGACATACACCAACCCCGACGGCGCCCGCCAAGTCCTGGAATTCCGTCACGAAATGCTTCCCGATGCCAAAGTCAGGGCCAAGGAACTCAGCGTGGACGGCGCCCTGTTCCCCTGGCGGACCATCAATGGATTGGAGGCCAGCGCCTACTACGCTGCAGGAACCGCTCAGTTCCACATTGCCGCCGCCATTGCCTTTGCCACCAACAGATACCTTTGGGCCAGCGCAGATGAGGACTTCAAAGCGGGCATGGGGGCCGAGCTGCTCATCGAAACGGCACGCATGTGGGTATCCCTTGGCTTCTTTGGGAAGGACGGGCAGTTCCACATCCACGGTGTCACCGGTCCGGACGAGTACACGGCAGTTGTCAATGACAACCTCTATACGAACGTTATGGCGCGCTTCAATTTGCGCGCTGCTGCAGCCCTGGACCACGCAGGGATTGACGACGCCGAGCGGCAGCTTTGGGCGGCTGCTGCTGACCGTATGCAGTTGCCGTTCGATGAGCGGCTCCAGGTTTACTCTCAGGACAACGACTTCATGACCCTGGAGGGCTGGGACTGGAGCACTCCTCGTTCCAAGTACCCGCTACTGCTGCACTTCCATCCCTTGGTGATCTACCGGCACCAGGTGCTAAAGCAGGCGGACACGGTCCTGGCAATGTTCCTGCAGTGGGCAGACTTCAGCGCCGAAGAAAAGCGGCGCGCGTTCGATTTCTACGATCCCATCACCACGGGAGACTCCACGCTCTCCGCCTGCGTTCAGGGCATCATGGCCGCCGAAGTGGGGTACGGAAAAGCCGCGCTGGAGCACTTCACAAATGCCCTGTTCATCGATCTGGATGATACCCACAGCAACACGATCGACGGTGTGCACATCGCCTCCACCGGCGGGGTCTGGAGTTCACTTGTGTGCGGCTTTGCCGGGATGCGTGACCAGGGAGCCTTGCCGTTCTTCGATCCCCGCTTGCCCAGTGAATGGGAGCGGCTTTCCTTCCATCTGAAGCTCCAGGGGAGGCTTCTGTATGTGGACCTCAGCCACGAAGGCATCAACCTTTCGGTTCGTGAGGGTTCACCCTTGGACGTCAGCGTCCGGGGCGAAGTCCACACCGTGGGAACCGAAGCGGTGCAGGTGGCACTTGAGCCGGTTGAAGTGCCCGAGCCTACAGTCTTTCCCAGCGGACTTCCGACGGCGAGCATCCCGATCGTGCGGGCGCGCGCCTAGCGTTCAGCTTCGGACGGAACCGTCTTCCCTTCGGAAGGTTTCTATTCGTGGAGGCTGGCGTCGCGAGCGTCCTGATGCGTGACAACTGCCCGCCCCCTGTCGAGGGGGTGGGCAAGTTCGTCTTCCGGCATCTTGGCCGCGATCAGTGCAACGACGGACATGACAGGGCAGACGACTCCGGCCACCAGGAAGATCACCCAGATGGGCACTACTTCTGCTGCGGGGCCGGCGAGGGCCATGGACACTGGCATCAGGGCCAGCGATACGAAGAAGTCCAGGCTCGAGATCCTGCCGAGCAGGTGTGGTGGCACACGCCGCTGCAGCAGGGTTCCCCAGATGACCATCCCCACGCCACCGGTTGCGCCGAAAACGAAGAGGACAATTGCCACCGCCCAGAAGCTGTCCATGAACCCGACGGCGGCCAGCGGCAGTGCCCCGGCTCCCCAAGCGACCATCATCAGAGTGAGATAGCGCCTCGGCAGGGGAAATGATGCTGTGGCCAGGGAAGCCACTGCGCCTCCTACCCCCATGATGGCCAGGAGGAAACCGAACATTTTTGAGTCCCCGCCGAGTTGGTCCTCCACAACGAACGGCAGCAGCACTTCGATGGGCCCGATCAGGAAAAGTACCGAAATACATGCCCACAGGAGGGTCCACAACAGCCAAGGTGTGCGGACTGTGTATCTCACGCCCTCGCCGAGGTCATGGAAGACCGACGTCTTGGCTCGCTCGGGGGTGGGTTGTCCGTCATGGCCCGGCGCTTCCAGTGCATGCTGCCCCAGGAAATTCAGCACGATAAATGCAGTCACGTGGCAGAGGGCAACTCCGGCGACCGCATGTGAAGGAGAGAGCTCGGCAACGATAATTCCTGCCAGCGCCGGGCCGGCCGCCTGTTGCAGGATGGGCCGCATGGTGCCCTCCATGCCGTTGGCGGCCAAAAGGTCTTCCGGCGGCAGGATCCTTGGCAGGATGGCCGAGTAGGCAGGGAAGAAGAAGGCAGCGCCCACGCCCAACACAAACGCCCCGGCAGCGAGATGCCATAGTTGCAGCCAGCCCATAAAGGATAAGCCGGTAACCGCCGCAATGACGGCAAGGTTGGTGCCCTCCACCGCAATGATGAGCAGCCGCTGTGGAAGACGATCCGCTGCAATGCCTCCGGCCAGGACGAATGCCACCAAACCAACGCCGGCGGCCGCAGCCACCAGGGAAAGCTCCAACGGCCCGCCACCCAGATGGATCACCTGGTACACCATGGCCACGGCCCACATTCCCGAGCCGAAGATCGAAACAGCCAGGGCTGCGATCAGTACGCGGTACTCCCGATGAGCAAACGGACGCAGGGCTCGAGGGGCAGGCATAGGGCAATTCTAGGGCGGGGCACCCCCTCGGGTTCCAGACATTCCGCTCCTAATTGATCAGTTTTTGTTCGCGGAGGAGTCAGCCTTCGTGGTGCACTAATGCCTGGGAACGCGTCGAATGAATTCAGGGGAATATGGTGCGCCACCTGAATGAGCTCGCTTCCGCGGTAAAAGACGACCCCTGCCCGGTTCGCAGCCGCGGCATCAATGACCAGAATCTCCGGACGAGGGGATTTACGGCCTCCCACCAGAACTGCGATTTCAGGATCCTTGGACAAATGGACGTACTGCCTCCCCATCGGCAGCAGGCCCGCTGAGAAGATGGAGGGGCCGCTCTCGGGAGATGTTCCGTGAAAGAGTTCGGCAGGAGGGGCGTGGCTTGGCTTCGAACGGTACCAACGATTCAGACGCTGAAAACCACGAATATCGTGTTGCCGTCCTTCCCGCTCCGGACATTCGGGTTAGGCTCCCGGTATGGGGACACTTGGCGCGGGGAAAAGCAACACTGGACCGTCCATAACGGGCCCGTTTCCCCAAAGGGCTCCACGGCCGGGATCGTCACGGGGGGCCATGGCATTTGTTGGGTCAAACCCTGGGCTCGCGTTACATCCGGCGGACCGCAATGGCGTCCATATCCCCGGAGAGCCGGCAAGCTGTTTTGCCTCATTCTGGATGGCGGGCTGGTCGCGCTGGGGTACTGGCCACGCGCTGCTGATCGCCACCAGGCAAGGTTGGCGGAGCTATGGACCCAACGAATCCTTTGCAGCAAGCATGGCCTCCGAATTCACCCGTTTCTTCCCTGAAGCGGCCAGATTTCCGCTGACTGAGCTGACCCACACGCAGGACGAGTTCGACGTCGAACTTGACCTTGAACGCGGCTTCCGGGCGACCGGAGGCATGGCCGAGCTGGAAATCAGCGGCGTCCTTGACCGCCGGCAATTTGCAGTCCCCGACTTCCAGCTTGGCGGCGGAAGCGGAACGCTCAATAACGTATACCTGCCCTGCAGTTCGGGCCGGCTGAGCGAGTTGGGAATCCGCTGGCCCGGCACCCCCGTCACGTATTCGGGACCGCGGGGACCGTCGTCGTCGGCCTACATCGCGGTGGCGGAATCATGGATGATCTAGTCCCCTGCGGGCGAGCATACTGCCCCGAGGATCATCCATGGTGGCCTAGGGTGGTGATGGATGAAAGTTTTCCGCTCTGCGGGGTATATGACAACTGATAAGTGTTCCCGATCCCACATGAGGTGATGATGGCCATGCGACAAAACCCGGCAATGAAAATTGCGCAGAAGACAGCCCAGAACGCGGTTTTTGATGCCAACGGGAAGCCCAAGCCTGGAGTCCACAACATGCTGTTGCGTGCAGTTGAAATCCAGAGGCCCCTTGTCCTGGCCAACATCCGGCGTCTCCAGCGAAAGTATCCGACCGCCACCGCGGCGCAGCTGGCGGACAAACTTGAGCGTGACTACATTACTGCCGTTACAGGGGGCGGCGCCTTGGTGGGCGGCATTGCAGTGGTTCCAGGCGTTGGAACGGTTGCTGCCTTGGGGTTATCGGCCGTGGCTACCGTTGGGTTCCTGGAGGCGACGGCCCTGTATGCAACGTCCCTCGCCGAACTCCATGGTGTGCGACTGGTGGATCCCCAAAAAGCCAGCACGCTGGTTATGGCAATCATGCTGGGGGAGGAGGGCACGTCGTTGCTCGGCTCACTCGGTGGCCAGGCGACAGGAAAAGGCAGGGGGCCGACACAGGCCTGGGGTTCCGCTTTTGCCCGGGCCACCCCGTTTTCCGGCGGCACCGTGCGTGAGCGCATTCAGAAGGCCTTCCTCAGCAACCTGCTGAAACGCCAGGGTACGGCCTTACTGGGACGCGCGCTGCCGTTCGGTGTGGGCGCAGTAGTCGGAGGGGTGGGCAACCGCATGATGGGACGAGCCGTTGTAGCCAATGCGAAAAAGGCCTTTGGTCCTATGCCGGATACAATTCCCGGGGAGCTGAGGGCTGGCCAAACAGGTGGAGCAGCAACTGCAGACTTCGCATCGGGAAACCCCGGACGGGGAAACATGATTCAGGGGAACCCTGTTCAGGAAGGCGAAACTCTTGGATCTTAACGCCGATTTAGGGCAATCATTTGGCCCATGGGCAGCCGGGAATGACGCCGCGCTTATCCCGCTTCTGACTAGCGCCAACGTGGCCTGCGGCCTGCACGCCGGAGACCCCGTGACCATGCTGGACACGTGCCGCGCCGCCGTCGAACTGGATGTCACCGTCGGTGCTCACCTGGGCTACCGCGACCTGCAGGGCTACGGACGCCGCTTCCTCGACGTGTCCTTTGATGAGCTTTTTGGTGATGTGCTTTACCAGCTTGGCGCCTTGGACGGAGTGGCCCATGCTGTCGGTGCGTCCGTGGACTACGTCAAGCTCCACGGCGCCCTCTTTACCCACACCCTGCACGACGCCGAGCAGGCTTCCGCGGTGATCGCTGCGATCCAGGCCTATGATCCCGGGCTTCCTGTGCTCGGCATTCCGGACTCTGCCTTGCTGACATTGGCCGCAGAAGCGGGTCAGCCCGTGTTCCACGAGGCGTATATCGACCGGGTGTACCTTCCCGATGGCCGCCCGATGAGGCGTGACGAGGAGGGGGCAGTGCTCGTCCATGAGGAACAGATCATAGAGCGGGCGGTCCGCCTTGCTCTGAAAGGCGAGGTGGAGGCAGCTGACGGAAGCATGGTGCGCCTTCGTCCCGATTCTCTCTACCTCTCCGGGGACGCTCCGAACTCAGCCAGGACGGCCTCCGCTGTGCGGGAGGCCCTGCTTCACGCCGGCGTGGAGCTCGACGCCTTCGCCTGAACTCCCAGGTCCCGGGCTGCGGCTTGACGTTTCCGCAGGACCTTCCCGGCTCCCGCCAGGAGCGTGAGAGCCAAAAGCCGACGTCGGGCTGTCCGGCTGCGACCATGCCACCCGCCTTCCACCCTGGCTGTTCGCTTCGCGGCTGACGGGCGGTAAAGGTTTCCCGCGGAGGCCGCGGCAACATGTCTGCGGGACAGTTGTGTTTTGTCCACCTGCCTGGCCATCACGGCTTCCAACGTCCCCGGTGTCAGCTTGTACTGGAGCAGCATGAAGCGCCCGACTGTACCCACCACAGCCTCCCGCCGGGGTTTCCGTGCCAACTTTACAACGGTGCGGGCTACCCGTTGCGGAGTGTGGACGGGTGGCAATGCCTTCACCTTGTGGCCCGTGTAATTTGCGGCCTGCTCGAAAATAGGGGTGTCGATCGCTGCGGGCAGGACAGTACAAACATGGACGTCGGTAAGTCTGTCCAGGATGAGTTCGGCGCGCAGGCTAACGCCCAGGGCCCGGACGGCTGCCTTGGAGATGGAGTACGCCGCTGCGTAGGGCTGTGCGATCGCAGCGACGACGGATGAGACGTTGATGAGGATTCCCGATCCCTGCATCCGGAAATGAGGGAGTGCCGCCCGAGCTCCATGCACGTAGCCCAGGACGTTCACGTCCAGCACCCGTTCGAAATCCCGGAGGGGGACGTCCTGGAAGCGTCCGAACGCAGCCACGGCGGCATTGTTGACCCAGACGTCGATCCGGCCGAACGCCTCTATGGCGCGGGCAGCCAACCTGTCCATGGCCGCAGCGTCCGAGACATCGGTCGGCACAGCTACTGCCTTGGCGCCAAGCTTCCGACACTCTCCGGCCAAAGATTCAAGCGCCTCGGGACGCCGTGCAGCGAGAACCAGGCACGCCTTCTTCCGGGCAAAGGCCCGGGCAGTGGCGCGGCCAATTCCGCTGGATGCGCCTGTGATGACAACAACAGAATCTTTTGTCCGCATCTTGGTCTCCCAAGTTCATAGAGCTCAAGCATTGATAAAACTAAGCAAGCTTAGTTTTTAGATGCTACCCAGAAATGCCGCCGGGAACAATGACGTCGTACACGAGGTCCTGTCCCCGGACCCGGACGCCCTCGGTGGGTTGGTGCGGAACGGATTTCCCGGCAGGCATGAGGTGGTTAACCCCGACGCCGTCGAGCAGGAAGCAATGGTCGGAGATCAGTCGCCGGTGGCATTTTGCGGCCTGGATGCGTTCGTGAACAGGAGCGCAGGCAAAGCTTCAGCCGAAGATCAAGTGGGCCACAGTGAAGATTCCGCAGCCGGCCAACGCGCCCACCACTGTGCCGTTGATCCGGATGAACTGCAGGTCCTTGCCCACCTGCAGTTCGATCTTGCGTGAAGTCTCTTCGGCATCCCATCGGGCTACGGTGTCTGTGATGACCGCGGCAATATCGGAGCGGTAAGTCTTCACAAGGTAGCCGGCAGCGTCACCGATCCACGCGTTCACCTTGCCCGCCAGCTCCCCGTCGTCCACCAGGCGGGAACCGAAGTCCCGAACGGCGGCTTTGAACTTGATGGTAAGTTCGCTGCGGGGATCGTCGACGGCGTCGAGCAGCGCCCGCTTCACCGTGCCCCAGGTGCGGGAAGCGAGCTCCCGCACCTCGGGATCGCCGAGCACCTGAGCCTTGATACCTTCTGCCCTGGCGATCATCACGGGATCATGCTGGAGGTCCTGCGCAATGTCGTTGAGATAGGTGTCGATCGACTTCCTGACCTGGTGCTGCGGATCCGTTTGCACCGCACGGACGAACTTCAGCACCTCCACATACACCTTGTCGCCCACCAGTCCGTCCACGAACTGCGGCACCCATTGCGGGGAGCGCTGTGACACCAGCCTGGTCACCGTCTCATGGTTCTGCGCTACCCAATCCACGGTCCTGTCCACGAGAAGGTCCACCAGGGTGTGGTGGTGGCCGTCGGCGAAAATCCGCTCAGCGAGCCGTCCTACGGGCGGACCCCACGGCGGCGCCAGCAGGTGCTTCCGCACCATGCCTTCAATGACGGCCTGGACGTCGTCGTCATTCAGAACCTTGAACGCCCCGCGGATGACGGCGGCACCCTCCTTCGCGACTCGTTCGGCACCGCCCGGGCCAGCCAACCAGGTGCCCGCCTTCCTGGCGACATCCACGCTGGCAAGCTTCTCCTGCACCACCTGCTCGGACAGGAAGTTGGTCTCGACGAACTCACCGAGCGAGGCGCCGATCTGGTCCTTCCGCCGGGGAATGATGGCCGTGTGCGGGATCCTGATACCCATCGGGTACTTGAACAGGGCAGTCACCGCGAACCAGTCAGCAAGCGCACCCACCATTCCGCCCTCAGCAGCCGCGCGAACATACTGCAGCCACGGATATTCCTCCTGCAGGGCGAACGCAAAGACGAAGATAACGGCCATGGCAATCAGCATCGCCAATGCGAGCAGTTTCATCCTCCGGAGGGCAGCAGCCTTGACGGCGTCGCCTGTTGCCGCCTCGGTTTCGGAGTTGGATACGCGCCCGGGAGCGGCCGGAACGGTGGTTGGCTCAGTATTCACCTGCATGTGCCCAGCCTAGCGCCGCATCTTTAACCGGTGTCCGATAACGTGGCAGCATGACAATCGACGAGTCCAGACCTGTTCGTCCCTTGGTCTATGCCCATCGCGGCTCGAGTGCCGCTTTCGCCGAGCACACCCGCGCGGCGTACCTGCGGGCTATTGCGGAAGGCGCCGACGGTGTGGAGTGCGACGTCCACCTCACAAAGGACCAGCACGTTGTCCTGTTGCACGACGCAAACCTGGACCGTACCTCGGACGGCACCGGGCCCGTGGCGGAACGGACCCTCGACGAGCTCAGGCTCTTGGATTTTTCCTCCTGGAAGGGCGCCAGGATTCCCACCGAGTACGGTGCCAGGTCCGAACAGTTCCTGACCCTGCCCGAGTTGCTGGATATCCTCCGCGCAGCGGCCAGGCCCATCGGCCTGGCAATTGAGCTCAAGCACCCGAGCCCCTATCAGCTGAAGCTCGAGGACCGGGTGCTTGACGTGCTCCGGGCCGAAGGGTGGGATTCGCGCTCTTCAGCAGTGGACAACGTTTCGGTATCCTTCATGAGCTTCAGCCCCGACTCCGTGAGGCATCTGCGGAAATCGGTACCCGGTGACTACATTTGCCAATTGGTGGACGACATCAACGTTGAAGAGATCCGCGAAGAACTGGGACTTGGCCCGTTCACCGGCGGGGCAGTCGCGAACGTCATGAAGGCAGCCCAGCTCGAAGGGGAGAGAATTCTCGACGAGGGAGAAGTAGGCATGGCGGGTCCGGGGATCGATTACGTCCGTCAGCACGCCAGGGCGGTGCAGCGCTGGCTTGAATCAGGCCGCCGTTTCCGGGTGTGGACGGTGGACTCAGAAAATGATGTGGCGCTGTGCCAAGGGCTGGGGATTCACGAAATCACCACCAACCGGCCTGCGCAGGTTCTGGCACAGCTTTAGGAAACGGATATTTAGAGCATGACCCTCCTTAAGTCCCCCGCTGTGCGGGTGGGCATTTCCATCAGCATCGCCACAGGCCTTTACGGCATCTCCTTTGGCGCACTGTCGGTGTCTTCCGGCCTGGACTTTTTCCAGACCATGGCGCTGAGCCTGCTGCTGTTCAGCGGCGGCTCACAGTTCGCGTTCATCGGCGTTGTCGCAGGCGGCGGGAGCGGGATTGCCGCCATGAGTGCCGCCACCCTGTTGGGTATGCGAAACGGCATCTACGGGATGCAGCTCAACGCCTTGCTTCGGCCTAGCGGATGGCGGAAGTACGTGGCAGCGCACATCACCATTGACGAATCCACAGCGACCAGTACCGGCCAGACCGATCCTGATGAGCAGCAGCGTGGATTCTGGACAGCCGGAATTGGCATCTATATCCTCTGGAACATCTTTACTGCGGTAGGCGCCCTCGCCGGAAGCGCCCTTGGTGACCCGAAGCAATGGGGCCTCGACGGCGCAGCCGTGGCCGCCTTCCTGGGTTTGCTGTGGCCCCGCCTCAAGGGCCGGGAGCCGGTTGCCATCGCTGCTGTTTGCGCTCTTGCCACCGTGCTCACGGTCCCGCTGGTGCCGTCAGGGGTGCCGATCCTGATCGCGGCGGTGGTCGCAGCAGTGATTGGCTGGTTCAGCCATGGTCGCAGCGACGAGGGTATGGAACCAGACGTCGATCCCTATGCGGAACGCCATCATCACCATGTCCACAGTCACCCTCGCCATGAGGCCACTGCACCAGGGCAGAAGACTGCTCCTGAGGAAGGTGCGCGATGAGCCTCTGGATCTGGCTTCTGGTCTCCTGCCTCCTGGGGTTTTTATGGAAGCTAACTGGCTACTTTGTTCCGGCCAGCCTGCTTAGGAACCCGCGTATGTCGAGGATCGCCGGAACAATGACCATCGGACTTCTGGCATCGCTGACCATCGTCAACACCGTGGCAACAGGTCAATCCGTGACCCTTGACGCTCGAGTCGGAGCGCTCGGAGCGGCAGCAGTAGCGCTCTGGCTCAGGGCGCCGTTCCTCGTAGTGGTCCTGGCCGGTGCCGGTGCTGCAGCAGGGCTAAGGCTTATGGGTTGGAATTAACTCAAGCTGTCACAAGGGCCGGTGGAGCTCCGATGAAGGCTTGATGAAGGCGCGCGGGGGAGGGAGCCGCTCTTTTCTACGGCCCTAAGGCCCTATTCGGCGCAACTCGAAATATGCCAGTATTCGAGAATGACTGAAGAAAACGTCCCTGCTGACGCGCGGGACGATGACGACACGCGCTCGCAGCCACGGGTTTCTCCGCCCACGGCATCCGAGTCCAACCGTGAATTACAGGACGTGGCGCGCCGTCGTCGGGAATCTGAAGAGAAGCTGCAGCACCACTTGAAGGAAGCGCAGGATAAACCCGCCGGGGCACAGGACGGAGCTTCCGAATGACAGGACGGCCCGACGCGCCCCTGAGTTCAGGTGACCATAGTTTTGGCGATAACAGCTCAGAAAGTCCTGTTTCAGGCGGCACCATAGGCGTCAGGAAACTTCCGATCCATCCGGCGTTGCAGCTCTTCGGAAGCGAGCTCGTACCAGACTTGGGCCCCGAACTCAGGCTCAGGTGTGTCCAGGTTCCGGTAGAGGGCGTCCACCAGTTGCTCGAGTTCCCTTACTGTCGCCTCGGAGAGGACAACTCCGGGATCCCGGGAGTCATTGATGTAGTGGACCAGCTGTGGGCGGTTCATGATGTCGCCGCCGGGCGTGGCGACGAGGTTGGGGCAATGGGTCGCCGGGCTGCCAAACGTGAAATTTCCAGGCGGAAGCAGTCGGGCTGGAGATGGCGTTGCAGTTGTACGGACATTACTAGCTCCAATACCAAGGTTCTGGGGCTGACTGCGTAACCCACAAAAAGTCTATTGAAATGTGGCGCGACCCACAACAGCATGTTTCTTTTTCTGAGTTTGGATCCATTCCATAAGGGGGTTGAAGTGGATCAGATTTTTTTCCAACGCCTGCAGGATCTCGTCCTGGACAGCAACGACGTCGGCGCTTTCCTGCAGGAGATGTCCGTGCTCTCTGCGGCATCGATTACGGAAGCAGCAGGATTTCCCGTCACCTGTGCAGTGGCCCTTACCCGTAAGCGTAAGTCGGTGACAGTGGCCGGCAGCTGCCCGGAGGCACGTCAACTGGACGAGATCCAGCAGGCCTTCGGAGACGGCCCATGCCTCCAGGCTGTGCGGGAGTCCACTGTCGTGGTGGTGCGTGATACCAGGACGGACACACGGTGGGACCGCTACAACCAGCTGGTGGCTGATCGCGGCCAGCTGAGTATCCTCGGGGTTCCGTTGGCGCTCGAGCACGGGGCCACAGCCTCGTTGAGTTTCTTCTCGCCGGAAGCGGATGCCTTTACTGAAGAGATCATCCGCCAGTGCCAGACCTATGCTTGCCAAGGGGGGAAAGCGCTCAAGCTGGCCGTCAGGATAGGTGCCTCCCAGGAACTCAGGGATGATGTCCTGGCCGCCATGAAGTCCCGGACCAGCATCAATCTGGCCTCAGGAATCGTCATGGGCCAGAGCCGCTGCACACAAGCCGAGGCCATATCAATCCTGACCAGGGTCTCCAACAACAGGAACGTCAAGCTTCGGGTCGTTGCTGAGGAGATCCTGCGGAACTACGACTCCTCCCACTCGGCTGATAACAGCACGCACTTTGATCTCTGAGGTTCCGCCGCAGGGCTTACAGCCCTGCAAACCAGGTGCAGTAGTCCGGCGCTCCACCTACGGTACGGGGATATGCTGGAAGTGGGCTTTGGAAGAGATGGAAGGCGGCAGAGTTAAACTCTTTGCGGCACAAGCCTCCATCTTCATCATCAACGTCCAGGCCAGGGAAAGCGCTCAGACCCTCAGCGAGATGCTGCAGGATGCCTTGGCGGGGCGTGAAGTGATTGCGGCGGCGAGAGGCGTTCTGATGGCCAGGCATGGGATTGACGAGGCTTCCGCCATGCAGCAGCTCCTGACAGAATCGCGGCGTGACCGGAAACCTTTGCGTGATATTTCGGCGGAACTGGTTTCTTCGACCCGCATAGCCGGCAGGTGATCGGGGGGTGCGCTTTGGCCCTGGGCAAAGACGAGGATGAGCAAAGGCTTCGGTTCGAAGAGACGCTGAGGGACGCCGACCTTCGGATCGAAGAACTTTGGCTGAGGTATTTCAGCATTGGAGGGGTTGCAGGCCAGTTTGAAATTGAGGCCTACATCCATGGAGCCATAGCCTTGCCGCCGCTTCAGCGTGACATTTTGAGCCATGCACTCAACGAACGCCTGGACGAGCTTGATTCGCAGGGCGGGCGGGCGCCCTACAGCAGGGAATCCGAGGACGCAGGACGCGCGCACGACGACGGCGAACGTCAGGAGAATGATCCGGGGAACCCGCAGTAAACCGAGGCGCCTCTTAGGATCAGGCCAGCTGCAGGCCCGGCAGCGGGGACTGGGCAGGCAGGGCGCGCCGGGGACGCTCCGTCCGGATGGCGTCCTCGATCAGCGCGACGGGACGGCGCCAGGCGTCAGAGCCAGGCTCCATGGTGTCCACTACCCCGATCAGCATGGCCAGCAGCCTGAAGAGGTCCGTGAGCGAAATATCCTCGCGCAGTGTTCCTTGACCCTGGCCCCGGCCCAGCAGGACTCCAACAGACTCGATGAGCCCGCCGGTGATGCCCGTGAGAAGCTGCCTGCGTCCGGCCACAGCGCCGAGGAGATTGGCGTCCTCGCTTGCTGCGGTCATAAGGGCATCGATGACGCTGAACAAGCCAGCAGCCGCGTCCTGTCCGGAAAGGGCCTCGTCGATGACGGGATCGACATGAAGGCGGAGCTGACGGTTGAGCGCGGCCAGCACCAGCTGTTCCTTGTCCGCGAAGTTCCGGAAAAGTGTGGCGGGTCCAACCCCGGCCGTTTCAGCGATGGTCTGAAGAGGAACGTCAGGACCATGCTCACGGAAACACTGCCTCGCGGCACTGATGATCTTGTCTACATTGCGTGCAGCATCAGCACGGAGGGGCTTACGCTCTACTGCCACGTTCATTTTTCAAGGTTATGGGTTACTGATTGGTAGGCACCCTATATGACGCAGGGGGCATGAAACACTGGACGCATGTTGCTCGCATTCTCCGTCGCCCCTTCGGGCACGCCCGCCGGGGGGAACCCGGCTTCCTCTACCAACGCTGCTGACGGTTCCGTTCACGACGCCGTCGCCGCCGCAGTGAAAATCGTCCGGGAATCGGGACTTCCCCATCAGACGGACTCCATGTTCACCACCATTGAGGGTGAATGGGACGAGGTTTTCGCTGTTGTGAAGGAAGCTACCGAAGCCGTGGGGCGTTTCGGCAGTCGGGTGTCCCTGGTCATCAAAGCGGATATCAGGCCTGGCTACTCCGGTGAATTGTCCGGCAAAGTTGACCGCCTGGAAAAAGCCATCAGCGAAAGCCGATAAATCGCGCCTTCCGGGCGTGCACGCTTCCGCGCGTGCCTGAGAACTGCCAGACTGGGCGGATGATCGAGCACAAGGCCGAGTCAAACTGGACCGCAGTGGAAGATTTCCTGACTGACGTCGTCGTCCATCCTGATCCTGGGCTTCAGCGGGCGGTGGTGTCCGCGGCCGCAGCAGGCATGCCCAGCATTGAGGTGGCGCCCAACGCAGGAAAACTGTTGAAGTTGCTCGTGCAGCTGTCCGGTTCGCGAAATGTGCTGGAGATCGGCACGCTGGCCGGTTTCAGCACCATCTGGATGGCTCAGGGACTGCCCGACGACGGCCGGCTGGTGACGTGCGAATACCTCCAGCGGCATGCCGACGTTGCCCGGGCAAACGTGGACGCTGCAGGCGTGGGACACAAAGTGGAGATCCGGGTCGGTGCCGCGCTGGAGACCCTGCCCCTGCTGGAGTCTGAATCGCGGGGGCCCTTTGATTTTGTCTTCATCGATGCCGACAAGGAAAACGATCCGCACTACCTTGACTGGGCCATCCGCCTTGGCCGCCCAGGAACCACCATCGTCATGGACAACGTTGTGTGGGAAGGCGCTGTGCTGGAGCCTGAACTGGACAACGTCAACGCCCCCGGCATCCTTGATGCGCTGCACATCATGGGGGAGAACCCCCGGGTGGATGCCACTGTGATCCAGACTGTGGGCTCCAAGGGCTGGGATGGCTTCGCCCTTGCCGTGGTGAGGTAATCGGCTGGCCCGGTAATCAGCTGGGGGACCCGGTAATCCTTTAGCGCGAGATCATCACGTTGCACAGTGCCCGCGGGAGGAGGGCCGAAACGGTTCGCCCGGGCCCGCCCTCCCGACGATGGGCTCCCAGGACGAGCAGGTCAGCGTTCGCTGAGGCAGCGGCAAGCTCCCGGGAGATAGGGTGGCCTTGGCGAAGGACGCCGGCAACAGCCACATCTCCCGCCAGTTCACGGGCGGTTTCGACGGCGTGGTCCACCAGCGCTTGCCCATGGAGCGGCGAGTGCCTGCCATGGGGTTCGTGATGATGTCCGTTTTCCACGTCGACGTGGACGAGCTGAAGTGAGGTTTTCAGTGCTCGCGCCATCCTGATGGCATCGACGATCACGGCTTCGCTGTTGGGCGCAGTGCTGAGCGCTGCCACCACCGGCTCGCCCCCGCGGTGGGGGTACCGAACAACCAGAAGGGGGCACGGCGAGTGTCCGGCGAGGTCCAGGCAGACGGAACCGGCCAGCTGGCCAACAATGCCGCCTAAGCCACGATGCCCCACTACGAGCAGACGGGCGTCCTTGGTGGCGTCCCTGAGCACCTGACCCGGGAGGCCAGCCTCGAAAACGCCTTCAACCTCAAGCTCGCCCGATACCTCATGCGCCAGGTCCACACCCTCTTGCAGGGTAGCTTCAGCGGCATGGCGCAACCCGCTGCCGGATACACCCTTGACGGGTCCCAGGGATTTAGTGAATACAGGCCATACCCAAGCGTGGATAATCCTCAGCTTCAGGTTCTGGTCAGCGGCATGTTCGGCTGCCCACCTGAGGGCGAGCTGGGACTGTTCGGACCCGTCGAACCCCACCGCAAGGATGCGGTTCTCAGTCCATTCTGCGGCTCCCGGCATTGCGGCCTCCCTGGATGGCATCGGCACGAAGGTGGAACCAAGTAAACGCCAAGAGCCGGAGGATTACTAGGGCAGGGGGCCCCATGCTTGATGATCGTTAGCGAGAAGGACACTGGCGGCTAGCCGCCGCGGGCTCGGTGGTTGCCTTCCGCGCCGTTGTTATTGGCTTCCTGCTGGCCGGCGTGCTGTTCGCGCAGTTCCCGGCCCTGGCGGATGTCTTCTTCTTCCTTTTCCTGCATTTTGTCGCTCTTTTTGGTGTCACGCGGCGGCAACTGGATGGTCTCCTCTGCCTCAATGCCCGCCTGAAGCTGCCGGCCTCGCTCCATCTCGGCGTCGAACTCTGCCCCAAAGAGGAGCGACATGTTCAGGATCCAGAGCCACAGCAGCAGTACGATGACGCCGCCGAGGGCGCCATAGGTCTTGTTGTAGTTGGCGAAGTTGGCGACATAAAAGGCGAAACCGAGAGTAGCCAGGAACGACACCACCAAGGCAATGAACGAGCCCATGCTCATCCAGCGGAACTTGGGCTGCTTCACATTGGGGGTGGCGTAGTACAGGATGGCAATGGCCACAACCACCAGGAGCACGATGACCGGCCACTTCAGGATGTTCCAGGTGGTGAGGAAGGCCCCACCCAATCCAATGGCGTTTCCTACGGCCTCAGCAACAGGACCGCTGAGGACCAGCATGGCCGCGATCAATGCCACGAGAAGCACGGTTACGACGGTGACACCCAGCATTGTGCCGCGAAGTTTGACGAAACCACGGCCTTCATCGGTCTCATAGATCCGGTTCATGGCCCGGCCGAAGGCTCCTACGTAGCCGGAGGCAGACCAGAGGGCAGTCAGAATACCGATGACCAGCGTGAACCCTGCAGCCGGAGAGTTCACCAGCTCCTCAACCGGTTGCCGGATGAAGTCCACCGTGCCGCCAGGCGCAATACCCTGAACGATATCCAGCAGCCCCGCGGTGGTCCTTTCCGCCTGGCCAAATACACCGAGCAACGACACCAGTGCAAGCAGGGCCGGGAACATCGACAATACTCCGAAATATGTCAGGGCTGCGGCCAGATCCTGGCACTGATCGCTTATGAACTCCCTGAACGACTTCCGGGCAATGTATTTCCAGGACGGTTTGCTGATGTCCCGGGGGCTGTCGGGTTTGCTCGCATCGTCCGGGGCGGGAGCTGTTCGGGCCTTTGCTGTGCTGTTGTCAGCTGTCTCGGCGCCTGCGTTTGAGCTGTTCTTCGCAGAGAAGTTGTTTCTGGCCATGGGAACTATCCTCAAATCTGCCGGATTTCCTTGTGGGGCGTTTGGCTACGCGTGAGGGGAAGCATAAACGGGTAGGCCGGCCGGCCCGCTGGTGCGGGCGGCCGGCCTGGCCGAACGTGGCATGGTCAGGTGTTCTGGACGTTGTCCTTGGCGTCTGTTGCCCTGTACTTGACATCCTCCACTGCCGTCTGGCCCTCGCCTTTGACGTGTTCGGTGGCCTCTGCAGCACTAGTCTTGACATTTTCCATGGCTTCCTGGGCAGGTTCCTTCAGTCCTTGGGCCATGTCCTTGGCTGTTTCCGTCAGCTGCGTGGTGAGGGGTTCTGCGGCTGTCTTGATTTGCTGGGCCGCCTCACGTTCCTTCTCACTTGCCGGGATCAGTGAAGAGAGGAGCATTCCCGCGCCGAACGCGATCAGCCCGGCAGCGAGCGGATTACCCTGGGCTTTTGCCTTGACCTGCTGGGGTGCCTCACTGATGGCGGCACCGGCGTCACTAAGGGCGGAACCGCTGCCTTGCTGGGCTGAATGCATACGGTCAGCGGTGTTCTCGGCTGCTCCCATGACTTTCTCCTTCACTCCAAAAACGGCTTCCCTTACCTTGTCGGTCTGGCGGTGGACGATGTTGGACGGTGTGACTTTGTCTGCCACAGCATCCACATTGGTGCCTAGCCGTGCGCGGGTTGCTTCTATGTCGGCGCGGATTGCGTCCGGGTTTTCGGTCATCGTGTGTCCTTGCTCGATCTAGGTATTTGGTTTCAGGGTGGGTGGAATCTCCTGGAGAGTTTCCGCTGTCTGCGGCATGCCCTTGATCGCCTTGAGTTCCTTGCGGCCCATGGACGCGAGGATGGCTGCGATGATGGCCCAGATTACGGCGACGACGACGGCGGACCAGCCGTGCCCGATCAGGTTGCCCAGTCCCCACCAGAGAGCCACGGAGAGGAACAGCAGCACGAAGTGCCCGGCCACGCCAGCGCCGGCCAAAAGGCCTGCACCTTTCCCGGCCCGGGTTCCTGACTGCTTGATCTCAGCCTTGGCCAACTCAACTTCCTGGCGCATCAGCGTGGAAATGTCCCTGGTGACATCGCCCAGCAGATCGCCCAGCGAGGAGTTGTCCGCTTTCATATGCGCCTCAGAGGGAGGAGGCTCCGGCATCTGGCTGTTCATCGACGCCCACCATCAAACGGATCGTCGCGATACGGGTCCTCAGTCGGGCTGCTCCCCGATAAGGGGCTCTCACCAACGCGGTCGCCTGCCAGCGGGTCATCGTCCCACTGACCGCCGCTCGTGGTTCCTGTGCCCTCCATAGGGTTAGGCGGATACGTTTGGCCTCCAGTCCCTGTTGCAACTCCGGCAGTGCTCGTTGTGGGTGCCGGGTACTGGACCGGTGGTGGCGGAACTGCCATCCCTCCGGGCATTGGCTCAGCCATTCCGGTACTGCGACCGGTGCTGGTGCCCATTCCGGAATCAGGTGAACCGGAGGTCAAGCCCTTGGTCAAGCGGCCAGCCAGGACGCCTGCTCCGGCTGCAAGCAGGAGGAAGGTTCCCGGCCGCTGGCGGGCAAAGGACTTTACTTCGTCCAGCAGCGAACCTGGATCCCGTGCTTCAAGCCACGAAGCAACTGAGGAGGAGCGCTCTGCTGCCTGTCGGACAAGATCCGATGCGACACCCTGTTCATCAGGGGCCGAGGCCATGGAGTGCAGTTGGCTGGAAATGGCTCGCAGGCCTTCAGCGACTTTCTGCTGCTGGGTTCCTGCCTGGTCTGTCAGGTCGGACTTTGCTTGGTACAGCAGGTCTTTGGCGTTCGTCTTGACCTCTGTTGCAACATTTGCTGCCTCAGTCTTTGCAGTTTCCGCCACGTTCCGGGCGGAGTCGCCGGCCTGCCTGCCGACTTCCCCGGCCTCAGTCTTCATGGCGTCCTTTTTGGATGACTCGGTCTCCGCGCCGGACTGCATCCCTGCGGAAGTGGTTGTTCCTGCAGGGTAGGCGGGGTCATACGGGTCGGTCGATCGCGCATCGGCCGGAGCGGTGCCGTAGCTTCCGTCCTGCGGCCATTGGTTCTCTGTCATCTTCGCTCTCTTTCTCAAAAGGTCGGCTGCTGATCAAGAACCAGCATTACTGGCACTAAATAGTAAGCATGATTACTATCGAATAGTAAGTACCCTTTCTAAGATCTTTCAAGTGGACGGGTTGGGGTACTGCGGAACAGTAAGGACGGCAATGAAAATGGCCGGATCTTGCGTGAATTGAAAGGGTTGAATATCCCATGGATGCAATGGTCTGGGTGTGGATCGTGATAGGAATCGTCGTTGTGGCGGCGCTCGTTCTGGGACTGATGGCCGCGCGGAAGCGCAAGGAGGAGCTGCATCACAGGCATGTCGCCGAACAGCGTGAACAGGCGGGCGAGATGCGCCGCACGGCGGAAAACATCGAACTCGACGCCCGTGAGCGTGACGCCAATGCCATCAAGGCCCGCGCAGATGCCGAACAGGCTCAGGTTGATGCCGAGAGGATGCGTCAGGAAGCTGAGAAGCGGCAGAACGAGGCTGAGTCGCTCCGTAATGAGTCAGTTGAACGGCGGCAGCACGCTGATTCACTTGATCCGGACGTTGACACAAAGAACCGTCAGGATCAGGCCCGCGGCCGTGATCAGAGCCATGTTGAACATGGTGTTCCTGACCGGGGCCCTTCCGACCGCGATTCCGCTGGCCGTGATGCCGAAGACCGCGGCCGGCAGGACGACGGGCGCCCATAGAGTCCCAACAGGGCCCGCAGTAATGCCTGGTGGCTTGGCCGCCAGGCATTACTTGCGCTTAGGTCTGCTGCTACTGTCCGCCGGGCGTGCGGAGCACCTGGCGACGCAAAGCCTCGCTTCGCAACGCGCCACTGCGTACGGCCACCCTGCGCATCGCCTGCCTCCGAAGCCCGGCCGGTCCAAGCAGCGGCCGCGGGTGCATGGCGGGCGATGCTGCTACCCCCTGCCCCGAGCCCAGCCCTGCCAGTACTTCCCTGATGGCATCCAGCGAGGATACCTGGGGTGTCCAGCCGAGAACTTCCCTGGCCCGGGTGGTGTCCATGATGGGAGCCCCTTCGGCCATGTCCACCCAGCCGGCATCAGTTCGTTGTAAATGAAGCCTCCAGCTGAGATCCGCTGCGGCATGGACCATGCGTACCGGGATGGGCAGCCAGCGCTTTGCGTGGAACAGTGCAGCCAACCCCTCGGGGGTCACCACGGGTTCGGCGGCAATATTGAAGGCGCCCTCCGCTCTGCGGTCAAGAACCCGCCAGTAGGCGTCAGCAACGTCGTCGGCGTGGGCGGCCTGGAAAACAAACTGCGGGGGAACGGGAAGGATGGGCGTCCTGGGTTTGCCCAGCAGGAGTTTCGGGATCAGCGGGCCGAGGAAGTACCTTCCGATCTCGGATCCGGCATCACGCTGGAAAGTCAGGCCCGGCCTTAGTCGGGCCACGACAACAGCCGGGTTCTCGGCCATGAAGCTGTCCAGCAGGGCCTCCTGCTCGGCCTTGTGCCGGCTGTAGTGCGAACCGGGGATGCCGCCAGCCGGCCAGCTCTCGTCGACCCGGGATTCCTTGCTGGCTGCACGGCTGTATGCGCCGATGGAGGAAGCGCATACGATGTGCTTTACGCCGGCATCCCTGGCTGCGCTGAGCATGTTGGCGGTGCCTGTCACGTTGGTGCGGTAGAGCCGATCCAGATCGTGGTTTGGTTGAATCTGCCAGGCGAGATGCACCACTGCATCGGCACCTTTGAGGGCCGCACTGAGCCGGTGTCTATCCTCTTCTGCCCCAACATCCAGCGCGTGCCACAAGATGCCATTGAACGGTGACTTGGAGGAGTCGGGAACCCGCCTGCTCACTCCAACCAGTTCCAGGTCAGGCTTGTCCGAACGCTCCCTTTGGAGCCTGCGAAGCACGGCCGTTCCAACATTGCCGCTGGCTCCTACGATAACGACGCGCATCTCGAATGCTCCTTCCGTTCAACTGGTGGCCATGGCTCCAGAAGTGCCAATGGCACCGTTCCCAGGTTCAGGCAAGTTCTTCGAATAACGCTACCGGGCATTGTTTAATAAGCAACCTTATGGTTCGCTACTGATAAGTCTTGCCACGGGCTTTTCGAACGCTCCAGCACGAAGGAACGAACGACATGCGGGAAACCCAGCCTTCCCTGCCGTTGCTCCCGGCAACCGGACGAAGCACACGGCCGGCACAAAACCGGCCTGTACATACCCGGCCTGCGCACATCCAGCAAGGGCACAACCAGCCGGCACACAACCAGCCGCGACAGAACCAGCAAGGCCAGATTCAACTCACGTTCCAGAATCATCTGGTTCTCACCTACCTGGATCTGGCGGAGTCCCTCGCCGCAAGGTTCGTCTCCAGGGGTCGCGAACGGG